>DASXPH010000146.1:0-35212 GCA_036493735.1 Gemmatimonadaceae bacterium
GAATCGCTCATTCAGCTTGTGGTGTCAGTGCGGCAGCTCTGCGGCCAGCAGTGCCGTGATGAGCTGCGCCGCCGTCGCCTCGGTGTGTACCTGCGCGAACGTATGCACGTACCTGCCTTGTTCGCCCACCTTGTCAATCCCGATCAACCAGTTGCCCTCGGTGTCCTTGCTGCACCTGAGACGGGCGCGCGCGCCCAGAAAGTTGACCGATGGTTCGGAATCCGCCAGCGTCAGTGCGGGCCCAGGAAAAAGCGCGAGGCAATATCCGACACGTTCCGCGTCGCGTACGAAAAACATTCCCCCGTGTTCGCACCAGACTTTGGTCTCCGGTTCGAATCCCTTCGGGAGCCGAAGCCGGAACACTCGAAGATCTCTCAATTGCCAGCTGTCATCGAGGGTCGCCGGGGGCAGGCAGGCGATTGCTGTAGCGAACGGCTTCGGCGCATGGGCGCAACTCAGCGCGCCCAGAGTCATGAAGCACATCTGCGACGCAATGGTGGCGCCCAGTCTACGCGCAAGGAAACGCGCCGACCATTGAAGATCGCGAGCGATGCTCTCTATCGAATGGGAGCGGCAGTATGGTTTTCTCATTTATTCTCCCGGACCGTAACGGTATCGATTACCCGACTACGGGATCAGCTCGAGTGTATCGAATGTGGAGAAGGTCTGGGAGTACAAACCAGCGATGGCATACTTTTCTGGCTTTATAGAATACTCACTCGGCTGCGTGTCCACACGGAAGTCGAACCGAAACCTCTTCGACTCTCGCGCCGCAAAGAACAGCATCGATGAGTCAGTGGCGACTTCGCCGCCGGAAGAGATGCCGTCCGGTCCAATCAGGTACCAATAAAACGTTGCGGGTGTGGGGCTGCGACTCCGAGGGCGAACGAGAACTGCCTCGTCGCGAGGGTTCGTTGCGATCACCCAGAGCTTCAGCCAACGCTGACCGTCGACTTCACGCGGCAAGAGCTCCACGTCCGTGCTAACTGACAGCGAGTCGGGTGGCAGGACGACGTAGTTGCCGGGAGGGCTCCAACGACCGACGTCGTGCATGCACGCACCCGAACAGCCGACAAGAGAGGCGCAAGCGCCGAGGAACTCTGTGCGAGGGTGGCCGCCCTGCCTGAGTAACGCGTGAAGCATCTCATGCCGGACGGTCGAACCGTGGTACATCTGCCCTTCGGCAATGACAACGCGATTTCCCAGGCTCATCCAGTATCCCGCTACCCATTCGCCGCGATACAGAATCGCCTGACCGGGAGTGCGGTACCAACGAATCGAGGCCAGTTCACCGGTGCGTTCGGAGCAGCCTTTCGTGAGTTGCCACCACTCGCTGTATACGGCAGGAGGACTGAACCGCTCAGCTCCTGCGGGAAGTTTAGGCTCCAGTAGACCACGACACCCAGCGATGGTCACGCTCACGGCAAGCGCCGCGGTCACCATGGCGGCTGAAACAAATAGCTTTCGGCTGTTGCTCAGGGCCATAGCGCCCACATCCTCACTCGCCTAACGGCTCCTGCGATTGTCCTCAGTCGCCTAACGGGCCAGACTTCGACTCGAGCTTCGCGAGTGGCGTCTTCGCCCACAGCACCAGATACGCGATCACACCGGGAAAGACCAGCGTCAGTGCCGTCAGCCCCACAAACCCGGCGCGGACCACCGCTGGCTTCAGCCCCAGCCACTCCGCGACCCCGCCAAGAGTCCCCGATATGAAATGATGCATGCGCGACCGACGCAGCGGACGCTGTGGAGCGGGCGTGCCGCGCGCCTGCGTGATGCCCCAGAGCGCGAGGTACGGCACGATCGCCGGCAGCGCGCCGAGTGGGAGCGACACAAAGCCGACGATGCCCCACAGAATGCGCAATGGCTTCGCCTCCCACCCGAGCTTCTCGGCCAGACCGCCGATCACGCCGAGCGCGACGCGGTTGGTCCGCGACCGCCAGAGCCGTGGGGCGGGCAAGACCATCTTCGGCGCGACAGAGGCTCGCGTCTCGTCGGACGGCGTCGGGGACGCTGGGCGGGATGAAGATGAGGCAGTCGGCATGTGTAGACGCGTTAGGCGGGCTCGGCCAGTGGCCCTAGATGTCGCGGCAAAGAAAGGAGCTCAGGAAAACAGTGGATTACACAATGTAGCAACACAAGGGCAGGCGGCCTTGGTGTCAGACGCTGCGAGGCATTGCGATCGAGCGCGGCCGTCGCGAGGATTCGCCATCGCAGTACCCTCTATTCCCTGAACACCGTTGATGTCTGCGGTTGTTGCCCGATGTACGAGGTTCGAGTCGTACGATCATGTCGAAGGTATTACACACGCCATGGTGGTTGTCCGGCGGCGCCGGATTCGTTTTTGGTGCCTGGTTCGAGATCTCGAGCCTACGTGACCGGCATTATACAGTCCACGACATTTTCACGACGTCGTTGATCTGGAACGTCGTGGCAATCTCGGCGTTTGCTGCGGTCGGTTTCATTGTCATTCATGAGATAATTGATCGGCGGCACAACGCCCGCAGGGCACGCGCGATCGCACGAGCCACTAACGCGGTGGAACTACTGGAGTTTCCCGCGAAGCCCCGAAAGGCCTCCACCTGGATGCCATTGGGGAAAATCCGGCTTCTTCTTTCCGAAACTCTTTGGCAGCTGAGCTGCCGCGTCGGGCGCTTTGCGGACCGGCGCAGAGGGCCGCGGCGGATGCTCGGCGTCCTCTCGAACATCCCCATCGACGCGCGTACAGTGTTGACCCGTGATGAGCAGCTGCGCGCGGCGGTGGACAGAGTTCGTGATGCACTCGAGTTGATCCAGTCCCTCGACCCTCGGCGTCTGGTGAGACTCCGGCGCGATATCGACCAGATCTCCATCGTCGACGACCTGCGACCACAGGTCGTTGGCCTGTACGGACTCGGCAGCCGCACCTGCTACCTGGCAGCTCAGCACGTGCAGGCCGAATTGCCGGCTCGAATAGCTCTCACCATTGTCCACGAAGCGACGCACGCGCGTCTCGACCGGCTGCACCTGCCGAAATGGGGAACGGTAACGGCACGATCGGAGTGGCGCGCCTTCGTCGAGGAGCTGAGCTTCGCCGAGCGATTGCCACGAGGGCTCTTTCGGGAACTCGACGTCTACATCGCTAAGCGCCGACGTTACATCGCTGGCTTGTCGAACCGGACCGCTACGACTCCACTCGGCGGGATCGGTATTGCGCCAAGACGTTAGGCACGCCAGAGAGGCCGGCGACGATACGCGCGGCTGCCTCGGCTCTTTCGGAATGCTCGCTGGCGCGCCACTTTGCTGAAACCACATCTCGCTTCCAATGACCGACACCCTTCTTTCACAGACCGACTCTGGCATCGCGAACTCGATCCTTGGCGCTATCGGCAACACGCCCCTGGTGCGCCTGCGCAAGCTCACTGGCCCTCGTGATGCTGACGTTGTGGTCAAGCTCGAGTGGTACAATCCCACCGGCTCATACAAGGATCGCATGGCGCTGGCGATGATCGAGGGCGCCGAGGCGCGAGGCGCGCTGCGTCCCGGAACTCGCGTCGTCGAGTACACCGGCGGAAGTACCGGATCTTCATTGGCTATGGTGTGTCTGGTAAAAGGCTTCCAGTTCGTTGCGGTATCATCCAACGCCTTCGCGCGCGAGAAGCTTCAGACGATGCGCGCTTTTGGCGCCGAGGTACGTGAGCTGCAGAGCGACGGCGGCAAAGTGACCCCGGCCCTCTTTCCACGAATGAGGGCGGAGGTCGAGCGACTTGTCGCGGAAGGGAACACCTTCTGGACAGATCAATTTCACAATGAGGATGCGCTAAACGGCTATCGAAAGATCGGCGAGGAGCTCCTTGCGCAGACGCGCGGCGACATCGACGTCTATTGCGGCGCGGTGGGAACCGGCGGAATGCTCACGGGCGTTTCAAAGGCGCTAAAGGCGGGAGGTTGCGCGGCCCGCATAGTCGCACTGGAACCTGCGTCATCGCCCGCGATCACGGCTGGCCATGGAGGCCCGCACCGCGTCGAAGGGATTGGCGTGGGCTACGTGCCGCCGCACCTCGAGCACGGCACGTACGACGACGCGCGCGCCATCGACGAGGAGGAAGCACGTGAGGTTGCCCGCCGCCTGGCGCGAGAGGAAGGCGTTCTCGCTGGTACCTCGTCAGGCCTCAACGTCGCCGGAGCGCTGCAACTCGCCCGGGAGTTGGGGAAGGGTCACACCGTCGCGACGGTGGCGGTCGACACGGGGCTCAAGTATCTGTCCGGCGATCTATTTACGTAGAGCGAGCCCGAACATGGGGACCTCGAGCATCGACGGTTGGCGGGACCCACGCGTTCACGGTTGGTGGGAACCGACGCCCTACGACCGCGAGCTGAATGCGGATAGCGTTAGGCGCGTCCTCCGCGAGCAGTTTCCCCATCTCGCCGAAGGATCTGTCGAGTTTCACGGCTGGGGATGCGAGTGCGATGCGTACCTGGTCGATGAGCGATGGCTGTTCCGATTTCCACGACATTCCGGCGTGGATAACGGCTTTGAATGGGAGGCTGCGTCCATCGAGCGGGTTGCGGCCGGAGTCGGTGATGCCTTCCGCGTGCCGCACGTCTCCCTGTGGGGCGCGCCGAGTGCGCACTTTCCGTATCGATTTTTCGGTGGCGCCTTCATCCCCGGTATCGGCTCGGATCATCCGACTGCCCCCTGGGCTCCCCAGCTTGCCGACGACCTCGGCCACGCGCTGACTCGGCTGCACTCCATTCCGATCACGGCGGCGGAGAGGGCCGAGGCGGAAGCCACACCGTACAGCGTCCGCAACCCACGCGACGGCGCGCTCTGGTGCCTGGAGCAGCTGCCGGAGCTCCGTGAGCTTGCGCCCGCAGAGTGGTCGTGGATCGAGAATGACTCGATCGTGCCGAGCGAGTTCGCCGGCGAGCCGCGATTCATTCACGCCGATCTTCATCCCGAGCACATCCTCGTCGATCGCCTAACGGGCCGCCTGACGGGCATTGTCGACTGGGGGCCTACGATAGGGGACCCTGCGCGGGACTTCGAGTTCCTCGTGGTCGCTCGGGGCCAGTCGTTCCTCGAGCGTGTGCTCCGCGCGTACGAACTGCCCTTCGACGCTGAGCTAATCGATCGAAGCGTCTACTTCGCTCGCATCAGAGCGTTAGGCTGGCTCGCGGACGGGGTCAGGCGTGGCGTGAGTATCGACAATGAGATGCAGATCGTACGACGTACCTTTGCGAAGCAGGACTGACTCTCAGCGCCTCACGATACTCAACAGTGCGAGCGTGTCGAACAGCATGTGCGCGACGATGACGGGCCACAGCCGCTTCGTGCGAACGAAGTAGATCGTGAACACCATGGCGAGCGGCAACACGCTGATGAATGCGAAACGGCCCTGGTAGAGATGCACCGTGAGGCGAAGGGCGATGCTGGCGATGACCGCGGTGCGTGTTCCGTAGCGCTGTAGCGCGGTAATGCCGTAGGCGAGCCAGAGGAATTCCTCGACGACCGGATTGATGATGACGCCAACGATGACAACCCAGGCGGCCGCGGTGCCGACAGGCTTCGCGTGCAGCAGCACGTCATAAGTCCGCGGGTCGAATACAAGCCAGCCGTACGCTGTGATGTAAAGGCGATGTACGCGATGACGGCGAGCCCAAAGCCGCGCAGAATATCGACGGGTTGCGGCGTGCCGGCGATCGCGCCGAACGACCATCCGCGCGACGCGAGCCAGGGCCAGAGCACGAGCACGTAGATCACTTCGGCTTCGAGCGAGCGAAGGAGGCGTGCCTGGCTGAACTCGAAGCTCACGACGCTTCCCTTCAGCGCCCACAAAAGGAGCCAGACCCCGACCGTCAGGCCGAAAACAGCCGCGATCTCCCGGATGCTACCCCGACGATCGTCGACACTTATCCAGCTTCCGGAACGCTCGTTCAGCATCACCCTTGCTCTTGCGAGAGCCGGCAAACGCGGCGGGCAATGTACCGGTAGCTATCCTGATTCGCGCGAAGATACGTCACCTCGACCTGTTCGCCGACGGTGAGCGATTTGAAGCCGTTGGCCTCGATGGCGGAGAAATGCGCCCAGATGTCCCACGGCGCTGTGTCGGCTGATTCGATGACGCCGTAGCCCTTGTCATCTCGCCAGAACTTCACCAATCCGATCGATGTCCGCTGAGTGTGCATCGGCTCGGGCGGGTCGGGAATGAGCTGGCCCAGCACGTCACCGCGACCCAGGAACTTCTTTTCGCCGTCGCGTAGAATCCAGACGACATCAGCCGGGACCGATTCCACTTTGCTGAACCTCGAAGGCGTACCGAACGCCCGTTCCGTTGCGGTGAGTGCCCCCGCGCTCAGATAGACCTTCGCGCCCGCGCCACGCGCGACGATGCCAACCTCGACACTCCCAATGTCTCGCAGATCCACTCGCGGCGATGCGAGCTGTCGACTCAGCGCTGCGACGAGTCCCGCGGCCTCGGCGATGTTGTCGAATTGAACGTCAAAGAACTCGGTCATCATGAATCTGTCATTGCCGAAGGGTGCACCCTACATTCTGCTCACCTCTCGACGCACGCAATGCCTACTACGTACGATCCGGAGCGAGGAAGGGCAACGATGTACGGCTTGATTGGCTGGACTGTTACCACGTCTGTCGGCGGTGTCAGCCTTGCCTAGACACGTTAGGCACGTCATTGGCCTGCTGACCCCAGCCTGCCTCTGGGCGGTGGTCGCCACGGCGTGCCTTCCGCCGCTCCAGCCGCCACCGCCCGACATTCCTCATTCGCGGCTGGACAGCATGCGTAGTCATAACGACTCGATCATGCAGGCGTCGATACGCGACAGCGGCCAGGGATGGCGCGCCGATCGCTTTCCGGCGCTGGATCTCCACGGACCTCATTCCCGGCCGACGCTTCCAGCTGGCGCGGATACCAACGATCCGGTGGCGTATTACAAGCTCGGCGATAGCATCAAGTGGCTCAAACAGGGATTGGCCGACCGCGCGTTCTATTGGGCGCTCCGCCTGGACCCGACCATGGCCGAGGCGTATTACGAACGATGGCAGGTTCTGAATCAAGGCTATACGCTGCGGCTCTTTCCGGATTCGTCTGTACGCCAGATTCACAGGCCGTCGCCTAACGACCCAGCCGGAGCGGCCATCGATTCGCTGCGCACGATTGCATTCATGTACAATCCGTTCCTCGACGTCGCCATCGATATCCCTTCGCAGATCAGCAACCTCCGCGAGCGCGACGCGGATCGCGATCCGAGAGCGGCCGGCCTCTGGGCGTATTCGAAAGGCGATTACAAGAAGGCCGTCGCGAAACTCGGCGAAGCGATCCGGAAGCACCCGGAAGACGCAATGTTTCATGTTCCGCGGGCATACGCGTGGGCACACCTGCGGCAAACCGACAGTGCCGTCGCCGATTTCAAGGCACTCATCGACCGAATCGAGCGCATCGAGGATTCGACCGTCGTACCATATGTGTCGAAGGACTTCTTGTACTACGCGATTGGTGTCCTCCGCGGCGGCGAGGGGCGTTATGCAGAGGCGCGCTCGGCCTACGAGAGTGTTCTCGCCGAGAACCTTGGCTTCTACATGGCGCACGTCCGCCTCTCGGCCGTCGCGCAATTCCTGCACGACACGACGGCGGCGCTGACCGAGCTCGAGACCGCGGCTCTGATGCGCGCCGACGATCCCGTGGTACTCACTCTACACGGAGGATTTCTCGACGGGGCAGGGCGGCTGGCCGAGGCCGAACGTGAGCTGCGCGCCGCGATCCACGCCGATACCGATTACGCGCTACCGTATGCGGCTCTCGGACACGTAGCCGAGCAACGCCATGATACCACTGCAGCGATCAGCAATTACCACGAGTACCTCGCTCGGTCGAGCCGTACTGCGTCCGAGCGAGGCTGGGTAAGCGATCATATGGCACATCTGACGAAAACGCCCAACGGCGGCGGCATACCGCCAATTAACTCGCCGGCGACATCGCAATGGTGAGGAACTGTGTGTCGTCAGACTGGCACGCGCAACGCACCGCGGGTTTTGCCGCCACCACGATCGTGCGTTGCACGGTCGTGTAATTCGTCGCGCTGATCTCGATTTGATACGTGCCGGGTGAGCCGAACACCACGCACGTATTGGCTGCCGCCCCCTGGCTGCATGGCATGGGTGAGCCACTGGGGAGCACCCGATACGACGCTGTCGTGAGCGGTGTGCCGGCCGGACTCCCCGTGAGCGTTATCTCGAGCGCCAGCGGAAGCGCGCACGCAAGCGCGGGGCACGGCTCCAACGCCTCGGTATGCGTGCAGGCGAGGGCGAAAGCGACCAGGGGTAAGAGATATCTCGAGCGCATGTAGGCAAAACCGCCGCGATCGATCTCGGGTCACCCGTATCCCGTATCCCGTATCCCGTATCCCAACGCTCAACGCTCAACGCTCAACGCGAATCGGAACACGAATCAGCAGCGCATGCGCCCCCCTCGGCGTTCGCAACTCCAATCGCAGATTGCCCGGCACCGTTGGGGTGTACTCGAAGTCGAACGTCTCACCGACGCTCACCACCTGTTGCGCAGCCTGTTCGGAGCGGGCCGATACCGGCAGGTCGAAGCCATCCTTGGCCACCGGCTGCCAGCGGACTAGCATCGTATCCTTCGCGATCCTCGCGGTACTGTCCGGGCGCGCTGTGAGCCAGTACGACGGCGCCGCCGTGCTGGTGCCCTTGGAGAGATTGCCCAACCGGAACCGCGCGCGCTGCCCGACGTGCAGCACGAGAGTGTCCGGGTTCCCGCGGCCGTTGATCTCGAATGGGTGCGCTCCGGCGAGGCCGTCGCCTTTGAACAGGAGAGCATACTCGTTAGGTCGAGCGCCGGCGGAATCGCGCACGACGAGCATGCCATCGAGGCCGGCGAGCTCCTGGCGCATCTCGTCCATGTGCGCGTGGTACATGAACGTCCCAGAGCGTGTGGGCGTGAAGCGCGCCGTGAACGAATCGCCTGGCGCGATCGCCGGCGCGAGGTGCTTGCCTTCGCCGCTGAAGCCAGCCGCGCCGTCCATGTAGCTGTCCTCGACCTCGATGCCGTGCCAGTGTACGCTCGTCGGCTCGTCGAGATGGTTCACGATCGTGATCGCCACCGGCTCGCCACGCACGAGATCGAGCTCGGGGCTCACGTCCGTGTGCGTGTCTACACGCTGGCCGTGGTCCTCGAGCACGAAGTGCATCGCCGGCAGCGTGTCCGGCCCGTTAGGCTTGCGTTCGCCCATCGACTCGGCGACGAGCCGCAGATGACGCGCCGGCGCCGGATGGCCGGCGAGGACAAAACCGCGCCGCGGTGCGACCATGGTGCCAATGACGAGACCGACCATGTCGCGCATCCCGGGGTCATCGGGTGTCGCCATCATTGAGAATGATGAGTTGTGCAGCGCGAAATGACAGTGAAAGAGCCAGTTCCCGGGCCGCTCCGGCGACCACGTCATCGACATCGACGAGAGCGCGTCGAGCAGCTGCGTGACCACCAGCTGGCCGCGTGCCGGACGCGTATCCGCAAAGGGTCCGGTCAGCGCATCCACACGGAAGTAGAAGCCGTGCAGATGCATCGGATGCACCTGCGACGAGGCATTGATCACGCGCCAGTGAAGGGAATCGCCGACGGTCGCGTGAATGCGATCGGTGTTCGGCCACTGGGTGCCGTTGATGGTGTAAAAGAACCGGCGACCACGACACTGGCTCAACGCCGCTTCGCGGCTCGCGGTCGAGCTGTCGTCGCATGCCGCCGACGCGGAATCCTCCGTCGCCATGATCACGAGCACTGGCTCCCGTGGCCGTTCGGCGGCACCTAACGAATCAACGACGATTGCCCCAGCGAGAATACCGGCGATATGGGATATCTTGCTGACGCCATCCGGGAGTGATCCGCGGTACACGTAGCTGCCCGCGACGTCAGCGCGCGTGAGCAGCGTATCGACGGTACCGGGCCTCACGACGATCGAGTCCATCGCGTCAATGCGATCGGGACCGCCGTGGAGCGCTGCTGGGGTGATGAATGTGAGAGGCAGCACCAGCGAGTTGCGAACTATGATTCGCAGCTGCGTGCCGGATGGGACGCGAACAAACGGCCCCGGCATCATCGGCTCCTTCCCCGCTTCCGAGAACGCCTCGACCGTCATCGGTCCGCGATCCGGGGAGAAGCGCCAGAGACTCTGCTTCGCCTCGAGACTCAGGGTCAGCACTCCGTCCCGCAGCGTGCCCGCGCGTGTGGTGTTCGCGTTGGGCTGGACAACCTGCAGCGCTCGGTGGCCGGGACCGCTTGCCGTGAGCACTGCCGCGCCCAGCGCGAAGATACTGCGGTACATCGACATCTGATGCTTCTCCTGATCGTGGGGTATCGATACGAGCGCCGAGGATAGGCGATGCTCATCAGGCGAGCGTTATGAAACCGTCATCGTGACGATGACGGGGTGCCTGCCACCCTCAGTGTCGGGTCGCGAGCAGGCGTTCGTCGGTCGCCAACCGCGACCGGGCCCGTTCGATCGCGGGCTGGAACTGGGGGTCGGCGTGGCGCCAGGCTCGCAGCACTTCTTTATAGTAGATGGCCGCGCTGTCCGGCCGGCCTGCCGCCTCGAATGCGCGAGCCACAGCCTCCTGAATCTCGGTGCGCGCGACGTAGAAGTTTCCCGCCTCGAGCGTCCCGGCGAGCGAATGCTCGAGCACCGGAATCGCTTCGTCGGCGCGACCGAGCAACAGCAATGCTCGGCCGAGCTCCAGGTTGATGCGGGAATAGCCCTGTGTCTCCGACAGCATCGCAAGTCGGAACGCGGTCACGGCGCTGTCCGGCCGGCCGCGCGCCATCCAGAGCAGCCCGCGCAGATAATGATGAAGCAGACGGTCCCGCCCGAAGCCGCTCTGGGCGCCCCATGATTTCACCGTATCGACGAGCGCTGCCAGCCCCACGGTGTCGCCGGCCGCGGCCAGGGCCGTTCCGGCATGGGTCAGCGTCCAAGCGCGCTGTCTCGCGACTCTTCCCAGCGCCGCAACCGAGAAGCTGTCTCTCGGAAAGGACTGACTCGCAAAGAGCTCGGCGGAGCGGCGATACTGGCCAAGCTCGAACCGCACCTGCGCATCCGCAACTTCCGACTCGCCAACTCCCTCCGTCGATGCTGTTTCAGTCGTCCGCATCGGCCCATCGGCGGTCTCCAGAGCCTCGCGCAAGCGGCCCTGAGCCCGCAGGCTGATCACCTTGTACCAGAGTGCGTCGAACCTGCTGTTGCCGTTGCCGGTCTGCGCCATGGTCGTGAGAAGGCGGTCGGCGACGTCATAGTTGCCAGCGCGGATCTCGATCTGGGCGTGCTCGATGACATCGGCATCGGTGCCTGAGGCATAGCGGGTACTGGTATCGATCGCGGCTCTGGCTTCGTCGTATCGGCCGGATTCTGCCAGCACGTGCGAGAGGGAGAGCCAACCGGGACGAGAGTGCGGCCGGGTCCGGACCAGTACTTCCGCGACGCGAAGCGCGGCGGGGAGGGAATCGGCGGCGCTATACAGGTCTACGAGAAAGAGCCGGGCGGAGCAGACGGAACATGCGTCATCGCCCGTCGAGCTGGGGATCAGTTGAGCGGCGATGGCGCGACGCAGATGCTCGGCCGCCGCGAGCCAGTGGGCCTGCATGTTCTCGGCTTCGGCGGCGGCCATCTGCGCTTCCGACCAGTACGAGTAACGCCTGACGAGCGAGTCGGCGACGACGCTGCGTTGAACGCTGTTCGTGACATCCGCCCACCGGTAGTGAATCAGCAGTCGCTCCGGCTCCGACACGCGATCGGAGAGACGCATCGCGACCGCGAACATGCGATTGGCGGTGACATCATCGAAAGGCCGGTACGCGAGTGCTCCATAATACGCGCACATCGCGCAGCTGCTGTCCTCCGCCAACGCCGCGTCGAGCAGACGTGCGGCCTCGCGGACGTCGCCGGCGAAGAAGCGGTCGGTTCCCTCAGTGTAAAGCCGCCGCGCGATGGGCGACGCGACCGTGATCGGCGGCGATGTGCTGGTCGCGCCATCTGTAGCGTTAGGCGTGGCGCCGCGTCCCGTGCGCGTCGCCATGATGCCGCCGGCGACCATGGCGGTGACGGTTGCCGCCGCGAGTACGCCGCGGCGTCGCGAGGGCGCGCGTCGGGTGGGCTGATCCTCCTGGATCGCTTCGAGATCCTCTCGCGGTTCGGGCGGTGTCGGCGTGATGAGGGATTGCGAAACAGCGACCGGAGCCGGCTCGATGGCGGGTGGCGTCGCTTCACGCGATCTAATCGCCGCGATCAGTGCCTGCGTGCCAGCCGAGGGCGCCGCGCCAAATTCATCCGACAACCAGCGCGCGAAATCTCCGGCCACGCGCAGCGCGCCAGCCCGATCACCGAAGTTGTCGAGAATCTCGATCAGTCGCCGAACGGCGATCTCGTTGTCGGGCGCGAGCGAGACCGCCCGGCGCGCCCACTGCGCGGCGGCGATTCCGTTGTTGGTCTGCACGGCTTCGTCCGCGAGTGCGGAACAGGCGAGGAAGGCCTTCGACGCGAACTGCGCGCGCTGCTTCTCGATCCAGCCTTCCAATTCCGACGACGCGCCGTCGATGAAGAATCCCTGGAGCAAGGGACCGCGATAGATCTCCATCGCGCCGGCTCGATCCCCCTGCGCGAGGCATCGCTCGAAGGCGACGAGGTCGCACGCGATGGCCTCCGGCGAGAGGGTAATGACGTCCCGCCCGGAATCGACCGCGGCTTGACCAACCCCTCGGCGCAGCTGGTGAAGCGCCTGACGCAATGCGGCTCGGGCGCGCGTGCTCTCGAGCTCGGGCCAGAAGAGCGCGAGCAGCACATCGCGCCGCACCGGTCGCCCCTCCGCCTCGGCGACGGCCAGGAACGCCAGCAACGCCAGCGGTTTCGGCGGCAGCATCAGCCGCCGCTCGCGACCCGAGTCGCGCACGGTGAGCTCGACGCCACCCAACAGGCGAAGGTGGATCACGTTCGGGGTGATCCTCGATTCGAGAGAGGGGGAAGCTACTTCCGGCGCCGGCCGCCGGCGAGCACGCCCCGATTATCCCGCGGCTCGAGCTTCAGCTGCGAGATGGTCTCATGCGTTACCTCTGCCGCTGCATTCTATAGAAGTCCATGATCGCGTTGGTGACGTCCCACGGCGCCGCCTGGTCGTCGTTCGCCATTGCCGCCGCCGCGAATGACTTGGCCGGGACCATAACGAGCTGGGTCGTCGTCCCCTGTTGGCCGCCGCTGTGCGAGATGACCTTCTGCCCGTCGACGACCTCGATCCCGAAGCCAAGCCCGTAGTTTGACGGCTTGCCGCCCTCGAGCTGCGGCACGCCCGTCGGTGTCCACATCTGCTCGAGCGTCTTTGGCTTGAGCAGCTTTCCCGACATCAACGCCATCCCGAAGCGCACGAGATCCTCGGCTGTCGACACCAGCCCGCCGCCGGGAATCTTGTAGCTCCCGTCCATCAATCCCGCGTTCGCGACGCTGTCGCCGTGGCCATGATAGCCGCGCGCGCGATGTGGCACGATCGTGAAAATATTGTCGACCACGGTGTGGGTCATTCTCGCGGGGATGAGCACATGCTCATGCACGTAATCGTAGAAGTTGCGGCCCGACGCGCCCTCGATCACGCACCCGACCACCGTGTATCCGTACGTGCTGTAGCTGTAGTGCGTGCCGGGCTGGAAGAGCAGGGAATCGTTGGCGAAGATCGCGAAGCCGTCCGACATCTTCGCGTAGTGGTTCGTGTTGTCAGCCTCGGTGCCCCGATAGTGCCGGATGCCTGACGTGTGACTCAGCACCTCGCGTGTCGTGATCGGCCACGGCTTCGTCGGGAACTCCTTGCAGTACGTCTGCACAGGCACGTCGAGGTCCAATTTCCCCGCCTCCACGAGCGTCATCGCGGCGACGGCGCTGATCGACTTGGCGATCGACCCAGTCCGAATGAGCGACGCCGATGTCATCGCGACGCCATTCTCGACGTCGGCCTTCCCGACCGCATGCGAGTACACGATCCGACCGTTCTCGCCGACGGCGACCTGCAGCCCCGGAAGCCCCTGTCGCCCCAGCTCGTGCGCGACGATCCGGTTGAGCGTATCCTGAATCGGGCGGCTCGTCTGCGCGACTGCTGGATGTGATGCGAAAACGGCTGCGAAGCAGATGCCGGGGAGGCCGAGAAGGTGGGTGGCCGGTGACATGGTTGCGGATGTGGGTTGCGGGCAGTGGGTTTGAAGCCGTCACGCACAACGCGCCACGCTCAACGCGCAACGCAGTTGTCCGGCGGTCTCCGTTATGCGTGGGTGTACCTTGTGCCCGAGGCCCAGACGCTGTCAACTGGAGCGACCCAATGTCATCCCGAGGCATCTGCTTTTTCGCGCTTGGACTCGCGCTGGCGTGCAGCGCCCCACCCCGGCCCGGTCGGTACGAGCTCGTATCCATCAACGACCGACCATTGCCCTTCCGGTCGGATACGACGCCTAACGGCTGCATGGGCAGCATCGCCGGCGGCTGGTTCCAGGTCGACCTCGACGGATGGTACATGGCCGACAGCGTCCACTGGCAGTGTGCCAGCTCGAGCTCGATGACCATATCCCCTCGGTTTGCGCCCGGGCTGAACCTCGTCCACCACTCCCGCGACACCCTGAACTTCGTCATCGCCGACTCGGCTACCGACCCTGGCTTCCTCGCCTACAGTGGCATCATTCGACATGACTCACTGTATGTGATCGAAACGTACGCCGACTCCCCGCCGCAACGCGTATACGTGCGCCGTGGTAGCAAATGAGAGAGCTCCCGGCGCCGCCGCTCATTGTTTTTGTGAATGCCTCGGGAAGCATTGGTGAGCGGTAGAAGCGTCCCGAAGCACTTTAACAAAGACCAACGACTCGGACCGGGCGCTGGGAGGCCTTGATGCTGAGGAGACCGACAGCGGTTTCAGCGTCCGGCCGCAGGCCGGCAGTGTCATCAGCGGCCCGCTGTTCCGTCTCCCAAAGAGATCTCTGGAACTGCCCTAGAAGCACACCCGTACGTCTCCGCGAATCCCCGCCAGGAGCCGCCCGGTGTCCTCACTACCTCTCGCCCGCTTCATCGAGAACGCCGCCCGCGACGCCGCATTCGCCGCGCGCACTCTGCGACGTAACCTCGGCTTCACCGCGGTCACTGTCCTCATCCTCGCGATCGGCATCGGCGTCAACACCACCATCTTCCGTTTCCTCAGCGCCCTCCTGCTGCAGCCCCCGCGCGTCGCGGACGCAGGTCGCCTCCTCCAGATCTGGAACGTCAATCCCAAGACACAATCTCCCATCGAGCGATACGTCCCACTCAGCTACCCCGACTACGCGTACTACCGCGATCACAATCAGAGCTTCACCGGGATGCTCGCCTTCGACGGCGACCCGAACACGGTGAGCTGGATGCGCGGCGGGCAAGGCGAGGTCGCCCAGGCGCAGTACGTCTCCGGGAATTTCTTTCGCGTCCTCGGTGTGAACGCCATCCTCGGCACCGCAACGCTGCCCCCGGACGATGGATCGGCGACTGGCACACCAACTGTCGTCATTAGCGATCGCTTCTGGCGCGAGCGGCTCGGCGGTGATCGCGGGGTCGTCGGAAGCACGATCGACATCAACGGTGTGACCTTCACCGTCGGCGGCGTGGCGCCACCGGGCTTCACGGGACTGCTCGCCGGGTTCGGGCCGGACGTGTGGGTTCCATTCTCCGCCGCCGAAGCCGTTCGGCACAACCGCGGATTGCTCTCCAGCAAGTCCACGTACTGGTTGTTCGCCGTTGGCCGTCTGCGAAGCGGCATGACCGCCGAGCGCGCGACGGGCGATATCCAACTCCTCGCGCGACAGCTCGCCATCGAGGAGCGTGGGCGGTCGTCGGCATCGCCTAACGACAATCGCAGCGCATACGACGTCGCGCTCTTCCCGGAGACGCTCGTGCCCGGACCCTTTCGGCTGCCGGTGAGCGCGTTCGTCGGATTGCTCCAGGTCGTCGTGCTGATGGTGCTTCTCATCGCCTGCGCCAACGCCGCGAATCTGTTTCTTGCCCACGCGGCATCACGCCGACCGGAAATCACCCTCCGCTGGGTCCTCGGCGCTTCACGTGCACGACTGGTGCAGCTCGTTCTCGCCCAGACCCTGCTCGTGAGCCTGCTTGCTGGCGCCGCCGGATACGTATTTGCTCAACAGGCGGCGCCGCAGCTGCTGCGCCTCGCGCCGCCGACGCTGCCGATTCGGTTCGAGCTCTCGGTCGACTGGCACGTCATCGCCTTCGGAGTCGCCCTCGCGCTTGGCGCTGGCCTCGTCTTCGGATTGTTGCCCGCGCTCCAGACGACGAGAGCCGCCGCCCTCGGCGCGGGACGCGGCTCCACGAGCGGCCGCGGACGCTCTCGTCTGCGCACCACTCTCGTCGTGACGCAGGTTGCGGTGTCACTCGTGCTGCTCGTCGCCGGGGCGCTCTGTTGGGAAAGCCTCATGCGCGCGCAGAGCGTCGATCCCGGATTCCGCGTCGCCAATCATGTTGCGGCGCAGATCGATCTCAACAGCCTCGGCTACAGCGACAGCGCTGGACGCATCCTCGAGCGGCGCCTCGTGGACCGCTTCGCCACCCTCCCCGGCGTTAGGCAGGTGAGCACGACGAGCTATCTCCCACTCTCGACGAGTAAGCTCGTCACTGGCATCAGAGTCCCCGGCGCGACGTCGAATGAATTCACTATCCAGCTCCTCGACGTCGGCCCGGGCTACTTCGCGACGATGGACACGCGTCTCCTTCAGGGACGTGAGTTCGCCACCGGCGATGATGAGAACACACCGCGAGTCTGCGTCGTCAATGAAGCGACGGCCCGGAGATTCTGGCCTAACGGCAACGCCGTCGGACAGGTGGTGAGCATGGACCTCGAGCCGGGAAAGAGCTCGCCCTGCGAGATCATCGGCGTCGTCGCGACCGGGAAGTACCGCAGCCTCAGCGAGCAACCGACGCCGATATTGTTCCGCGCCGAGCGACAGTCGTATCATGGGCGACTGACGGTGGTCGCGGATGTCGGGCACGCGTCGCAGGCAGCGGTGATCGGCGGTATACGGCGGACGGTCCGTGCGCTGGACCCGAAGCTCGTCGTGATCACCGGCACCCTCGAGGACCACCTCGGCTTCGCGATCTTTCCCGCGCGCGCGACGGGCGTCGCGCTCGGCGTCGCTGGCGTCATCGGGCTGCTGCTCGCCCTCGCGGGGATCGCGGCGGTGCTGGCGCAGTCGGTCGCCCAGCGCAGGCGGGAGATCGGCATCCGCATGGCGTTAGGCGCCGATCGTCGCGTAATTGTCGGTGGCTTCGTGGGGGAGGGCGCGCGTCTGCTCGGGATCGGCATCGGCATTGGCGCCCTGATTGCGCTCGGCGCGACGCGGCTGTTATCGGGCGTACTTTACGGCATCAGCGCCACGGATCCGCTCACGTTCGTTGGAGTGACGGTGCTGCTTGCGGCGTCGGCGTTAGGCGCCTGCCTGCTCGTCGCCCTGCGCGCAACGGCCGTGGACCCCATGGTTGCCATGCGCAGCGAGTGATGTCATCCTGCGCGCCGAAAGGGCTAACCGCGGAGGGCGCGGAGTGCAGGGAGGGCGAAGAGGAGTGCTGTTGTCATCCCGAGCGCCACAAGTTTCATAGGGAGATGCGCTCATTATAGCACTGGTTAGAGCAGGCCATGTCTGTGCAGCTCCACGAGCTGCTCCGGTGGGATGTGCGGCCGGTAGTCCTCGCCAGGGTGAGCCTTCGCGTGCGCGACGAAGCACTCACCGCAGATGACTTCGGCCGCGTCGGCGAGCCTCGGCTGCACGATGGTGAAGGGCTCCTCGCTCATGAACGCACAAGTTAGGCGGGAATGCGAAAGGGGCCAGGCTAGGCCTGGCCCCCATCGTCCTGCGTGGCTCACACGTCGGGAGTGTCGGGAACGTCGCCGAGGATCTGCATCGAGCCGGGACGTCCATCGGGAATCTTGCCGTGCGTGTTGATCAGCTCGACCCCACGCTGGAATCGCTCCTGGGGCGTGCCGGATGGGACGTAGCCAAGCGTGCGCAGCACGCGCTTCCTCGCCGTCGGCCCCTTCACGCCATCGACGGTGCTTGAGATCGCGAGGATGTCCTCGCGCAGGTTCTCGCCCCGCATCGGCCCATGCACGAACTCGTAGCGGATCTGCATAACCTTCGTCTTGCCCGGTGGCGTGGTGTTGACCGCCCACATGAGCGCGGGATCGAAGCTCATCTCGATCTCACGCAGCTCGCCGGTCGGTGTCGGCGTGATCGTACGAATCATCTTCTGCGTCGTCGCCACGCCTCGCGGCGGTAGACTCTTCCAAGAGACGATTGTCGTTTGGCGCGTGACGCCACCGCCCAAGTCCTCCGTGACGTCGCTCAGCAGGTCGCCTGCCGCCTTGTGCCCCCCAAAGGTCGGCAGCACTTGCCCCGAGCCGTCTGCGCAACTCACCAGCGACGGCAGCAGCGTCACGAGGAATGCCGCGCCCCCTAGTGCCGCGAACTCGCGGCGCGTGAGGCCGGTGTTGTCTCGGTCCTGTTTACTCATAAGGCTGTTACCTCCCAAGCAAGAAAGCTTCGCGTTCGCTTACGGGTCGAGAGCGACGGCCATCGCGCAGCAGATCAGAAACTCGGTCGGGTCGTCGATGTTGGCGCACATCATGGCGATCAGAATCGCGGCCACTCGACGTTTACTGCTGCGGGCGGATGCTACCATGGGGCTGCGGGCGGATGCTACCATGCGACCTCCTGGTTCGGGGGTTGTGAACCCACCAGGCGCAGCCAGAAACGTACCGGCCGGGCTCGCGTACCGTTTCACCCAGAACCACTGCCGTTTCACCCAGCACCACGCAACGAAAGGGCCCAGGGTATCCCCTGGGCCCCGTTCGTCGATCCTGGTGGCGATTAGGCGGAGCAAGGCATTGCGAGCCTGGACCGTTATCGCAGGGGATTATAGCGGATAGCGCTTCTTTATCGCCCGGTAGGCTGCGGAAGCTACGCGACTCGGTTTCCGATAAGTGCATTTCCAGCACGCGAGATGACGCAATTATGCGCTATTCTGCGGTCCTTCCGGTGTGGCCCCGAGCGAAACGAGGGATCTGCTTTTGCCGCCGTCTACTTGCTCTCCTGCCCACAACCCGCAAGCCTCTAGTCCTTCGGGCTCCATCGCAGCCAGTGCTTCACACCACCATCGGACGTGATCGCGTGTGCGCCGGTGCCGTCAGCATTCATTACATAGATGTCGAAGTTGTTGCCGCTGTCCTTTGAACGGAGCACCGCGAGCTCCTGGCCATCTGGCGACCAAGTCGGTGACGTGTCGAACACCGAATCGGGGCTGATCTGCACCAGTCCACTGCCGTCGGCATTCATTACATACATCAGGACGATGACAATCGGCACCGGGGTGCCGACGCTGAACGACGTCAATCTCGTGAACGCGATCCGACGTCCATCGGGAGACCAGGCCGGAAATCCGGCGCCGCCATTCCCGCTCGTGAGCATCTGGATGTTGCTGCCGTCGGCGTTCATGACGGCGACCTCGGTACCGTGAGCCGCCGACCGCCCGAAGGCGATCCGCGATCCATCAGGTGAGAACTCACCGCGATACGACATGTTGTCGGCGGCAACACTGTAAAAGCCGCCGCTCGTCGTCATCTCGCCTTGGTCCGGGTTGTAGCCGCCGACGAGTAACTTTCCGTCTGGCGACCAGCTCTCGACGTCGAACACGCCTCCGAACAGGCTAACGATATCGCTCGACGGACTCGGCACTCTCTGCGTGACGTTGCCATTACGATCGAGAATCGAGATCGGGTTCGTCGCACCGGCGACGGTGACCGCGATGTGCCGAGCGTCCGGTGCTATTGCGAACGTGACCGCCATCGACCCCGTCGGCGTGAGCTGCCGACGGTTGCTCCCATCCGAGCTGATCGAATAGAGCACCGAGTAACCCGTCGCGTCGTTCTGATTGAAGACCAGCGTCGACGAGGAGAGGGGTGGCGGTCCAGTGACGCCATCACTGTGGCACGCGGTCAACCAGACTGTGACCATCAGGAGGGTGACAGCGCGATAGAGTCTTCTCATACGCCGAGGCGGCCAGGCTCCGTTTAGTGAATCGTGATCCTGAAGCCGGGATAATGCGCACCCATACGGTAGCTGACAAGCTTCGCTGTCGTCGGCACGCCGCGAACTATTGCGCGAAGGGGTCGATTTTCCGTCTAGAGAGTAGGGGCGAGGAGTCGCGGCTCTGAACGATGCGGGCGATCGCGGCGCCGCGACAATCACTGGCTGGGCGCAAGAGAAGCGAAGCTGTACCGAGTCAATTCACCTCCGTTCAGACTCAATTCACCTCCGTGCGGATGATGGTGATCGTTGTGCGGACGGTGTTCACCGCTGTGCGGACGGTGTTCATCGCTGTGCGGCGTGCATTCCCACGCGTACCGATGATGCCTCACCCTGTACCGGGCACGTTCACCGGCGTACCGACGACAGGGCAGCGTGTACCGATGGCATTCCTCGCCATACCGACCGCAAGGCACGGCGTACTGATCATGTTCACTATCGTACGGCCAGCAGTACCTGGCGTGCGGACGACATGTCACGCTGTACCGATCATGTTCCACTCCGTGCGGACGACAGGTCACGCTGTACCGATCGCGTTCCACACCGTACCGACGACATGTCACCCCGTACCGCTCGATGTACATCCCGTTCCGACGACCGCTCACTGCGTACCGCTCGCGTGGATCGCTGTGCGGATCACCTTCACTCCGGTGCGGCTCATCGGGCAGGCCGTACCGATCACCGGTCACTCTGTTCCGATTAGTGCTCACTCATTACCGCTGGCCTTCCACCCTGTACCGATCATGTTCCTCATCCTGCCGCTCACCGCGCGCCCCCGCCCGTTAACCCAACTGATTCGCCGACAACGACTCGCTGTGGATGCGGGACACGAGGCGCGCTAACCAACCCGCGCCCCGCGCACCGCTACCCAACGTCTACTGCCTTACGCTGCTACGTTCCCTGCCTGTCCTGCCGTCCTACCCACCGTGGTCGGCGTCGCCGGCGTTGTCGAACCCGCCGTTGATGTCGATCCCGCCGGTGTCGGAGCTGCGCTAGCCGCAGGCTTCCTCAACCGAGGCAATGCCACCAGGTTGTCCCACGCCGCGAGCAACTCCGGCGTGGCCTGGATGGCCGGTCGGACGATGGTGTCGATCGCGTGCACGATTTGTATGACCTTATTCTTGTGCGCCAACATCGCCGCCGTCACCCCGATCCGCTGCGATACCTGCTTGGCACGCTGATCGATCGCATCGCGCAACGTCTTCGTGGTGCTGCTCAACTGCTCCACGAAGTTCGACGCGAAGCCGCGCGCCGTGAACTGCGGCCCGACGACATTCAATGCGGTCGCCATCGCATCGCTATGCGCCGCGAGGCGTTCGCTGTCCGTCTTGATGCTCGGTACCACGAACGTGATGTCGCTGCCGTTGATCTGGAGCTGCATCGTCCGGCTCATGCCCACAATCGGCTTGAGATGCTTGTCGCGGAGCGTCTGTCGGAGCCGGTTGATCTCCGTCGTCTGCACGCGCGACTGCTTCGTTATCGCCTCCTGTGCCGCCGCATCCGCGGTGAGCTGCTCGAGCGTTTCGTCGAGCTCCTGCGTGAGCGTGGTGAGTTCGACGTCGCTCTTCACCGGGGTGTCGGCGACAAAGCCGCGTACCCGACGTGCCCACTGCAGGACGTGCGTCTGACTTTTGTTCATTGCCCTTTCCTCAAAAAATGGTTTTGGACGCGTGAGAGAGTCATCGCCGGACGTGCGCGTCCGTCGCGCCGGCGCGAATGGGTTTATGCCTGGTTTCGTTTTTTCTGTTCATTTTCTCTACTATATCAACGCCGCCGACCGCGCTCTTGGCCCGGAAAAAGTGATTTCTTTACAGAATTTGCGAATTTCGCCTCGTCGCTCACACCCTAAACACACCGGAATTCAGAAAACGGATATCTGGGTTCCCACTCGATGGCGTCGGGTGCCGGACCTAACGCCGATTTTGTGGCCCTCTGCTTATAGAACACGGCGAGTCAGAAACTCCCTAGTCTTTCGTCATCGGGGTGCGTCTTCGCCGAGGAATGCCTTCCTTTCAGGTCGGCGGGTACGCTCCCGCGGGTGGAATCGCGTGACTCCAAACCGGGACGGCTTTCAGAATCGCCACGTCCCTTTTGAAGACGGAGCGGTCGATCCTGCAGAATGCGCACTCGATGCTGACAAGCGCGGACTCGATCCCCGAAAGCGCAGGATCGATCCTGAAGGAAGCAAAGTCGATCCTGCAAACCGCGCAGTCGATTGCGCAGATGTCAATGTCGATTTGGCGAAGGGCGGAGTCGATTGCGCAATTGTCGGCGCCGATCTGTCGAACGGCGCGGTCGATAGTGCATCCAGCATCGCCGCTTTCGCAGTTGGCAACCTCGATCGCGCAAATGGCGGAGTGGATCGCGCAATTGTCGACGTCGATTGCGCAACCGTCGACCTCGATCGGACACAAGGCGGAGTCAGTCGCGCACTTGGCAGAGGCGGTTGAGGAACCGACAATGTCGATCGAGCAAAGATCGGTGCCAGTCGAACAATTGTCAGAGTCGGTCGAGCAGCTGTCACCGTCGATCGCGCAAGTGTCGGCGTCGATCGCGCAAGGAGCGGCGTCGATTGTGCGCTTGTCGGAGTCGATCCTGCAGATTGCCGAGCCGATCGGTCAGACGGCGGAGCCGATCAATCAAACAGCGGAGCCGTATTGAGCAGGCTGCGATGTCAATCGTGTAAGTGGAGGTGCCGGTCGAGCAAATTGCGGCGTCACTCGTGCCAATTCCCGTAGCGATCGAGCGCATACGGTTACCACTCAGCCTCACTGCTGGGCGGTCGAACATGGCATCCGGTGCTTTGAACCGCGATTTTCCCGTTTGAGAGCCGAAATCCAGCACTACACCACCACGATCAGGATGCCCATCACGGTACAGATCGAGGACGAGCGGGGCACGCGACAGGGCGCCCCATGGGTGAATTCAGACGCCACCCGTCTGCTGGCCGGCGAGCACTCAGGAACGTGCTGCCTACGCTTCATTGACCCATACGGCAATGCGCTCTTCAATCAGCTCCAACTCCCAGTGCTGCTCGCCGAGCTGCGCGCACTCGACGCGCAGGTGGTCCAGCCGAGTCTTCGAATGGTGCTCCGCAGTCTCGTTATGTTCATTGAGCCGGCAATCGACGAGCTTCATACGTACGTGCGCTTTGTTGGCGATTGAGTAACGACGCGGCGGCGGTCTAACGGGGAGTGGCAGGCTTGCATGGTAGAGTCGGAGCACGACACCGCGCTCGTCCGCGCGTTCATCACACCCAAGCGACGCGATCGCTATCTCGGCCTTCTCGCCTCCGCGCGCGGCCGTGAAAAGCTCCGTCGGAGGCTCGCCCATTGCTGCAGCGATCTGGATTCCCGCTTTCTCCGCGAGCTGCCCCGCGGGACGCACACGCCGGAACAGATCTCGGCGCTTCTCCACGAGCGCGGCGCGCCGCCTGGGTGTGTCCTCCTCTCGGAGGACGACGCGCTCGACGGACGCCGCATGCCGCTGATCGATGCACTTGCCGCGATCGTTGGGCGCGGTATGGGGACGTTCGTCTCTTGTGTTCCGGGACGTCTGGCCTTCTATGAAGAGGAAGGTCCCGGCGTGCGCTATATCCTCGAGCGGTCGACCTGACCAGGTTATCGCATGTTGAGACGCATTGCAGGTGGACTCGGCGTTGTACGGCCATAAGTTTGTGCTGAAGGACGACCAACTCGCCCTACTCAGCCCGCTGGCTCGCGCATTTCGCGATCGGTTTGCTAGCGAGCTCGGACACGTGGCTTACGAGGAATCGTTCAACGATCGATACGAGCTCGTCATCCCCGCCGCACATCCGAGTGTCGGCGCGCTCTGGGTGTGGGATGACGGCGACGAGCTCACAATTGGCCTTGGCCTACACCATCACTGGCACGTCCCCCTCTATATGTACGCCGAGGAGCGTGAGGCGGACCGATTGGCGCTCGCGGCCGCGGGTGCCGTAGAGAGTGTCCGAGATGTGCTCGAAGGTCGCACCGTCCTTCGAGTCAGGCGTCGGCTGGGAAAGCTCGTGAGCAGCACCACATATCTTCTCGCGAACGCGGAGATTGCTGCACCGTCACCCGACGACACGGAGTACCTGTGGAACGGCCCGCGAGTTGGTCGTAGATAGGCAGCTGATCACGCACTGCCCCCGTCACCGGCCTCGACGATGATGAGGCGTTAGGCGATCATGTCCATGAAGATCCGCAAAGCATCTCGAGACGATGCTGACGCGCTAGCCTCGCTGCTCGACGCCTATCTCAGAGAGAGTTACCCAGGCCATCTCGGAAGCACGCCCGAGCAACTCCGCCGCGATGTCTTAGGTGAGCAGCCGCTCCATCACGTTCTGCTAGCCGAAACGGGAGACATCCCGGTTGGCTTCATAGGGTGGGATCTCGTGTACGATATGCACTGGGCAACCAGTGGTGCGCAGATCGCCGACCTCTTTGTCCTTCCCTCGCACCGAGGCCTCGGCGTGAGCCTCGCGCTTGTCGCAAACGTAGCCGCTCAGGTGCGCGCACTCGGCGGCGGATTTCTCCGTGGCGGAGCCTACGATCGCGAGAGCACCCGCCGCTCGTATGCTCGATTGGCCGTGGTCCACCCGTCGTCGGGTGACACGTTCCTCGCCGCGAAAGCATTTCGGCGGGTCGCCGAACTTGCCGACCTGCCGATTCGAGACATTATTCGTCACCTGCCGCCCATCGAGTGGAACTTGACCGATTGAGCGGCTCCGCAACTATTCGCTGCGCTCGCATCATGAGGCGCGCTTTCCAGCTTCATGCCAGGACTTAGAATCTGCGAGCATACCATGACCAACGAGCTACCGCGAACCGTCTACGTGCTGCAACATGCGCGACCGCAGGACGACGGCGACGAGGACGTGAAGTTCATCGGAGTCTACTCGAGCGAATCAGCAGGTCAGGCGGCGATCGACCGACTGCGTAAGCAACCAGGCTTCTCGGAGTATCCGAATGCGTTCCATCTCGATCCCTACGCCCTCGACGAGGATCACTGGACGGAGGGCTTTGGCGTTCCGTGGCCGCGGGAGGCCTGACGATGTGCTGCAACTAACGAATAGACAATCATCATGAGAGTCAGCCTATTCCTCTTTTGTGTGTTGCCGTTAGGCTCGAGTATCGCAGCGCAGACGCCAACACCAACGGACCTTCGCGCCACGATCGTCGCCGCCGACAGCGCATTGTTCACGGCATACAATCAGCGTGATCTCTCGAAGCTCCAGTCCTTCTTCACGCCCGATCTCGAGTTCTACCAGGACAATGAAGGCGTCGAGGACTACACTCAGACCATGAAGGACTTCGGTCAGATGTTCCGCCAGCCATCACCCATTCATCGCGATCTCGTACCCGGCAGCCTCGAGGTCTATCCGATCAAGAACTACGGGGCGATGGAGGTGGGGCGCCATCGCTTCTGTCACGTCGAGAATGGCAAGGACGATTGCGGCACATTCTCGTTCGTGCACATCTGGCGGCAGACGAAAACGGGATGGAAGATCTCGCGGGTCATCAGTTATGGGCATAGATGACTGCGCCGCCAGGAGACAACCGCGCGTACCGTTTCCCAGTATCGGTAAAGGGAATCGTCATCCGCGCCAGTACGATCATTCTTCTACATAACGAGCGGAACGAATGGGAGCTCCCCGGCGGCAAGCTCGAGCTCTCCGAGACGCCCGAGCAGTGCGTCGCGCGCGAGATCGACGAAGAGCTGCAGCTCGCCATCCGGCCCGTCGCTCTGGTCGACGCCTGGGTCTACACGATCGTTCCCGGTACACACGTCTTCATCGTTACCTACGGTTGCGTCGAGTTGGAGCAACGCGAGCCGGTCATCAGTCAGGAGCACGACCGGATGCGATGGACTCCCCTGTCTGAGCTCGAGAGCATAACTATGCCGGCTGGCTACAAGCGCTCCATCCGCTCTTGGGAAAGCGCACGCGGGACTCGCCAATGAGAGTTGCAGTACTCATTGCTTACGCGTGGCTATCGGCCACCGCACAAGCGCAGCCCACGCCTCCACGCACCTACGCCAACCCGATCGACATCGATTACCGCTACAACTTCGAGCAGCACAACGAGGGAATCTCCTATCGCTCCGGCGCGGATCCCGTCATCGTCGTCCAGCGCGGCAAGTACTACCTCTTCGAGACGATCGGCGACGGCTACTGGGAGTCGACTGATCTCGGCAACTGGCGACACATCACGCCCACGCGTTGGCCGTTGACCGACGTCGTCGCTCCCGCTGCACTCTCGGTTCGCGACACGATCTATCTCCTGCCGGCCACCACTCGGCCCCTGCCGATCCTGATGCTTACCCAGCCGGCGACCGGACGCGTCGAGTTTTACAATCGCTTACTCCCCTGGCTCCCGATGGCCCGGGAGAGTGAAGGGAAGACCTTCGCCAAGCCCGACTCGGTGCAGCCTGGGCCCTGGGACCCGGCCTTCTTCTACGACGACGCCACCGACCGCTGGTTCCTCTACTGGAACTCGTCGAACGTGTACCCGCTTCACACGATCGAGCTCGACAAGAGGAGGCAGCTCGCCTACAAGGGCACGCCGCGCTGGCTCTTTGGTTTAGAGCCTGATAAACATGGCTGGGAGCGCTTCGGCCAGGATCATCGCGACACGACGATCAAGCCCTTCATCGAGGGCGCGTGGATGACGAAGCACGGCGGCAAGTACTATCTCCAGTACGGCGCGCCTGGCACCGAGTATAACGTCTACGCAACTGGCACCTACGTCGCCGACAATCCGTTCGGTCCGTTCACGTACGCCCCCTATAACCCCGTCGCGTACAAGCCGGGCGGATTCGTCCAGGGCGCGGGTCATGGCAACACCTTCCAGGACGGCTTCGGGAATTGGTGGAACACCGGGACACCGTGGATCGCCGTGAATTGGAACTTCGAGCGACGCATCGGTCTGCATCCGGCCGGATTCGACGCTGACGGTCAGATGTGGGTCGACACGCGCTTCGGCGACTTCCCGCACTGGTTGCCGACGAAAGCATATCGATCGCGCGACGAGCTGTTCACCGGCTGGATGCTTCTCTCGTATCACAAGGCGGTGACTGCGTCCTCATCGCTCGACAGCTTCCCGCCAAGCCGAGTGACCGATGAGAATCCACGAACATTCTGGGTCGCCAGAGAGAACCGGCCTGGCGAATGGCTCTCGATCGATCTCGGCCGCGCCTATGAGGTCGAGGCGATTCAAGTCAATTACGCGGACTACAAATCGGGCTTGTTTGGCACTGACTCTACGGTCTACACCCAGTTCCGCTTGCGTCTCTCGAGCGACGGCAAGCAGTGGCAGACCGTGGCCGACCTCTCGCGCGAGCGTCGCGACAGGCCCGACGCGTACATCGAGCTCGCGCATCCGATCCGCGCGCGCTTCGTTCGTTACGAGCACATTCACGTCGGCGCCGCGCACCTTGCCATCAGCGACATTCGCGTCTTCGGCAACGGCAGCGGACCGCCTCCGGCGACGCCGCAACGCATAACGGCGCAGCGCGACCATGACGAACGCAACGCGACGATCACCTGGGATGCGGTGCCGGGCGCCGTTGGCTACAACGTGCGCTGGGGCATCGCCCCGACGAAGCTCTACGAGACCTATCAGCGCTTTGCCGATCAGGGCACCACTCTCGACCTGCGCGCGCTCACCGTCGGCCAATCGTACTGGGTCGCGATCGAGAGCTTCGACGAGAACGGCGTGTCAACGCTCAGTCCCGTGATTTCGATTCGGCGGTAGCGCTGATCATGCGGCCGTGTCACCCAACGGGACGCTGCAGCGATTGGGCTGTGGGCACTGCAGATGGCGAATCTCTCGCGATGCGCAGCGCATCCTCCAGGGCGATCCGGTACCGACTTTTCGCACCCTGTCACCTCACACAGATTGTGCTGTGCGTGGCTGCTATCGAGACCCTTCCACGCTCGGAATCTTGCTATCTAACTGGCGTTGGGCCTCATCCGAGGCCCCATGAATCGCATTCTGCAGGCCCTCGGGTTCCTCACGGCGGCGACCATGGCAGCCGGCTGCGATGCCTTTGTGTCGGCGAACGGGCGAGTCACGGACGCGAGCGGACGGCCGCTGCAGGGAGCGAGCGTGCAGCTGTCCTGGGGGGAGCACGTGGAATCGGCCAACACGGACTCCCTGGGCAATTTCGCATTGTCCTTCGCACACGGCATTGGCAAGCCCAAGGAAGGTCATGTATCCGTGTGCAAGGCCGGGTATGCCGTGCAACGCGTGGACTTCACGGCTAACGACACCGCGCTGGACGGCCTCACGTTTCGACTGTCGCCGGGGCGCATGGGGGCCGCCAATCCGCTCTGTCCATGATGCCTAAGGGTTCGGATCCCGGAATGAGCCATCTACACCCACTACCCTACTTGAGTCCATCGCGTAACGTGTAGTCATGTCCGAACGCCGCCGTCATCGCCTTTCACCGTCTCGTATCGCCGCCGCAATCGCGGACAACGGCGTGTATACGCTGCCGGTTGCAGCTCGCTTGCTCCAAGAGAGGCCCGCCACCATCGCACGATGGGCCTTCGGCTACCAACGTCGCGGAAAGGACTACTGCGCGGCGATCATCACCGACATTCCCCCGATCGGCAACTCGAGAGCGATAATTTTCTTGGAGCTCGTCGAGTTGATGTTCGTACAGGCGCTGCTCAGGACGGGGCTGAGTTGGCCAAAAGTGCGCGAGGCCTCGCGCGTTGCCGCCCATCTATTGAAAGACGAAACACATCCTTTCGCAACGCGCCGCTGGTTCGCAGATCCCGCTGCACTGTATCTGAGCCTCGGGCAGGAGCATGACGAGGACCTTCTCGTTGAAGTCGCGGGTCACGCCCAATTGGCAATGGAGCCGGTTCTCCACCCTTACCTGAAGCAGTTGGATTTCGACTCGCGAGGAGTCGCGCGTCGCTGGTTCCCGATGGGCCTCGAAGCCGCGGTTGTTTTAGATCCGCGTCGCTCCTTCGGCATGCCCATCACCGTCAGTGCCGGTGTACCGACTGAGGTGCTCGCGCGCCTCCATGCCGCAGGCGATAGCGTCGAAACCATCGCCGCCTGGTACAGAATGGACGAAGCTGAATTGGATGCCGCTATCAGATACGAAGAGGCACTGACCTTCGCAGCGTGAATTTCCTGTTCGACAACAATCTTCCTGCTCCACTTGCGGACGCCCTTCGGCTATTGAGCAAGCCGGTCGTTCACGTGCGCGGCATTTCTGAATTGGGCGCGGCGGCGCCCGACGATCTAATCCTGGATTATGCAGCGGCCTGGGACTATACAGTCATCACACGCGATCGGGCGATGCGAAAGTCTCCGCATTTCCAAGCGCTACTCCGAGCCCGGAAACTTGGTGTGATTTTCGTCAATACAGGGAGTGCGCGCCAACTCAACGCCTGGCAGATTGCTCAGCTCATCATCAGGGCATGGGATGACGTTGAGCAGTTCGCCTCAACTAACGCTCGCCCGTTCTTGGCTCTCGTGCAAAGCAACGGTCGACTTATTAAGCTCTAACAACCGAGTGACGACGAGGGCACCGAGATCTCGACAAAGCTGCCTAACAGTCGTGGAATGTGACAGAGGATTTCTGTTGTACTGTTTGTGAACCCCTCTCTCTCGATGAAAGGCCTGACAAAGCGGCTGGCATGCGTCCTGTGGTGTGTTTGCGTAGGGTGGGGCTGGGGCTGCTCGAGCTCGAGCGCACCACCGCGGAGTGCAACCGTGCAGTTTGAGTACGTGAATCAGTTATGCACGGCAAACCCCATCACGCTTCAATTCCTGATCGATCAGGTAGTGGTGGATAGCGAGACGATGCGCAACGGTCAGACGTCGCCTGCTCATGTCACCACCGCGGGTCGGCACATTCTTGGCGCCCATTTCCCAGGTTCGGGTGTGAGTATTGTGCCCGACACCACGGTGAACCTCGCCGGCGGCGAGACCTTCATCAGACAGGTGGTAGAAATTACTCCCGAATGCTGAGTCCAGCCCCTGTCTTGAAGACCGCTTCGCTGATCGCGATCCTCTTGGCAGCAATCCTTGCCGCATGCGGTAGACATGAAACTCATCGGTCGACAGCGGTGCCCGCTGCCTCTGCAACTCCGGATGCAATCGAGATCGACACGGTGCCGGCGCCCCCGGGCACACACGGTCGACCGCCCACTGTCATCGTTGTCATCGGGGCCGTGAGATTTCCCCTCGGAGCTGACGACCGATACAGCGATTCGGCGAGTCGCCTGCTGCCGCGGCCGCGCGAGCTCTCGGTTGCCGATGCGCACGATGCTGCGCACGGGACGAAGCTCCTTTGCTGGCGCGCGCCAACCGGGTTTCTCATCATCGACGATTCCGACTTTGGCCTCACGTCAGCGACCCTGAGCAGGAAAGCCCCCGGAGAGAAGACCGACTGTCCGACGTTGCCCGCGGATCCGAAGATTTTCATTGGTAGCGACGCCTACTCTCTTGATACGCCGGCGGACAAGATCAGCAAAGCGGCGTTGCGGGACTTCAACCCGACTTCCACTGACGAAGGCGATGGCCTCATCCGCGAATGGTGGTATGCTGAACGGGGCCCAACCGCAACCGTTAGGTGCATCGCAGAGAACATCACCCTTGTGACTACTGTCCATGGCGATTCCCTCGATCGGCTAGTCGTCGGGAAGGGTGGCGAAGGTTGGGACCCTCGCAACAAGCTGAAGCCCGGATCCCAAACCGATTCAGTACCCTCGTGTTGGTCGACATAGCTGGAGCAGGTGCAGCCTAACGAGCTGGATGTAAGCTGACCAAGGAGTCTCTGGTGCGCACTGCGCTGATCACACTCACGACTTCGATCGTCCTAGCCGCGAGGTGCTCGCGCGAAGTTCCCGCGAGGCCCGCAAAGTCGTCTGGGATGACCGCGCGCGCGCCCGATACGACGGCTCGGGCATCCACTCGACACTCGCTGGCGTCCATCGCTGGCGACACCTTTCTCCTGGTCGCGATCGGTGCACAATCGACGCGGGTTCCCGTGTCAGATTCGGCTCCATGCGGATTTCTGCCCTATCTGCGCGTGGTGATTTCAAGCGACAGCATGTTCTACCATGTCACTACCAACCAGCCCACGTGTTTTGGACCGGCGACGGACAGCGCATCGCACTGGACGGGTTTGTGGAGCACGTACCGCGTCAATCGGGATACGCTCCACCTCTTCCAGGGAGACGGCAACGAAACATTCTATTGGGTGAGCGGGATTTTGTCGGCTGATTCGCTCATAGACGTCTCGCGCAACAAACCGTACCGATTCGTGCGCATTCGACCAACGAAAGTGCCTTGATCGCGCGCACCTGCCCACTGCTCGCAGTAGCCGTCAATGAGCTTGCAATGACTTCCTATGCCGCCAGTCGATTACGACGATGTCGCCGCGACGTACGATCAGCGCTATGCGCGTCAAGCGTATGACGGGGTCACCCGCGCGCTGCTCGACTTCATTGGTGATACGGGAAACGTGGCCGCGCTCGAGATCGGGTGCGGCACTGGCCACTGGTTGCGGGTGATTGCGCCGCATGTCGCGAGCGCCTTGGGCGTCGATCGCTCGTGGGAGATGCTGCAGCGCGCTCGCGGGGCGGCGACGGCCCTGCTCATCCACGCGGCGGCCGAGCAATTGCCATTAGCGGACGCTCAATTCGGTCGCGCGTTCTGCGTGAACGCGCTACACCACTTCGCGGACCCGGCTGTGTTCATGGACGAGTGTCGTCGCGTGCTTCGGCCAGGCGGCGCGCTTCTCACGATTGGGCTCGATCCACACAGCGGCGAGGATCAATGGTGGATATACGATTACTTTCCGGGTGCTCGCGCGGCGGATCGCGAGCGCTATCGATCGACGAACGCAATACGGGAGATGTTGCTCGCCGCCGGCTTCGTATCCGCACATTCTGAGGTCGTGCAACACCTGCCCGCGTCGCGGCCATACGAGCGGGCGCTGAAGCAGGGACTGCTCGATCGTCGATCGACATCGCAGTTGATGGTGATCAGCGATGACGAGTTCGCGGCGGGAATGCTGCGCTTGTCGAGCGAGAGGCCGGTTCTGCGCGCCGATTTGCGCCTTTACGGCACCTTCGCCACCGTTCCAGCGTGATGGACTTCGCTGCCGGAGGAGTTGCAATCATGCTTCCTCGTATAGCCATCACTCGCATCTGGTCGGACGATGATGTCGCGCAACTCGCCTTTGAAGTTTGCGACGGCGTTTCGTTGTTTCGGAATGAAGCGTACGTCGCACTCGATTGGGGAGAAAAAACGGCTGCGGCGCTTCGGACCTTCGGAGAGCAGGTCTACGGCGGCCTGTTCAACATGGAGGCCGGCGCCGAAGGTCCCGAGTATGCCAGTGGGTCATTTCGCGCTCGATTTCATTTCTACAAGCCAAACCAACTACTAATCTCCACCAGCCAACAGGGAGACTTCTTCCCGTTCAAACGCACCGAGGTAGCACCCGAGGCGAGGATGTTCTTGCGAACGGAGCCCAACCTTCTCGATACCTTTACCGTCGATCTTCGCAGCCTCGATGCATCTGTGGGCGGACAAGCTATCTTGGAATGCGTGCCGCTCTCCGCATGACGTCTAACCGCCTTGGCGACGGCGTTAGGCGGCCACAGACCATCGCGTGAAAATAGATCTACTCTCAGTTGAGGGCTTTCTCGCCTGTGGGGGAAAGACCGAAGACGGTTGGAGCACGTCGAAGACGAGCCACACTTTCGTCGGTCGAGCGGGTTCGCTTGGTGGGATACTACCCGCGTCGGCAAGTGCGCCGCATATTTGGGCCGACCGCCCGCAACCGCGGCTTGAGCGTTATGGAGCGGCTATTGCCGCGACCTTCCGACGACGGCTCACATGAATGCTGACCACTCGAAGCCTAACGCGGTTTCACGGCTGCGCGCTTCGCGTTCCCCACGAAAGCCATCACGCTTGGCGCGGCGTCTGTGGATTGCCATAACGACTGTGGCGGCGGCGGGCATTGCATTCGCCCCCAATCGACCAACGCGCGGTGCTTTTCTGGCGCTCCTCGTCATCGTAGCGATTGGCGGCGCCATTGCGTGGCTGGCAGGAGCGGGCACCCGACTTTCTGACTCCGGAAGGGAGATGGGAGACGACTGAAGAATCAGTGAGATGCTCCGCCGCCCCCGTAATGACGGCCTCGAGCCGCTAAGTGCCTAACGTGGAACGCCGTGTGGCCGAATCCGAGTGTTTCTCGTGTGTGAATGCTCCATCTAGTTAGTCTTTTGCTGCAGCACACATCGCTGAGTGGAGGATCACCGTGATCGAATACGTTGTCGTTGGGGTCGTGCTCCTCGTGTACGTCGTCTACGTGAATTCTCCGCGCCCGAGCGCCGGCGCCGCTGGCTGGCCCGCATCAATGCGCCTTCGTCGTCGCCCCTCGATGCTGGCGATTCGCTCCCGCAGCCGGTTCTCGATACCGACGCGGGCGCCGACCACCACCATCACGACCACCACCACGACCACGGCGGCGATCACGGCAGCCATCACGGCTCCGACTTCGATATGGGCGGTGGCCACCACCATTGATCACCGCCACACGTAGCACATGCGATCTGGAAGGAGCGCTATGACTTGTCGGGCTGGATCCGTCGTGATCGCAGTACTACTCACCTGCGTCGCCTGCGGCCGCGGAAGGGCCGCGGAGCAGCCGGGGTGGTATGAGATCGCACGAACTCCCGGGATCGAGGCCTACCTCGACACCGCTCCGCTCGCATTGAGCGAGAAGGCAACGGGCGAGCCCGCGTCTGGTTCCGCTTCCATTACTTACAGCCCTACGTCCCGAGTACGGACACCAACACTAAGTTCGAGGCCGCCGAAACGCGGCAGGACCTTGATTGCACCAGGCGGAGGACGCGCGGGCTGGAACTTCGAATGCAAGCTGTGGGCGGCCAGATCGCCGTCGGCATACCGGCGCCCGATACCGCTTGGTCCTCAATCGACACGCATCCGCTGAACTCTGGGGTGTTCCTCGTGGCCTGCCGAGTCATCGGTCATCCGATCCCGCTGCGCAGTGGCGCCTAACGGCGCGCTGGAGATGACAAGCGGTGCACGAAACAACCGAGCCGGTAGTTACGCTCACCCGCTTGCAATACGTCAGGCGTTAGGCTGCCGCAAGGATTGCCGCGATGGCTGAGTCGCATTGCCCGATTTGCTATGCAGAGCTCGAGCTGCGCGACGTCGCTCCGTGCTGGGATTGCGGCCACGCGCCTCGCGAGCTGGACGATCTCAGGGAGGGGCGGCATACGTACGACAAGCTCTGTGTCCTCGGCCAACCCATCGTCCTCTGCGACTTTTGTCAGGCGGATTGGACGTCGTACGACCCAGCCTACTTCGGGCAACCCGTCGGACGACGACTCGCGTGCTTCGCCTTGCGCATGCGTCCGTCCCCGCCCGTGCGGCATCTGCTGCCTCGCGCTGACGCGAACTTTTCGTGACGAGATTCCGTTAGTTGGTTGGCGAACTTACTCCAACCTGAGCGAACCTTGGTCCATGCGCTATCCACTTTTGTGCGTCGTGTTGAGCATTTCTGTTCTATGCCATCGCGCTACCGCTCAAGGCTATCCCTTCAGTCAACGCGGGAGTGTGAGCCAGAAGGTCGCGTTCACGGAGATCGAGGTGTCCTACGGCCGGCCTGTCGCCCACGGCCGAGTGCTGTTCGGCAAGCTCGTTCCGTGGGACAGTGTGTGGCACCCAGGCGCTGATTCCGCGACTCGCGTAACATTCGACCACGACGTGTTGATCGAGGGACAGAAGCTCGAAGCGGGAGAGTATTCGATCTGGCTTGTTCCCCGCGAGTCGGCGCCGTGGACAGTGATCTTCAGTCGCGCGGCGCACACGTTTCACAAACCCTATCCAGGATCTTCCCTGGATGCGCTGAGGGTGCTCGCTACACCGGAGCATCTGTCCCACATGGAGTCGCTGGCCATATACTTTCCTCTCGTGCTACGCGACAAAGCGATCATGCGAGTTCATTGGGGCGAGACTGGTGTGTCGCTGCACATCGAGGCGCCATTTCGGCCCAAC
>DASXPH010000147.1:0-99800 GCA_036493735.1 Gemmatimonadaceae bacterium
CTAGTCTATTGAGTCAGGAGTTGCTTGCAGAATAATCCAAGCTTGTCGAGGATTTCATCAGCGCTCTTGGTCCACACGAACGGCTTGGGATTCGCGTTGTTGCTGGCGAGGTAGTCGCGAATGGTTTGCTCGAGGTCTCGCGTGCTGCGGTGAACACTCCGCTTGAGTCGCTTGCGGGTGAAGACGGAGAACCAGGCTTCGACCAGGTTGAGCCACGATGCGCCAGTGGGCGTGAAATGCAAGTGATAGCGTGGATGCCGAAGCAGCCAGCGATGAATCTTTGGTGTTTTGTGAGTGCCGTAGTTATCGAGGATGAGATGGACGTCCAAGTCGGCCGGGACGTTGGCCTCGATTGTGTTTAGAAAATGCAAAAACTCTTTGGCTCGATGTCGACGATGCACTTCGCCGATCACTCGCCCGGTCTTGATTTCGAGCGCCGCAAACAACGTGGTTGTGCCATGGCGGATGTAATCGTGCGTCCGACGCTCGACTTGGCCAGGACGCATCGGGAGCAGCGGTTGCGAGCGATCCAAGGCCTGAATTTGCGACTTCTCGTCCGTCGCCAATACCAGCGCACGATCGGGCGGATTGAGGTACAGTCCGACGACATCCCGGACCTTTTCGATGAACAGCGGATCTTTCGAGATCTTGAAGGTTTCGCTGCGGTGCGGCTTCAGGGCGAAGGCACGCCAGACGCGACTGATCGTGCTCTGGCTCAATCCCGTGCGCGCCGCCAACCCTCGGGTGCTCCAGTGCGTCGCGTCGTCCGGCACCGATTCCAGCGTGAGGGCAATCACTTGCTCGACTTGCTCATCGCCAATCACGCGCGGGGCGCCCGGACGCGGCTCGTCGAGCAACCCATCGAGCCCCTTGGCCACATACCGCGCGCGCCACTTGCCAACCGTCTGTCCGGTCAGCTGCAAGCGCGTCGCGATTCGGGCATTCGATTCGCCGTCGGCACTGGCGAGGACAATGCGCGCCCGTGTGGCCAACGCATTCGCACTCGTCTGCCGACGGATCCATCGCTCCAGAACCTGACGATGGGCTTCCGGCACGGTCAGCGCAACGAGGGGACGACCCCGGGGCATGCGATCTCCTGGCGGGAGGTCGCAATATACAACTTCTCATTTCTTATTACAACCAATTTCTGACTCAATAGACTAGAAGATTCTTAGATTTATGTACTTGCGTGGATTCTTCTTGAAGTCGTTCATCAAGGAATCCACGCTGCCAACGACGTGGCGGAGATCGCGGTAGAGAGAGTCATCGGTGAGCAGGCGGCCGGCCGATCCTTCCCCCGAATTCAACTTCGCGAGCGCGTTGTTGAACTGACGCGATGCGCTGTCGAGTGAGGTTGCGAGCTTGGCGAAATTCTGGCTCGTGGACGAGAAGCTCCGGAGCGTCGAGTCGATGCGCGCAGAGTCGATCGCCGTGGCCGCGCGCCGGTACGCGGCGAGGGTCGCCGTGAGATTGCGATTCTGCTCGGCGGCGATCGACTGCATCTGCGCGGCCAGCGCGGATGTCGATGCGATCGTGCGGCGGAGGTCCTTCACGCCGCCGGCCTGCACGAGCTCCATGTCCATCGCGCGCGTCATACGCTCGACGTTCTGCCCGATCGAATCCATGCGCGTCATGATCTCGGCGATGTCGGCACTGGGTGTGCCCGCCGGCACCGTGTCACCCGGCGCGTAATTCTGCGCGGGCACGGGAAGGGTTGGGGTGAGGGCAACGGCGACGTCGCCGAAAATGCCGACCGGCTTCACAGTCGCGACCGATCCCTTCGGCACCGTCTGATCCTTGTCGACTTGAAAGGTGACATCGAGATAGCCGTCGCGCCGGAGCTTCACCTCGCTCACGTAGCCGACGTTGACGCCGGCGAGCAACACCGGCTGTCCTTGCTTGAGGCTCTGTCCCCATTGGAAGCGCGTGTAGAGGGGATAGCCTCTGGAGAGACCACCACGCGCGAGCCACAGCGCGCCGACCGCGAGGATTGCGATGGCGATGGTGATAAGTACGCCGACGGCCACTTCGTCGCGTCGTCTCATGCTTGAAGTAATGGTCCGAGCAGAATTGCGGTGATTGCGTCGAGCACCAGAATGACGACCGATGTGATGACCACGGCGCGCGCCGTCGACCGACCGACCCCTTCGGCGCCCGTCTCGGTGATGTAGCCCTCGTAGGAGCAATTAAAGGCGATCGCAGCGCCAAAGAGCGTGCCCTTGAGCAGACTATAAAACAGCTGGAAACCCCCGTAGCCGAGCCGGAGCCCTTCCTTGAAGTCGGTCGGTGGCACCTTCGTGAAGTAGATCGAGATCACGTACGCGCTTCCGAGACCGACGGCATTGGCGAGAATGACGAGGGTCGGGAGCATAACGATTGCCGCGAGTAGCCGCGGCACGACGAGATAGGCAATGGGATCGAACGCCAGCGTCTCCAGCGCGTCGATCTGCTCGGTCACCCGCATCGTCCCAATTTCCGCCGTCATGCGCGCGCCAACGCGGCCGGTGAGCACGAGTCCCGTGAGAAGCGGTCCGAGCTCGAGCACGATCATGAGTCGCGACGCGAGGCCGACCAGCGACAGTTGCACGCCGGGGAAGAGCTGATACCGGATCTGGATCGCGATGACCGCGCCAATGAATGCAGCGACGATCCCCGCGAGCGGCACGGAATCGACGCCGATCGTGCGCATCTGCCGGACCATCTCCGCACCCCAGGTACCCGGCTCGGCGAGCGCGCGCACGATGTCGCGCACGAAGTACCCGCGCAGGCCAATGTGGCGGAAGATGTTGACGAAGCTGCGTGTAACGCGGCGGAAAAAACGCACGCCCGCGCGTTGAACGACGGGGAACGTCTCCGTCGGTCGGAGATCCGTTCCGCGCGGGTAGAAAGTCGAGCTCATTGCGGGCCGCGCTGCCTAGCGAGTGGTGTCGGCACGCCGAATTCTAACACGGGCCGCGAGGGATCAGGTCCGAACGCGGACCATGAGCACCAGTCCAATGACGCCGAACAAGACACCCGGCACCCACGCGGCGAGGTCGGGCGGTATGATCCCTTTGCCACCAAAAGCCTTGGTCAGTTGAATGAGCATGAGGAAGATGACCGTGGTGGCGAGACTGATGCCGATACCGTACGCCGTCCCGCCACGCTGGGTGCTCGTTGCGAGAGGCGCGCCAAAGAGGGCGATGATGAGGCAGGTCGCGGGAATGGCGATCTTCAGGGCGCGCTCGACGCGCAGCAGGTTCGCGTCCGAGCCCGACCGCTCCTGCGCGCGGATGAAGCGCGTGAGCTCCTCGTATCTCATCTCCTCCGGACTGCGCGGCTTGGCCATCATCTCGATGGGTCGCTCGCTGAGCCGTCGATCGTGCAGACTGTCGAAAACCACCGCGAAGGTTGCCGCGGTCGTGTCGGGGACTACCTCGAGGTTTCCGCCGCCCAGCGTCCATCCCCGCTTCGCGTCGTAGCGCGCGGTCCGCGCCGTGAGCACGTAGCTTGGGTAGTCCGCGCCGTTCCCCCTCCGCTCGATCTGTGCCTGATCCATCGTGCCGGAGCTCGTATTAAGCGCGCCGATCTTGTAGACACGGCCGTTTTCGCCCGCGAACGCGAAGTTGTAGCGCGACGTTTGGGTGACCGCGGCGGCTTTCTCCTCGAGGAGATCGGCTCGGCGCTGATTGGTGATGGGAACGACTTCGCCGAGGGCGAGGTCGAGTCCGACGGCGATAATGGCGCCGAGCAGAATGGGCGCGATGAGGCGGTAGAAGCTGATGCCCGACGCCTTTGCCGCGGTGATCTCCGAGTGCCGGGTGAAACCGCCGATGGAGAACACTGTGGCAAATAATACCGCCGCGGGAAGGACCATGAACATCGAATCAGGAAGCCAGTAGACGTAGCTCATGATGATGTTCTGCCGCGGCAGGTTGCGGCTCAGATACTTGTTGAGATTATCCGTGAGATCGATGACGACCAGGAGCAACGGAAAGCCAAGCGCGGTCGAGACAAAGATCTTCCAGAACTCGACGAAGACGTAGCGGTCGAGCGGCCTAACGATTGTCATGCGACTCGCCTCCGTCGCTCGAGTGGCATGCCGACCCGGCGACCGAGGCGCGCGAACCAGCTGCGCGCTGTCTCAATCAGCTCACCGATGTCACCGCCGCGTCCGGTGGTCGCCTCGCGGCCCATACGCGAAGTGAGCACGACGCCGACGATCGTCATGATCACGTTCGTCCCCCACATTGCCCAGAAAGCCGAGATGATCCCGCGGTTCGCAAGCTCCTCGCCGCCGATGAGGCCCACGTAGTACACGGCGAAGATGAACAGGCTGACACCGATCACGAGGCCGACGCCGCCACGTGGGAAACGCAGCGCGATGGGCGCGCCGACCAGCACGAAGATCAGGCATGCCGCGGCGAGTGAGAACTTCTTCTGGATCTCTACGTCGTATCGGTTCTTCAGCAGCCGCGACTGGTCGGCATTGAGCTTGGCGAGGTTGAGGCGCTGGTCCGGCGGCAGGCCGCCCATGCCAAGGGTCGCGCTCATGCCGGCCGATGGCGGCGGTGGCTTGACGGGCGCGTGTGCTGGCGGTGCTCCGCCCCCCGCCACACGACCGGCGCCGGCGAGCAGGGTGCAATACGCGCCGCCGATGCCAAAGGGTGGTTGGATGGTCGGAGCCTTCGGATGGGGTCCGGCCGGCGGCTTCGGACGTGGCTGCGGATGAGGAATGGCGCTCGGCTGAGCCGGGGCGGTCGCGGCAATGGAATCGTGCAGCCACTGCGCTTCCACGGAGTCGAAGCGGGCGCGCTGGAGTCCGGTGTCGGCCTTGGCGAGCGCGGCTTGCATCTCGCAAACGGACATCTCGCGGTCACCCTTGCTGACCGTATCAGCGTCGCCGGTTTCCTGGAACTGCGACGCGACGCCCGCGACGCGCATGATCTGGCGCTTGTAGTAGAGGCGCGTCAGCTGACCCGGTTTGTCGGTGGGAATGGTCTCGATGAGGCCGTGATGCAGCGTCATCACGAGGTCCCGCTTGTTCAGCGCGAGCTCGATGATGCCACTGTCGGCGTAGATCGTTCGCCGATTCACCGGATTGGCTACGTCGTAGATCGTGACATCGCGCATGCGCGAAGAGCCCTCGTCGAGGTGGCCGGCGCGCAGATAGAGCTGGCCTTCCTTCACCGTGTTGAGCACTTGCTCACGAAGGGCGAACGTCGGCTTCGTGCGGAAGATGTCCATCTGCAGCACCGCCAGACGGTGGTTCGATCGGGGAAGTATCTGGTCGTTAAAACCGAGCATCACGAGCGCGAGGACAAAGGCCCCCGACAGCGACGGCACGAGGAGGGCGCGCATCGAGACGCCGCCTGCCTTGAGCGCGGTGATCTCGTTCTCCGACGCGAGGCGGCTGTAGGCGTAGAGCACGGCGACGAGGACCGCCATCGGCAGCGTCATCGCGACGGTGAAGGGAATGGACAGCAGGAAGAACTGGGTGATCACCTGCCAGGTGAGTCCCTTGCCGACGAGGTTCCCGAACTGTCGCGCGATGTATTGCAGGAGCATCAACGACGTGAGCGCCGTCAACGCGAACGTGAACGGTCCGAAATGCTCCTTGAGGACGTATCGGCTGATTATCTTCACGACGTTTTAGAATCTGGCACGTTCGGCGGGCGCCACCATTCGATTCGGATACGCGCCTGAGGAGCAACTTCACTAGTTCCACAATGTTGGACGCCGCAACGACGAGTAAGTTCCAACGACCTCCGCGGGCAATGCAAGTCTCTCGGCTGGTGGCTGGTTGTCGGTGGTTGGTGGTTTGGTGAATATCGATGGCCGGCGCGTAGCGCCGCCTAATCCGTATCCAACCAGTCACCAGCCACCAGCCACCAAGGTAACCGCCCGCCTTTCGAGACGTCCTCTTATCGTCCCTATCGTGAGAAGACCGCTGTCACTTCCGCTTTTTGCGTGCCTTCTGCTCTCCCTGGGGGGCTGTGATCGCTTCCGGCGACCGCGGACGGCATTCAGCGGCGAGGCGTCGCTGTCGTACGTAAGAACGCAGCTCGACTTCGGACCGCGTGTGCCAGGCAGTCAAGCGGCCAGGCGGGCAGGCGATTGGATCATCGCCCAGATGAAGCAGCGCGCCGACACCGTGATCGTGCAGAGCTGGACGCACGTGACGGCGAAGGGGGACACGCTGCCGCTGCGCAACATCTTCGCGCAAATCAACCCGTCAGCCACGCAGCGGGTGCTCTACATGACCCACTGGGATAGCCGGCCGACAGCGGACGAAGATCCAACGCTTGGCAACAAGAGATTGCCAATCCTCGGGGCGAACGACGGCGCCTCCGGCGTAGCGCTGCTGATGGGGATCGCCGACGCTCTCAAGAAGACGAAGCCGCTCTACGGTGTCGACCTGCTGTTCGTGGACGGGGAGGACTACGGCAGCTTCGACGGCTACAATCCCGACAGCGCGCTGACGAAGTCGTACGATGTGCTCATCGGCTCGACGTACTTTGCCAACCATCCGCCGTTGCCGAACTATCAGCCCATCTTCGGCTTGCTGTTCGACATGATCGGCGATAAGAGTTTGCAGATCTTTCAGGAGTCGAACTCGGTGGCACAGGCGCCGGAGGTCGTGAGTCGGGTGTGGTCGACGGCCGACGACCTGGGCTACGGCAAGTTCTTCATCGCCGAGAACAAAGGCGGAGTGACGGACGATCATGTGCCGCTGCTCAAGCGCGGACTCCGCGTCATCGACGTGATCGACGACGACTACTGCCTGGACGGATCGGTAGGATGCGAGCCGGGGCCGAACAATCTGCATCACACGATGGGCGATACCATCGACAAGGTTTCGGCGCGGAGTCTTCAGATCGTAGGGGATGTCGCGGTGGCGCTGGTTACTCGTTAGGGTGGTCGGTGATCGGTGATCGGTGACTTCGGATTGAGCGGCGAGCGAAGCTCGCCGCTTTCCTTTTTCACCGTTCACCGACCAGCGATTTTCGATTCGTCGCGAGACAATTCGGTTACGCCGCGGTCGTGCGGGACTTGTACCGTGCCCACATGCCTACTCCCGCCGAAAAGAAAGCCCTCCTCTTTCTCGCCAGCGTCGCCTTGCTCGGCGCGTCCGTGCGTGCGCTCCGCGCCGTCGGCACCCTCGAGAAAGCCCCAGCCGCGAACGCGCGCGCCCTCGACGCCCAACTCGACGCCGTCGACTCGGCGCGCGGCGCAAAGAAGGGAAAGGGCAAGTCACGAGCGAAGGGCGGCCGTCACCGGTTACCCCCGGACAGTTTGCCCGCATCCGATTCCGGACTGCTCGAGCGCCTGCCTAACGGGAAGGCGAAGCGGGTGTTAGCCAAAACGACAATCGATGTCGATCTGGCAACGGCCGATCAGCTGGACGCGCTGCCCGGCGTCGGACCGGTGCTCGCGCGGCGCATCGTCGCCGATCGCCAGCAACGCGGATCATTTGGCTCGCTCGCGAACCTGAGACGCGTCAAAGGGATCGGTCCCGCGCTCGCCGCGCGGCTCGATCCGCTGGTGACGTTCTCCGGCACACCGCGTCCTCCAAGTGCTACGCCGATGGACTCTTCGGCCACCGAACGACGGCGCGCGACGCGCGCTGCCAACGCTCGGCGAGGACCTTCCGGCGAGGCGCCGGCGCCTAACGCGTCGGTTGTTCCGACCGCACCTGGTTCCGGCTTCACCCGCCCACTGTCCTCTCCCCCGCCTGCGCAATGGCTGCTCCCGTCGTCGCCATCGAGCGAATCGGCGATCTCCTCGTCCGTGAGGGGCTCATCACGCGCGAGCAGCTCGCGCGCGCGCTCGAAGAGCAGCGGCAGAGCGGCACGCGGGTCGGATACAATCTCATCAAGCTCGGCTTCATCGAAGAAAACGAGCTGACAAAAATGCTGGCGCGGCAGTACAAAATGCCCGCCATCGATCTCGCGCGATTCGAAGTCGATCCGAAGATCGCGAAGATGATTCCCACGGAACTGGCGGTGAAGAATCTCGTCATCCCGCTCAAGCGCGATGGCCGGACGCTCACCATCGCCATGGCGGATCCGACGAATCTCGGCGTGCTCGAAGATCTCAAGTTCATCACGCGCTACGACATCTTCCCGGTCATCGCGGGCGAGTTCACCCTGCGTAACGTCATCGAGAAGATCTACGGTACGCAGGATGAGCTCCGCCTCGAGAAGTTGATGAGCGAGATCGAGGTCGACTCCGACGTCGAGGTCATCGAAGAGAAGGATGATGATGCGGCCGCGGCCGACATCGATGACGCGCCAGTCGTCAAGCTGATCAACGCCATTCTCACCGACGCCGTGAAGCGTGGCGCGTCGGACATTCACTTCGAGTGCTTCGAGCACGAGCTCCGCGTCAGGTACCGAATCGACGGCGCGCTGATGGAGGTCATGAAGCCGCCGATGAAGCTCAAGGCGGCGCTGATCTCGCGGTTCAAGATCATGGCGCAGCTGAATATCGCGGAGCGCCGCGTGCCGCAGGACGGCCGCATCAAGCTGAAGGTCGGCACCAAGGTCATCGACTACCGTGTCTCGACGCTGCCGACGCTCTTTGGCGAGAAGGTCGTGCTCCGAATTCTCGACAAGGGCAACCTTACGCTCGATCTGGAAAAGTTCGGTATCGAGCCGCGCGCCGAGCGCGATCTGATGGAAGCGGTGATGAACCCGTACGGGATGGTGCTCGTCACCGGCCCGACCGGTTCCGGTAAGACGACGACGCTTTACTCGGCGCTCTCGAAGATCAACCAGATCGACGTGAACATCATGACGGCGGAAGATCCCGTCGAGTACAACATGTTCGGCGTCAATCAGGTACTCGTCCGCAACGAGGTCGGGATGACCTTCGCCGCGGCGCTGAAGGCGTTCCTGCGGCAAGACCCGAACATCATCATGGTCGGCGAGATTCGAGACCTCGAAACCGGCGGCATCGCGATCAAGGCGGCGCTCACTGGGCATCTCGTGCTCTCGACGCTGCACACGAACTCGGCGCCGGAGACGGTGACGCGTCTGCTCGACATGGGACTGGAGCCGTTCAACGTCGCGTCCGCCGTCAATCTGGTGCTCGCGCAGCGACTCCTGCGCCGAATCTGCAACAACTGTCGCACGCAATACGAGCCAACCGACGAAGAGCTGAACGGCGCGAAGGTCACCCGAGCAACGACGCTTCGCGATCTAAAATTCACGGAGGAGGCAATCGCGAGCGCGAAGGCGAAAGCCACCAAGGAAGCAATGCCTTTGCTCGCGCACGCGAGGCTCGACACCCCGCTCGGCGAACTGGGCTTCTTCAAGGGCGCCGGCTGCGACACCTGCGCTGGCACAGGGCTGAAGGGTCGTCAGGGCGTGTACGAGGTCATGCCGATGAGTCAAAAGCTTCGGCGGCAGGTCATCATGAACGCCGGTGCGGCCGAGCTTCGCGACGCCGCTGTCGAGGAAGGCATGCTCACGCTCCGCATGGACGCGTGGATGAAAGTGATCAAAGGCATCACGACGATGGAGCAGATGATCAGAGAAACAACTGCGTGAACGGTGATCGGTGATTGGTGGTCGGTAATTGCCGAGACCCACAGACCACCGATCACAGACCACAGACCACAGATAAATGACAGCTCCCAACGCCGCACCATCCAGCCTGAACCTTCGCGTCCTCCTCGAAGAAATGATCGAGCGAGGCGCGTCCGACTTGCACATCACCGCGGGCGAGCGCCCGAAGCTGCGCGTCGATGGCGACATCACGAATGCGAACATCGACTTCGTGCTGCAGCCGAAAGACTGCATGCAGCTCGCGTACTCGGTGCTGACTGAAAATCAGAAGAAACGGTTCGAGATGGACGACGAGCTTGACTTCTCGTTCGGCATTCAGAACCTGGCACGCTTTCGTGGCAACTGCTTCAAACAGCGCGGCTGCGTGTCGATGGTCATTCGGCAGATTCCCTTCCAGATCCGGACATTCGAAGAATTGAGTCTGCCGAAGGTCCTCGCGGATCTGTCGGACAGGCCGCGCGGTCTGATCCTCGTCACCGGTCCCACGGGCTCCGGCAAATCGACGACACTGGCCGCGATGATCGATCGGGTCAATCGGCAGGAGAAGGGACACATCATCACGATCGAGGACCCGATCGAATTCATCCATCGCCACCAATCGTGCATCGTCAACCAGCGCGAGATCGGGAGTGACACGAAGAGCTTTCAGGCGTCGCTGAAGTACGCGTTGCGTCAGGATCCGGACGTCGTGCTCATCGGCGAAATGAGAGATCTCGAAACGATTCAGGCCGGCCTGACGATCGCGGAGACGGGCCACCTGGCGTTCGCGACGCTGCACACCAACTCGGCGGCGGAGGCGATCAACCGCATCATCGACGTCTTCCCGTCGCACTCGCAGAGCCAGGTGCGCGCTCAGCTCGCGTTCTGTCTCGAGGGCATCATCACGCAGACGCTGCTGCCGAAGATGAAGGGGCGCGGCCGCGCGATGGCGGCGGAGATTCTCGTCGTGACGCCCGCGATCCGCGCGCTGATCCGCGACGACAAGATCCACCAGATCTACTCGATGATGCAGTCCGGAAAGAAGTACGGCATGCAGACGATGAACGACGCGCTCTACACGCTGTACATGACGCGCGAAGTCGCGTGGGAAGAGGTGATCCGCGCGTCGCACGATCCAATCGAGCTCGCCCGAATGTGCAACATGCAGATCGAAGGGATGGAGGGTTTTGAGGAACCGAAGAAGGCGGCAGCCGGCGGCGCCGGCGGAAAGCCGTTGGGACTGAAGCGATAGTGGCTGGTGGCTCGTGACTGGTGCCTGGTGACTTGACACCAACCACCAACCACTAGCCACCGACCACCATAACGAGGATATCAGAATGCCTGTATATACGTACTCTGCTCGCGCCATCAACGGCGAGCTGAAGAACGCAACGATCGAAGCCCCGACGCGCGAGGAAGCCGTTGCGCAATTGCGCAAGCAACGGCTGAACGTCGTCAAAATCGACGAGGCGGCGAAGAAGAAAAAGGGCGGCAAGGTCCCGATGCGCGAGATCGTGATCTTCACCCGTCAGTTCTCGACGATGATCAACGCCGGTCTGCCCCTCGTCCAGGCGCTCGACATCCTCGCGACCCAGAGCGATAACCAGGCACTCAAGGACACGACGAAGCAGGTCGTGTTCGACGTCGAATCCGGTAACACCGTCGCCGACGCATTACGAAAACACCCCAATGCGTTCAGTGAGCTGTACGTCAACATGGTGGCCGCTGGTGAGGCTGGTGGTATCCTCGACACCATTCTGATGCGACTCGCGGTGTTCATGGAAAAAAACGACGCCCTCGTCCGCAAGGTGAAGGGCGCCATGATCTACCCCGGCGTCATCATGAGCGTGGCGGTCATCGCGATCACGGTGCTGCTCGTGTTCGTGATTCCTGTGTTCGAGAACATGTTCGCCTCGGTGAACATGGCGCTACCACTGCCGACTCGCATCGTCATCGGCGCGTCGCGTTTCCTCAAGTTGTACTGGTGGCTGGTAGGCGCCGGGCTCTTCGGCCTGTTCTACATGGTCAAGAATTATTACGCGACGTCGAACGGGAAGCTCACCATCGACCGCCTGCTGCTCAAGACACCCATCCTCGGCGACGTGCTCCGCAAGTCCGCGGTGTCGCGCTTCACGCGCACGTTAGGCACGCTGATCTCGTCGGGCGTCTCGATCCTCGACGGCCTCGAGATCACGGCGAAGACAGCCGGCAATCGGGTCATTCAGGACGCGATCATGGAGTCGCGCGCATCGATCGCCGGTGGTGAAACGATCTCGGCGCCACTCAAGAAGAGTCAGGTCTTCCCGCCAATGGTGATCTCGATGATCGCCGTCGGTGAGCAGACCGGTGGACTCGACGAAATGCTCACGAAGATCGCGGACTTCTACGATGAGGAAGTGGACGCAGCGGTGAGCGGCCTGCTCGCCATGATGGAGCCGATGATGATCGTGTTCCTCGGCGTGGTCGTCGGCGGCATGGTCGTCAGCATGTACCTGCCGATCTTCGACATGGTCAACGCGGCAGGATAGGCGCGCCCCATGTCTGGAAACATCTCGTGCCAAACGCTTAGTCGCTGTTCGATCCTGCTGCTCGCGGTCGCCGCCGCGTGTAACCACGACGCAGGCTTTGCTCCGACTGGTGGTGGGAACTCGACTCCCAATCGCGTCGTGATCACGCCGCGCCAGGCGCGGCTTGTCGCGGTTGGCGACACGGCGCGCCTGCGCGCCGCGCTGTACGACGGTGATGGCAATCTGCTCGGTGGCTCGGTGACGTGGACATCCGCCGACCCTGGCGTCTTCACGATCGATCAGAATGGCCTCGTCACCGGCAAGCAAGCGCAGTCGGTCGGCCGCGTGATCGCAAGTGCCGCGGGATGGGCCGATACCGCATATGTCGTCGTCGCGAATCCGAGTGCATCGCCCTGTCTCGGCTATGCGACGCCGATCGCACTTGCCGTCGGCCAGGTGGCGAGCGTGGACATGAGCGATGGCGCTTGCCTCACGTCCGCCGGCGGCGGTGATGAGTATGTCATCGTGCCCTGGTACGGAACGTCGAACGTATCGAGCACGATGCCGCTCGAAGTGACGGGCAGCGGCCTCGCCGCCCCCGGACCAAATCCATTCCGCGCTCCGCTCGCGAGCCGTTCGTCGTCGACGGGGAGGAGCACCCTGCGTGCGTTGACGTCGACATCACTTCATCGGGACCTTCGATTCGATCTCCGCATTCGCGAGATGGGCCGACGGCAGCTGATGCCGCTGGCGCCGCGAGGACGTGCCGAGCTCTCCCGGCGGGCGCTGACTCCGAGCTTCTCCTCGAGCCCCGCGTACCTGGGCGTTGGTGATCTGGTCCAGCTCAACGCCGACACGGCGGCTTGCTTGTCATCCACACTTCGTACGGGTCGCGTGATGGCGACGAGCGCGAGAGCGATCGTCGTCGCGGACACGAGCAATCCAGCGGGAGGCTTCACGGCCGCTGACTACACGCGAATCGCGGTTGGATACGATACCCTCATCGCCGCGGTAGAAGACGCGGCGTTCGGCACGCCGACGGATATCGACGCCAACGGCAAGGTCGTGATCTTTTTCACTCGTGCGGTGAACGAGCTGACGGTGGGAGGCGCGAGCTCGTTCGTCGGCGGCTACTTCCACCCGCGTGACCTGCTCCCACAGACGTACTACGGTGAGGCGTATTGTCCGGCGAGCAACGAACGAGAGATGTTCTACATGCCGGTGCCCGATCCCAACGGCATCGTGAACGGCAACAGGTACACGGCGGGCTTCGTCGACAGCCTGACGATTGTGACGCTGGCGCACGAGAACCAGCATCTCGTCAACTTTGGGCGCCGGCTGTACGTCAATCAAGCGCAGACCGACGAGGAGCCCTGGCTCAACGAAGGGCTCAGCGACGTCGCCGAGGAGTTGGTGTTCTATCATGCGGCCGGTTTATCGCCGCGGCAGAACATTGGGAGTGAGCACTTCGGCACGCAGCCATTCGACGGACTGTTCACGATGTACATGGCGCCCAACGTCGCCCGGCTCGCCATCTTCCTGCAGCAGCCGCAGAGCTACTCGCCGTTTTCATCGTCCGACCAACAGGGGACCTATGGCGCGATCTGGTCCTTCCTGCGCTATGCCGCCGACCACAGTGGATCGAGCGATAACGCCGTGTGGCTGCAGCTCGCCAATTCGCCGGTGTCCGGGTTCGATAACCTGTTCGATGTTCTCGGCCCGAATGTACCACAAATGCTCAACGCGTGGGCTGTCTCGCTCTACACCGATGACGCCGCGCCCGGCGTGGATTCGGCTTATACGCAGCCGAGCTGGAACTTCCGCTCGGCATTTCCGGCGCTGCCGACGGCGTCACAGCCATACCCGCTTTTCGGAGCTGTCAGCGTGCTCTCGGATGGTACGCCGCAGGCAGTCACGCTGGGTGCCGGGGGCAGCGCGTACTTCCGGTTCTCCGTCGCGACCGGATCGAACGCAGTGATGCGCGTAACGACGAAGGGATGGATGCCACCGGGCACCGTCCAGGCGACCATCGTTCGAACGAAATAGCAGTTGGTTTTTTTTGCCACCGGGAAAGGACGGGCGTTAAAGTTGGTCCGCTGTCTCTCTGCCCATTCGCGCGAATCCTCGCAGACGTCCGTCCATGACATCGGCCCGACTCACCCGGCTCCTGCTGCTGGCAGCCGCTGCGTCGGGTGGAGGAGGGTGAAGAGGGGCCGGACGAAGCCGAAGTCTGCGTGGCCGCTTCGAGCTTGTTTCGACGTTCTGAGAGTGGGCCGGCATTCCGTCCGGTCACTCCACGAAACGGAGCAGCAAACCCATGCGACTAAGCAGAGTCGTCCGGCTGGCACTGCCTCTCGTGATCGCGGCGGCATGTCACGGCGATAGCACCAATCCAGCCGTAACGACCTTCGACGCGCGTCACGCTTTCTCGAAGATCGATCCGCTCGCCGCGGTGCTCGATCAACCGATCTTTACCTCCTTCAATCGCGCACTCTCGTCGTTCGAGACATACTTCCGCTCGACATCCGTCGGAGCGCAGACGGTGGTGCCAGGCCGCGGCGCGTTCGACGGACGCCTGACGCGGAACCTCGTGTCTGCCACTCAGCGTCGCGCGAGCGCGATCCCCGACAACGTGAAGGGGAAGACCTTCACCTGGGACGCGGATACACGCACCTACGTGCCCGACGCGACCGCGACGGGCGCACCCGCGAACGGCGTCCGCTTCCTTCTCTACACATGGGACGGGGTCAACGGGCCGACACTACCGCTCAATCGCATCGGCTACGTTGACATCGCGCCCGCCGAGGGTGCCAGCTCGGGACAGGATCTCACGGAGCTGTCGGTGTTCCGCGACGCGCCCTTTCTCCCCGTCGCCGACTTTGTCGTCATGCACTGGACGACGGGCGACATGAGCAACTTTGGAATCGAAGGCTCGGCGACCGACGGATTCACGGTCGACCTCATCGCGCTCTCCGGAACGCAGAGCGGCGCGGCCGGACAGCACCACCTGGTCTACAACACCACGCTTTCCTCGTCGCCGCCGGGTGTCAGCGCGAGCGAGCAGCTCACGTCCGATCAGGCCACTGCCTCGCAAGGCGGGCGACTCACGCTCTCGTATGAAGGCCATACGTTGTCTGACGAGAGCGCCCGATCGGGTGCCGAGGTGAAGTTCGACGGCAACCTGTACGCGCAGGTGATCTTTCCGGCGACGATCAATGATCCGACGCAGTATCTCCGACCGGACGGCACACCGCTGGCTCAGCAGGAGATTACCGATCTCAATACGCTCATCGATCGCGCGGTCGTCGCGAACTTCTTCTGGGTCGCGCTCGCGTGGCCCTAACGACTGGTAGAGGGCCATGAGTAGGGGGTAGAGGGTTGGAACAAGGAAGGCCGACGGCAAAAGCCGTCGGCCTTCCTTGTTCACCGTCAACCCGAAACCCTCTACCCAGATCATGCCTCCCAGTTGCCCGCCGGCGTTGCCGCGAAGCCGAGTTGACGTTGCCAACCCGGGTTGAGAGTGATCGAGTAATCCCGAATCACCACACGGAAGAGGTCTTTGAGATCGCCGAGGGTCTTGATGAAATAGGCATTACGGTCGCCAGGGACGAACGCGATCACCTCGAGCTCGACTTCAGTCACCTTGGGACGCCCGACCTCGTCGCCGTGGTGAACGGCGTCGCCACCGGCGTAGCCGGCGGCCCGGAGTGCCATGTTGAGCCGATTCTTCACCTCGCGCACGCGAGTGGTGATGTTGCCGAGATCGGGATCGCCGTGTCGCGCGAAGTCGCCCAGCGGCAGCACAAATCGCTCGGAGCCGGGCACGGCCCGCTGGTCGATGCCCCTCGGCTGAACGCGCGACGCGCGGGGGAAGACAGCCCACAGATCGTAGTCGCCAGTCATCGCGGCGCGGAACGTCTCGCGAACGCCACCGGGACAATGTGGGTCCACCATGGCCATCACGGGCAGCAAGGTTCCCTGTGCGCCTGGCTTGTTAGGCGCGTTGGGTGCGCTGGGGAGCGCCGTCTCGCTGGCGCCGTAGAACACGCCCCACATCTGCTTCCCGCGCGCGCCCGGAACGCCGTCGAGCATGCGGCGCAGTACGAAGCGCATGGGCTGCTGGCCCGGTGGTCCCGGCGGGACGGCCGTGTACTGCATCTCGTTGATCGTGCCACCCGCGCGTGTCATCCAACGCCGCCGCTCGACCTCACGGCGGCGCTCGTCGCTGATGTAGACCGGCGTCTCGCCGGCGTGCTCGGCGACGATCGCGCTGTGCACGTCGCGGCGCTGAGCATCGCGCGCATCCGGGGATATCCCGCGCTTGGTGAAACGCGGATCGCTGAGGACGAACCCAGACATCGGTCCCCAGTTGCAGGATTTCGCTTTGACGTGAAAGCCCTTGGTGGCGTAGCTCTCGAGCAGCAGACCGGTTGCGTAGATGCCGACCGAGCGGCTGGAGATGACGCAGCCCGTTTCGTCGGCAACGCGCTGGAAGCAGCCAGCGTGCAGCAACGGCATTCCGGACAGCTCGCAGGCCATCATCGTATCGTGCGTCAGCATGGTGCGCTCCGGGGGAGTCACGTACGCTACGGAAGAGCTGCGACGCGCAGAACTTGTCGCATACGCTCATACGCGTCCAGTGCCACCACACTACTCTGGTGCAATCGACATCGGCGCAAGCAGGTGTAAATCGGGATGTTCATGCGGTGGATATCTCGCCGCCCTCATCTGCAGGGCAAACGGCCCTAATGCAGCTTTGCGTTAGACGCTTCGCCGTTGCTCGGCCGCTGCGGGAAGAGTCTTTTCTGTGGAAGTCCACCCCCACGGACACCATGCGACCACTCCTGCTCGTCGGCCTGCTGGCCACATCGGCGTATTTCGTCGTCGACCGCGCCCGATCTCGTACGGCCGGAAGCAGACCGCCAACACCACGCGCCGTCGCCGTCGACTCGGCGTCGCAGGATGCGGCCGGCACGGCCACGACTTCGAGCGCCGAAGATCTGGAAAAGACGGGTGTCGAAGGACTCGCCGCCGAACAGGCCGCGATCCGGATCGGCGCCACGCGCGGCAAGCCGTCGGTGGTCCTACTCTACGGCACCGAGTGCCCGATTACTCAATCGATGTTCGGTGACTTCGTCGCACTCGCGAAACGACATCCCGAGGTCGACTTCATCGCCTTCGCCACGGACGAGGATCTTGCGGGCGAAGTGCCGGGATTTCTCCGACAACACGGCGCGTCGTTTACGCCGACCTATATCCGCGAGTGGCAGCCCGGCGAGCTGACGCGAGCGTTCGCGCCTCTTGGCATCAGGATCGGCCGGGATTGGACACGTCCGCTGATCGCCGTCAGAGACGCCGATGGACGCGTCGTCGTGCAGGGCGAAGGCGTGGGCGACATCTCGCCGATCGAGTCCCTGTTGCAGAAGTTGGCCGACACGACGCAGAGCTCGGCGAGCCCGGTACCGCGTTAGGCATTCGCGAGCTGCTGCACCGCGCGATCCGCCTCGCGAATCGAGTTGCGGTGGTCCGCGGCGCCGGCGAGATCGGTATTCGCAAATGCTATCCGCCCGAATGACTGGCCACGGAGCACGTCGCGCGCGGCCGGTTGACCGTCAGTTCCGAAGAAGAAGCCGGGTTGCGGGTTCACGTACGCATGGCCCCAGCGGTTGAGGATGATCCCCGCGATATCGCGCCGCGGATCGAAGCCTCCACCTGAGAACATGTCGGCAAGCTGCTCTCGGAGCGCGCGCTCGTACTGCGCGAAGGTCGTCCCCAATAGCTCGGCGCGTCCGCGACTGCCTTGCTCGCCAATCGGGAGTCCCGGCTTCGCGAACAGAACTTTGATCGTCAGCACTGTCGGCGAATCGGGGCCGAAGCTCGTGTTGTCGTAAGGCCCCACCCTCGCCATTCGGCGCACGGCGAGGTAATCGCCGAGCCCCTCGAACCAGCGGCAACCTGACATGCCCAGGTTGTATAGGAAGCGCCAATTGCGGACGGCGATATTAGCCATGAGGCATGGCGATCGATAGAACTGAGCGTACGCGTCGCGATGCGTCGCCGGTAGATCGTGTACGATGTGCTTCGTCGTCCAGCTGCCCCCGGCTATGACGACGCGGCGCGCCTTGAGCCTGAATAGCTTGCCGCGCTTGGCGTACGTGACGACGACGTGTGGCGCGGTCGTTGGATCACCAGCGTGCTCGACGCGCACGACCGTCGCGTTGAGGCGGATGCGCGTGGGCCGACCAGCGAGGTCGAGCGCGGCGAAGTTCACGCGATTCTGCCACACGGCGTCGACGGTGCGCGGGCCGGCGATCGCGTCGGGAATGAGCGTCTTCACCATGAGCCGCGCGAAACCGCTGTTGCCGTCCGGGAACATCTGGTCGCCTAACGCTTCGTCTCCATCTTCGGGAAACTCGGTTTCGATGGCGTAGTTGCAGTACGCCGAGAGCGCATCGGGGCCGAGTCCGTATCCGCCACCCTCGATGGGTGAGAGAAAGTTGCGCACCGTCTCGCGACTGATCTGGTGCGTCGCCATGAGATGTTCCTCGAGAGTGATCCGGTCGAGCTGCCGCGAGATCTCGTCGCCCTCGGTGCGAGGGCGCGGGCTCGCGTCCCGCACCGTGCGCCAGCGCAGCAATTCGGCTCTGTCAACCTCGCCTAACGGCGCACCCTCGAGCTTGCGCCCCCACGGGTCGACGAGCCAGACACCCGGGTGCTGGCCGAAGCGCGATCCGAAGTAGAAGCCATAGTGCGCGGGCTCGTCGTACGGACTCTGGCTCAGCGCCCACTCGGGCGAGGGGCCGTGCCAGGGTTGGTAGTCGAAGGCACGACGATCCATGCCGATCATCTCGTAGAACCGATCGGTGTAGCCGCCCTTACCGGGTACGAGGAAGATGGCTGAGCCCTGGTGCGCGACGACACTCTGGCCGTCCACGACGAACTCGTTCCGCTTCGCCTCGCCGCCGAAGATAGGGTGATTGTCGAGCACCAGGCAGCGACCGCCCTTGTTCTTCTGGAAAAACACCGCCGCGGCAAGTCCGCTGATGCCCCCGCCGACGCATACGAGATCATAGGTCTCGCCCGTCTCGGACGCGGCAGCGATCGCACTCTCGAACTTCCCGTCCCGCATCGCGTGCGCAACGGAGACGACGTCCCAGGTGTTGCCATTGGACGTTGCATAGTCGCCGACGCCGCCGTAGCCGGTGAACTCGTCCCCCGGAGGAAGCACGATCGGCGCATGCCGATTTAGCAGCAGGCCGGCGCCCGCGACGATTGTCCCATTCAGGAAATCGCGGCGCGAAATGGGCTCGTTCATGCCGAGCCGGTCGGCGTTCGCGTCGCGAGGGGGATCGTGTGATTCGTCCATCCGAGCGGTCTCCGTCATCCTTCGGTTCTTGCGAGGCCGAAACGCGTCCGGCGCAGCCTCCGCGAGCTACTCCGCGCGCAACGCGATCACCGGCTGGATTGCCGTCGCGCGGCGCGCGGGCAGCCAGGCGGCAAGCACGCCAACCACGAGGAGCAACGCCGCCGCGCCGCAGAGTGACCACGCGTCGGTGGGGCTCACCTCGAACAGCAGGGCGCGGATAAACTGGTTCAATCCGAGCGCGGCCGCCACTCCAACCAACGCGCCGGCCGTCGACAACGCGACGCCACGCCTAACGACGAGCCGAGCGACGTCGTGCGACGACGCGCCGAGCGCCATCCGAACGCCCAGTTCGTGGCGCCGCTGCCTTACGAGCGTCGCCAGGACGCCGAACAGCCCGACGGCGGCGAGGACGAGTGCCGCGCCCGCGAAGACGCCGAGGAGTAAAGCATTCATGCGTGGCTGAGCGAGTGGGGCGGCGAGTAGTTGCTCGAAAGGCGAAGCGCTCGCCAGCGCGAGCTGCGGCGTGGTACGGTCGATCGCCCGGCGCAGCTCGGCGACAAGATCGGGGCTCGACCGACGCGACCGAACGAGCAGCGTCGTCGGCGGGAAGGGAAACTCGGATTGACGTAACGGATAGTAAATCGCGGAGTGCGTCACGCGCACATCTCGATAGCGCGTCTCCGGAACGATGCCAACTACGGTGAGTGGCTCTTTGCCGCCGCCGATCACGTGCTTGCCGATCGGATCCGCGCCGGGCCAGAAGCGCCGCGCAATCGATTCGCTGACGATCGTCACAGCCGGGGAGCCAGGCCGGTCCGCCTCCGTGAATGCTCGGCCGCGCACGACCGGTAAGCCGAGCGTTGCGAAGAAGCTCGGTGAGACGACTTCGATGTCCACCATCGGGTTACCCGCCGCTTCAGCGGGCGACTGCCCCTCGATCGACGGCGTCCCCTCCCAACTTCGCATGGTGGCGTAGGGCACCGACACGACTGGCGATGCTGCTTCCACGCCGGAGATGGCTGCGATGACGCTCACGAGCCGCTGCATGACCGCGTTCGCGTCCGCCGCGCTCTGGTCCTTTGCGCCGGGCCGGAAGACAATCTGCGCGACCGTTAAGCGCGATGGTTGAAAAGCGAGGTCCACGGAGCGGAGCTTTGCGAGGCTTCGGCCGATGAGTCCCGCGGCGGCGAGGACGACGACCGCCAGCGCGACCTGGCCGGCAACGAGCGCGTCACCTAACGAGCGCGAGCGTCCCGTGGCCGAATGCCGCGTACCCGAGCGCAGCGCCACTTGCGCATCCACACGCGAGGTGAGCAGTGCCGGCGCGAGAGCGAAGAGTATCGTGGCGAGTGCCGTGATGCCGCAGGCCGCGGCGAGCATGGTGGGTTCGACATGAATCTCGTCGAGACGGGGCAAGGCTGGCGGCGCGACGGCGACGAACAGACGAACGGCGCCCACGGCGAGGAGGATTCCGAGCAGGCCTCCGCCGATCGCGAGCATCGCGTGCTCGGTGACGAGCTGCATAACGATTCGCGCGCGGCTCGCGCCGAGGGCAGTGCGCACGGCGACCTCGCGCACGCGGCCCAGCCCCTGTACGAGGAGGAGATTCGCGACGTTGATGCACGTGATGAGCAGGAGTAGCGCCGCGGCGGCGGCGAACGCGAGGACCGCCGGCCGCGTGTCGCCGATGACGAGCGTCGGGAGGACGTGGACGACGCCCTGTACGCGCTGCATCCACGTTGCGCGGAAATGCTGGCTGAAGTAGGCGGTCATCTCCTGTCGCGCGCTCTCCGGCGTCGCACGCGGCGCGAGTCGGCCAACGATGTCGAAGTCGAGGAACTTCATCGCGCTGTCCGGGATCGCGGCATGGACGGCAACCCACGCGTCGGTGCCGCGCGGGAAGTCGAGACCCGCCGGCATGACCCCGACGATAGTGTATGCCGCGCCGTAATCGAGAACGAGCATGCGGCGTCCGATCACGTCCGACGATCCACCGTATCGCTCCTGCCAGGCGCGATGGCTGATCACGGCCACGCGCGCCGCGCCGTCCCGATCGTCATCGTCGCGCAACGCGCGGCCGAGTAGAGGACGCGCACCAAGCACGCCGAAGTAGTCGCCAGAGACGAGGGACTCCTGCATTCGCGAGATGCGGTCGCCTTCACGGATCGTGACGGGCACCGCGCCGTTATAGAGGACCGTGGCGGCATGCAGAAGGGTCGTCGTCGTGCGTGTATACTCGCGCGCACGGTCGGCGTCGAGCGGAACGTTGTCCGTGCGATGGTCCGGCGTCTCGCCCTGCAGCACCACGATCCGATCCTGGTCGACGACCGGTAGTCTGCGAACGAGAATCGCATTCGCGACGGTGAAGACGGCGGTCGCGAGGCCAACGCCGAGGGCGATGATGAGGATGGCCGCGATGGAGAATCCTCGGGTGCGCACGAGGCGCCTAACGGCGACGCGGAGCATGAGTGAGGGGAATAGGGACCGTAGGACGTAGGGGCTATGGGCTCGCGCGGCGTGAATCATACGGCCCGACTTTAACTTGTCTCGGCATGCGAAACTTCTCCATAGCGTGGGCCTCGAGCTCATCCAGGTGTCGCTCGACGTGATCTGATCGAGACTCGACCCTTCCGAACAGCGACTCGACGCGAAATGATTTGCGGAGCGTCTCGAAACGGCCCGACCACGCTCCTTCATCGACCGAGTAGACTCACTCGAACAACGCCCGTGCCACCAGCAACGCATCATCGACGAAAATGCCCGTTCGGCTCGTTCGTCGCGACCATAAATCTGCTATGCGTCGTATCGAGCCTCGCCGACGCGCAACGAGTGTTTCATGGCGCGCCGAGCGCAAGTTGGATAGCGCCGCCGAACATCCCAGGCGATTCGTTCGTGGTCTTCCACGCGCGCCGCAGCTTCGAGCTGTCGACCGTCCCCATGCATTTGCTGGTGCACGTGTCGGCGGACAATCGATATCGATTGTTCCTGAACGGCGTGTCGATTGCCTCTGGACCGCAGCGTTCGGATGTCGCGCACTGGCGATACGAGACTATTGACCTTGCGCCTGGGCTGCGCACGGGGCGCAACGTCCTCGCGGCGATCGTCTGGAATTGGGGCGCGGAACGGCCCGTCGCCCAGCACAGCCATCGCACCGGTTTTCTGCTGCAAGGAGACGGCGAAGGCGAAGCGTCGTTGCTGAACACGGGAGCTGGATGGAAGCTCCTCGTGGATTCCGCGTATTCGCCGGTCGTGATCACCAACGCCACCGTTGCCGGCTATTACGCGGCAGTGCCGGGTGAGGACGTGGACGCCGCGCACTATCCGTGGCACTGGGAAGATCCGGCGTACGACGATTCGCGCTGGCTCGTCGTGGGTGTGCCCGCATCGCGCACCACAGCGTCCGCACCGCTCGGCGCGTTCGACGTCCCCACGGGCAGCATGATCGTCGGTCGAGTGCACCTCCGCGCGCCAGTGGGACCGGGCACGGGAGAGCTTGTCGGTTGGCAACTGACGCCGCGCTCCATTCCGCCCATGGACGAGACGGTGCAGCGCCTAACGGCTGTGCGACGCGTCAAAGGGATAGCGGCAACGGACTCGTTTCTACGCGGCACGGCCGATCTCGTCGTGCCGCCGCGTACGCGGGCGAGCGTGCTGCTCGACCAGACGCACACGACCAATGCCTATCCCGTTCTCACGACGAGTGGCGGCGCGGGGAGCCGAGTGACATTGACGTACGCCGAAGCGCTGGTAGACGCGCAAGGCGCGAAGGGGAATCGCAATGAAGTCGAAGGGCGGACGATGCGCGGTGTGCACGACGTGTTTCGTCCCGATGGCGGCGCGCATCGCGTGTTCGAGCCGCTGTACTGGCGCTCGTTCCGATATATGCAGCTCGACATCGAGACCGGGGACCAAGCGGTCGTCGTCCACGACGTGCACGGCGTCTTCACCGGCTATCCGCTACGGGAGCGCGCACAATTCTCGAGCGACCAGCCGTGGCTCGGCGACGTCTGGCGCATGGACTGGAATGGGGCACGGATCGGCGCGTTCGAGACGTACATGGACACGCCGTACTACGAGCAACTGCAGTACATCGGTGACACGCGCATCCAGTCGCTGATCTCCATGTACATGAGCGGCGACGATCGGCTCGTCAGGCAGGCGATCGAGCACTTCGATGTGTCGCGCATGCCCGAAGGCCTCACGACGAGCCGCTATCCGTCGGCGTTGCCGCAGGTCATCCCGCCGTTCTCGCTGATCTACGTCGCGATGGTGGAGGACTATCATCAGCTCCGGGCGGACGCCTCGTTCGTCAGGCAGCGGCTGGCCGGCGTGCGCGGCATTCTCGACTGGTACGCGGGCTACGTAGACAACACCGGAATGCTCGGCCCGATGCCCTACTGGAATTACGTCGATTGGGCGCGCGAGTGGGACAGCGGCGTTCCGGCGGGCGCGCACGACGGCCATTCGGCGACGATCACCCTGCTCTACGCCTACGCGTTGCGCCGTGCGGCGGCGCTCGAGCGCGACCTCGGCGTGCCGGCAATGGCGGCCGAATACACACGGCGCGCGGACGCCGCCGCCGCCGCGGTGCGCATGCATACATGGGATGCTTCGCGCGGACTCTTTCGTGACGCGGCCGGCGTCACCGCGTACAGTCAGCAGACCAACGTCCTCGCCATTCTCGCCGGTGCCGTGCCGGTGGCAGAAGAGCATCGGCTGATGGAACGCGTGCTGTCCGACAGCTCCCTGACGCGCTGCACCTACTACTTCACATTCTACTTGCTGGAGGCAATGCGCGAGGCAGGGCTTGCCGATCGCACGATCGAGCAGCTGGCGCCATGGCGCGAGATGCTACGACTGGGTCTGACGTCCACGCCGGAGAATCCGGAGCCGACACGGTCGGACTCGCACGCGTGGGCCGCTCATCCGAATTACTTCCTGCTCGCGACCGTGCTCGGCGTTCGTCCGGGCAGCGCCGGCTTTCGCACTGTGCGCATCGAGCCCGCGCTCGGGCCGTTGCAATGGGCAGAGGGGCGCGTTCCACATCCCGACGGCGACATCGCTGTACGCCTAACGCGCAACGGCAGCAGCGGCGTGCACGCGGTCGTGACACTCCCGCCGGGGCTGACAGGGGAGCTCGTTTGGGGTGGCCGCCACATGCGGCTTCACGCCGGACGCCAGGAGCTGGACGTTGGCGGCGTAGCGACGCGTTGAGTCGGCGTAGCGAAGGACGCGGCCGCGACGCAGTTTTGACGCGCCTCCTTCCCGGTCGCGCTCCATGCCCCGCATTCGCACTCCGTTAGGCGCGGCGGTCGTCGTCGCCTTGCTCGCCACCACTCTCGGTGTTTCGGCGGCACAATCGCCGGCGATCGACCCCGCGCTCATGGCCGAGATCCGCGCCATTCGCGCGATCGACAACCATTCGCACCCGCCGAAGGTACTGGCGGCGGGCGAGAAGGACGACGAGTTCGATGCTTTGCCCTGCGATCCGCTCGAGGCGACGCAGGTTGGCCTAACGACTCGTCCCGACAACCCACAGTACCTCGCGGCGTGGAAGGCGCTGTGGGGATACCGGTACGACGATCGGGCGGCGGCACACGTTCAGACTGTCGTGGCGGCGAGGAATGCGGCGCGTAGGCTGCATGGCGATAGCTACCCGGCCTGGGTACTCGACAAGCTCAGCGTCGACGTCGAGCTGTCGAATCGGGTAGCGATGGGCCGCGGGTTGAATGACGCACATCATCGCTGGGTGCCGTTCGATGACGCGTTGCTCTTCCCGCTCGACAACAGCCCGTTGGCGGCGCAGACGCCCGATCGCAAGTTCTTTTTCTCGCGCGAGGACATGCTGCGGGATCGGTACATGCAGGCGCGCGGCATCGAGTCGCTGCCCACGACGCTCGCCGAGTACACCGCGCGCGTCGTAACGGCCACGTTGGAAGCCCAGAGGCAGCAAGGTGCGGTGGCGATCAAGTTCGAGGCGGCCTATCTGCGTTCGCTCGATTTCGGCGGTGCGAGTCGGGAGGAGGCGGCCTTGATCTACGACCGTTACGCACACGGCGGCGCCCCCGACACGGCGCAGTACCGTCATCTGCAGGATTATCTCTTTCACTATGTCGCTGGCGAAGCGGGTCGACTCGGGCTGCCGGTTCACATCCACACGGGCGGCGGCTGTGGGGGCTATTTCTATCTATCGGGGTCCAACCCGATGCTGCTCGAGCCCGTGTTGAACGACGCGTCGGTGCGAAAGACGACGTTCGTGCTGTTGCACGCTGGCGCCGTCGCGTACACACCGGGGATGGCGTACTTGATGATGAAGCCTAACGTCTACGTCGACATCTCGCAGCAGACATGGATGGAGACGCCGCAGCACCTCGCGATCTCGCTCCGCTACTGGCTCGAGTGGTATCCTGAAAAGCTGCTCTTCGGCACCGATCTCTGGCCGAATGGCACGCCCGAGATCGACTGGGAGGAGATCGGCTGGCAGACGAACGACACTGCGCGTCGCGCGTTAGGCATCGCGCTCACGGGGATGATGCGGGACGGCGAGATTACGCGCGCCCAGGCTGTCAGCTTCGCCCGCGCCGTGCTCCGGGATAATGCGGTGAAGTTGTATCACCTTGGCGGAACGGCCGTCGCGCCGTGATCGGCATCCTCTCCAGTCAGACGCTCGTTGGCTATTTACCGCGGAGGGCGCGGAGTGCACGGAGGAACGCGGAGGAAATCGACATGAATTGCTGAGTGGCGCGACACAATGATGATGAGTTGTGATCGGCGTGTTGGTACTTCTTGCACCATGCGCTCGCGTGGATCACTGGATGCCGATCGCCTCAACTCGATAAGTGGCACTGTCATTGACTCTTCAATCGAGGTGCATTCGGCGCTCGGTCCTGGCCTGCTGGAGGGGCCTTACGAAAAGTGTCTCGCGCACGAGCTTCGCTCGAGGGGATTAAGAGTCGAGCAGCAGGTCCCGATTCCGATCCTCTACAAAGGCCTTCGCTTGACCAATACCTACCGCATCGATCTCCTCGTCGAGGAGGAAATAGTCGTCGAGCTCAAGATCGTGAAGAAGCTACACGAGCTACACCAAGCCCAACTCCTCTCTTATCTGAAGCTGATGAAGAAAAGAGTAGGATTGCTAATCAACTTTCACTCGCTCCATCTCAGGGAGGGAATCAAGCGGATGGTAAACGAGTTCTAACGATCACATTTGTGTCCTCCGCGTCCCTCCGCGCACTCCGCGTCCTCCGCGGTGAATAAACGCGGAGGGTTGTATCACGAAGATGCTTACGCCGCCACCGCTTCAGCCTCGGGCGCTGACGCAGCCCGCACGGGTGCCTCCCCAAAGCCTGGCGCCAAAGACGCGAGAAGAGCAAAGGCTCCGCTGAGGAAGATCGCGAGCAGTACGAAGAGCCCACGCTTCGTACCCGCGACGTCGAACCAGAGACCGACGAGTGATGGACCGAGCACGCCGGCGACGCTGCTGACGAGGAGGAACGCGCCCGCGAGCGAACCCGCGCGGGCGGCGGTGCCCAGCTCGAGTGCCATCGGCACCAGGTTCGCCACTGGAATCGACCACGACAACCCGAAGAGGAAGAGCACGACGACGGCCGTGGTCAGGTTCGGAACGAAGTGCAGCAGCGCGCAGGCGACGGTCATGCCGGCGAGGCCGATGAGCGACATGCGGCGGCGGCCATAGCGCGCGCCGAGCCAGCCGGCAGGAATCGACCCGATGAGAGTCGAGACCGCAACGGCGATGAAGCCTAACGAGGCGTCCGCGACCGTCGTATGAAAGCGCTCGGAGCCGTGCAGGGTGAACCAGCTGGAGAACGACTGGAACGCCATCTGGAACAACAAGCAGCCGGCGAAGAATCGCGGTGCGCGGCCGCCGCCGCCGGTGAACGCGTCCCGCAGCGAACGGAAGGGTCGGACGGTCGCTGCCGGGGCATCATCGCGCCTGTCATGTGTTGGCTCGCGCAGCGAAGCACTGTAGACCAGCCAGACGACGCCGACGAGCACTCCCGCGAGCACGAACGGCAGCTCGGCATTGCGCGCGCTCAGATTGCGGGCGGTGCCCAACACCAACATGGCACCGAGACACATCGCCACGCCGAGAATACCTTCGGTCTTGGAGCGATGAACAGACGGGACGAGCTCGGCGAGAAGGGCGCTGAACGGCGCCCGCCACACCGCCAGCGCGACATCGAGCACGATCATGGCCAACAGCAGTGCCGCCAGGCCGAATCGCTCGGCGAAGGGAAGCGCCGCGAGCGTGATTGCGGTGAGCGGCAGCGCGGCGAGCAAAAAGGGGACGCGTCGGCCCAGTCCCGTGCGCGTCGCGTCGGATAGTGCGCCGACGATCGGCACGAGGGCCAATGCCAACACGTTGTCGATGCCCATGGCGGCCCCGATCCACGCACTGCTCGTCAGGTGCCGCTGAAGAAGTGCCGGCACGTAAGAGTCGTACAATGGTGACACGGCCCCGATGACAAAGCTGCCGCCGCCGAGGAGCAGCGACGCGGTCCATGGCATGGGCGCGGCATCGCCGATGGTGTGGCGAGTCATTTCTTCGCCAGTTGATCGACTTCGTCTTTCACGCCGCGCGTGACGCCCTCGAACTGTGCGACCGACTTGGTCGGGACCAAACGCGCGGGAATTGGCTTCACCACCGCGGGGAATTTCGGTACGTCGGAGAAGCTGTCGTCCTTCGTGAGCGCCCCCAGCCCCGTGATCGCGAGCACGACTCCCGCAACGATGGCCCCGACGCGCCATTGGCGGCGGCGCGACATGGTCGACGCGAACGAGAGGTGCGCTGCGACCAGTACGGTGATCATAGCGAGCATGACGATCATCGCCGGCACCGTGTCGAAAAACGAGTGGGGAAAGAAGAATTGTAGCCACTGCTCGATCACTTCCCATCCCAGCGCCGCGAGCACCATTGCCGACGCGACGGCGAGATGTCCCATGAAGCGGAAGCGATGAACGATGGCCCGGCTGGCGATCGACCATAGGCCCGCCCATACCGTGAGCGCGATCGCGACGCCCAACGCGACACTCATCGCCTCGTTCGCACCTGACCGACTGAAGTCTCCGAGCCACGCATTGGATGCGCAGGCGGCCAGCGCGACGAAGAAGAGCACGAGTCCGGTACTCGTTTCCGTCAGGAATCGGCGACGCGAGCGCGGCGCGACAACAGCCGCCGACGCCGGTTCCGTGGACTCGACGAGCGCGTGATCGAGAAGTGCCGGCGGAAGAATCTCGTTAGGATCGCGAAACCGAAGCGTCGTCCGGCCGATGCGCAGGACATCGCCCGGTCGGACGAGCACAGCTCCCGAGAGTCGTTCGTCCTTTGCGACGATGCCGTTCACGCTCCCCAGGTCATCGACGACGACGGTGCCATCACTTTCCGGCGTCAGGCGGGCATGGGTTGCGTCAACGTAGGGGTCCTCGACGACGATGTCGTTCGCGAGAGCGCGGCCCAGCGTGAGGGGTAGGCCATTCAGTCGGTGCCGCGTCCGTGCGCCGTCCGGTTGAATGATCTCGATGACGAGGCTCACGAGATGTGCTCCAGGTAGCGTTGCGTGAGCCGTTGCACGTTCTCGAAGGTCACGCCCGACAGCGAGAGTGTGGAAACGAGTCCGACATCGGTGTGGCCAAGCACGGCGACCTTGAGCACGGCATCGTACAGCGTGCCGAGCTTGCGATAGCGACGAAGGCAGAGCACAGCGCGCATCGGCGTGTCCACGTTCCGCACGTTCTGGGTGGTGCAACGCCAGCTCGTGACCTGCTCCTCCTCGCCGCTCGGCGTGTTATCGCGTCGGAAGATTCCCGTGTACAGCGAGTAGAAGCGCGTGGCGTTGAGCGTTTTCGTCGAGATGAGCTCATGATCGAGGGTGATGACGCCCGAGCTCTGATCGCCAGTGATAAAGACATAATCGTCAGTGGAGCAGCGGTGCGTCACGGACTCGTACGGCACCTCCTTGCGGCGGCTCGCGTCGGCCCAACATCGGAAGTAGGGAGCCGGTTCGGTGGGGACATGAAAAGGCCCGAGCGCGACAGTCTTCACATTGCCGGTGAACATGTCGCGAAGATACGCATCCTGATAATCGCGGAGCTGCTGGCCCACCTGCGCCAGCGTCGTCGCGGCTGGCTGGGTGCCGAGGCTGCTGATGCGCTGCTGCAGTGCGATGGCCCGCTCCACGGGAACAAGGAAGCTGATCTCTTCGCCCTCGGTTGCGACGTTGATGCCGACCACGCGACCGTCTTCGGCAATGGTGGGTCCGCCGCTCATCCCAGGATTCAGCGCTCCAGTGAAGTGGAGTCGCGGCTGGCGCGCGTGGGGCAGGTAGCCGTTGTATGTCCCCTCGACGATGCTGAGCCCGAGGTCCTCGGGATGGCCGAGAGAATAGAGTCGTGCGCCCTGCGCAACTTTCACGGGCGCGAGGGAAAAGAACGAGTGCGGGTGCGTCTCCGTCGCCAGGAGCGCGAGATCGTCCACGACGTCCACGCCGAGTATGCGAATGGCATGGGCGGCCCCGCCGACGTCGATCATTTCGGCGCGATAGCGATCCGGGGTGTTGATCAACTTCGAAACGACGTGATAGTTGGTGACGATCTCGCCGTCAGAGGTGACGAAGAAACCAGAGCCGATCGTCGCCTTGGCCGCGGAGCCAGTCTCGACGACCTGAATCTTCACGACATGGTCGGCGTAATGCCGAAACACGTCCGAGGTCGCGACGTTGCTCTCCTGCGCGACGACGGACCGCGCGGCAACGGTGAGCGCGACGGCGCTGAGGTTGAAAAGGTAGTTGAGGCGCATGGGACGCCTAATGTGGTGTCTTACACGGCGGGGCGCCACAGCTTGTCGGCGAGCGATAGGGCGTGGAACCCTAGCGTCCATACGTCGGCGTGAGCGGCGTCTATCTGTGCGCATCGACAGCGCGTCCGACAGCTGATATTCTTGAAATCCTTTCGAAAACGAGGGGGGATCAGAATGAGTGACGTACGCGTCTTGGTGGGCACGAAGAAAGGTGCGTTCATTTTGACGGCCGATGGCAAGCGGAAGAGCTGGGACATCTCCGGCCCGCATTTCGCGGGTTGGGAGATTTACCACATGAAGGGCTCACCCGCCGATCCGAATCGGATCTATGTCTCGCAGAGCAACGGCTGGTTCGGCCAGGTGATGCCGCGCTCGGACGATGGCGGCAAGACGTGGACGACGGTCGGGAATAAATTCGCGTACACCGGCGTCGCTGGTACGCATGCTTGGTACGACGGCACTCCACATCCGTGGGAGTTCAAGCGCGTCTGGCACATCGAGCCTTCGTTAGGCGATCCCGATACCGTCTACGCCGGCGTCGAGGATGCCGCGATCTTTCGCAGCACGGATGCCGGCCAGAACTGGGACGAGCTGTCCGGGCTGCGGAAGCATGACACGGGGCCAAAGTGGCAACCTGGCGCGGGCGGCCTCTGCCTGCATACGATCCTCATCGATCCAAGCAATCCGCGGCGGATGTTCGTCGCCATCTCCGCGGCGGGCGCGTTCCGGACGGAGGACGGCGGCGAGACGTGGAAGCCGATCAATCGCGGACTCCACTCGCAGTACATCCCCGATCCCAGCGCGGAAGTCGGGCACTGCGTCCATCGGCTCGCGATGCATCGCTCTCGTCCCAACACGCTCTTCATGCAGAAGCACTGGGACGTGATGCGGACGGATAACAGCGGCGATCAGTGGACCGAGGTGAGCGGCAATCTCCCGACGGATTTCGGTTTCGTCATCGACGTGAACACGAACGAGCCGGAGACGATCTACGTCGTGCCGATCAAGAGCGATTCCGAACATTACGTGCACGAAGGCAAGCTCCGCGTTTTCCGCAGCCGCAGCGGCGGCAACGAGTGGGAGGCGCTCACGAAGGGGTTACCGCAGCAGGACTGCTACGTGAACGTGCTGCGCGACGCGATGTCGGTGGACTCGCTCGATCCGTGTGGCATCTACTTTGGAACCTCCGGCGGTCAGGTGTATGCGTCGGCCGACGACGGTGATAGCTGGACGGCGATCGTGCACGATCTGCCGCCGGTGCTCTCCGTCGAGGTGCAGACACTGTCGTGATTCGCGTCGTCCTGCCACCGCCGCTTCGGTTGCTGGCGCAGACGTCCACGGAGATCACCGTGGACGTCGCCGGACCGGTAACGCAGCGCTCCGTGCTCGACGCGGTCGAGCGGCGTTATCCGATGCTCAAGGGCACGCTCCGCGACCACGACACGCAGCGTCGCCGTCCTCTCGTGCGCTTCTTCGCCTGCGACGAGGATCTCTCCAGCGAACCACCCGATGCGCCGCTGCCTAACGAAGTCGCCACCGGGAAGGAGCCGTTCCTGGTCATCGGCGCGATAGCTGGTGGCTGAACTCAGTGGTCGGTGAACGGTGATCGGTCCACCGTCCACCGTTCACCGACCACCCACCAAAGTGACGAACCGGCCGATCCTGAGAGTTGGCAGAGTAGAACAGCGGCGCCGTCGACATAACGAGTGACGGCTGTCTGGCCCGCGCGTCCTGAGCAGAATGCGGAGTGTCTCACGCGTCCAGCGTCCGCCGGCCGCGAAGATCGCGCGCGCGCCTTGCGAACCCTGTGCCGAAGGAGGCGGGTCATGCTCAGACCAATCGTGCTCTCGTTCCTGCTCATCGGGTTGTCTCGCGGCGTCGCGCAGGCTCAGGCCACGCCAACCGCTCGCGCGACCGTGCCCGTGCGGCGCGTCGTGCTCTTCTCCTCTGGTGTCGGCTACTACGAGCACGACGGCGTCGTCTCCGGCCACGTCGCTACGGAGCTCCGCTTCAAGACGGACCAGATCAACGACGTGCTCAAGTCGCTCGTGCTCCAGGACCGCGACGGCGGCCACGTGAATGCCGTGACCTACCCATCGCAAGCGCCGCTTTCGAGAACGCTCAAGAGCTTCCAGGTCGATATCACGAGCAACCCGAGTCTTGCCGATCTGCTCAACCAGCTACGAGGCGCGCATGTCACGGTCCAGGCCGGGCAGGAGCGCATTGCCGGCACCATCCTTGGCGTCGAGACTCGGCGCAAGGCGGCCAGCGTCGGCGAGCCGGTAGCAGTCGCAACACTCGATATCCTTTCCGGCAGCAGTATTCGCACGATCGAGCTGCCGAACGTCACGAGCCTCTCGCTGGACGATCCACAACTCCAGGACGAGCTCACGAAGGCCTTGGCCGCACTCGTGCAGTCGCGCGATCAGGATAAGAAACCGGTCACCGTCGACTTCAGCGGCATGGGTGAGCGCCGCGTTCGCATCGGCTATATCGTCGAGGCGCCCGTCTGGAAGACGAGCTATCGGCTGTTGTTAGGCGACAGGCGCAGCCAGCTGCAAGGTTGGGCGATCGTGGAGAATCAGACGGAAAGCGACTGGAACGACGTGTCCCTCTCGCTCGTGAGCGGCCGGCCGATTTCCTTCACGATGAACCTCTACCAACCCCTGTATGCCAGTCGGCCGAACATCGTGCCGCGACTCTTCGCTGGCTTGCATCCGCAGCTATACGAGAACGGTGTGTCGGCGACTATGGATTCGGTCGCCCTCGCGCCCGCGCCGGCCCGAGGGGCGGGGGCGGGAAATGCCGCACTTCGCCTTCGCTCCGCTCCGATGCAACTCAGCGAGGTCGTCGTCACCGGCATGGGCGCCGACGCGGACGACGAGTCCGTAACGGCGATCGCGCAAGCAACCGATCTGGGGGAGCTCTTCGAGTACAGCGTTGGGAACGTCACACTGCCACGCCAGAAGTCGGCGATGCTGCCGATCATCGCCGACACCGTCGGCATCGAGCGGGTGTCCATCTACAATCCCGCCGTCCTACCGCGCAACGCGCTCACGGGCGTGCGCCTAACGAATTGCACGGGTAAGCTCCTGCTCCAGGGTCCGATCACGGTGCTTGACAAGGATACCTACGCCGGTGACGCGCGCATCGATGACGTGCCGAACGGTCAGTCGCGCCTCCTCAGTTATGGAGTGGACCTTCAGCTCACGGTCAACGTGACGCGGGACCTCCATGTCGATCGGCTGCTCACCGGCCGCATCGCGAAGGGCGTCCTCTACCTCCAGACCAGGCAGCGCTATACGCGCACCTATGCAGCGCAGAACAATGGCGCCCTGCAGAAGATGCTCATCATCGAGCACGCCCGACGGCCCGGTTTCGAGCTCACGGGCTCGACCCGTCCGGTCGAGACCCTTCCCAATCTCTATCGCTTTCAGGGCGTCGCACCGGCCAACAAGGTGACGATGCTCACTGTCGAAGAGGAGTACATCTCCTCTTCCGCGCTGGCGCTCGTCGGCTCCGACGTCGCGCAACTCGTGGCCTACTCCCGATCGGGCGACCTGCCGCGCGAGGTCCGCGACGCGCTCGAGAAAGCGGTGCAGTCACGTCAATCGCTTGCGGAGATCGAGCGTGAGATCGCTGATCGCAACCAGCAGCTCGCGCAGATCACAGCGGAGCAGGCGCGGATTCGAGAAGACATGAAGACCGTCGCCGCCAGCACGCCGTATTACACACGCCTTCTGGCGAAGCTCAACGACCAGGAATCCTCGATCGAGCGACTCCAGCGAGAGCGCGACGACCTCATCGCACGCCGAGACGCGGCGCGAAAACAGCTCGACGATTACCTGGCGAACCTTCAGATCGGCTGACGTTACCCGAGTTCCTAGTCCCCTATCTGATACAGCAGATCGTCATCCACCTTGTAGAGCAGCGGCGCAACCTGAATTCGCGGATAGATGCCACGCAGTCGTGTGGCCTCGTGCAGGACGAAGTCGATCTCGTTTCTGATCCCGAATTTCGGCGCGCTCTCCGCGAAGTGACGCTCGGCGCGTTCGCGGGCCCATCCCGCGTTCGCGATCATTCCCTCGATGAACTGCTCGCGTCGGGGCTGGAGCTGGGCCATACCGCAGTCGGTGTGCGCGATGAGGACGATGGTATGCACGCCGCCGACGGCGATCGCGTACGAGATGCGAAACTCGTTGTCGCGCATATTCGCGCCCGCGGTCCGTAAGACGAATGCGAAGTCATTCGGGATGCGCAGGTGCTTTCGGCTGTCCATGCACATGCCGATGAGCAGCTCGGGCCGGCGCACCGCCGCCGGCCCGCGACCAAGGTTGTGATACTCGAGGAGACGTCCAACGGGCGTGTCACGATAGAGCGGGAGAATGTCGTCCGGCTCATTCACTCCGATGATTACAGGCATGCGCCCAAAGCTAAATCGGTGGTCCGTGAGCGGTGATCGGTGAACGGTAACCGACCACCGACCATCGTTCACCGATCACGCCGCATCACGCAGCGGGACGCCAACCGCGCCGGCAAATGACGAGCGAGTCCGTTGTCGCAAACGCTCGACGAGGGGCGCGACGACGAGGAGAAGAAGCACCGTTGCCAGGCTGCGGCGCATGAGCGTCGGCAGGGCGGCGACCCTCGCGCCGGTGACCTGGGGCATCGCGCCGGTCTCGCTCCGCAGAAACGGCTGTAGAAAGAGCCGAGTCGTCGGTGAGCGCGCCGCGACACGCACCCATGCGGCATCGCACGGTAGCACCCACCGAACATTGTCCACGCCCACGGCCGACTCGAGCACTCGGCCCCCAGGGCCAACGAGCTGCAGCTCCGCCGACGCGCCCTCCAGCGTGACCGAGAGCGTGTCTCCGACGAGACTCACCGAGCGGAGGGCGATGTCCGCGCGGCCGGAATGGCCGAAGACGGCGTATGTCGCGCCCGCCGTGATCGCGCTTGCGAGCGATGAGCCATCGAGATTCGGCGCGGCGATCATCGACCAGAAGGAGCCTGACTCGTTAGGTGTCGGCGCGTCGTGCGTGTCGTCGGCGGCAACACCCCATACCGGGTGGCCGGCATCGAGCGCGACGTTCCACGCGTCCAGACTCCGTCCCATCTTGCTGCCGATCTCCATCGCAGTGTAGCCGGTGAGCGCCTGCAGGTCGGCATTGGAGAGTGCGTGCCGCAGCCGGGGGTGTGCCATGATCACGACGCCGGCCGTCGAACGGAGGCGGTCGATGCGATGCTGCTCCTCGTCACGGCCCTGCAGCAAGGGGTAATCGAGCCAGTCGACGCTCCGTGGCGCGAGTGCGAGAAAGTGCACTTTGCGGAGATTGAAGCCGTGCTCGTAAACGGTGAGCGCCGCCGCATCGTCGTGCGGGGCGCGCGTTACGGCCTGATAATTCGAAACGGGGGCAGCGTCATATCCCATCGCCCGATAGCGCGCGATCGCATCGTCGGCGGAGCCACGACCGCTGGTCAAGCCGAGCCACGCGCGTGTGTGCGCGTGCAGATTCACCTTCCACCAGCGCGTGTCGCCGGTAATGGAGGCGTAAGGATTGTACCAATACTGTCCGTGAAAGGGATGCGGCGCCGGGAAGTGGTGCACGGGACACCAGAGGTAGAGCGCCGCAAGACCGAGCAATGTCGCATTGCCGATCGCGCCGAGGACGCGGCCGAGATGAGAGCTTCGGAATGGCGCGAGCATCGACATGAGTGAGTGCCTGGCGCGTACTCCTGATGTAAGACACCTTGATGAAGTGGAACGTCATCGGCAATAGGGCTGTCGTCCAGTTCGGCCATCCAACCGAAACACAAAGACCACATGAAGATTGGTTTTTTCTCGGCCCTGGGCGTCCTCGGCGCACTCCGCGGCCTCCGCGATTTCGTCGTTGTTGATTGTCGGTCGCGAGCGCGATGTCTCGCGCGGCGAGCAAGTCTTGCCTTATTGCTCGGGGCCGCCACGGCCATCAATGCCCAGCCCGCCCGCCGCTCCGCCGTCGCGCCGGCCCGCGGCCTACGTCTCGGCTTCGACACCCTCCGCCTAACGCGAATCGACTCGCTGATCCAGCGCGCCGTGGACCGGTCGGAGATCGGTGGCGCAGTCGCGCTCATTCTCAGGGACGGGCAGACGGTGTACGACCGCGCCTTCGGCTGGGCCGACCGCGAGGCGAACCGGCGCATGACCACCGACGCCATCTTCCGCATCGCGTCGCAGACGAAAGCCCTCACCAGCGTTGCCGTGATGTCGCTCGTGGAGGAGGGGAAGATCGCGCTCGCCGATCCCGTGAGTAAGTTCATTCCCGACTTCGATCACACGACCGTCGCGGTGCGTGCCGACACCGGACGCGTGATCGTCCCGGCCAGGCGCCGCATAACGATTCGCGACCTCCTCACGCACACGTCGGGTATCTCGTACGGCATCGACAGCCTCGTCGCTCCGCTCTACGCGGCCGCCGACCTCGGACCGGCCGCGGGCTTTGGTTGGTATACCGCGGACAAGAAGGAGCCGATATGCCTAACGATCGAGCGGCTCGCGGGATTGCCATTCGTCGCGCAGCCGGGTGAGCGCTGGGTCTACGGCTACAGCACGGACGTCCTCGGCTGCGTCGTCGAACGCGCCGCGGGTGCGCCGCTGGACGAGGTGATCCGCGCGCGCATCACCGATCCACTGGGGATGAAGGACACCCACTTCTTCCTGCCGGCGGAGAAGAAGGGGCGCCTCACCGCCGTGTACTCGAGCGGAGCCGAGATGAAGATCACGCGGGCCCCCGATGGTCCAAAGGGCCAGGGCAACTACGTCGAGGGTCCACGCCGCAGCTTCTCCGGCGGCGCTGGCCTCCTGTCGACCGCCCGAGACTACGGACGCTTTCTTCAAATGTTGCTCAACGGCGGTACGCTGGAGGGCACGCGCGTCCTCGCGCCGAGGACGGTCGCGCTCATGACGACGAATCAGACGGGCACGCTCTATTCGCAGACGGGACAGGCGTTCGGACTCGGCTTCTTCATCATCGAGCAACCGGGCGCCGACGGCCACGTCGAATCGGCTGGGAGCTTCGGGTGGGGGGGCGCGTATGGCAGCTCGTACGAGGTGGATCCGAAGGAGCATCTCGTGCTCGTCTTCATGATCCAGATGCTGCCGAATCGAACCGATGTCGCGACGAAGTTTCCTATGCTCGTCTACCAGGCGCTGGTCGAGCCGCGCCCGTAATCGCCGCTCGCAGGACGCGCTTCTCGTTAGGTAGCTCGAGAATCCGTCCGAAGTCGGCGGCGATGTGGGGTTCCGCGAATCGTTCGCACGCCTGCAGGCGCCCGGCCGAGCCCATGCGCGAGCAGAGCGCCCGGTCCTCGACGAGCCGCAGCAACGCGGCGCTCCACGCGTCCACGTCGCCGGGTTCGACGAGGAGGCCGCTCTCGTTTTCGCGTAGCGTCTCCGGAATGCCACCCACTCGGCTCGCGACGACGGGAACGCCGCACGCCTGTGCCTCCGCGGCGACGCGCCCGAACGACTCTCGGCGAATCGATGGAAACGCGAGAATATCCATTGCCGAGTAACAGGTCACGACGTTATCGCTCCAGGGCTGGCGAACGTGACGTTTCGCATGTGGCGACGCCGAGATGGCCGCCTCCATCTCCGGCGCGAGCTCGCCATCGCCTACCCAGAGCGCGCGCACAGCGGGCGCGGCGGCCATCACGCGCTCGAGGGCGGACGCGAGAACCATCACGCCCTTCTGTCGCTCGAATCGGCCGGCGAAGCCGATCACGATGTCGTTAGGCGTGAAGCCGAGGCGCCGGCGGATGGATTCGCGCATCGCCGGCTGGGGTCGGAATCGATCGACGTCGATCGGATTGTAGAGCACGCGCGTCCGCCAGCGTGGCATCCCTCGCCGACGAACGACCCAGTCGCGCAGGTATTCGGAGGGCAGGAGAAAGCGGCTCGCGAACCAGGGAAAGAGGGGGGCGCTCAATCTCGAGAGTCGCTGGATATGCAGGAAGAGCGCGAGCGGAATCCCCTGCGCTCGGGCAATGATCGAGAGTGGCCAGAACTCGCGGGCGAAGGTCCCGACTATCCAATCGGGGCGGACCGTCTGACATACGTTCGAGACGGTCGCCATCGCTTTTCGATCCATCACGCGATGGAATGACGCCGAGTGGAGCTGAATGTTGCGGTGAGTGGCGAGAGCACGCGCGATGACGTCGTCAGGGTGGACGACGGCGGCCACCTCGTAGCCGGCGTCGGCCATCGCGCGCGTGAGCGAGACGAAATGACTCTCGGTACCGCCAGGACCGCGATTCGTGCCGACGAACAGCAGGCGTCGCACGCTGTCGTGGCGTGCGGCGCCGTCACTCACGGCAAGACGTTCTCGATCGCCAGACGTCGCAGGAAGGAGGGCTCGCTGTCGACTGGCGAGGAAGACTTGCGCACGGTGCGCACATGCTCGAGTAAGGCTTCCCTGTGGGTATGCCACACCGCCGCGCTCCATCGCAGCTCGGGTGGCTTCCGATGATTTCCGCGCTTCACCGTCGTCGCGCCGGTGAGCCAGATGGTCAGTGCGTCGCCGTCGGGCTCGAATGCGAAAGTCGAACGGTACACGTTCGCCGAGAACTGCGCCATCGCGCCGCGCGGCACGGCGGGAGATGCGTACGTGGTCCAGTGCATACCGTCGATGCTCGTGGCGAGGAAAAGGCTGCTCGCGGTGCATGACAATCCCTGAGGGTAGGCGGCAACGAGTGCCCAATACGCATTGAACGCCGGTATGTACTGGACGTCGAGATGCCAGGGCAGGTAGCCCGGCTGCGTGAACGCCACCGGGGTTGGCGCCGACCAGGCGACACCATCCATGGAGCGACGGAGAACGATCTGGGTGTGCCTCGCGGCGCAGCCTGTGTGGCCGGCATCGACCGCCCACATCTTCCAATCCGCGTCCGACTGCCGCGCCACCGCTGGGGACACGACGAATCGCCCCATGTCCGTGACCACGGCCTTCGCTGGTGACCAATTGAGGCCGTCTTTGCTGCGTGTCAGGTAGACGATGTCGGCGCGATGCTTCGGCTTCTCCCTGCCGCGCCTGGACTCGACGACTTCGCGATAGTACATCCGTAGCTCGTCGGCCGACGGATCGTACGCGAGGTCAGGGTCGGAGAGGTAGCCGTGCGATGTCCTCGCGATCGGGTTCGTGACGCCAGTCGGCACGCTGAATTCGTCACCGCTCTCGCTTCCGTAAAGCGAGGGATTCTCGACGTGCGAATCGCTGTTGGGATATGGGGTCAGCGCAAGCCAGACACGCCGTCCATGCCAGTCGGAGGGGAAGGTGACGGCGCTCGGATGTACGACCTGATTCGACTTCTCGTACGTCGAGAAATCGAGAGGAACAGGGTGACCGAGCGAGGCAGCGGTGAATTCCGGTGTCGTCAGCACGACGTCGCCGTCGCTCATGGGCTGCAAAATCCGATCGCCGGAGCAGCCGATAGCCAGAGTGGCGCCCATGACGGCAAAGGCGCCAAGCACCAGGGAGAGCTGTGTGCGAGCGTGATTTTTAACAGACCACATTCGTACCGGCACTCCCAAGGCGCTACGGCGCGGATTGGAGAGCGACGCGTCCACTGCGGTGACGGACGTGTCGAGAGCTCGTCAGGAACTCGGCAACGTGACGAGGTATTGTAGTAGACTTGTGCCGAACGAGCCAGATCGATTTTTCTTTGCGATGGCTCCCACTCTCCTTGCGGCGACGCGCTCGCAGTTTGTAACGGCACCCCTCAACGAGCGACCGCGATGAGCGTGGCCCCGCCCATTCCGGCAATCACTCCTGACGACCGGACGCCCGTGAGGCCAAGGATCGCCTCACGACTCGTGTCGCTCGACGCCTTTCGAGGTCTCACGATCATCGGGATGCTGATCGTGAACAATCCCGGAGACTCCACGGCCGCTTTCGCGGAGCTGCGCCACAGCCCCTGGCACGGCTGGACGATTGCCGACCTCATCTTCCCGTTCTTTCTCTTCGTCGTCGGCATCACGACGCATCTCTCACTGGATGGTCGGCGCCGTCGTGGTGACGACGATGCGGCGATTCGGCGCCAGATCTTTCGGCGTGGAGCGCTGATCTTCCTCGTTGGGCTCCTGCTCAATTGGTTTCCCTTTTATCAATACGGCGCGATCCCGGGCCACGGGCAACCGACTTTCTTCGACCACGTCGTTGGGCGGCTGCTCGAGCTCCGCATCCTAGGCGTTCTGCAACGGATTGGCCTCGCATACATCGCCGCGGCGTTGCTTTCCCGGAACGCCTCCAACCGGCGAGTCGTATTGACGGCGGCGGCGCTTCTCCTCGGCTACTGGATGGCGATGACGCTATTGCCGGTGCCGGGAGAAGACGGCGCCATCGGTCTTCGATTGATCGACGATCCGGCGCGCACGCTCTCGGCGTGGGTGGATCGGACGATGCTGGACTGGTCGCGGTGGGGGATGGGGAACCATCTGTGGCAGGACAGCCGCGTGTTCGATCCGGAAGGGCTCCTCTCGACCATTCCCGCGATCGCGACGAGTCTGATCGGCGTGCTCGCCGGCCGCTGGATTGGCGCATTGAGATCGTTAGGCGACCGGCTGAACGGTCTCTTCGCCGCGGGCGCGCTCCTGACGATGATGGGACTCGCGTGGGGCGTGGTATTTCCGATCAACAAGAATCTCTGGACGAGCTCCTACGTGCTGTTCACGGCGGGCGTCGCCTGCACCACCCTGGCGACGATCGCGTGGCTGGTGGACGTGAGGAAATCGCGCTGGTGGACGGAGCCGTTCGTCGCCTTCGGCATGAATCCTATCACGGCGTACGTCGGAGCCGAGTTGAGCGCCGTGCTGTTCGACTCGACCATCAAGTTCAGAGTTGATGGTCGGTTGCAGTCGGTGCGCGCGTTGGCCTACGAGGGGCTCGCGTCGTGGCTTCCCCCGGGCATCGCGTCGTTAGGGTATTCGCTGGTGTTCGTGGGGCTCTGGTGGTGCATTCTGCGCGCTCTTCAACGCAGACAGCTAGTGCTCAAGATTTGACGGCGCAGGCCAGTCCATGCCGTGGACCCCGATTCTGAAGGTTCTCGAGCTCCGCCGCGCCGCGGTCCGGTGGCTCATCGAGCGCATCGGGCCCTCCCCCTCGCGCCAACCCGTTAGGCGCGGACGGCTGCACAATTGGATCGCGCGCTATGGATTCGCGGAGCTCGCCGGGATCGCTTGTGCATTTGTCGGATCAGTCCTCGTCCGGCGCGTCACCGGCAGCAGTATCGCGGCAGCCTACGGTGCGGCCTGGGGCGAGAGCCTCGGTTATTCGAGCGTCATCGTCACGCGCGACTTCCTCACGGAGTCGCGCGCCGCGCGCGCGGCCGAGCAACGGTTCGGTGCGCGGCGAGCGAGCGGGGTCGTGGGCGGACTGCTCGCGGAATTCGGCCCGGCAGCATTACTCGACAGCTTCGTCACTCGGCCGCTCGCGATGGGAGTGGCAGTTCACTTGTTAGGCCTCGAGTTCGGAATAATCACCGGGAAGATCGTGGCGGATGTGCTCTTCTACGTCCCTGTCATCCTCGTTTACGAGCGGAGAACGCGATCGAAGCAGAGCTGACCCAGCGCCACTGCAATGTCCGGCACGAGGAACTGGCCTCTGGACAGGCCGCCCTTCGTCGGACAATGTCAACTCAACCGAAACCAGGTCGTCTTGCCATGCGTCCACTCCTCGTCGCCCTCACGATTTCCGTGCTTCCGTCATTCGCCTTCGCACAAGCGAATCCCGTTGCCGACGCGTTTCGACAGAACTACCAGCAAGTCTCGAAGAACCTCATCGCTGCTGCCGAGGAACAGCCGGCGGACAAGTATATGTTCGCCCCAACGCCGCCGCAGATGAGCTTTGCCCACGTGATGACCCATCTTGCCGACGGGAACGACTATCTCTGTGGCGCGATCGGCGGCATGAAGGCGCCGACGCGGTCGAAGGTGGACACGACGGCTGGCAAGGAGGCGCTCGTCGCGCGACTCCGCGAGACCTTCGCCTTCTGCGATCAGGTGCTCGCGTCTCTCGACGACTCGAAGCTCGGCGAAAAGATTCCCTTCTTTGGCGGTCGTCCGATGACCCGCGCCGGCATCATGACCATCACCACCGGCGACTGGGCCGATCATTACAGCCAGCTCGCCAACTATCTGCGCCTCAACGGACTCGTTCCGCCATCGGCACAGAAGAAGGCGATGTAGCGATCAGCATTCGCTAATTGTCATCGTTGATGTCGTTCGTGCCGCGCAACTTCTTGATCAGCGTCGGCACGAACGACAGCGCGAAGAGCGCCGCGACGACCACCCCCGCAACGACGAATGCGCGCCGATCACTGCCGGTGATCCCCGCCATCACGCGCTCGCCGACGTAGACGGCCGCGATGGTCCCGGGCAGTATGCCGACCGCCGTTCCAGCAATGAATGGCAGGAAGGGCAAGTGCGCGACGCCCGCTCCGTAGTTGAAGATGCCGAATGGCATGATCGGCAGGAGCTGGAAGCGCATCGTGGTCATGAAAACACTGCCGTGGCGCAAGTCGCGCAGTCTGCCATGGAAGCGGCCAAGCAGGCGGCGTGCGACGCCGGACCAAGCTGACCGGGCGAGCCAATACCCAGCTGTCGCGCCAATCAGCGACGCGAGCATCACGAAGAGGGTTCCGCGAATGACGCCGAAGACCGCGCCGGCGCCGTAGGCGAGGGGCGAGACGGGCGCCGCAAACATTGCCAGACCGGCATACACGGCGACGAAGATCGGTCCGAGCCAGGGGATGTCCTGGACCTTCTGCGCCGCCGCGCCGAGCTTCTGTGGATTCTTGAAATCGAAGTATCCATGCCGCTGTGCGATGATCACGAAGATCGCGACGGCGACGATCGGAAGCGCGACGCGCAGCCAGTCGGTTGGCCGTGCGGGCTCGTGTTTCTTGTGATGCGTGCTTTCGCTATTGGACGGCGTCGGTGACGCCTGATTTGGCAAGGCCACGTCGGTGTTCGCTAGTCGGTGATCGTGGGTGAACGGTGGTCTGTGGTCTGTGGTCTATAGCCTGTAGACTGTTGCTGGTACACACCGACCACCGATCGCCGACTACACGCATGAGCGATAACAATGCCGCGACGATGATTCGCTACTGGACGCGACCATTCCTCACGCTGCTCTTAGCGGCCGCAGTCTCGCTGCGACCTCAGGTTGCCGCTTCCCAGTCCACGATCGGTGCTCGCGCTCGGTCGGAGGCACGAGCGTATCGCGAGCATAACGAAGCCGCGATCGTGAACGAGTTCGCGACGCTGCTCGCCGTGCCCAATCTCGCGAGCGATTCGGCCAACATCCGGCGAAACGCGGATCTCCTCATCCAGGTGCTCGAGCGTCGTGGCTTCCACGGTGCCCGTTTGCTCACCGTGCCCGGTGGACCGCCTGCCGTGTACGCCGAACTTCCGGCAGCCGGCGCGGTGCACACGCTCGTGCTGTATGCGCATTACGACGGACAGCCTCTCGACCCCAAACAGTGGGTGACGCCCCCCTGGACGCCGACGCTGCGTGATCATCCCATCGAGCAGAGCGGGAAGATCATTCCACTCCCCCCGCCCGACGCGCGCGTGGATCCCGAAGCCCGCCTCTACGCGCGCTCCGCCGGCGACGACAAGGCGTCGATCATGGCGATCCTCGGAGCGGTGGACGCGATGCACGATCGCCATGTTGAGCAATCTGTAAATCTGAAGGTCTTTTTCGAGGGCGAGGAAGAAGCCGGCTCCGGCCACTTGCGGCAGATCCTCGAGCAGTATGCGCCAACGCTTGCCGGCGACGCGTGGCTCTTTTGCGACGGACCTGTGCACCCGAGCGGCCGCGAGGAGCTCGTCTTCGGCCAGCGCGGCGTCACCGGCATGGAGCTCACCGTCTACGGTCCGACGCGCGCGCTGCACAGCGGACACTACGGCAACTGGGCGCCGAACCCTGCGGCGCTCATCGCGAATCTCATTGCCAGCATGCGCGACGACGACGGTCATATCAAGATCGCGGGCTACTACGACGACGTTCGGCCGATCTCGGCTGCCGAGCACAGGGCGATCGCCGCGTTACCGCCCTACGACTCGACGCTCCGCCGCTCGCTGGGTTTGGCGCGGACCGAGGCGAGCGACGCGCCGCTGGCCGAGCGGATCATGCTCCCCGCGCTGAATGTTCGCGGCATTCGCGTCGGCGGCGTCCGCGAGACCGGCTCGAACACCATTGCGACCGAGGCGTATGCGTCGTTCGACTTCCGGCTCGTGCCTAACGAAACGCCGGAAAAGGTACAGCGGCTCGTCGAGGCGCATATTCGAAAACAGGGCTACTTCGTCACGCGCGACAGCGTCACGCTCGCTATGCGTCTCGCGCATGCGAAAATCGCGCGCGTCGAGTGGGAGCATGGCTATCCGGCGTCGCGCGCGCCGATGGATGGGCCGTTCGGCCGTGCCGTGCTCGCAGCCCTGAACGACGGCGCGGCGGCGACGATGCTCGCCCTTCCGACGATGGGCGGCAGCGGGCCGACGTACCTCTTCGAGCAGGTGCTCCGCGTCCCGATGATCACGCTTCCGATTGCGAACTACGACGACAATCAACACGCGGCGAACGAGAACCTGCGAATTCAGAATCTGTGGAACGGTATCGAGACCTACGCGGCCCTGTTGGCCGGCATCGGCGAGCACTGGGCGCCGCGTCCGGTACCGTGACCGAGCCCAGCGTCGAGGACCGATCGCCGCTCGCGGATCGGCTGCATTCCCTCGCCATCCATCTACTCCGCCGCATCCGGCGCGGCGACGAGGCAGCTGGTCTGAGCGCACCACGTCTCTCGGCGCTGTCGGTGGTGATCTATCGCGGTCCGATCAGCCTGACAGAGCTCGCCAAGGCGGAAGGCGTCACCGCGCCGACGATGACGCGTCTCGTTCAAGCGCTCGTGAAGTCAGGACTGGTAGAGAAGAGCGTGAACGAGAGCGACAACCGCGTCGTCCAATTGAGGCCGACGGAAGCGGGACGTCGCACGCTCGACATCGCTCGCGCGCACCGCCTTGCGGCGATGCGAGAATTGCTCGATCGGTTGAGTCCCGAGGAGGCAGCGGTCGTCGGCCGCGCCGTGAACGCGCTCGAGCCGCTCCTGCGGGCATGACGGCGGTGCCCGGCGCGTGGCCGGTCGGTCAGTGGCTTGTCCGACGATGTTCCTCGGCGCGGGCCGCAAGCCGACCGATCGTCGCGTCCACCTCGTCGACGAGCTGCCTAACGAGGCCCGCGGCTGGCACGCGCCGCGCCAATCTGACGCCCTGACCGGCCCAGAGCGACAGGAACTCCGGGCGATTCTGCTTCGCGGCCTCCGTTCGCAGCGAGCGCGTCAATGCATTCTGCGACGGATAGCCGAGGTTGGCGGCGGCTCCGCGTGCTTCGACTTCGTCCATGAACCGGTTCGAAATACCGCGCGCGGCGCGGCCGCTGAACGCGCGCGTGACTCGGGTGTCGGTCTCCCGCGCCGCGAGGATGGCGTCCTTGTACGCCGGCGGAATGCCGGACTCCGTCGTCGTCAGGAATGCCGTACCCATCTGCACGGCGTCGGCACCTAACGACAGAGCGGCCGCGATCCCCCGGCCGTCCATGATTCCGCCGGACGCGACCACCGGGACACGCACGGCATCCGCGACCTGCGGGACGAGCGCCATCGTCCCGATCATTGCGCTCTCGAAGGGCGCGGCGAAGGTGCCGCGATGCGCGCCCGCCTCTCCGCCCTGTGCCACGACGCCGTCGACGCCAGCCTCCTCGAGCGCGCAGGCCTCGTCCACCGTCGTCGCGGTGCCGAGAATCGACATACCGCGGGCGCGGAGGGCGCGCATTGCCTCATCTGAGATGACGCCGAAGGTGAAGCTGAAGGCCGACGCGCCGCTCCCGAGTACTGCCTCCAATTGATCGTCGAACCGCTGAATCAGTTGCGACGGCAGCGTCGGGGCCGGCAGCTTCAACTCCTCGTGATATCGCGCGATTCCGTCGAGGGCGGCCTGCAGGTTGTCGGACAGTGGCTCGCTCTCCACCGGCGCGAAGAGGTTGATCCCGAATGGACGCCTCGTCTGCCCGCGCACGGTCTTCGCCGCCTGCGTGATCTGCTCCGGCGTGAGATACGCCGCGGCCAGGAAGCCGAGCGCGCCGGCGTCGCAGACCGCAGTCACGAGCGCCGGCGTGGTGCCGCCGCCCGCCATCGGTGCCTGGATGATAGGATGGTTGAACCCGATGCGGGTAAGCAGAGAGGTGGGAGTCTTCATTGGACTGGATTTGTTCGATGAAGTGAACGCCAACGACGCAGCCGACGAACAGAGCAGCAGCTAGAATTGAAAGATTACTGCGACCTCCAAAATGCCAGACCAATTGACCCAGTGGCGCGCCGACACACCGGGCTGTGCCCATCGGAATCATCTCAACAATGCCGGCGCGGGCTTGATGCCGCGTCCCGTCGTGGAGGCGATCCGCAATCACATCAGCCTCGAGAGCGAGATTGGTGGCTACGAGGCCGAGTCCGCGCGGCAGAGTGCCATCGACGCCGTCTACGACGACATCGGTGCGCTCGTCGGAGCGCCGGCCCGGAACATGGCTATCGTCGCCAATGCGACCGCCGGCTTCGTGCAGTCGATGAGTGCCTTCGACCTAACGAGCGGCGATGTGATCGTCACGAGCAAATGCGATTACGTCTCGTATCAGATCAGCTTTCTCGCGCTGTCGCGGCGACGGGGCGTGCGAATCGAGCATGTACCTGATCTCCCCGAAGGGGGCATCGATCCCGACGCTTTGCGCGACACCCTGCGACGCCAGCGCGCCCGCCTCGTGCATGTCTCGTGGGTGCCGACCAACTCGGGCATCGTGCAGGACGTCGCCGCCGTGGGCACCGTCTGCGCCGACGCGGGGGTGCCATTTGTGCTCGACGCGTGCCAGGCGGTGGGTCAGATTCCGATCGACGTCAACCAGATTCACTGCGACTACCTGTCGGTCACCGCGCGCAAATTTCTACGGGGCCCGCGGGGTATCGGCTTCCTGTACGCGTCAGATGCCGCGCTCGCTCGCGGCGATCACCCACTGTTCGTGGACATGCGTGGGGCGCGCTGGGCCGATGTCGATCGCTACGACCTCGTGGATAGCGCGCAGCGGTTCGAGGACTGGGAGTTCCCGCAGGCGCTCGTCCTCGGACTGGGCGCGGCTGCTCGTTATGCACACAACGTCGGTGTCCCCACGGCGAGCCAGCGCGCGTTTCAGCTCGCCGCCCGCTTGCGTCGCGAGCTGTCCACGATCGACGGGGTCCGCGTGCTCGATCGCGGCAAGGAACAGTGCGCGATCGTGACCTTCGATGTCCGCGGGCGCGACGCCTCTCAGATCGTCGCCGAGCTGGGGTGGCGCGGCGTGAACAGCACAGCGAGCCTGCGCTGGTATGGGCTCATCGACTTCACCGAGAAGGGCACCACGTCGGCCGTCCGTTTGTCACCGCACTACTACAACACGGAAGAGGAGATAGACGCGGCGATCGGTCATCTTCGAGAGATCATTGGCTCCGCGGACAATCCCGGCGGACGGAACAGTCAATAATATTCAGCGAGGATTGCGTACCGTCACGTCTCGACGCACCAGCGATTAGTGGAAGCGAATGAATAAATCACAGAGGACACAGAGATCACACAGTGCCCTTCGCGGGACCGGTCTCGGCTCGATTTCCTCCGTGCTCTCTGTCTGCTCTATGGTTGTTGGCCTTTCGATGGCGCCGGGGCGCCTTGGCGCCCAGGATTCGTCGGCGGCATTCACCCACGCGGACTCGTTGCGTGGCGCCAATGGACCGGGCCGCGCCTGGTGGGACGCGACCTTCTACGATCTGCACGTCCGTGTCGATCCCAGCGACAGTAGCATCGCGGGACACAACTCGATCGTCTATCGAGTTCTCGCCCCAGGCCAGGAGATGCAGATCGATCTGCGCGCGCCGCTGGTCGTGGACAGTATGCTTCAGCAACGCCACACCCTGACTTATCGCCGCGACGGCGACGCGTATTTTGTGACGTTGCTCGAAACGCAGCGCCTTGGCTCCCACGACACAATTAGCGTTTACTATCACGGCAGGCCGCGGGTCGCGCGCCGCGCGCCATGGGACGGCGGCTTCGTCTGGGCGCAGGACAGCCTCGGCCGCCCCTGGATCGCGACGGCGAACGAGGGTGTCGGCGCGAGCGTGTGGTGGCCGACCAAGGAGTTGCACGCCGACGAGCCGGACAGCCAGCGCATAGCCATCACCGTGCCCAGCGCGCTCGCCGACGTTTCGAATGGACGGCTCCGAAGCGCGGATGCAAACGCGGACGGCACGACCACCTACGAGTGGTTCGTCCAGAATCCGATCAACAACTACGACGTCGCCGTGAACGCGGGACATTACGCGCATCTCAGCGACGTCTACCAGGGCGAGAAGGGGAAGCTCACGCTGGACTTCTGGCCGCTCGATTATCACGCGGACACGGCCAGCAAACAGTTCCAGCAAGTGAAGCCGATGCTCAAGTGCTTCGAGCATTGGTTCGGCCCCTATCCCTGGTACAACGATGGCTACAAGCTCGTCGAGACACCCCATCTTGGCATGGAGCACCAGAGCGCGGTCGCGTACGGCAATCTTTTCAAGAACGGCTACCGGGGTCGCGATCTGTCGGGAACGGGGCTCGGCCTGAAATGGGATTTCATCATCGTCCATGAGAGCGGACACGAGTGGTTCGGCAACAGCATCACGGCGCAGGATCCCGCCGACATGTGGGTGCAGGAAGGCTTCACGAACTACGCCGAGGGTCTCTATACCGAATGTCAACAAGGGAAGGAAGCGGGCGCGCAGTACATCATCGGCAGCCGACGCAACATTCGAAACGATCGCCCGGTCATCGCGCCCTTTGGGGTAGAGCAGGAAGGCTCGGGCGACATGTATTACAAGACGGGCAGCATGCTCCACATGATCCGCCAGATCGTCGACGACGACGTGAAGTGGCGCGACATACTGCGCGGCCTGAACGCGACGTTCTATCACAAAACTGTAACGGGCGCCGAGGTCCGCGCGTACCTCAATCGACGCACGGTGATGGATCTCAATCCGATCTTCGCGCAGTATCTGATGACCACGCAGATCCCAACGCTCGAGTACGTGCTCGCCGACTCCATCGTCCGATATCGCTGGACAAACGTCGTACCAGGTTTCGCGATGCCCGTGCGCGTGACGATCGGTGGCGTTAGGCAGTGGCTCCGGCCCACGGAGATCTGGCGGACGAGTCGGGTGTCGGGGGCGAGGAAGGGTGGAACGTTGGAGGTGGATCAGGATTTCTATGTAACGTCGCGCGAGTATGACCGAGCGATCCCCGATGTCAGCATCGTCGCTCCCGTCTCGAACAAGAGATCCTTTGCTTCGCTCAGGATGACAAAGTGATGATGAAATTCATGGCTTTCGTTGGCATGTCGGGGTTGCTTTGCGCAACGGCGGCCGCGCAGTCGCCCAAGGTTGGGCCGGCGCATGGAGCGGTGCTCGTCGTCGGTGGCGGAGCCCTCGGACCTGAGGTGCTCGGCAAGTTTGTCGAGCTCGCCGGTGGGCCAGACGCGCTGATCGTCGACGTTCCTACCGCTGGCGGGGATAGCGCCTATCCGGCCGACTGGGCCGGCACGCGCTCGCTGAAGGCGGTCGGTGCGAAGCACGTCGTCGTGTTGCACACGGTCGATCGGAAGCTCGCCGACAGCGACTCCTTCGCCACGGTGCTCTCTCGGGCCAGCGGTGTCTGGTTCGAGGGCGGCCGACAATGGCATCTTGTGGATTCGTACGCCGGTACGAAGACGGAGAAGGCGTTCCACGACGTGCTCGCACGGGGTGGCGTGGTCGGCGGATCGTCGGCGGGTGCGTCGATTCTCGCGAGCTATCTGCTGCGCGGCGCGCGAGAAGGGAATACCATCATCATGGCGCCCGGGTACGAGGCAGGCTTCGGTTTCCTGCGCGGCGTCGCCATCGATCAGCATGTTGTCGCGCGCGAGCGACTGCCCGACCTCGCCGATTCACTCATCCCGCGTCATCCCGAGCTGTTGGGCATCTCGGAGGACGAAGGCACTGCCTGGCTCGTGCGCGGCGATACCGCCGAGATCATCGGCCGCAACAAGGCCTTTGTCTACGCCGGTCGTGAGCCTAACGACTCCGGCAAGCCCTTCCTCACTCTCTATCCCGGCGACCGCTACGATCTCGGCGCGCGACGCGTCCTGCATCGCGCCAACGCCGATTCACGTGTCTCCTATGCGTTCGTCGATTCGCTGTTCGCGCACGTTGTTGCTCCTGGTGCTGCGTCGGCCGCGACTGTCCTTGTCGCGCGGAATGGTGAGGTACTCGTCGATCGATCGTACGGTATCGCGCCGCAGCCGCGGTACATGCCGACGACGACGGTGCCGAATTTCCCGCTCGGCGGCCTCTCGACGAGTTTCGACGCGGCTGCCGCGCTCTTTGCGGCCAGTGAGGGAAAACTTTCGCTCGATGAGCCCATTACCGGCAGGAATGGCACAACCACCTTACGTGAGTACCTCGTCGCGCCGACCTGGCCGGACAGCGGCCGCGCGGTCGCGGATCTGATCACGAAGCGGACCGGTTCGCCATTCACGCAGCTCGTGACGCGGCGCCTCTTCACGCTGATCGGCGCTCACAAGACCGTCGTCGAACCCGACGGTCAGCTGCAATCCAACGTGGACGAGCTGTATCGCTGGGAGTTCGGCCTCGAGAGCCTCGACCGCATCAAGGAGTTTGCCCCCGACAGCACTCGGAGCACGGACGGTTCAGCTGACATACGGCAGTTCCCTACACACGCCGGCTGGCGCGCCGATAGCTATCACGGCCTAACGCGATTCGTGACGTACGGCAACGATAACGGTCGCCGGAATGCCTTCGTTCGCGTTCCTGAAGCGAAATCGGTGATCATCATCCTTACGGACAGCGATGCGGTCGATGCGCGGGGCCTGGCGGACGCGATCACGGACCGTCTTCTGCTACCGCTGAAGTAACCCCGCGGGCGAAACAGAAAGGGGATCGAGCATTGGCTCGATCCCCTTCTTTGTCTCTCCCGTGGTCAATTACCAGCGCGATGGCCGCGGCGCCCGATCCGGTGAACCCGGCTCGTCATCCGGATACGAATCCCAATACCGATCGGTCGATACGATCCGACGCGCGAGAACGAGATGGCCCGCGAACCAGCGTCCGCGATCGCCCTCGCCGAGCACGTCGTAGCGCACGCCGTTTCCGGTGGACGAGGCGTGGATGATCCGATCGTTGCCGACGTAGATCGCGACGTGACTGATGTTCTCTCCGTCGTTCGCGAAGAAGAGCAGGTCGCCGGGACGCAGCGCGCCGGGTCGCGTCGACACCGCGTCGCCCAGGTCTGCCATGCGCCGCGCGCTGTGCGGCAGACGGACGCCCTCGCGCCAGAAGACCCACTGAACGAATCCTGCCGCGTCGAATCCGTTGTGCGGGCTTGTGCCATTGTAGCGGAATCGAGTTCCAACATACTCATCGGCTGTGGAGAGCACCCGCGACGCCAATCTCGAATTGCTGACGCTCGGTTCGAACATGTATCGCGACGGCGGCGGAGGCGCCGGGGTGATGTAAACCCGGTGCTCGACGATCGGCGGGCGCGGCGGATCCGATCGAACTTGGGAACGACGGTATGAGTGGTTACCGCCCCAACTCGCCGTGAGTCCGATGCGATACTCCCAGCTCCTTGGCGTTCCTGCCGTTACCACCGAATCGCTGTGGAATCCACGGCGATAGCGCGCTTCGACGCCGACGCCCAACCAGCCGAGCAGGTCATGATGCGCTCCAACGCCGTAGTCGAGCGTCGCGTGCGCGCTGTCGGGCGCGCCGGCGGGGCGCAGTCCGTAGCCGCCAACGCCGAAGAACCCATATGGCGAGAAGCCAAGCAGAAGGGACTTCATGACCGGAACGCGCCGGAATGGCTCGAGCAGGACATCGGCGTCCGCGGTCCAACCACCCACGTAGAGTCCTGGATCGCCAGTGTACGAGCTGGTGACGGTTTTCGTAGTGCACGGCGCGGGTGTGCACTGCGTGTACTGATAGCTCGCCGTTTGAGGCGATGCGTCACCGCGACCGACATTCAGGCCGCCCGAGAGGCGCAACCCGAAGATGCCGGTGTAGCCGGTGAATCCCATTCCGCCGAAGTCCATGTCGACGGGTTGCTGCTTCCGTGCCGCGTACGCCTCGAACATCATCGGTCCCTGCGCGCAGAGAGAAGCTGCGGGCAGCGACGCGGCGACGGCGGCGCCTACCAGAAGAAGTGAGCGCGTCCGAGTCATTTTGACCAACCGATGGAGTCTGCGTGTGAACGCCGCAGAACGGATGCCACGGCGTTGAGGTTGTTGTGAATGATCGTTGAGCTTCACTCTTATAATCGACACATCTAACTCGCGAATGGTTTGATCCCATTTGCGTCTTGGCGTTGCCTCACGAGGACACCGGCGTGTCAGGTCGAGACGCTTGTCGGATTACGCGGCTGTTTTGCGGGCCATCCCGAGCGCCGGTGCGGTCATCCCGAGCCCAGGGGCTGATGAGGAACCGCCGGGGCTAATGGCCCCGGCGGTTCTTCGGTGAATCAAACTCCGTTTCGCTCCCTCCCTTCTCCTCCCCTATCTGTTCCTCCGCCGGCGGGTCCGCACTTGGCTCGGTTGGAAGGCGATTGTCTGGGTAGCCGCTCTCGGGCTGCGCGACAGCATCATCCCTCGGCGGACGCGACTTTCTCTTGGGCGGCGTCATGGGTCAGCGTTTTGGCGGAAGACCCGTCGAGTCGCGCGGCTTGTTGTCCGCCCGATGCTCGCGATGGCCGAGTACACCGTGGAGGTTCCCAGTGTTGTCGCTTGGACCCTGGTCCCGACCCATCTCATGCTCGATGTACAGCTGGGTGTGCTCGCTGTTCTTCTCGGCCTCATCATGCTGCTCGCGATCTTCGACCAGCCGCCGGCTACCGTCGTAAGCGGCCCGCTCGCGATCCAGCGCGATCTGTTCCTCGCGGGACGGCCGCGACTCCCCCTCATGGAGCTGCTTCATCAGCCGGTGATGAGTCTTATCTCCGTGCTCGCCCTCGGCGTGTGTCTGCGGCCCCTTCTTCTCGTGGTCGTCCTTCCGATTCCCCATGTCGATCCCCCTCTGTCGTAATTCTCAGGGCAGTCTTCGGCGATCCTCCGCGCCTCTGCGATGACCCGGTTTGGCGCCGTCCATCCTGCCCCTGAGGGACGCGGGGCAATCGACGTGCCCCGATCACACCTCGGTGCGAATAGCGAGTTGCTCCGCTGAAGTGAAGAAGCGACGACGATACCAGAGCACCATTGCCGTCGATGTCACGGCGACGGCACCAGCGAGCATGAACGCGACCATGATCTGATACCGCACCGCGAGATTCGGCGACGAGCCAGCGAGGATCTGCCCGGTCATCATTCCTGGCAGGGCCACGAGCCCCACCACCATGAGTCCATTCACCGCTGGGATCAGCGCGGCGACGAGGGATCGCCTCACGGGCTCGGCGGCAGCGCGCGCCGGACTGGCCCCGAGGGCGAGGTAGGCTTCGACTTCGCCGCGACGGAGCTCCATCTCGCTCGTTAGGCGTTCGGCGGCCAACGCCGCGCCGTTCATCGCGTTGCCGACGATCATCCCGAAGAGTGGGATCACGTACTGCGGGTTGTACCATGGATGCAGGCGCAGGACGACTCCGTCGACGTACGCGAGCGTGAGCCCCGTGCCGACCAGCATCGAGATGCCCGTAATTCCAAACAGCGATCCAAAGGGTGAGCGCTGGCGGTCGGTCGCGGTCTTCGTCGCCGCGGCGAGCATTACGAGAAGAGCGAGCACGACGAAATACCAGCGTTGTGTCGTGAACAGGAAGGCGAGTACGTAACCGACGGCGACGAGCTGTACCACGGCGCGCACGGCGCCGACGGCGAAGCCACGTGCCAGTCCGAGTCGTTGCCACTGCGAGAGCGCGATGGCGACGAGCACCAGCGCCGAGGCGAGCGCGAGATCGATCCAGCTCAGATCGATCGGACCGCTACCGACGGTCTGGCTCACGGCAGTCGGTCCCGGCCGAGGAGATACTGCCGCGTTCGTTCCTCGTTAGGCTTCGAGAAGAGCACGTCGGTGGGGCCGGTCTCGATGATGCGTCCCGCCTCGAGAAGAACCGTGTGCGTGCTCGCTACGCGCGCCTCGGCGAGGCGGTGGGTCACCATGACGATCGTCACGGCGGATTGTTCCGCGAGGCGGCGCACGGTCGTCATGAGCTGCTCGGCCACCTCGGGATCGAGTGCCGACGTCGGTTCGTCGAGGAGCAGCACTTCGGGCGCGGTCATCAGCGCGCGTGCGAGACTGACGCGCTGTCGTTCGCCGCCGGACATTCGCTCGGCGTCGCGATTGAGAAAGGAGTCATCGAGGCCGGCGAGGCGGAGTCCGTCGGCGGCCGATGGGACCCGTCCGTCGGCGTCACCTAACGAGCGCGCCGTGTCCAGGTTGTCGCGCACCGTCCCGGCAAACATGACGGGCGTCTGAAAGACGAAGCCGATGCGACGGCGCAGGGCGCGCACCGGCACGTGCTCGATTGGAGTGCCTTCGAAAACGACGCTGCCCTTGGACGGATCATCCAGCCGATTGAGCAGCCGAAGCAGCGACGTCTTTCCCGCGCCACTCGGTCCCACGATGGCGACGACTTCCCGCCGCGGCAGATCGAGATCGATGCCGCAGAGCGTGCGCCGGCCGGCGCGCTCCTGCTCCACGCCTCGCAGACGAAACGCTGGATCGCTCGCGGTGATCGGCATCCTGGAAATCTCACTCAATCCTGTCGGAAAAACCCCGGTTGCTCGCACAACCACCGGATGCCATGTTCGGCCCGCTCCACACGACAGGTAGTCGCTTCAGACAAGGAGAACCCATGAGAATCGCCTTCCGCGCGCTCGTCACCGTGATGGCGCTCGCGGCCATTGCGCCGCGGGCCTTCGGGCAGGGCCGAGGCCAGATGACTCCGCAGGCAATACAGGATCGCTGGGACAAGGAGCATCAGCTCGAGTCGCTCGCCGTCATCGATCGCAAGCTGATGGTGCCGATGCGCGACGGTGTGCGCATGGCGACCGACGTCTATCGTCCGAAGAACGCCAGCGGACGCGTGCCGATCGTCTTCGTGCGCACGCCGTACAACTTCAACTACTGGGACGTGCGCAACGGCGTCCCGCGTGACATGACCGCGGAGCTCGACGCGGTGAAGCGCGGCTATGCCTACGTCGAGATGAACGAGCGAGGGCATTTCTTCTCCGAGGGGAATTACGACATCCTCGGACCGCCGCTCACCGACGGCTACGACGCAATTAAATGGATGTCCACTCAATCATGGACAAACGGAAAGGTCGGTCTGATCGGTTGCTCGTCGACGGCTGAATGGCAGATGGCCGTTGCGGCCCAGGCGCCGCCGGGATTGAGCGCGATCATACCGCAGGGATTCGGTGCTGGCGTGGGTCGCGTCGCGCCGTATTACGAGCAGGGAAACTGGTATCGTGGCGGGGCGGTGCAGATGCTGTTCATTGCCTGGCTCAATGGCGAACAGAATCAGGTGCGGCCAATGTTCCCGCCGGGCACCTCACAGGCGGAACTGATTCGGGAATCGAAGTCGTTCGACCTCGCGCAGCAGCTCCCGCCGGTGGACTGGTCGCAGGCCCTGCGCCATCTGCCGGAAAAGGACATCATCAAGGCGGTGGACGGCCCGCGCGGCATCTTCGCCGATTCGATGCCCGGCATCGCGACGGGCGGCGGGATGATCGAGCGAACGCCTAACGACCCGGCGTGGTACCGCGGCGGGTTGTTCCACGACGACATGCGCATCAACGTGCCAGGGCTGTGGTTCATGTCTTGGTACGACGTGTCCGTGGGCCCGAACCTCGCCACGTACAATTTCGTGCGCCGCACGGCGAGTCCCGAGATCGCCAATCAGCAGTACGCGGTGATCGCGCCAACGCTGCACTGCAGCTACAAGCGCGCAACGGAGAACACGGTGGTCGGCGAGCGCAGTGTTGGTGACGCGCGCCTCGACTACGACGCGCTCACGTGGGGCTGGTTCGACATGTTCCTCAAGGGTGAGAACAACCGCCTGCTCGACACGTTGCCGAAGGTGCGCTACTACACGATGGGGCTCAACAAGTGGCAGTCGTCGGACAGCTGGCCACCCCGCGGCGCGCAGACGGTGACGTACTATCTCTCGAGTGGTGGCAAGGCAAACACGCTCGACGGCGACGGCGGCCTGACCGCGAACCCTCCCGCGTCGGACAAGCCGGACGGGTTCAGCTACGATCCGATGAATCCCGTGCCTTCGTATGGAGGGAACGTGTGCTGCACGGGGAACGCCGTGTCGGGGGGCGCCTTCGACCAGCGGAAGATGGAAGCGCGCCCGGACATTCTCGTGTACTCATCGGAGCCGCTAAAGGAGGGCACCGAGGTGAGCGGGCCGATCGAGATCACGTTGTACGTGTCGAGCGACCGCAAGGACACGGATTTCACGGTCAAGTTGCTCGACGTCTACCCCGACGGTCGTGCCTACAATCTCGACGAGACGATCCAGCGCGTTCGCTACCGCGACGGGTACGATAAGCAGGTATGGATGGAGCCGGGCAAGACGTACAAGGTGTCGCTAGGACCCCTCAACACGAGCAACTACTTCGACGCCGGTCACCGGATTCGCATCGAGGTGTCGAGCAGCAACTTCCCGCGATTCGACCGCAACATGAACACCGGCGGGAAGAATTACGACGAGAGCGAGGGGCTCGTCGCCCACAACGCGGTGCACCACTCACGCCAGTATCCGAGTACGGTGAAGGTGACCATCGTCAGACACCCGGCGGCCGCGGATAAGTGATGGTGCTGGTTGCTGGTGATTGGTGGCTGGTGAAAAAGAAAGCCGGCGCGAAGCGCCGGCAGTCCGAATTCACCAATCACCAATCACCAATCACCAATCACCAATCACCAATCACCAATCACCAATCACCAATCACCAATCACCAATCACCAATCACCGTCCTCCCAACACCACCGACAATCCAATTACCGTATCGCCGCCGTCGATGAAGATCTTTTGAAAGCCGATGTTGGCGGCGATCGGGCTCGTCGTACTTTGGAACGTCACGCCGCCGCCGAGGAGGAAGCGCGTGCCGCCCTCGCCCGTGTTGCTGTCCCGGGCATGTCCCCATCCGATGCCGGGTGTGAGAAATGGCGCGACCGAGATCCCGGATGTGCGGGTAACGAGCGAGACGGGCAATCCACCCGTAAGCGTCGCCAGCGTGGTGCCGGACGGGTGGCCGAAACCGAACTCGCCATTCACGCCGATGTTGAGCTGCGCCGCGTCGGAGCCGGTACCGAGCAACGTGCTCGCGAGCCGGCTCTCGACATTCGCGCCCGCCATGAAGTGTCCGTCGCACCTGTCGCACGACACCGATTCGTAGCCCGCCGTAATTCCGAACATCGTCTTCTGGCTCGCTGGTATGCCGAGCGTCGCCGCGAAGTTGTTCATGCTGGCGCCGGTCATCGATAAATGCCCGTAGCGGACTCGGAAGTCGACGGCGGACGGCATCGGCCGATTGAGCATCGCGTTCGACAGCACGGGCGGCAGGGCGCCGATCGGCGTGCCGAGGAGCGCGAAGTATGCGGTGATGTCCTGTTCACTCTGTGCGGCGGCTTCGTGTGCCCCGACGAGCGTCGTCAGGCAGACTATGGAGAGCAGTGTGCGCATGGTCGTTATGTGAGGGATGGGTGAACATAACGACCGGCAGTACTGAAGCCCACTCAAGGCGGTGGTGTGATCGCCGTCACGCGAAAGCGCGGAGTGCGCGGAGGAACGCGGAGGACTGCTTGTCATCCTGAGCGAAGCGGAGGATCTGCCGTTTCACGGCTTGGAAACAGGAATCTCAGGACGTTTGGGTGATGGAACGCAGATGACGCAGAATGCGCTGTACTGCAAAGCCCACGTCGAAGTTCGCGAGCTTCCAATGTTGTTGTCTTTACAGCGTCATCTGCGTTCACCCTTCAACGGCTGCTGTATTAGCTCTCCTCCGCGTCCCTCCGTGCACTTCGCGCTAAAATCGAGAGGCGTAACGCCACTGCTCATCTCCGTGCGTCTCGGTCATCGTCCTCGACATCACGTGACATCGGAAAGAACAACGACCGGCGCACCGTGGGGTAGGTGCGTCGCCAGCCGCGGACGTCGTGCCAGAGAATACGGTTGAGCGCATCAGAGGGCGCTTCGTCGGGGCCGTCGAAGCGCATGCGCGACGACGCGACGGCCGCACGGCGACGCGCCGCGGCGTCGGGGCCGCGGATCTCGCTCACGCGCGCGTTCGTCTCGTCGAGACGCTGCGTCGGCGCGAGCGCGGTAAAAGGCGCGAAATTCGGCTGCTCGCCGGGCTGGATGAAGCTCGCGCGCATGTCCGTCGCGACGAGATCGAACAGGCTGAGCGCCGGCAGGCCGAGCATCAGCTCGATCGTCTTTAGCACGCTCGGCTGATTGTAGAAGGTGTGATCGACACTGCCACGCTTGACGAACGGCGAGATCGCGAACGCCGTCGTGCGGTGACCGTCGACGTGATCCACGCCGTTCTGAGCGTCGTCCTCGATGACAAAGATCGCCATGTCTTTCCAGAACGCGGAACGACTCAATCCCTCCACGATGCTGCCTAACGCTGCGTCGTTGTCGGCGACGCACGCTCGTGGCGTGCACCAGTCTGGCGACGTTCCCACGGTGTGATCGCTCGGCAAGATCATCATCACGAGCTGCGGCATCGCACCGCGCGATTCCCATTCGCGCAGGTGATCGAGAAAAACCTGTGCCCTCACGACGTCCGGAACCTCCTGGGTCCAGCCGGGATACTCGCGAACGAGCGCGCGGTCCAGGGACGGAATATCCGAGTGCGTGTTGTAACGCGAGCGCAGGAGCGCACGGAAATATCCGCTACCCCGCGCGAGGTTGCTTTGATATTCCGTCATCAGCGACGCGCGGACGCTGGCGATCGAGTCGGAAGCGGCGGGCGCATATTCACCGAATACGCTGACGGTCTCCCCCTTCGCCTGCGCCGATTCCCAGAGAAATCCGCCTGACGAGTAGACGAGCGGGTCATTCCCCTCCGACGGATAGGTGCGACCGTGATACAGCGGCCACATCGCGTACTCCGTCTCGTTCGCCTGGGTGAGCCACTGATGTCCGTCGGCGGAGTTGCCACCGCTGGCGAACACGCGATCGAGCGTCACGAACTGCTCGGCGAGCGCATGTTGGTTCGGCGTGACAGCGCGCCCGAAGATGACCAGCGAGCTGTCGCCATCGCCGCGCCCGAGATCGCCCAGGACCTGATCGTAGGTGCGGTTCTCCTTGATGATGTAGACGATGTGCCTGACGAGCGAGGAGTCGCCGGGGCGGAGCGGCACCGCCCGCGGCACGACCGGCGCTGGTGTCGCGACCTGGAGAGGCGCGGCGGCGAGGCGCATGTGGACGCTGGACGCGACCGCCAACGCGTAGGCGGTGAGCTGCTCCTGACCAGGAATCTCGACGACACTCACCGAGCCACGCTCGGCGAATACATACCGACCACGCTTGCCAGGCGAGCCTTCCGTGCTCCCCTCGCCGGCGCCAACACCAAACAGCGCGCCGATCGCCAGATATTTGCCATCCGCGCTGATGTCGAGGCTTGACGGATACCACGCGGTCGGGATGAGGCCCCTCAAGTGCCACTGTCCAGTATCAACGCCGCGGAGGTCGTAGACCGCGACCGCGTTGATCGCTCCCAGCGCGACATAGATCGTCGTGCCATCGGAGGCAAGTGCCAGTGCCGTCGGTGCGATGCCCGGCCGCCCATCGGCGAAGGGGACCACACGAGCGTTCGCAAGAAGATGATTGTCGCGCGTGTCGATGATCGAGACCGCGTCGTCGTTCCCATCGGCGACGTAGAGTCGATTGTGCGGCATGTCCCACGCGATCGCGGTTGGATGCCGGCCAACGGTGATCGAAGCCGTCACGCGGCGGGCGACGAGATCCACACGCGATACGGTTCCTGCAGCGGCGATGCCGCGCTCGTCGACGCGCACGGACTCGGCGCGCGGGTAGCAACACTCCTTCGCCGCGCGCTCGCCGCGTGCTGGTTTCGGACCGCCAAAATTCGTCACGTAGGCGGCGGCACCGTCAGGAGAAACGACGGCTGCAATGGGCGCGACGCCGAGTGGTACCACGGCGAGCGGCGCGTCGTTATCGGCGTCGATGATCGCGAGAGCGTCCTCCGCCGTGAGCGGCACCACCGCGACGCGATGGCCGCTCGCGTTAGGCGTACGCGCGACTGCCGGCGCCCCCACCGCGTATTCCCCGAACGCACCCGTGAGGCGCGCTGGCGTGACGCGATCGCCCCGCGCCGCATCGTCGAAGAAGGCGAGCTGCGCCGCGGGGCGCGACGCATCGCGCGGCAGCATGCCCGGAATGGGGGCTTCGTGCGCCGCGATCGGGACGCGACCCAGCGTACTCACGAGGGCGCGGTGCCTAACGGGATCGAACGCGACCGCCTGCACGCCGGCGCGTCCGTCGAACGCTCCGCGCGAGAGGACCCGATTGTCCGCCCAGGTGAGGTGATACGCCGAGCCCGGGACCGCCACCCAGATGTCGCTGCTACTGGCTCCGAAGTGCACCCCCGTCACGCGTCCGTCGAATACGCTCTGCACCCCGGCGGGAGTCACTTGCTGCAGGTTGGCTACGACGCCTGGATCGGGAACGGTGCGGCGCGGCGCCGGCTGTTGCGCTGCCTGGAGTAGCATCAGCGCGGGAAAGAGGAGGAGGGAAGTCATGCGCCGAAGTTAGGGCGCCGGACGAACCGCCGCGAGCAGGGTCAGGTCACAACTCCGTGACTCCCACTCGTCAACGGCGTCCAAGTGGAGAGCCTTAGCCCGCTTATCTCGTGTACGCCATTCGTCAATTCAAGCGCAAGGGCCGTGGTCTGGTCGCGACGGAGCCGATTCCGCAAGGAACACCGATAATGACCTGCCCGGTCATTGTCTACGATGATGCGGATGCGGGACGGATCTCGAAGACCAAACTCGGCGACTACAACTTTCGCTTCGGCGAGCGTCAGAACCGAGCGTGCATCGTGCTCGGCGTGATCTCCCTTTGCAACCACGCCGAGGTGCCTAACGCAGAGATCGTCTGTCACGAAGAGGAACTGACGGTGACGCTCGTGTCGGTGCGTGCCATCGTCGAGGGCGAAGAGATCTGCATCCGCTATCGCCGACCGCTTTGGTTCACTCCCGCGGCCTGAACCTCGTCGCGCCCTGGCACTCGCGTCGCGAGCACATTATAGAAGGGCACGGGTGACGGGTACCGCGGAAGGATGACGAAGCCAGAAACCTCCCTCCGTGGGCTGTCGTAATGGCCAAGTCGCGACTGGAGCAGAAGAATGAACAACGAGATTCTCGAAGAGCTCATGGTCTTCGTTGGGCTGATGGCGTTGCTCGGCTCTCTGACGAAGATCATTCTCAGCATCGTCAATCGGCGCCGGCTTCCGGCCAACTCCGGCACACCCGCGCTGGAGGACATCGCCCAGCGGCTCGGGCGCATCGAGCAAGCGGTCGACGCGACCGCTGTCGAGGTGGAGCGCATCAGCGAGGCCCAGCGCTTCACGACGAAGCTGCTCGTCGAAAAGGGCCATCAATCCGCGCCTGAGGGATCACGCGCGAAGGTCGTCACGCCGCACTGAGCGAGAGCTCACCGTCGCCCGTACCCCCGCTCTTGCGTTACCCTAGGAGTCCGAGGTATGATACCTCGGACTCCTAGGGTAAGTTGCTTCTCGCCGCCGCAGTCGACGTCGCCTCCGATGAATACCTCCGTCGAGTTCCTGAAAGGCACCCTCGACCTGATGGTCCTCAAGACGCTCTCCTGGGCGCCGAGCCATGGCTACGGCATCGCGCGCTGGATCGAGCAGTGCACCGGTGACGTCCTCCAGGTCGAGGAGGGATCGCTCTATCCGGCACTCCACAAACTGGAAGAACGGGGTCTCATCACCGCGGAGTGGGGAATCAGTGAGAACAATCGGCGAGCCAAGTTCTATCGCCTAACGGCGGCGGGCAAGAAGCAGCTTGCGGCATCGCACGACAGCTGGGCGCGTTTCGCGGACGCGGTGTTCAAGGTCCTCAAGACGGCCCCGACCGGGCGTTGAGATGGCCGAGCACTATGCGCCCGGCGCGACACGGGCCGCTATTTGGCGACGCTATCTTCGCTTCTGGGGACCGCGCGCCGTCGCCGACGTCGACGACGAGCTGCGCTTCCATATCGAGATGCGCGTCCGCGACTACATGCAACGCGGTCTCAGCGAGGCCGAGGCGCGCGCCGCGACGGCGCGGCGCCTGGGCGACCTCGCGACGCAGCGTGCCGAGTGCCTGACGATCACCACGAGGAGAGAACGGCGCATGACCCGAGCGCAGCTCGTCGACGCCCTGCGGCAGGACGTCCGCTTTGCCCTTCGCACCCTCGGCCGCCAGAGAGGCTGGACGACGGTCGCCATTCTCACGCTCGCGTTAGGCATCGGCGCGAATACCGGCGTGTTCAGCGTGGTGAACAGCCTGCTGCTTCACCCGCTGCCGTACCCGCACCCCGACCGCATCGCGATCCTGTTCCAGGAGCCGACGCTCGGCAATCAGACGGGAATGAACGTGATGGTCTCCCCACGGCCGTCGCTCGTGCGCCGGTGGCGTGAGAGCGCGCGGTCATTCGAGGACATCGAGGCGTACAGTACGAGCGACATGACGCTCGTCCCGGAACACGGGGAGGCGGCCTCGCTCCACATCGCCTCCATCCTGCCGACCCTTCCCACCTTTGCTGGTAAGCATCCGCTGATTGGACGGTCATTCGCCAACGCCGATCTGACCGAGGGAGGCCGTGTCGCGATGCTCAGCGAACGCCTCTGGCGCGGCCGATTCGGCGGCGAGCCCGGTGTGATCGGTCGCGTGCTTTCGCTCGACGGCTCGCTGTACACCGTGATCGGCGTCATGCCAGCCGCCTTTCGGCTGCCGGCCAGTCAGCAGAATGCGACCGACGTGTGGCTTCCACTCGACATGCATAACGAGCATGTCGGTCTCATGACGACGGCCCGGCTGCGGTCCGGCGTGAGCTACGACGCGGCACGGCGCGAGCTCGATTCCATCACGAAGCGCCTGGACGTGTCCGAGGGCAATCGGGTCGGTTTCCGGGCGAAGCTCGTGCCGCCGGCTCAGATGGTCCAATTCCGGGATTCGCTGCTCCTGTTGACCGCCGCGGTGGCACTCGTGCTTCTTATCGCGTGCGCCAATGTTGCGCATCTGATGTTGGCGCGGGCGGCGACGCGACACCGCGAGCTCGCAATCCGAGGCGCGTTAGGCGCTGGCACGGCGCGACTCGTGAGGCAACTGCTGACCGAAAGCCTCGTCCTTTCCGCGGCCGGATCTGTCGGTGGGCTGGTCGTCGGATGGCTCGGTCTCGAACTGCTGGTCGCGCTCCGACCCTCGAGCCTCGCGAATCTCGACGAAGCTCGGATGGACACGACGACGCTGTTGGTGACGATCGGCCTCGGCGTGCTCACAGGGCTGCTCTTCGGCTTGGCGGGGGCGATTCAGTCGGCGCGGCAATCGACGCACGAGTCACTCAAGGCAGGCACACTCTCGACCTCGCATTCGCGGCGGCAGAATCGGCTGCGCGGTCTGCTCGTCGTCAGTGAGATCGCCCTGTCCACCATGCTCCTCATCGGTGCGTCGCTGTTGGTACGCAGCGTGATCCGGCTGCAGACGATGGATCCTGGGTTCCGGACCGAGGGCATGTACGGCCTGTCCATCATCCTGCCCGAGAAGGCCTACGCCACGCCGGCGGCGCGGCACGCGTTCTATGCGGAGTTGGTGACCCGCGCGCGAACGGTGCCCGGGGTGGAGATGGCGATGATGGCAGAGGGGGCGCCCCCGATGCAGAATTTTCTGATTGGCGCTCTACAGCTCGAGGGCCAGCCGGCGCCCCCGGCGGGCACGACGGGCTTCATCAACTACAATGGGGTAGAGCCGTACTACTTCCGAGACATGGGCATACGCCTGCGCGAAGGCACGACGTTCAGCGACACGAGCGAAAAATCCGATCAGGTGATGGTGAACGCGGGCTTCGCGAGAAAATACTGGCCTAACGGGAGTGTCGTGGGCAAGCGCTTGCGCACCGTGTTCAACGGCCAGGGCGAGTGGAGAACCATCGTTGGCGTCGTGGACAACGCCTTCACGAGCGGGCTGACGATGGAGGCGAGTCAGCCGATGCTCTACGTGCCTTACCAGGGACAATTCCAGCCATCGCTCATCGTGCGCGTCACGCCCGGTACGAATGCGATTGCCGCCGTCCGCTTGCTCATGCCGCAGATCGACCGCCATCTGCCGGCGCCCAGCGTGACGAATGTGGAGGCTGCGATGCGCGACAGCATCGCGACGCCGCGGTTTACGATGCTCCTACTCGCTGCCTTCACACTGCTCGCGCTGGTCCTGGCGGCCGTCGGACTATACGGCGTCCTCGCCTACGCGGTGGCACAGCGGACGCGCGAGATCGGCATTCGCATTGCCCTGGGCGCATCGCGTCGCATCATCGCTCGGGCGATCATTGGCCAGGGCGTGCTGCTCGCGACTGGGGGAATCGTCTTCGGCCTCGCCGGCTCCTTCTGGGCAACGCGATTCATCGACAAGATGCTCTACGGCGTGCCCCGCGGAGATCCAGTGTCGTTCGCTGCCGGAACCGCACTCCTGTTTGCGACCGCCATGGTCGCGTGCCTGGTACCCATGAGACGTGCGGTACGAGTGGATCCGGTGATCGCGATGAGGGCGGAATAAAGGAATGCGATTCGATTTGAAGACGGCGGTTCCTGTCCTCGAGCGCACGCCGGCTGCCATCGACACTCTGGTCGCCGGATTGCCTGAGGCCTGGACGGAAGTGAATGAAGGGTCGGGCACCTGGACCGTGCACGACGTCATCGCGCACCTCATTCACGGCGAGCGCGCCGACTGGATGCCGCGTGTGCGCCATCTGCTCGAATTCGGCGCGAGCCGCCCCTTTCCGCCCTTCGACCGCACCTTCGGCTTCGAGCAGGCGCGTGGCCAGCCCCTCTCCGAGCTCACCCGCGAGTTCGCGCGCTGTCGCGCCGAGAGCCTCGATGCGCTGGCGTCGCTGCACCTAACGAGCGAGGACCTCGTGCGCGAGGGACGACACCCGGAATTCGGCATCGTCCGTCTCGATCAGCATCTCGCGACCTGGGTGGCGCACGACCTCACCCACCTCTCGCAGATCGCGCGAGTCATGGCCGTGCAGTACCGCGACGCCGTTGGGCCCTGGTCGGCCTACCTCCGGATCGTCCGTCCGATTGCCTGAACCGAGATCACGGCTTTCTCGCGAGCGAAATGTTGAGCGTGATCTCCGTTTGCCGCGCCGGCCCGATTCCGCTGCCGCCGTTGGTGTAGGGCGATCCGGCAGGCGCGGTGACGTCGATCCGATAGTAAGCGGGCGCGAGATTCGCCACGCGATAAGCGCCGCTCGCATCAGTGCTCGTGCTCGTGACGGTCACGCTGGGCACCAGCGTGTCGCCAGTCACGCCGGCGATCTTCACCAGCGTGACCTGCACGTTAGGCACGCCGACCACCTGCGTCGTGTCCGGGCCAGCCTCGCGGCCGTAGACCGTGCCGGAGAGCGAGAAGCTCGCGACGACGGGCGGTACCTGGGGCGGCGTCGAGGGCCCGGTGACGATCGCGGCATCGCCGTGATGCGTCCCACCCGCACCTCCCTCGAGATCGGTGGACGGCGCAGGGGACAGCGACTCGCTCCCGCTGCACGCCCCGATCACCAGGGCTAGGGTGACGGCGGCCAGGCTCCAGTGTGTTCTCTGCATGGAATCCTCGTTCGGTCGTGATGGACATCTTCGGGAGTGGCGTGCGCGAAAGGACCGGCGCGCGCTCTCCACGTGATACCTGTGCTGGCGTCGCTTGCGTCACGAAACGGCGTGTCGCCGACGCGATGTGACGCGACGAGGCCATGCGTGGGTAGAACGTCAGGGCCCGTTACGGCAATCCTCCGGAGAACGATGACAACTCGTGGATAACCGTGTCGTCGCGGCGATCTTCCCGCTCGCCATGGCCGCGCAGCGCCTCATGGCGCAGGCGCCAGGCCGGCTCGACGCGGGCGCTGGCGCCGGCGGCTCGGTGTTCGGTTGGCAACCGCGCGTCGGTATCGGCGCCGAGCTGCCGGTCATGTCGTTAGGCCGTGCATCGCTCTCATGGCGCGGCACCCTCGCTCGGGTGGCGGCGTCGAACGGCGCATCGCCCCTCGAAATCGTGACCGGGGCGCGTTTTTCCCTTGCGTCAGCGTCAGCAGGCTGGTGGGTCGGCGGCGATGTAGTGCATCGGAGCGGCTTCAAAGACGCGGTGGAGCAACCGCGAATAGAGACCGGCGGCTGGCGCCGCATCGGTAATGTCGTCCTCACCGTTTCCGGCGCACGTCGAAGCACCGCGGACCTGTCATCGTATGCCCCGCGCCGCGTGTCGACCTACTTCAAGTACCTGGACAGTCTCACCGGTCGGTGGGACAGCACTCTCGTCACGCAGACCTTCGGCGACAGCAATCGTGTGAGCGAGGAGCGTCGATGGGGTGAGACGGAGGCCGGGCTCTTGTGGGAAGGGCGGGTGCTCAGTGCCTCGCTCACCGTCGGTGGACGTCTCCCGAGCCGTGATGTGCCAAGGGCGGCATGGGGCGCCGCGAGTGTTGCCGTTAGGCTCGCGTCGCCAGTCTCGCTCGTCGTCGGCGCCGGCGGCGCGAGCGGCGCCTACTTCGTGCTGAACAGCGAACATCGCTTCGTGATGGCGGGGCTCCGCATTACTCCCTGGCGATCGGCAACGTCGGCACCGGCTGCCGGTCCGCGGCCGAGCGGCGCGGAGGCGATCGTGCGCGCATTCGTCGTTGATCGCGTGCGCGCCGGCGTCTATCGAGTGGTGCTCAGCGCGCCGCTGGCACAGTCGGTCGATCTCTCCGGCGATTTCACAAACTGGAAACCCCTGGCGCTCATCCGGGGCTCGGGTGGGGCCTGGACCATCACGCTGCCGCTGACCGACGGCACGCACCGGGTGAACGTGCGCATCGACGGTGGAAATTGGATTGTTCCGCCCGGCCTCACGACCATCACGGACGACTTCGCCGGTGAAGTCGGCTTGCTCGTGATCGAGCCGTCGCGCGGCGCCGAGAACACGTCGAAGTGACGCTCGCTGCTGCCGCGCGGGTAGACGTTGGCAGCATGTCGGATGCCGCACTCGTGCGTCGTGTGCTCGAGGGAGATCCACGAGCCTTCACGCTCCTCGTCGATCGGCACCTGCAGCCGTGCCTTCGCTTCGCCACGCGCATGCTCGGCAATCGGCAGGACGCGGAGGACGTCACCCAGGAGACGCTCCTGCGCGCGCACCGCGCGATCGCAACCTTCGACCTGGAGGGCAATTTTCGCACGTGGCTGTTCGCGATTCTGGTGAACCGTTGTCGCACGTCACTGCTGCAACGGAGTCGCTACGTACGCCGCGTGCTCACCGACGACAATGCCATTCTCGATGCGACGGCCGACGATCAGGCTGGAGCAACTGAGCTCCGCATCGAGATCGAGCGCGCGATGGCGCACCTCGATCCGGATCAGCGAGAGGCATTTCTGCTCAAGCACGTCGAGCAACTGGGATATGACGAGATGGCGGCCGTGACCGGCGCTGGCGTGTCGGCGCTCAAGATGCGCGTGAAGCGTGCGTGCGAGCGGCTGCAGGAATTGTTAGGCGAGGTGAACGATGTCGCACCGTGATGTCGGCAACAATCGACGACCTGTGGAGAGTGAGACGATCGATCGCGTGATCACCGCGCTGCGCGAGCCAGTGCCCGTGCGTCCGGCGTGGCGCGCTGCATTGCTCGCCGGGATCGGCGATGAGTCCAACGGCTCGTCGGCGTCGACCGTTGCGCGATGGAGCTTTCGACCGCTGACGGCGCTGGCCGCGGCGATTGCCTGCATGATGGTCGGTGCGACGGTCGCGGCATTCGTGCTCGGACGCTCGCAGCGCGATCAGAGTGCGAGCGACGTCCTCACGAATCTCACCGCTACCATGCCGATGCCCGCTGAGCATGGGACGGCATCGGTCGTCCGCTTTGTCTTCGTTGCGCCGCATGCGACCCGCGTGTCGCTGGTCGGTGATTTCAATCGATGGAATCCAGCCGCGATGCCGATGCGTCGCTCGGCGGACGGCCGCGCGTGGCTGCTCGACGTTCCGCTCACGGCGGGCCGGCACGTGTACTCGTTCAGCGTCGACGGGGACCTCACCGCGGATCCCGCGGCACCCCAATCCGGAGACGACGATTTTGGTGTGCCGAGCTCCGTCGTACTGGTGGGAGGCAAGGCATGAGGATCGCTCGGTTGACCTTCACATTGCTTCTCGGGAGCGCCTGCGTAGGGAGTGTGCACGCCCAACGGCCGGGCATGGCGCCGGGCGCTTTTCCTCCGGCTGACGGCCGTACGCAATTGTCGCCGGCGGCGCGCCAGGAGATCACGCGGCTCGGTGACTCGCTGCGAGCCGTGCGTCTGCCGGATGCGCCCCTCTACTCGAAGGCCGCCGAGGGACTGCTCAAAGGGGCAGACGAGACGCGAATCCTCGCCGCTGTTCGGACGCTGGCGCGCGAGCTCGGCGAGGCGCGCGCTTCGTTAGGTGCGAACGCTGACGAAGCTGAGCTCACCGCCGGGGCAAGCGCCCTGCACGTCGGTGCGACGGCGGCGATGCTCGCCCAACTTCGCGACGCGCAGCGCGCCGCCGACGGCGACAATCGCTCGCTCGCCGTGCCCCTCGTCGCGCTCGTCGATCTGCTGGCGCGTCGGGTACCGGCGCCGATGGCGACCGCCGCGATCGACTCGTTGGTCGCCCAACGCGCGCCCGCCGAGGCCTTCGCCGCCTTCCGTGCGGCGGTCAAAGACGATATCCTCGCCGGTCGCACGCCGGAAGCCGCGGTGCGTGCCCGAACCCTCGGGCTACCGCACAATTCAGAGGGGCGGGTTCGCACGCCCTGAACGGCTCCGCCTGACGCGCCTCTTGCAACCTCCAGGGGGAGCTGGCCGTACAGTCAAAAGTCGGCTCCAACGTCGTCCCTACCCTCAGCCAACTTGTCATGCCCGGGCCGGAAATCGTCATCGTTCCTGTCGTTTTCGCCATCCCCACGATCGTTGCCATCGTTCGCATGTCGTTCAAGCACAAAGAGAAGATGGCGTCGTTGACTACCGCGGCGAGCAGCAATCCGATGCTCGAGGCGCGGCTTCAGCGTATCGAGGAGGCAGTCGAGACGATTGCGGTGGAGATCGAGCGGATGGGCGAGGGCCAGCGCTTCGTTACAAAGCTGCTCGCGGAGCGCGCTGGACAGCTACCGGAGCCCAAGCCGCAACGCGTAACGACACCCTCCTGAACGCATGACCCCCGCAGACAATCTCGCTCATCTGGGCGGGATTCTCGATTTTCTGCGCGCGACAGAGCGGCTCAAGATCGTTCGCCGCAGTGCCTACACATCGGAAGGTGAGCCGGAGAGCGTCGCCGAGCATTCGTGGCGATTGTGTCTGATGGCGCTCGTGCTCCGAGATGAGTTTCCGAGTGTCGATCTCGGCAAGCTGCTCGCGATGTGTGTCGTGCACGACCTCGGCGAGGCGATCGGCGGCGACGTGCCCGCTCCCGAACAGGCGCGTCGTCTCGCGGCCGATCCGAGCGCGTCGAAATCGGGTCAGGAGCGTCAGGATCTGCTCACCTTGCTGGGGCCGCTTCCCGCGCCGACGCGCGTCATGATCACGGCCCTATGGGACGAATACGAGTCGGCGACGTCGGTCGAAGCGCGAACGGCGAAAGCCTTGGACAAGCTGGAGACGATCCTGCAGCACACCCAAGGTGCCAATCCAGCGGATTTCGACTACCGCTTCAACCTCGAGTATGGTCGCCGCTTCACCGCCGACCATCCGGTCATCGTTAGGCTGCGGGAGCTGCTAGACGAGGAAACGAGGACAAGAATGGGGGCTAGGGACTAGGGCTAGGGCCGGCGATCGCAATCGCTGCGCGTGGCCCTAGCCCCTGGCCCCTAGGCCATCGTTAGCTTGCCATCACGCATCCCGAGGGAACAGAGATGGCGATCGCAACGGAGCAACAGGAAGGAGTCTCCCTCCTCTTGCGCATCAATGGCGCGCCCAGGCGACTGGCGTTGGATCCGCGCACGACCTTGCTCGACGCGCTGCGTGAGCACCTGCGGCTCACCGGGGCGAAGAAGGGGTGCGACCATGGGCAGTGCGGCGCCTGCACGGTTCACGTGAATGGGCGGCGCGTCCTTTCCTGTCTGACGCTGGCCGTTGCCGCGCAGGGAAAAGAGATCACGACCATCGAAGGCCTGGCGCACGGCGACGTGCTTCATCCCGTGCAGCAGGCTTTTCTGGATCGCGATGGCTTCCAGTGCGGCTATTGCACGCCGGGCCAGATCATGTCCGCCGTCGCGCTGCTTGGCGAGCCCTGTGGGCCTAACGACGATGACGTCCGAGAATGCATGAGCGGGAATCTCTGCCGCTGCGGCGCGTACCCGAACATCGTCGCCGCGATTCAGGACGTTCGCGCTACGGGCGCGTAATCGATGCAGCCTTTCACGTACGCCACGGCTGACGATCCGCGCGACGCGACGCGTCTCGCCGCGGGCGACGCGGGGGCGCGCTATCTCGCCGGCGGCACGACGCTCGTCGATCTCATGAAGCTGCATGTCGAGCAGCCGACCCAGCTCATCGACATCAATGCGCTCCCGCTGGCCGACGTCACGGAATTGTCAGACGGCACGATGCGAGTAGGGGCGATGGTCCGAAACTCGGACCTCGCGCATAACGAGACCATTCGTGCGCGCTATCCCGTGCTGTCGCAGGCGCTCCTGGCCGGCGCGTCCGGGCAGCTGCGGAACATGGCGACGACGGGCGGCAACCTGCTGCAGCGGACGCGCTGCTTCTACTTCCGCGACACGGCGATGCCTTGCAACAAGCGAGAGCCGGGCTCGGGCTGCTCCGCGATCGACGGCCGGAACCGTGGCCACGCGATCCTCGGGACGAGCGACGCCTGCATCGCAACGCATCCGTCGGACATGGCCGTCGCGCTCGTCGCACTCGAAGCGCGAGTACGAATCCTCGGCCCGAATCGGGAGCGCGTGATCCCGTTGGCCGAGCTGCACCGGGTTCCGGACGATCACCCGGAGATCGAGACGACACTCGAGCAAGGTGAGCTGATCACGGCGGTCGAGATCCCGCCGCTGCCATTCGCCGTCCGTTCGCTCTACCTCAAGGTGCGCGACCGCGCCTCGTTCGCGTTCGCGCTGGCTTCTGCGGCCGTGGCGCTCGACGTTCAGGATGGCATCATCCGCGACGCGCGCATCGCGTTAGGCGGAGTGGCGACGAAACCCTGGCGGTCGCCGGAGGCGGAAGACGCGCTGCGCGGCGGTTCGGCGGGGATGGAGAGCTATCGTGCGGCGGCCGAAGCTGCACTGGCCGGAGCAAAGCCGCGACGCGACAACGGCTTCAAGATGGAGCTCGCGCGCCGCACACTCGTACGCGCGCTAACGCGTCTCGAGGCCGGGGGAACGGGACGATGACGACGCCTCACGTCGATCCGGTTGGTGGCATCGTCGGCACACCGATCAATCGTGTCGATGGTGCGCTCAAGGTCACGGGGCGCGCGATGTACAGCGAGTTCCCGCTCGACAACCTCGCGCACGGCGTCATGGTGCAGAGCACGGTCGCAAAGGGCACGATCGTCCAGACAGACACGAGCGCCGCGTCGCGCGTGCCGGGGGTCATCACAATATTGACTACCGACAACGCGCCGAAATTAGAGAGCTTGCAAAAATACGAGCACGAGCAGGGGGCGGCGGCGTATGGGACAGGCGCGGGCCGCCCCACGGGTCGTACGCTTTCGTTGCTGCAGAACAAACACGTTCATTACAATGGCCAGCCGATCGCGCTGGTCATCGCCGAGAGCTTCGAGGCCGCGACGCAGGCAGCAGCGCTCGTTCGTGTCACGTATCGGCAGGAGAAGCCGGCGGTCGACTTCGATGCGGCGCTCGCGTCGGCGTACCCGTACCCGGCGAAGATCTTTGGGCACGAGCCTCCGGCAACGCGGCGTGGCGACCTCGAGGCGGGGCTCGCTGCCGCCGAGGTGAGAATCGATCGCGTGTACACCACGCCGCTCGAGACGCACAATCCGATGGAGATGCATGCGACGATCGCCGCGTGGGATGGCGATCGCGTCACACTCTGGGATTCGACGCAGAATGTGTACGGAGTGCGCGGCGTGATCGCGAAGGCACTCAGCATCGCCGAGGACCACGTGCGGGTGATCTCGCATTTCATCGGCGGCGCTTTCGGGGGCAAGGGATCGCCCTGGTCGCACGTCGTGCTGGCGGTGATGGCGGCTCGCGAGGTGGGGCGGCCAGTGAAGATTGCTCTCACGCGCCGGCAGATGTTCGGTCCCGTGGGCGGGCGTCCGCACACCGTGCAGCAGGTGACGCTCGGCGCGAAGCGCGACGGTACGCTCACCGCGCTCCGGCATGACGCGACGGCCAGCACGTCGGCGATGGACGAATGGCTGGAGACGTGCGTGCTCGCTACCCGCATGCTGTACGAGTGTCCCAACCAGGCCACGAGCCACAATATCGTCAGGCTCAACCTGGGAACACCGACGTACATGCGCGCGCCGGGCGAGGCGACAGGGCTCTTCGCGCTGGAGTCCGCGCTCGACGAGCTGGCGTACGAGCTGGACATGGACCCGATTGCTCTGCGGCTGAAGAATTACGCCGACGCCGATCCTGAGACGGGCAAGCCCTGGTCCAGCAAATCGCTTCGCGAGTGCTACTCGTTAGGTGCGAAGCACTTCGGTTGGGCGCGAAGAAATCCGAAGCCGCGAAGTATGGAGGACGGCGAACAGCTCGTCGGTTGGGGGATGGCGACAGCGACGTATCCGGCGCGTCGCATGCCGGCGTCGGCAGTAGCCTGCATCTATCCCGACGCTCGCGTCGTCATCAAGGCGGCGTCACACGATCTCGGGACCGGCACCTACACGGTGCTCACGCAGCTCGCCGCCGACGCCATCGGTGTCTCGATCGACGCGATCGAGGTCCAACTCGGCGACACGAACTTGCCACGGAATCCGCTCTCCGCCGGCTCGATGACGGTGGGTAGCACGGGGTCAGCGGTGCATCTGGCGGCAACGGCGGCCCGCGAGCAACTCGTTCAACTTGCCGTCACCGATCCCGAGTCACGGCTTCATGGGACGAAGCACGACGACGTGCGCATCCGGAACGGCTGCCTAACGGTCGTGGGTCACCCCGAGCGCAACGAGTCGATTCAGGAGCTGCTCGCGCGGCATGCTGGACAGCCAATAGAAGGGCAGGGCGAGTCGCGGCCGGGCGACGAGACTCAGCAGTACGCGATGCACTCTTTCGGCGCCGTGTTCGCCGAAGTGCGCGTCGATCGCGATCTCGGAACGGTGCGTGTCTCGCGCATCGTCGGAACGTATGCCGCGGGCCGGGTCCTCAATCCCAAGACCGCGCGCAGTCAGATGCTCGGTGGCATCACCTTCGGCCTGGGCATGGCGCTCATGGAGCACACGCTCACGGATCATCGCAATGGCCGCTACCTGAACGCGGACCTTGCCGAATACCACATCCCCGTCCACGCCGACATACCGTCCATCGAGGTGCACTTTGTGGACGAGCGCGATGACCACGTCAATCCAATCGGAGCGAAGGGGATTGGTGAGATTCCGATGACGGGTGTGGCACCGGCGATCGCGAACGCGGTCTACCACGCGACCGGCGTTCGCATCCGGGACCTTCCGATCACACTCGACAAGCTCTTGCAGGGGTAACGAGAATTCCTCGTCGGTGTAAGCGATTGCTGGTCCCCGCGTCCCCCTTCACGAGGTTCCGGCCATGACAAGCATTGCCACGGTGCCGCCGCAGCGGCTGGGTTTGGGACTCACCATTCTGCGTATCGTCGTCGGCATCGTCTTCATCGCACATGGAGCGCAGAAGCTGTTCGTGTTCGGTATGGGTGGCGTGACGGGAGCGTTTGCGCAGATGCACATCCCGTTGCCGGCGATCTCGGGACCGGTCGTGGCGATCGTCGAGTTCGCGGGTGGCATCGCGCTGGTGCTCGGGCTGTTCACGCGTATCGCCGCCACTCTCCTCGCCATCGACATGCTCGGCGCCATCCTGTTCGTGCACTTCAGGAATGGATTTTTTCTGCCGGCCGGATACGAGTATCCCCTCTCGTTGCTCGCGGCGAATCTGGCAATAGTGCTTTCGGGGCCCGGCGACTACGCGATCGACAATCGGCGTCGAGGGCCATAAAAGAAAAAAGCTGGAGGACTTATGGCGGTGACGAGCCAGCAACCATTGGAGTACGGAATCGCGCCACCTGGATTCCGTCTACCCGAAGAGACCCGGCTCGGCAATGTGACCCTCCAGATCTCTGATCTGGCGCGCTCGCTACCGTACTACGAGCGCGTGCTCGGGCTCCGAGTCCTCGATCGGGGCGACGCTTTCGTCGCGCTCGGAGCCTCTGGGGACGACCGACCACTGGTGGAATTGAAGGAGCGGCGCGGCGCGCAACCGGTGCCCCGTCGCGGCCGCCTCGGGCTCTTCCATTTCGCGATTCTCCTTCCAGAGCGTGCGGCGCTTGGCCGCTTCCTAGGCCACCTCGAGGAGCTCGGGGCCTATGCCGGGATGTCGGATCATTTCGTCAGCGAGGCGATATATCTCACCGATCCAGACGGTCTGGGGATCGAGGTCTATGCCGACCGCCCTCGCTCGCGATGGACGCAGCACGATCGGCAGCTGACCATGACGACGATTCCGCTCGACGTCGAAAGCGTCATCCAGTCGGCGAAGGAGAGCCCAGGCGGAATGCGATGGACTGGTATGCCCGCCGGCACGGTGATTGGCCATGTCCATCTGCACGTGGCCGACCTCGACCGGGCGGCGCAGTTCTACCATGCCGGCCTCGGGCTGGACAAGATGGTCTGGAGCTATCCGGGCGCGCTCTTCCTGGCGGCAGGGGGGTATCACCACCATCTGGGGACAAACACCTGGGCTGCTGGCGCGGCATTGGCCGGACCGGAGGACGCTCGGCTCCTCGAGTGGGAAGTGGTCGTCCCAACCGCTCAACAGGCGGAGGGGGCAGCGCGTAGCCTAACGACTGCCGGTGCGTCGGTGGAACAGCGCGGCGGCGGTTGGGTAGCGACGGATCCGTGGGGTACTCCCGTTCGGATCCGAAGCGAGAAGTAGACGGCAAGCTTCGGAGCCCAACCGGTCTGGTCTACATAGATTTCTTAACGTGGGCCCTTCCGAACGGCAGCTGGGGGCTGTGCGTTATACCCACACACGCGCCGGACGCGCATTTTTTCCGGTTCTCCGTGAACATCATAAATCAATGACTCTCTTGCGCCTTCGTGCCTGCGCACCGCGCGCGATTTTCTGTGTCGTCGGGTTGGCTTTCGTCTCCTGTTCCAAACCGCAAAACAAGCCGCAGCGTCCGCCGGTCGCGGTCGCGGTGGTCACCGCGCGCCGCGCGCCGGTGCCTTACACCCTCGACGCCAACGGCGTCGTGACGCCAATCCAGTCGGCTGCCGTGGGGTCGCAGGTAGACGGGATCATCACCAACGTCTTGTTCCAGGAGGGGCAGGAGGTTTCAAAGGGCCAGCCCCTGTTTCAGGTGGATTCCCGTCCATATCGGAACGCGTACGAGGTGGCGGTCGCGACCTTGGCGAAGGACAGCGCGACTGCTTCCAATGCGCAGAAGCAGGTAACGCGGTACGCGCAGCTGGTGCAACAGCGCTACGTCACCAAGGAAGAGGGTGACCAGCTCGAGGCGAACTCCGCGGCATCGGACGCGGTGGTCCGAGCGGACCGCGCCGCGGTCGCCAGTGCTCGATTCAACCTGGACAACACGACGATTCGGGCGCCGATCAGTGGCAAGACGGGCAGTCTGCTCGTGCGCGTCGGCAATCTCGTGCACGCGAATGGTGCGATGCCGCTCGTGACAATCAACCAGGTGCGGCCGATTATGGTGCGCTTTTCCGTGCCGGCGTCGCAGTTGCCCCTGATCCTGCAGTACGGGGCGCGCGGCGGTCTTCCGGTGACCGCCGTGGCAGGCGGCGTCGCGCCCAGTGCTTCGTTAGGCGACTCGTCGACGGGCGCGCCCGTGGATGCGCCGGCGCAGTTGACCCCCGCGGGCTCGCCTGCCGGCAGCGCGCATCAGGACCCGCCGAACGATCCACCTCCCGCCACCATGGGTTCGGCGCCGACCAAAGGCACGCTCAGCTTCATCGACAATGCCGTCGACACGACGACGGGCACCGTGACGCTCAAGGCAACGTTCGATAACACCGATGGCTCGTTATGGGCCGGCCAGTTCGCGGCAACGACGCTGCGCCTATTTGTCGAGCAGAACGCGCTCGTCGTGCCGACGCAGGCGGTCGTGACCGGTCAGAAGGGCACCTACGTGTACGTCGTGGATGGCGACACGGCGAAGCAGCGGCCGGTGTCGATCGAGCGCACCGCGGGCGGGATCGCCATCGTTGCGAGCGGCCTCTCGGACGGAGCGCGCGTCGTGACGGATGGTCAGTCGCGGCTCACGCCGGGTGCGCGAGTGCTGATTCGCTCACCTAACGACTCAGCCGGCGGCGGCGCGGCCGCGGGCCAGGTGGGCGGTCGTGGCGGTCGTCGCCGGAAAGGCTAATGGCGTGTCATCCTGAGCGCAGCGAAGGATCTGCTGTGACGGGGGAGGGCTGACGGTGAGTCTAACGAATCTCTTCATCAGGCGTCCGGTCATGACGACGTTGCTCATGATCGGGATTCTCGTCTTCGGCATCGTCTCGTACCGTCATCTGCCGGTGAGCGACCTGCCGACCGTAGACTATCCGACGATCGGCGTTGGCGCGAACTCGCCGGGCGCAAGCCCGGAGACGATGGCCGCGACGGTGGCGACGCCGCTCGAGAAGGCGTTCTCGGCGATCGCCGGCATCGACGAGATCACGTCGAACTCGAGTTTGGGAAGCACGGGCATCACGCTGCAATTCTCGCTCGATCGCGACCTCGAGAGCGCTGCGCAGGACGTGAACGCCGCGATCTCGAAGACGATGCCGTACCTGCCGTCGAACATGCTTCCGCCATCGGCGCACAAGCACAACCCATCGTCGGCACCGATCATGTTCCTCGCGCTGACGTCGAACGTGCTGCCGATGACGCAGATCGACGAGTTTGCCGAGACCACGATCGCGCAGCGGCTTTCGATGGTAGAAGGTGTAGCGGACGTTGGTGTGTGGGGCTCGGCGAAGTACGCGGTGCGGGTCCAACTCGATCCGCAGCAGCTCGCGTCGCGCGGTATCGGCGTCTCGCAGGTCGCGAATGCCATTCGTCAGAACAACGTCATGCAGCCGACCGGTGTGCTGTACGGCCCGGAGAAGACGTTGACGGTGATGGCGACCGGTCAGATGAACAACGCCGACGAGTTTCGGCGGCTCATCGTGACCTACAAGGACGGTGCGGCCGTCAGGCTCGGCGATCTGGGCACGGTCAAGGACGACATCCAGAACAACAAGACGGCGAGCTGGTACGACGGCGAGCGGTCGATCGGCCTCGCCGTCGACCGTCAGCCGGGAACCAACACCGTCGCCGTCGCGAACGCGGTGAAGACCGCGCTCGACGAGATTCAGAAGGGACTGCCGCCGACGCTCAAGCTGCGCGTGCAATACGACCGGTCCGTGTCGATCGAGCAGTCCGTTGCCGACGTCAAGCTCTCGCTCGTCGTCGCGCTCGTACTCGTCATCGCGGTCATCTTCCTGTTCCTGCGCAACGTCATCGCCACACTCATCCCGACGCTGACGCTGCCGATGTCCATCATCGGCACCTTCTCGGTGATGGAGGTGCTCGGCTTCAGCATCGACAATCTCTCATTGATGGCGCTAACGCTCGCCGTTGGCTTCGTCGTCGACGATGCGATCGTCATGCTCGAGAACATCGTCAGGCACGTGGAGATGGGGGCCGAGCCCATGGCGGCGGCGCTCGAAGGGGCACAGGAGGTCGGCTTCACGATTCTTTCGATGACACTGTCGCTCTCCGCGGTGTTCATGCCGCTGATGTTCATGGGTGGCATCATCGGCCAGCTGTTCAAGGAGTTCGCGATCACGATTGCCGTCGCGATCCTCGTGTCGGGCGTCGTGTCGCTGACGCTCACGCCGATGCTCTGCAGCCGGATGCTCAAGCCACACGGCGCCGAGAAGCATGGGAAGCTCTTCAACGCGACCGAACGCGCCTTCGACGCGTCGCTTCATGCCTACGAGCGCAGCCTTGCGTGGATCATGGAGCATCGTCCGATCGCGTTAGGCTTCTCGGTGCTCATCGCGGTTTTCACGGTCGTGCTGTGGGTCGTGATCCCGAAGGGACTCTTTCCACCCGACGACACGGGCCAGTTGAACGCGACCGCCGAGGCGGCGCAGGGCACGTCGTATCCGGAGATGCTGCGACTCGAGCAGATCGCGGCGCGGCGGCTGGAGCGCGACTCGAACGTCGCGTCGTTCACGGCGAACGTTGGCGGCGGCTATGGCTCGAGCAACCAGGCGCAGTTCAATCTCACGCTCAAGCCGCAGGGCCAGCGCCCATCCGCGGACGCGGTCGTCATCGAGTTGATGCGTCGTATGGGAGGAATTCCGGGGCTGGCGTTCTACGTCCAGAACCCGCCGGCGATTCGCATTGGCGGGCGGTCGGCGAAGAGCCAGTATCAGTTCACGTTGAGAGGGCCGGACATCGACGATCTCTATCGAGAGGCGAACCGGTTCATGAATCTGCTCGAACGTGAGCCGATGCTCAGCGGTGTCACGTCCGACCTGTTGAATCGCAGCCCCCTGCTCAAGATCCACATCGATCGGCCACGCGCACTCTCCCTCGGTGTGACGCCGAGCGCGATCGAGAACGCACTCGCCAACGCGTACAACCAGCAGCAGGTCTCGACCATCTATACGCCGAGCAACGAATACTGGGTCGTCATGGAGACGGTGCCGAGCGCGCAGCTCGATGCGACCGCGCTCCAGAAATTCTTCGTGCCTGCGGCGGGTGGAAAACAGGTGCCGCTCTCGGACGTCGCGTACTTCGAGGAGACGACGGGGCCGCTCAGTGTCGCGCACTCCGGCCAGATGGCCTCGGTGACGATCTCGTTCAATCTCGCGCCGAATGTGTCGTTGGGCGCGGCGGTGGATCGGGTCAATCGGCTTGCTCGCGACAATCTGCCCGCGACGATCACGACGGGTTTCTCGGGTCAGGCGCAGGCATTCGAGGCGTCGCAGAAGGGGATGGGCCTGCTGCTCCTGATCACGGTGTTCGTGATTTATATAATCCTCGGCATTCTCTACGAAAGCTTTATCCACCCTGTAACGATCCTCACAGGGCTGCCCTTCGCCGCGTTCGGTGCGTTGTTCGCGCTGTGGGTCGCGCACCTCGAGCTTGGTGTCTACGGCTATGTCGGGATCGTGATGCTGATCGGGATCGTGAAGAAGAACGCGATCATGATGATCGACTTCGCGATCGCGAGAGAGCGGGCGGAGAATGTGCCGCCGGAGAAGGCAATTCTGGAGGCGGCGAGCGTGCGCTTCCGCCCGATCATGATGACGACGGTCGCGGCGATCGCTGGCACGCTGCCGATCGCGATCGGCGTCGGCGCCAGCGCGGCCTCGCGTCGCCCGTTAGGCATCTCGGTCGTGGGCGGGTTGGCGTTCTCGCAGATCGTGACGCTGTATGTGACGCCAGTGTTCTACACCTATCTCGACGAGCTGCAGGCATGGGCGGGTCGGCGTCTGCGGCGCCCGCGCCGTCGCACCGAGCTCGCGCCAGTCGGTGCGGATTGACTTTCACTGTCATCCTGAGGAGCGAAGCGACGAAGGATCTGCTGTTCGGCTGTTCAACAACAGATCCTTCGCTTCGCTCAGGATGACATTCTGGATGACATGAACTTTACGACGCTCTTCATCAAACGCCCCGTCATGACCACCCTGGTCATGATCGGGATTCTGGTCTTCGGCATCGTCGCGTACCGGCAGCTCGCGGTGAGCGATCTGCCAAACGTCGATTTCCCGACCATCACCGTCAGCGCCACGCTGCCGGGGACGAGCCCGCAGACGATGGCCGCGACGGTCGCGACGCCGCTCGAGAAAGAGTTCTCGACCATCGCCGGCATCGACAACATGACGTCGACGTCGAGCCTGGGGCAGACGCAGATCGTCATCCAGTTCGCGCTCGACCGGAACATCGACGCCGCCGCGCAGGACGTGCAGGCCGCGATCGCTCAGACGATTCGTCAGCTGCCGCAGGGCATCATCCCGCCAAGTTATCAAAAGACGAATCCCGCGGACGCGCCCATTCTGACCTTGGCGCTGACGTCGAATGAGGTGCCGCTGTCGACGCTCGACGAGTTTGGCGAGACAACGCTCGCGCAGCGGCTCTCGATGGTCGGAGGCGTCGCGCAGGTGCTCGTCTACGGCGCGCAGAAGTACGCGGTGCGCATCCAGCTCGATCCCTCGCAGCTGGCGACGCGCAACATCGCCCTCGAGGACGTCGCCAACGCGGTGACGAATCAGAACGTCAACATGCCTACCGGCGTGCTCTGGGGGCCGAAGACCGCGCTGACGATCCAGGCCACGGGCCAGCTCGACAACGCCTCGGAGTTCAAAGATCTCATCGTCGCCTATCGCAATGGCGCCCCGGTGCACCTCAGCGAGATCGGGCGCATCACTGACGACGTGCAGAACAATAAGACCGCGAGTTGGTACGACGGCGCGCGGTCGATCGTGTTGGCGATCCAGCGGCAACCGGGGACAAACACGGTCGATGTCGCGAACCGCGTGAAGGCCGCGCTCGGCAAGCTCTCCACCGAGATCCCGCCATCCGTCAGAGTGTCCACGCTGTACGACCGGTCGGCGACCATTCAGGCGTCGGTGCAGGACGTGACGTTCACGCTCGAGCTGACGCTGGTGCTCGTCGTGCTCGTCATCTTCCTGTTCCTGCGCAACATCTCGGCGACGGTCATTCCGAGTCTCGCGTTGCCAATGTCCATCATTGGCACGTTCTCGGTGATGTATCTGCTGCATTACAGTCTCGACAACCTTTCATTGATGGCCCTCACGCTGGCGGTGGGGTTTGTCGTCGATGATGCGATCGTCATGCTCGAGAACATCGTCAGGCACCTGGAGATGGGAAAGCCGAAGATGGAGGCCGCGATCGATGGCGCGGCCGAAGTCGGGTTCACCATTCTCTCCATGACGCTCTCGCTCGCCGCGGTGTTCATTCCCTTCCTGTTCATGGGCGGCATCATCGGCAAGCTCTTTCACGAGTTTGCCGTCACGATCGGCGTCGCGATTCTCGTGTCCGGCTTTGTCTCGCTGACGCTCACCCCGATGCTGTCGAGCCGCTTTCTGCGGTCAGAACATGGGCGTTCACACGGTCGGCTGTATAACACGACCGAACGCTTCTACGATCGGCTGCTCGGCGTGTACGAGCGCAGTCTGGCGTGGGTCATGGAGCGGCGCCCAGCGACGCTCGTCTTCTCGGTGGTGATTCTCGTCGCGACGGCGTGGCTCTTCTGGTCCACCCCGAAGGGACTCTTCCCGACCGACGACACAGGCCAGCTCCTCGCGACGACGGAAGCGGCGGAAGGTGTTTCCTTCGACGCGCTCGTCGATCATCAGAAGGACGTGGCCGCCGTCATGGCGCGCGATCCGGACGTGCGGTCCGTGACCTCATCCGTCGGCACGACGGCAGCCGCGAATCAGGGGCAGCTCACGATCGACCTCAAGCCAATCGAAGATCGGAAGCGCAGCGCCGACGAGATCGCGCGCGACTTGACCAAGGAAGTGCAGGGCATCCCCGACATCTCGACCTTCATTCAGAATCCGCCGGCCATCTCGATTGGCGGACTCGCGTCGAAGAGTCTCTATCAGTACACGCTGCAGAGTGGCGACATCAATACCCTCGACGCGGCCGCGCGCGAGCTCGAAACGCGCCTCCGTCAGAAGCCGGAGCTCGCCGATGTCACGAGCGATCTACTCATCGAGAACCCGCAGGTCACGGTCGCCATCGACCGCGAGACGTCGGGCCAGCTCGGCGTTTCGGCGATGGAGATCGAGAATACCCTCTACGACGCCTTCGGCCAACGACAGGTGTCCACGATCTATACGTCGACGAACGAGTACTGGGTGGTGATGGAGCTCCTTCCGGAGTACCAGAGCGACATCCCATCGCTCGGCAAGCTGTGGGTGCGGTCGAGCCGCGGCCCCCTCGTGCCGCTCAGCACCGTCGCGCGCTTCGTGAACAGCGTTGGTCCGGTGACGGTGAACCACTCCGGCCAGCTGCCGTCGGTGACGATCTCGTTCAACCTCGCGAATGGCGTATCGTTAGGCACGGGCCTCAAGGCGGTGACGCAGGAGGCGGCGGAGGTGCTGCCGTCGACCGTCGCCGCGGGATTCTCCGGTCTCGCCGACGCGTTCATCACCACCCAGCAGGGACTCGTCGTGCTGATGATCCTCGCCGTGTTCGTGATCTACGTGATCCTCGGCGTGTTGTACGAGAGCTTTATCCACCCGATCACGATTCTTTCGGGGTTGCCTTTCGCGGCGTTCGGAGCGCTCGTGACGCTGATCGTGTGCCGCCTCGACCTCGACATCTACGGCTTCGTCGGCATCATCATGCTCATCGGTATCGTCGAGAAGAACGCGATCATGATGATCGACTTCGCCATCGAGGCACAGCGGGCGGGGAATCGAACGCCAGAAGCCGCGATCGTGGAAGCGGCAAGCGTGCGCTTCCGCCCCATCATGATGACGACGATGGCGGCGCTGATGGGCGCCATCCCGATCGCCGTCGGCTGGGGCGCCGGCGCGTCGACGCGTCGCCCGTTAGGCGTCGCCGTGGTGGGTGGTCTTGCCTTCTCTCAGCTTGTGACCTTGTACGTCACGCCGGTGTTCTATACGTATCTGGACGAGCTGCAGCAGAAGTTCTCACGGCGGCGGGCGCGGAAGACGGCTCCCGTGGTTGCAGCGCCCGAAGGGGCACCCGCGTATAGCTCACGATTGGATGACACCGCGCTCAGGCCGCAGTCGTAAGGGCGGAGCGCGCGTGAGTGATAGAGTGACGAGCGTTGGGCACGAATCACTGCGCGTGATTCGCCGAGTACGGGGACGGTTGAAGGGAGCATTGGACGTGGTGCTCTGCGGCCAGTGCGTATTGGACTGAGAACGGCTCGTGTAGGATCGGGAAAAACCCGTGGCGAGATGAAGACGCATCCTGCGTATCGGAGCGAGATGCGTGGTGTGTCGAGAGAGCGATGTTGGTGGTGGCGTGTGGGGCGTTGAGGCAGAAGGCCCGATAGTGCAGCGCCGAGCGCTGATCGTCGGGCCTCGAAGGGCCGAGCGTCGCCCTCAGGGACACAGCGTTGCCCCGCGTGTACAGGGCGTAGGCGAGCGGGACAGGCGGGTGTCGGAGGCTGTTCGCGGGGTGCCGGAGTGGGTACGCTGAGTGCAGCGCGAAGGCTAGCGCGTCTCGACCTTCGGAGCACGCGTGGTCGCCCGGAGACGGTCGGTGGAGGAGCGCGTGAGCGGGCTGACGCCGCGAGTACATCGCCGGCGGTGTGAAAGGCAGCGCGTGGCGCGTTCGGCGCGGCGCGTGGCGCCCTGTGGCCGAAGCGTGATGCCCCGCGAGCGGCGCGTGAAATCTCGAGGTCTTGTTTTCGATCTCACGCGTTCGCGAGACATGTCGCGATCGGCTCCGCGAAAGCCCAACCCGACAAAGTCTTACTCGGGCTGCGTCCAGTGCTTCTCTGATATAAGGAAGGAAAAGCTCGAAACACGCTCGCAATTGTGGCACAGGGCGCGACGAAAATCTGAACCGACGAAACCAAAATCGATCGCGTCGAGATCAAATACGCGTTCCATCCGCGTGATCACGCACCCTTGAACGCGATTCTGCTCGTCAGTGCCAGAAATCTCCGCCTCTCGATAATCAAAAGTCGAGGCGGATCGAGAAAAGTGGTTCTTTCCAACGCAAAAGTGGGCCTGCTCGAGGAGAAAGTCGGCTGTCCTGGCGTGATTGCGCTTCGAGACTCCGCAGAAGTGAGCCCGGCAACTGCCTAAGTCGACCCCGTCGCGATTGAACTCGGACGTGGCGGCGCCAAAGAGAAGCCCACGTTAACGCATGTCGCGCACGAAGAGGTGTATCTCCGCATACATCAAGCGGAAATGCATCATCTCTCGCCTTTAGTGCGCGGTTGCTCGGCGAAGTGGCTTAATAGAATACTAAAGCCCGGATGTTGTCGGGCATTGTGAGCGACTCGCTTGTGTCAGTCGATGACTCGAGCTCCATTGCGGCTGGTCAGACCCTCTGGCCGCGTCAACGCGGCTCGCTTCGCCTCTAACCATGGCGAACCGGACACGACACATTGTGCGGCTGCCGCTTCCGACTTCTCCACCGTGGCCATCGCGACTCTCGACTACGAATTAAGCCCTCTCGGCGACCGCGCTCTCCTCATCCACCTTGGGGACACAATCGACGATGCCACCCATCGTCGTGTTCGTGCCGTTTGTGCTCGGCTCGATGCTCGCCCAGTTCCGGGGATGATCGAGATCGTGCCGGCCTTTGCCAGTGTCGCCGTCCACTACGAGCCTGGTCGAGTTGCCGATGACGCGTTGGGCTCGCGCTGGCGCTCTCCCTATGAGCGCTTGGTCGAGTCGATGCACGTTGCGCTCGCGGATCTCGAGGACTCGGAGCTTCCCACGCCGCGCGAGGTCACGATCCCGGTCTGCTACGGCGATTCTTACGGCCCCGATCTCGGCGACGTGGCGAGCCAGCACGAATTGACTCCGCGCGAGGTCGTTGCGCTGCACAGTGGCGGCACGTACAACGTCTACATGCTCGGCTTCGCGCCCGGCTTCGCCTATCTCGGCGGCCTGCCACCCGAGATCGCGACCCCACGTCGCGCCGAGCCACGAACCGCGGTGCCTGCTGGAAGCGTCGGCATTGGCGGAAGTCAAACGGGCATCTATCCGCTTCTGCTGCCTGGCGGCTGGCAGCTCATCGGGAGAACTCCGCTGCGGATGTTCGATGCTCGCCGCGAGCCGGCGACGCTGCTCGCTGTCGGCGATCGCGTCCGCTTCACGTCCATCACGTCCGACGAGTTCCAGCGCCTGGCATCGGCGTGAACTGTCACGTCCTCCATCCTGGCCAGTGGGCGACCGTGCAGGATGGCGGGCGCACCCGCCATCAACGCGAAGGTATCCCCGTAGCCGGTCCGATGGACGAGCTCGCGCTTCGCGTCGCGAATCTCCTCGTCGGCAACGACGAGCGCGCGGCGGCCCTCGAGTGCACCCTCGTCGGACCCACGCTGCGCTTCGATGATCAAACGCTCATCGCCCTCGGCGGCGCCGATCTTGGCGTCACCGCGGACGGCAAGGCGCTCCCCCTCTGGCGACCGATTTGCCTGCCGGCTGGTGCGACGTTGAGCGCGGCGTCGGCCGTGCGCGGCTGCCGCGGTTATGTCGCCATTGCTGGAGGCATCGATGTGCCGATGGTGCTCGGCAGTCGGGCGACGTACGTACGGGCGTCGTTAGGTGGCGTCGACGGCCGGGCGCTCCGGCGCGGCGACCACCTGCCCGTCGGCGTGCCGAGCGAGTTGTCTCGACGTATCGGCGCCGCCGTTGCCGCCCAGCGAGGCAGGGAGCGCATCGCGATCGGACACTGGGGCGCATCGGCGTCGCTCATTCCGTTCTACACCTCGTCGGTGGTGATCCGACTCGTCGACGGCGCGCACCTGCAACTGCTCAGCGCGGAGTCACGCGGTCGATTGTGGAGCGATGAGTTCCGCATCGGCGCGCAGTCCGACCGGATGGGATATCGACTGGAGGGAGTGCCGCTCGAGCTGACCGAACGGCGCGAGCTGCTCTCGGAAGCGGTGACGTTCGGCACGGTGCAGCTTCCCCCCGGCGGCAATCCGATCGTGCTCATGGCGGACCGGCAGACGACGGGCGGATACCCGCGCATCGCCGAGGTCGCGGCCGTCGACCTGCCGTTACTGGCGCAGCTCAAGGCTGGCGACCGGGTACGCTTTCGCTCCATCTCGCTGGAGGATGCGCAGCGATTGTACCTTGCGCGCGAGGACAACATCCGGCAGGTGCGCGCGGCGATCGCGCTACGCCACCACTGAAGCGAGGACGGAATGCGCGTCGACATCAACTGCGACATGGGTGAGAGCTTCGGTGCGTACACAATCGGCGCGGACGCCGACGTGCTGCCGCACATCACCTCGGCGAACATCGCTTGCGGCTTTCACGGTGGTGATCCGGCGGTGATGCGTACGACCATTGCGGCCGCGTCGGCGCTGGGCGTGGCCGTCGGAGCGCATCCTGGTCTGCAGGATCTCATCGGCTTCGGCCGGCGGGTGATGCAGGTGACGCCGCAGGAAGTTTATGATCTCGTGGTCTATCAGATCGGTGCCCTGCTCGGCTTCTGCCGGGCCGACGGGATCGTGATGCAGCATGTGAAGCCCCACGGCGCGCTGTACAACATGGCCGTCGCACAGGTGGCTCTCGCGGACGCGATCGCTCGCGCCGTTCACGACGTCGACGCAGAGTTGATTCTTTACGGACTTCCGGGAAGCCACCTGCTTGCCGCGGCGGCGCGTGTCGGGATTCCAACGGCGAGCGAGGTGTTCGCTGATCGCAATTATCTACACGATGGCACGCTCGTACCGCGCTCGCGTCCCGATGCGATGGTGCACGATGTGAACGAAGCCATCAGGCGGGCTGTGCGCATGGTAAAGGAGGGCGTCGTCACCGACGTCGAGGGCGAGGACATCGAGATCCGGGCCGACACGATCTGTGTGCACGGCGACGGCCCGCACGCCGCGGAGATCGCGCGCGGGCTGAAGGAGGGACTACTCGAGGCGGGAGTCGCTGTTACGGCGCCGCGTGGGAGTCGGGTGGCGGTGCGCCTAACGGCTACTACCGGGAAGTGACCGCCTCGGTGGCCGTCGACGGCTCGTCGCGTGCCGCCACATCCAGATCCTTCAACCGGAACGGCAACCTCCTCAGCCGCTGCCCCGTGGCCGCGAAGATCGCGTTCCCGATCGCCGCGGCCAGCGGAGGAACGGCCGGCTCGCCCATTCCCGTCGGCGTCTCCAGGTTGCGAACGAGATGAACTTCGACCACCGGCGAATCCGCCATCCGCAGCACCGGATAGTCGTGGAAGTTGCTCTGTACCGTCCGCCCGTCCTTGATGGTGATCTCGCCATGCAGCGCGGCGGTCGTCATCCAGATGACGGCGCTCTCCACCTGCGCGCGCACGGTGTCCGGATTGATCATCGTCCCGCAATCAACGGCACAGACAACGCGGTCCACATGCACTCCGCCCTTCTTCGTCACGCTCACTTCGGCCACTTCGGCGATATAGGTGCCGTCGTAATCGAAGAACGCGACGCCCCGGCCGCGCCCCTTCGGCAACGGTGTGCCCCACTTCGCCTGCTCGGCAGCGAGCCGAACGACAGCCTGCTGCCGCGGCTTGCCGGCGAGGCGGGCGATTCGATAGGCGACGGGATCCGCGCCCATGGCATGTGCGCATTCGTCCACGAACGACTCGAAGCAGAAGCCGTTCTGCCCATTCTGCACCGCGCGCCAGGCGCCTAACGGCACCGGCGACGCGACGGGGACGAAATCGTTCCTCGCCGTCATCACATCGTAGGGCGGCTCCTCACCGCCTTCACGGCGACCGGGCTGCGTGGACTTTGGGTTCCACCACAGCTCCGTCGACGGACCCACGACGCGATTGTCCCAGGTAATGGGCCGCCCCGAAGTGTCGAGTTGCGCGCGAAATCGTTGGAGCTGCGCCGGACGATAGAGATCGTGCTGAATGTCGTCCTCGCGGGTGTAGAGCACCTTTACGGGCCGGCCGACTTTCTGCGAGAGCTGCACTGCTTCGACGACAAAATCCTGATAGGCGCGTCGCCCGAAGCCGCCGCCGAGGTAGGTGACGTGCGCCTCGACCTTCTCGATCGGCACGTTCGTCAATTGCGACGCCACGCGGCGCGCCTGCTCCGGAAACTGGCTCGGCAACCAGAGCTCGACCTTGTCCGCGGTCACCGAGGCCGTGCAATTCATCGGCTCCATGCACGCGTGCGCGACGAATGGCAATTCGTACGTCGCTTCCACCGTGTGCACGGTCGACGTCCTGCTCGTGTCCGGAGGTGCCCACTGCCGATTCACCGTCGCATCGGCGTCGTCGTTCACGCGACGTCGTGCGTCCTCCCACATCTCCTCGCTCGAGAACGAGGCCTGGTCGCCGTAGTCCCACGTCACATCGAGCGCGCGCCGGCCCTGCATCGCCGACCACGTGTCATCTGCCAGGACGGCGACGCGACCCGGATGCTGCTTCGGCACGGGATCGAGAGTGATCACCTGCCTCACGCCTGGTACGGCCCGTGCCTTCGCGTCGTCGACGCGCGCGACCTTCCCGGCGAACGTCGGACATCGCGCGACGACGGCGACGAGCATGTTCGGGACCTTGACGTCGATGCCGAAGACGGCCTTGCCGCTGATCTTGTCCGGTGTGTCGAGGCGGCGCGTGTCCTTGCCGAGGATGCGGAAGGTGCGAGGGTCCTTCAACGTGAGTGACTTTATATCCGGTGGCGTCAGGCTGGCGGCGTCGCGGGCCAGCGAGCCATATCCGACGCGACGACCACTCTTGGTGTGAATCACTTCGCCCGCGCTCGTGCTGCACTCGGATTCCGGAACGTTCCAGCGCTTCGCGGCGGCGGCGACGAGCATTGCGCGCGCGGCCGCGCCCGCATGCCGGAGCGCGTCCCAGGATTCCCGCACACTCGAGCTGCCACCCGTCGCCGTATCGTACTCGGGACGCGTCGGTGCTCGCGCCGCGCGCACGCGTTTCCAGTCCGCGTCCATCTCTTCGGCCACGATCATCGGGAGCGCCGTCCAGACTCCCTGGCCCATCTCGGACTTGTGGACGAGAATGGTAACCTCGCCGCTCTCGTCCAGGCGGACCCACGCGTTGGGCGAGAAGGGCTCTCCCCCTGACGATTCGAGCGCCTCGGCCGCCGCGTCGCCTTGCCGGCGCCGCTCGGGGATGCGCACGCCGAGGAGGAAGCCAGTGCCGGCGACGGCTGTCGTGACGACGAATGCACGTCGCGATACCGCGCCATCGTTAGGCCCGGCGCTCATGTTCCGACCTCCTGCGCGGCGCGCTTGATCGCCCTGCGCATGCGCTGATACGTCCCGCAGCGGCAGATGTTGGTCATCGCCGCATCGATGTCGGCGTCGGTCGGATGCCGGTTCCTGGCGAGCAGCGCCGCCGCGGCCATGATCTGTCCCGACTGGCAGTACCCGCACTGCGGTACGTCCTCGGCGATCCACGCCTGCTGCACTGCGTGCAGCGTCTTCTCGGTGCCGAGTCCTTCGATGGTCGTGATCTTCTTGGATCCAATCGCGGACACTGGGAGCGTACAGGAGCGTGTCGGCGACCCGTCGAGATGAACGGTGCACGCGCCGCACAGTCCCGCGCCGCAGCCGTATTTCGTGCCCGTGAGATCGAGCTGGTCTCGCAGTACCCAGAGCAGCGGTGTATCTGCGGCAACGTCGACAGCATGGCGACGTCCGTTCACGAGCAGCGTGTACGACGGCATGGGGGAAGGGTGAGAAGTATATTGACACTCGCGAGGTCGCCGCCTGAGTGCAAGAAGGAAACAAAATCCGGACAGGCATGCGAATTGTCTCCTTTCTCCCATCCGCCACCGAGATCGCCTTCACGCTCGGGCTCGGCGACGATGTCGTCGGCGTGTCACACGAGTGCGACTACCCGCCCGAGGCACGCAACCGGCCGGGCGTGGTGCACTGCGCTATTCCGCTCGACGGGCTCACGCCAAACGAGATCGATTCGGCGGTCAGCACGCAGCTTCGCGTCGGGGGCTCGATCTATACCATAGATACGGAGTTGTTGAAGGCTCTCGCGCCGGACCTCATCCTCGCTCAGGATCTCTGCGAGGTCTGCGCTCCATCGGACAACGAGACCGAACGCGCCGTCGCGGCCCTCGACGGAAGGGCGATGGTCCTGACGATGGCGCCGAGATCGCTAGCCGAGATTCAGGAGAATCTGCGTCAACTCGGCGACGCAACGGGTCGGAGCGATGTTGCACGAAGCCTCATCGACGAGCAGAACGCCCGGATCGGGCGACTGCGTGAATCGCTCCGCGGCGCGACACCACGGCGCGTCTTCTTCATCGAGTGGATCGACCCGATATTCTGTGGCGGCCACTGGGTGCCGGAGCAGATCGAGCTCGCTGGCGGCGTCGACGGGTTAGGCCGTAAGCGCGCCGACTCCGTACGCATCCCGTTCGAGGACGTGGTCGCCTACGCGCCGGAGATTCTCATCGTGTCGCCATGCGGCGCTCATCTCGACGACGCCGTCGAGCAGGCGTGCGCCATGCTCGCCGACGATCGCTGGCAAGCCATCCCGGCCGTGCAGTCGGGCAACGTGTTCGCGGTCGACGCGAGCAACTACTTCGCGCGTCCGGGTCCGCGGGTGTTCGAGGGCATCGAGCTACTCGCGCATCTATTCCATCCGGATCGCGTAGCTGAAAGCATAACGGGAGCGCAGCGCGTGTCATGCTGAAAGAATATCGGTACGATACTCAGACCGTCTGTAGCTCCGTGTGGCGGCTAGCACCAACTGTTGGAAACGCTGAAACGGCCGGAAACTGCGTGGCCGTTTCCGCGCTGTGTCCGGCCGTTTCAGCGTCGCCAGCAGTTGATCCTTGTTGCTGGCCGGACCGTCGATGGTCTGAGCGGGTGATCGACCGACACCGGGCCTGTTAGGACTACGTTCCCCGCAGCACCGTCATCGGATCCACCTTCGCTGCCCGCCTGGCCGGAACCAGACTCGCCAGCACCGCGACGACCGCGAGTAGCACCATCACGCCGAGGAAGGCAATCGGATCGCTCGCGCTCACGCCATAGAGCAGTCCGGCGATGAGCCTCGTTAGGCCCAGCGCCGCGAGGGCGCCGATGGCGATACCGATGAGCGCCAGCGTCGCGCCCTGGCGCAACACGAGACGAAGGACATCCTGGCTCCGTGCGCCGAGTGCGATACGCACGCCGATCTCCTGCCGCCTTTGCGCGACGAGGAAGCTGATCACGCTGTAGACCCCGAGCGTCGCGAGCAGCAGGGCGGCGCCGCCGAACGCGGCGAGGAGCACGAGCGTGAACCGCCGGTCGGCCAGCGAATCGGCCAGTACGGTCTCCATCGTGCGGAAGCGCGGCGGAATGTCGGGCCGGAGCTCGTGCATAATGCCGCGGGCGGTGGCGATCGTGTTCGCCGTCGGCGCGCTGCCTTCGAGCACGAAGTAGAAGCTGGTCGCGCGGACTGGGCGCTGCCGATAGTACGCGTAGAAAGTTGGCTCGGGTGGCACGGCGAGGCCGCCTTCGCGGATGTCACCGACGACGCCAACGATCGTGAATGGACGCAGGTCACCGTCCATGTTGCCGAATTCGATGATTTTTCCGATGGGGCTCTCGTTAGGCCACTGCTTCCTGGCGAGCGTCGAATTGATCACCGCGGCGGGCGTCGCCGTCGGACCGTCGCGATCATCGAAGAGACGTCCCGATACCAGTGGGATGTGAAGCGTCGTGAAGAAGCCGGGGCTGGCGACGCGAAAATCGGCGAGGCCCGAGCGCGTCTTGTCCTTCAGTAGCTGCGGCAGCTTCGCGAAATCGATTTTCTCGTCGGGTGTGCTGAGGATGATGAACGCGCCGTCCCCGGTGCCACCGCCCGCGAGCGGGAAGAAGTTCGCGCCCCCAACCTGCCGAATGCCCGGAATGGCGGCAAAGCGTGCCGAGATCTCGTCATACGACTGCACCATCCGCTGCAGCGGGCTCGCCTGGTCGCTTGCTCCGCTCGTGAGAGTCAAGCCCGTGCTCTGCGGGATTGGCACGTCCACGTCCATGATCACGGCGTTGTCCGCACGAAAGCCTGGATCGACCTTGAGCAGTTGGACGAAGCTGCGCGCGAGGAGCCCGGCGCCCACGAGTAGCACCAGCGTCAGCGCGATCTGCACGACGACGAGACCGCTGCGAACGCGGTGGCTCGACCCGGAGCCCGCTTGAGTACGCTGCGATTGTGCGAGTGCTTCGCGGATGTCGCCGCGCGTGGCGCGCCAGGCGGTGAGCAGGCCGAGCGCGAGGGCGCAAATACTCGAAACGAGAATGGCGAATAGGAGGACTGGCCAGTGCACTCCGATCTCGCCGACGCGAGGCAGCCGTCCCGGCTCGAGCGAGAGCAACACGCGAACGCCGACGATGCCGACGAGAAGCCCAAGCAGACCGCCGCACGCGGCGATCGCGAGCGCTTCGGCGAGGAACTGCCTGACGAGTCGGCCGCGACCCGCACCGAGCGCGAGCCGAAGCGCGAGCTCGCCATGTCGTGACGCGAGTCGCGCCACGAGCAGGTTCACGACATTGGCGCACCCGATGAGCAGGAGAAAGCCCGACGCGGCGAGGAGCACTACCAGTGCCGGCCGCACGTCGCCGACCAGCTCCTCGCGCAGCGGAACGAGATGCCCGTCTTCCATCCACGTCTCGTCGCCATACTGGCCTTTGAGCGTTCGTGCAACCGCGCTGGCCTCACGCCGCGCCTGGGCGAGCGTCACGCCATCGCGCAGTTTGGCGAGGACGTTCCAGTTGTGCGCCGTCCGACTGGGCACAGGTCGCTCGAGCTCACTCGGCGTCCACAGATCGGTGCCCGCCGGCACGTCCACCGACGATGGCATGACGCCGACGATATGATAATTGCGGCCATCGAAACGGAGCGTCGAACCTAACGAGGCCGGCGATCCGCCGAGCACGCGTTGCCAGAAGCCCTGGCTGACGAGGACCGCCGGACTACCGCCGACCTGTTGCTCCTCTGAAACGAAGCGGCGGCCAAGCAGCGGCTGGACGCCGAGGATGGAGAAAAAGTCGCGCGATGCCACGGCATGTCGGGCCCGCACGGCATCGCCGCTCGGCATGATCGCTGATGTAGTGCCCCAGTCGTGGAAGAGCGCCATCGCGTCGAAGGAGCGACTCGCCGCGCGAAGATCGGTGTAGTTGGGCTCCGAAAACGCGCCTTCGTTTCCCTTCTTGCTCAGCTGAAAGACTTCGACGATGCGGTCCGGATGCGCGTAGGGCAGGGGCCGGAGCAGCACGCCGTCGACGACGCTGAAGATCGCCGTCGTCGCGCCAATGCCGAGTGCGAGCATCGTGACGACTACCAGGAAGAAGCCAGGCGTTCGCACGATTGCGCGAGCGGCGAAGCGAAGGTCGCGAAGGAACGATTCCATGGTGGACTCGGCGTGTGGGGTTAGCACGGCTTACGGGCGGGACGGCGGCCGGTTTCGGCGCTCCTGCGTTTCGACAGTAGATCTTGCCGCAAAGGTTTGGCTCTCTATCTTCTCGCCCTTCGGTTCAGTCGTCGCCGTGGGCCCGCCGCAGGTCCCAGTCGCCTAAGGCTGTAGCCTTTCCGACATGCGTGGCGACGTTGCGTTCTGTGCGTGAGTTCAAAGAACGCGAAAACGTCGATACCGAGCGCGCTCCCGCCGCTGAGTGCTCGGATCGAGAGCGCATCCGTTCCATCCCCACCGGAGAGAGTGGAATGAAGATTCCCCTACCGAGGCGAGACCGGCGTCTCGCCACCAGATCGCTTCTCTGTTCGAGCATCGCACTTCTGTTCGCCAGTACATCTCTAGTTGCTCAACCGACAGGCGCTGTTCGCGGCACTGTCACTGATGCAGGGGGCGGCGCGCCGGTCGGACAGGTGCAAGTGTACATCGTTGGGATGCGGCACGGAACGATCACGCAGGAAAATGGGCGTTTCCTCATCACGGGAATTCCTGCGGGCCAGGTGACGGTTCGCGCGCAGAAGCTTGGGTACGCGCCAACACAATCGGCCGTCACGCTAGCGGGAAACGACACTGCGAACGTGGACTTTCGCATCAGCTCCGCGGCGTTGGCACTCGACGAAGTGGTCGTTACCGGAACGCCCGGCGCGACGGAAAAGCGCGTTCTCGGCAATACCGTCAGCACAGTCAAAGCCGATGAGCTGACGAAGAACACACCGATTCCGACGGTGACGGAGTTGCTGCAAGGTCGTGCGTCAGGCATCAACGTCACCTCGAACTCCGGCTCAGTCGGCACGTCGGCGACGATCCGCATTCGCGGCGCGAGTTCGCTTTCGGCGAGCACACAACCGGTGGTCTACATCGACGGCATTCGAATGCAGGCCGGCGCGCAGCGCTCGTTCGACAATAGCGGCGCAACGGTGCAGGCGACGTCCGCACTCGACGCCATCGATCCGAACGACATCGAGTCGATGGAAGTCATCAAAGGCCCTGCGGCCGCCACGCTCTACGGCGCCGACGCGGCGTCGGGCGTCATTCAGATCATCACGAAGAAAGGACGCATGGGGCAGCAGAGCGCGGAATGGAACGCTCGCGCAGAGTATGGCGGCATCGACTGGGCGCTCGCGCGGCCCACGACGTACTGGAACTGCACGGACGCGAATATCGCGAATGCTACGCTCTTCCCAAACTGCGCGGCCCTCGGTGCGAGTCCGTCGAACCGGCTCCTCATCGACAATCCGCTGGACCAGCCGGGTGCGCTGCGTCGCGGGAACGTCACGACGTACGGGCTATCCACGCGCGGCGGCGCTGATCGCTACTCGTATTTCTTCTCGTTCGATCACGACGGCGAGAACGGCGTGTTGTACAACAATTTCTTCCGCCGTGACAACGGTCGCGCGAATATGCAGGCCAGTCTGCGCGACAACCTCACGCTGCAGATGAACGTCGGATACGTCCGCACGAACTCGCGGCAGCCGCTGTCCGACAATTCGTCGAACAGCATCATTCGCAACGCCTATCGCGACCGTCCTGCAGGTCCGTGGCCCTGGCAGGCCGAGTATCGCGGCCTCGGTCCCGCGATCGCGAATCAATACGACAACGAAGTGGCGACCGAGCGTTACATCCTTGGCAGCAGTCTCAATTTCCAGCCGTTCTCCTGGTTTCAGAACCGGCTCAATGCGGGCGTCGATGTCAACGATCAGCGCAGCATGGTGTTCTATAGCATCGACACGACGGGCCGGCAGCCGTGGGGCGCAACCGACGCGAATGGCTGGATCGGCTATATCCTGCCGAACACGCACCTGTGGACCGTTGACTACGCAGGTACGGCGACCAACAATCTGCCGCGCCAGTTGACATCGGCTTTCTCGGTCGGCGTGCAGTACAGCAACACGCAGCTCGACAGCTGGCAGGCAACTGGCCAGACGCTCGTCGCCAACCAGCTCAACCTCGTCGGCAGCGCGGCGACGCGCGACGCGGACCAGATCTTCATCGAGCAGAAGTCGCTCGGCACGTACGCGCAGGAACAGGTCGGCTGGCGCAACAGGCTGTTCGTGACGGGCGCGCTACGCGTCGACAACAACTCGGCGTTCGGCTCGAATTTCAAGCTTGTGAAATACCCGAAGGCGTCGGTCTCGTACGTCATCTCGGACGAGCCGTTCTTCCACGTGCCACACGTCGATCAGTTGAAGCTGCGTGGCGCGTGGGGTGAGGCAGGCAACGCGCCGGCGCCGTTCACCGCCGTGCAGGCATTCGCGCCGACGACGACGGCGATCGGCGACGTGCAGGTGAATGCGCTCCAGCCACAAGCGTACGGAAACCCGAATTTGCGCGCGGAGACGGGCAGTGAGGTGGAGCTGGGCTTCGATGCCTCCGGCTTCGGCGGACGGCTTGGCGCGGAGTTCACGTACTACAACAAGCTCACGAAGTACGCGCTGGTCACGGTGCCGGCGCCTCCGTCCTCCGGTTACGTCGCCGCGGGGGGCGGTGCAACGGGGACCTATCTCGCCAATCTCGGGAAGATCGCGAACGATGGGCTCGAGTTGACGCTCACCGCGACGCCGGTCCAGCAGCGCAACTTCGGTTGGGAATCGGCACTCACGCTCTCGACGAATCACAACAAGCTCGTGACGTTCGGAACCGGCTTCAGCGAGATCCGGTTCGGCACCTTTGCCATCAACCAGAAATTCGCGCAAGGATTCCCGTTAGGTGCGTACTGGTACACCGACGTCGTGCGCGACGGGAATGGCAATCCGGTACTCACCGGCGGCAAGATGACGGTCGATACGACGCTCCACTACCTCGGCCCGTCCACGCCGACGCGTGAGATGTCGCTCACGAACGCGTTCACGATCTTCAAGAATCTCCGCCTCTATAGCTACTTCGATTACAAAGGCGGCGGCTATCTCTTCGACGGTATCAAGTACGTGAACGATCGACTCGACCTGAACACTTGGGCGGTGAACAACCCGAAGGCAGATCCCCTCACGGTCCAGTACCTCGAGTCAGGCGCCACTCGGCCAGACATCGTACGCTCCGACTTCATCAAGCTGCGCGAGCTGTCGCTTGCCTACACGTTGCCGCAGTTCGTCGCGGCACGCGCGCGCGCCAAGAACGCCACGATCCAGGTCTCGGGCCGCAATCTCGCCATCTGGAAGCTGCACGGCTATCCAGGTGTCGACCCCGAAGTCGAGTTCTTCAATGCGGTGGGGAGCAATGGCCAGCCGGCCACGCCGACATCGCTGTTCGATCGCACCGACTACTGCTCGATCCCGATGCTCCGCCGCATCATGGTCTCCATGAACCTGACCTTCTGACGCCCTCCCGAGGCTATGTCACATATGAAAGCAGCACGCATACTTCGCCGGGTGGCATTGACGGTCGGTGCCGTGGCGCTCGCCAGCTGTCACGACGCGCTGACGGTGAACAACCCGAAAGTCATTCCCACCAGTGACCTGGGCGACGCGAACCTCATCGGCACACTCCTCAACAGTGCCGTGTTCGCCGTCAACACCAATTACAGCGAGTTTTCCTGGTTCTCGGCGATCATCACCGACGAAGCCCTCAACGCGACGAACGACTACCGCAGCGGTGAGTTGAGCCAGCGCATTGTCGAGTTGGCGCAGGGCAACGTCGGTCCGTATCCTCTGCTCCAGTTCACCCGCGCTACAGCTGACACATCCGCGGCGCTGATTCGCAAACTCGTAAAACAGCCGGCGGGCGATCTACGTCTCGCGCGCGCTCTCGCGTACGCCGGGTACGGCTACCTCTACCTGGCGGAGTTCACGTGCACGGCTCCAATCAATGCCGGACCGCTCGTCACCGATGACTCCCTCGAGAAGATCGCGCTTTCGCGCTTCAAAGAGGCGATCACGGACGCCACGCCAGCGGATGCTGGTTCCACGAAGCTCGTTGCCGACACGATTCTCGCACTTGCGAACGTCGGCGCGGCGCGCGCATCGCTGAACCTCGGCAACAAGACGGACGCGATCACCTACGCCTCGGCAGTGAGCGCGAGTTTCGTCATTTACGCTGACTACGTCGCCGCGCCCACAGCGCTGAACAACACGCTCTGGGGACGCGTGAATGGACAGAACAAACAGCTCGGCGTGCATCCGTTGATGCAGAACTTGCACGATCCTCGGGTGCGCTATACCACGCAGGCGGTGCTGGGACACAACCAGCTCACGCTGCTGAACACTCCGTATTCGCCGCGCAGCTTCTCGACGTATACCGCGCCCGACTCGCAGGTCATTCAGTCGTACTCGAAGATCGATATGGCGTCGGGACTCGAGGCGCGCTTCCTTCGCGCCGAGGCCGAAGGGCCCACTCCACTCACGGTCGCTCTCGTCAACGAGCGGCGCGCGGTGGGCGGCGAGCAACCACTTGGAGCAACAGACGACGTGATGGCGTCGCTGCGTGAGGAGAAGCGACGCGACTTCTTCCTCGCAGGACGTCGCCTCGGCGACTTGCGTCGGTACAAAGCGCAGGGCATTGGGGATTTCTTCCCATCGGGCCCGCACCCGACGTCGCAGTGGGGGCTCTACGGCTCCGCGACGTGCTATATCATCACGCAGGATGAGATAAACTCGAATCTGAATGTGGCGAACTACGTTCCGCCGGCAACGCGTCCGCCGGGCTATTCGCCGTAGGCTGACGCGATAGAGGCTACGATTTAGGGGCTAGGGGCTGGGGCCAGCCGTCGTGATGGTGACCGCCGGCCCTAGCCCTAGTCCATAGCCCTTAGTTTCCGGCTCGCCTCTTTCGGCTCGTCCTTCAGTCGTACCGCACCCAACCGAGAGCCATGCGTCAATCATTTCTCGCTGCCGTCATCTGCGCCGCCGTCGCTGTCTCCGCCGCCCGCGCCCAAAACGCGTCCTCCGTCTATCAAGCTGGCTCCCTTTCGCCGGACCAGCAGCTCGCTCACGACATCTATAAGGAACTGATCGAGATCAACACCGGCATGAAGACCGGCGACGTCACGCCGGCCGCGAATGCCATGGCCAAGCGGTTCCATGACGCGGGCATCGCCGACGCCGACATCTTCCTCGGCGGTCCGCAGCCAAACAAGTACAACGTCGTCGCGCGCATTCATGGCCGCGCCGGAGCGAGTGCGCGCAAGCCGCTGCTACTGCTCGCGCACCTCGATGTCGTCGAGGCGCTCAAGGCGGATTGGTCGGCGGATCTCGATCCGTTCGTATTTACTGAACGTGACGGCTACTACTACGGCCGCGGCACGTCCGACGACAAGGCGATGGCGTCGATCTTCGTTTCGATCGCGACGCGGATGATGCGCGAGCACGTCGTCCCCGACCGGGACGTCATCATCGCGCTCACCGCCGATGAGGAAGGTGGAAATTCCAACGGTGTGCACTGGCTGCTCGAGACCCATCCGCAGCTCGTCGACGGAGGTATCGTCATCAACGAGGGTGGCGGCGGTACGCTGCGTGACGGTAAGCACCTCTTCAACTCCGTGCAGGCGACGGAAAAGGTCTCGACGAACATTACCTTGCGCGTGACGAACCGCGGCGGCCACTCCTCCGTGCCCCGTTCCGACAACGCTATCGTCGCGCTGGCCGACGCGTTGTCGAAGGCTGGGCGGCATCAATTCCCCGTACGCTTCAACGATGTCACACGCGCGTTCTTCACCAAGACCGCCGACATCGAGACGCCCACGTTAGGCAAGGCGATGAAAGCGCTCGTGAGCAACCCCAGGAACGCTGCGGCACTGGCCGTCGTCTCCGCCGACCCGCGCTACAACGCGATGCTGCGCACGACCTGCGTGCCGACGATGCTCAACGGTGGCCACGCGACGAACGCGCTGCCCCAGCTCGCCGAGGCGACGATCAATTGCCGGCTCTTCCCGAGCGACACGCCCGAGGTCGTTCGCGCCGAGATCGAGCGAGTCGTCAACGACACGACGGTGCACGTCACGATGCGAGCGACGGAACGACCACCGGCGCC
>DASXPH010000148.1:0-141960 GCA_036493735.1 Gemmatimonadaceae bacterium
CACAAGACGCAGATGACGCAGAGAAACGCAGGTGACGCTGTACTGCAAAAGCTTTGGCAGTACAGCGTCTTCAGTGTCATTCCGCGTGTTCCGCGTTCAATCTTTTTGAATGGCGCGATGTAGGGTCACGAGCCCGCTGGCCGACGCCAGAGACGGCATTGGAATCGTCACCGTCTTCGCCAGACCAACTCCATCGACGAAGACAGCGGGGGCGTTTCGCAAACGGGAAACATAGTCGTCGGCCCTCCGACGTTCGTCGAGTGTGAACGACGATGTGCTTCGGTGACCGAGTAGGGTGATGACGACCTGGTACGGCAGGAGATCGCCGAGCTTCCGGCGGGAGCGCTGCAATGAGGTGAGTGCCGTCGCGAGCATCGCCGCATCGGCGGCGTCGTCGCGAAGGACGATGAGGGTGCCGCCGTTTGGTCCAGCGTCCCGGACGATCATCGCTCTGGCAGTGCCGTCGGCGAGGCGAGGGGCGACGGCGATCGTGAGATTGAATGGTGCTTGCGCCGCCGCGCGCGCCGAGGCGAGCGTCGCGCACAGCAGCAGGATTGCGCAGCGCAGAGCGCGCTGCGGGTGGAAAGTGCATGTCATGGATGTCTCCTGGTGGGCTCGCGCGACGTCAGTCTGGATAGCAGTCGATCGTCGTGGAGAGGAGCGTTCGGGACGCTCCGATGACTTGATAGAGGTCCGTCCGTTGGCAGACGAAGCCGCCGCCGGCTCCGGATACTGGAGCTTCAGGGGGAGGCGGCGCTGTGGGCACGTTCGGCCCAGTCGGTGCCGGCGGTGGACCGCTAGTTGACCCGTATGGTGTCGTCGTCGAATCCGTCCCCTGGCTGCCAGTCGTAGTGCTCGAGCAGGCCGGCGCAGTAGCGCTGACGGGCGCACTCGAACTGACCGTCTGGCCGCTCGACGTCGTGGAGCCCTGCGAGAAACCTAACGATGTCTGAGAGATGGTGGCGGAGTAGCCGACGGTGCCGCTGGCGTGCGCGTTGCAGTCGGGCGCGCTGGAAAAAGTCAGCACGCCGCTGAGATGATGTTGGTTGCAGCTTCCAGCGGTGGCGTCGGCGCAGTTGATGATGTTGCCCGCACCACTGGCGATAGCACCGCTCGTCAGGAACGGCGCCGCACCGCTGTCGGGCGTGACGGTCAGACTCGCCAGCGTGATCTGGCCCTGGTCGGCGATGAAAGTCATCTCCGCTTCGACACCAGACGGGGTGCTGCTGCTCTGGTCATGCCGACCGAAATAAAACTCCTCGAAATGGGACAGGATCTGCGGCACCGACGTTCCGCCGCTGGTGAGGAGGGCGTTAGGCGCTCCGACGTTGGACGGCAGGAGCGCGTCGTCGGTGATACGCGCGGGGACGTTGTTGCGAATACGCCAGTCGGCTCGGGAATGTGCGGACAGAGAGGGGCCGAGGCTGTACCACGTTGGCTCGAGCAGTTCCATCACGGAATCGGCTGCGCGACCGGAGAATGCTACGATGGGGACCTGTCGCGGCGAGGACGTGGCGCTTGCCGGGGCTGGAGCCCGCGGGCCGAGTGGCGCGTCCTGGCACGCGCCGGCAATGAGAAGACAGAGGGCGGCCGGGAGCGCCAGCGAGCGTGGGTGTTGCATGGTGTTGAACCTCCTGTCGACGCGAGTGCGTCAGTGACGGTGAATCTCCACGCGTTGGGTGAGAAGGAGCATCACGGCACGTCAGCGGCAAGGCATATAGGTCGTCATCATCGTCGTCGTCCAATCCGGCCGATGGGTGATGCCCCAGACGAGGACCGGTCGTTGCGCACCGCCCAGTCCTAACGAGGGATTGAATGGTTGTGGCCCTGCTGAGGTGAGCTCCGGTGTGGACCAGTGCCCCGACCAGGTCATGGTGATGATTTGCTCGTCGCGCGCATTCGCCAGCGCCGCCAGGGCGGTGTGATCCGGCAGCAGCAGCAGCTGCAGCTCGCCGGCGTTAGGCAGAAGGACCGACGGTGGGAAATGGCGCCATGTCGCGCCCCCGTCCGTGGACTCCGCGGCGTGCACTCGGCCCGGTGCAGCGCCGAACATGGGACGCAATGCCGGGGTGCCGTCAGGGTTCGTCGCCTGATACCAGAACGCATACAGCGCGTCCTGCTCGTCTGCGAAAAGATGGAGGTCGTAGACTGGCTCCGAGGTTGGATCGGAGATGCGACGCGGCATCGTCCAGCTCACGCCGTCGTCGTCGCTCCATGTCACGTCCACCGAGGACATAGAGCTCGTCAGAGGATGCAGCACTCCGGCCTGCACGATGAGCACGACGCGCCCAGTGCTCAGGACAGCGATGCTCGGATAGCCCATCAGATCCCGCTGGATGCCGACGTGCCGAAGCGTCCACAGATCGGTGCTGCGCCGGAGATAGCGAAGCCCTTCCACCTCCATGCCAACCATCGCGTGGAGCACTCCGCTGCGCACGACGATCGGCGATCGATAGCTCGGCGAGAACAGCGCTCTGTTCTCACTCGTCAGGATGCGTTCGGGCACGGTCCAGCGCTGTCCTTCGAGACGCGTGTACCACACGCCGCGCACCGAAATAAGCGAGGTCGCCGGCATGCCGTCGTCACTGCCGAAGAGCGCGTGGACGACTCCGGCGTCGGATGCCGATGCCTCGAGATACAGCGGAAGGCCGAGCAGCCCGCGCGGCGACGGAAGGAGTCGAGCCTCACCAGCCGAGTCCGCGATCGCGGCCATCGCGACCTGTTCCGGTCCGGTTGCTTTCGTGTAGTCCGGCGCGAGTGGAAAGACGAGCTTTCCCGTCGAGTCGTACGTCAGGATCGGCCAGGCCGCGAGCAGAGTATTGCCATTCGATGGCAACACCGAGGCGCGCGGGGCCATGATGGTGTAGCCCTCATGCGTTCGCAGTGCACGCACCGGCAGCCAGCGCCCGCCGCTGCAGCGAGTGGTGTCCGTTGGCTTTTGTGCTTGCGCCATCGATGCAACAGCGATCGAGCAGGCACTCGCGAGTATGGTCACAACACTACGCACAAGCATCGAGGGCTCCGTGGAAGGAGCCAACGATATCGTGAGTAGTCAGACGGGCGTCATCGCGCGGTTGCAAGCTGGATCGTTTGTCTGCTAGCTGCCTCGCGCCATTCAAAAAGACTCAACGCAGATGCCGCAGAAAACGCTAAGCCCGCGTGACGACTGGTGCCATGCTGAGGGCCGCGTGACGCGTGGTGCGTGGATTACGACCGTACGCGGCTTGCATACGCCCTCGCCCGTAACTCAGCGCGTTCTCTTCCTCGTTAGGTGGTTGCTCGAAGATGCCCGGGATCATCAGAAGAGCCAATCTCCACCACTGTTGCTGAGCGGCAATCTATCTCTATCCACTCGGCTTCACTCCAGAGCTCGAGCGACACCAGTGTTCGACCGTCCGCAAGTGGCTCTCGATACGCTTCCGTAATCTCGGTGTAATTCCACGGCTCTCGCCTCGGGCGCACGACACGGCGCCGCACCTGCCGTACGTCCGCACAATGCAATCGAAAGCGCCGAAGCGCTCCACGCTGCACGACATGGCAGAGGGCTTCGTAAATGCGCGCCTTTTCGTCGTGGTGCTCGCTGTCCAGCGTGCTCGCCTCGAGTTCGGAAATCGGTCTCGCGGAAGAGGGCATTGGAGTCGCGCGGCGCGTGAATGTCGAGATCTGTATGTCACGCCGTGCAGAGGATGTATCCGGGAGCAGGAGCGGGGTCCGGAGGGGACGATATGGCGATCCTGCTCGCTTGCGCTCGCATGCCTATGTGAGGCAGGCCGTAGCTCCCCGGAGGGCCCTGCTCCTGTTCCCGGATCCTGAGTGGCTTATCTGGCGAAGTGCAGATCCCTCGCTGCGCTCGGGATGACAATTAGCAGCAGATCCTTCGCTTCGCTCAGGATGACAACGAGTCAGACCTTCTCGCCTCCGATGAGCGCGGCCAGGATCGCCTTCTGAATGTGGAGCCGATTCTCGGCTTCGTCCCACACACGGCTGTGCGGACCGTCGATCACTTCCGCGCTCACCTCTTCGCCGCGGTGCGCCGGGAGGCAGTGCAGGAAGATCGACTTCTTCGACGTGCGCTTCATGAGCTTCGCGTCAACCGTGTAGTTGGCGAACGCGCGCGCGCGCTCCTTCTGCTCGTCCTCCTGACCCATCGACGCCCAGACATCCGTGTTGACGACGTCGGCGCCCTCCGCGGCTTCCATCGGGTCGCGAACGACGCGGACCTTCGCCTTCTTCAGCGCGCGGGCGAGCAGATGATCAGCAGGCTCGTAACCTTCGGGACAGGCCAGCGTGAGATCGAAGCCGAAGACATACGCGGCGTTGATCCAGGAGTTCGCCATGTTATTACCATCGCCGATCCAGGCGTAGCGTTTGTCCTCGACGCTACCGAGATGCTGCCTAACGGTGAGCAGGTCGGCGAGGACCTGGCAGGGATGCACGAGATCGGTGAGGCCGTTGATGACGGGAACGGACGCGTACTTCGCCAACTCTTCGATGTCCTGGTGCGCGAAGGTGCGAAGCATGATCCCGTCCACGTAGCGCGACAGGACGCGGGCCGTGTCCGCGATCGGCTCGCCGCGGCCGAGCTGGACGTCGCGAGGTGAAAGAAACAGCGCGTGGCCGCCGAGCTGGTAGGTGCCGACCTCGAACGAAACGCGCGTCCGCGTCGACGACTTCATGAAGATCATCGCCAGCGACTTTCCCTCGAGCGGCTTCTTGTTGTACTTGCCGGCCTTCATCCGGTCGGCGATGTCGAAGAGGTTGACGATCTCGTCGCGCGAGAAGTCGGGAATCTGGAGAAAGTCGCGTTCCATTTGCGTTGAGCGTTGCGCGTTGAGCGTATCGCGTTGGAAGCGGAAAGCTAAACGCGACTGGCAACAATCCAGAGGTCAGGCGGTCTGCAAGAATTAGCCACTGTCTCGATACTGGACGTCGATTCCCAGGTAGCTGTGGCGCATGGAGTTAGCCAGCCGGCTGTCAACGGCCCGGGCGTTGCTTTATACAGGGCCAAACTGAAAGACTCTCACTCGATACTAGCACACCCGTCGCGAGGCGGGGCCGCAAAGCCAGGAGCGTCGGAGGGCGAAGTGCCCGACGAGGTCGTCCGGTTGCCGAAGGTGAGCCGAGCCGCAGGCTCGGCCGATCGCGAGATCGCGCCGTCCAGTGCGTCTAGACCTCCAAGGCATCCACGCTGAGCGCCCGCCAACCGACTCAAGCGAAGATGCCTTTTGTGTTTTTACTCGACTCACCGCGATGGCGCGGGAGGAGGTCACGATGTTTCACCTTCGCAATGATCGTTCGACGAATGCGTTTGCCGATCTCGAGGCGCACCTGCGCGCGTTAGGCGCGAGCGGGGATCGCCTGGCCCAAGCGACAATGTCGCTGCGGGCGTCGGCCCGAGTGTTTGCGACGGCGTCCGCGCGGCTCACCGCACGTAGCGCGCGATACCGCAACCGACGACCGGTGCTCGAACTGGTGTAAGCAGTTGGTGAGGTCCCTTGGGGGAGGGACAGTGGGCAATGGCGTATCGAGGGAAACGACTTTGCCCGAGGGCTGCCCGGCGATGTACTGCCGGGCAGTTTCCTTTGGTGGCTGGTGGTTGGTGGTTGGTGAAAGAAAGGCGGCGCAGAGCGCCGCCAATCCGAATTCACCGTCCACCGATCACCGTTCACCGACCACTTACAGAATCCATTTTCGCAAATCCTCATCCTCGGCAATCGCCTTCAGTCGCTCCCGCACCATCTGCGGATCGACGACGACGCGCGACGAGGCGCCGTCGGGGAGCTCGTAGAGCACCTCCTCCAGCAGCGTTGTCATCACCGTGTGCAGCCGGCGCGCGCCGATGTTCTCCATGCGCTCGTTCACCTGCGCGGCGATGCGGGCGATCTCGCCAATGCCGTCTTCGGTGAAGTCGAGCGTCGCTCCGTCGGCGGTGACAAGGGCTGCGTACTGCTTCGTCAGCGCGTTCTCCGGCTCCGTCATGATGCGGACGAAATCCTTCTCGGTGAGTGGCTTCAGCTCGACGCGAATCGGGAAGCGGCCCTGGAGCTCGGGAATCAGGTCACTCGGTTTGGATACATGAAATGCGCCGGCGGCTATGAATAGGACGTGATCCGTCTTCACCATGCCGTACTTGGTCTGCACGTTGGAACCTTCGACGATCGGCAGCAGATCGCGCTGCACGCCTTCGCGCGAGACGTCGGGTCCGCCCATCTGCGACCGCTCGCCGGCGATCTTGTCGATCTCGTCGAGGAAGATGATTCCAAGTTTCTCAACTCGTTCCAGCGCGTCCGACGTGACATCCTCGAGGTCGATCAGCTTCTCGAGTTCTTGTTCAAAAAGCACGCGGCGCGCTTCGCTGACTTTTATTGTTCGCTTCTTGGTACGTTTGGGCAACATACCTTGAAGCATCTCCGTGAAGTTCTCCATGCCCTCGGGCGCGCCCTGCGACGCGAAGACGTCGAACATCGGCGCCGTCGCCGGCACCTCCACTTCGACTTCGCGCGTCTCGAGCTGCCCGTCGATCAGGAGCTGTCGCAGCTTCTCGCGCGTACGCTGATAGCGTTCGGTCGCGGGATCGGCGCGCTCCTTCGTCACGGCACCGCTGCCCGAGACGACGAAGACGCCTAACGTGTCGGTCTCACCGTCGCCGTTCGGCGACTCCGGTTCCTTTCGCGCACCATCGGTTGACTTTGCCGGGGGCGGCAGCAGGAGATCGAGCAAACGCTCATCGACGCGCTCGTTGGCGAGATCCTCGACTTCGCCTTCCCGCTCGCCGCGCACCATGTCGATGGCGCTCTCGACGAGGTCGCGCACCATGCCCTCGACGTCTCGGCCGACGTAGCCGACCTCGGTGAACTTGGATGCTTCGACCTTGATGAACGGCGCGCCGGCGAGCTTGGCTAGACGACGCGCGATCTCCGTCTTACCGACGCCAGTGGGCCCGATGAGGATGATGTTGTTGGGACTGATCTCTTCGCGAATGGACTCGGGCGCGCGCTGCCGGCGCCACCGATTGCGCAACGCGATCGCGACCGCCTTCTTCGCGTCCGATTGTCCGACGATATAGCGATCCAGCTCCGCCACGATCTGCTTTGGGGTCAGATCGGCCAGCCGAGCGAGAGTTTGTTCTGTGCGATTGGATGGCATGTTTTTGCGTGACGTGTGCCGCATAGCGCGTGGCGCGTTGAGCTTTCAGTCGCGAGGAGTCAGCGCGCCACTCGCCACGCTCGACGCGTCACGCTTCGAGGACCGTGACGTTGGTGTTGGTATACACGCAGATCTCGCCGGCGATTCGAAGACTTCGCTCGACGATCTCCTTCGGCTCGAGACTGGTATTCTCGATGAGCGCCCGCGCGGCCGCGAGCGCATAGGATCCGCCCGAGCCGATCGCGAGGACGCCATCGTCGGGCTCGATGAGCTCACCTGTGCCGGAGATCACAAATCCATGCTCTCTGGACACGACGACGAGCAGCGCTTCGAGGCGCCGGAGGACGCGATCGCCGCGCCAGTCTTTCGCCAGCTCGACCGCGGCGCGCGGCATGTTTTCCGGATAGCGCTCGAGCTTTTCCTCGAACTTCTCGAAGAGCCGCATTCCGTCCGCGGCCGAGCCGGCGAATCCGGCCAGGATCTTTCCATTGCGTAAGGCGCGGACTTTCTGTGCGTTGGCCTTCATGACGGTCTCGCCGACGGTCACCTGACCATCGCCGCCGAGCGCCACCTTTCCATTCCGGCGCACGGCGACGATGGTCGTCGCGCGAACGCGGGGTAGTATCTCTGACATGCCTAGGAAGATACTCGGGCGGTGGGCGGTGGGCGGTGGGCGGTGACTGCTCGATTCTGAAGGCTCAATGCGCACACTCAAACGCCCCACGCTCAACGCCCCACGCTCAACGCCCCACGCCCAACGCTCAACGCGCCACACTCAACCCCCCGAAGTACACCTCCAGATTCGTCGGCAGCGCGCCGTACGTCTTGCCGGGGCCGGTCCAGGTCATACCGACGCTCGTCGGCAGGGAGACGATCCCGTCGTAGTCGCCAATGAAGGGGGTAAAACCCGAGCTCGACGGGACGCCGTACTGGGATGGGTCCCAACTCGTCTTCGTGACGCGTTGGACGGTCCACGTCGTGCCGCCATCGGTGCTGCCGAAGTAGGTGACGTCGAACAAGGTGTTTCCGCTCCAGCTGCGATCGTTCGCCATCAGGTCGATGCGTCCGCTGCCAGGCTCGATGCTCATCTCGACGTTGGTGCGATCGCCGCCGCCCGGCGCGACGATCTGCGGCGTCGACCAGTGGGTGAGGTCGCCGAGCGCGGCGTGGGTGAGGAGCACCTGCGCCGTTCCGCCGATGATGTCGGTGTACGCGACGTAGAGACGATTGTGCGTCGGGTCGATCGCCGGCGCTGGGTACGATCCCGGCCCGCGGAACTGGCCACCGGAGATGTTGAAGCAGTACGGCGGAAATACGCAGACGGGATTCTGAAAGGTGCCGAACATGATCGGTGCGCTCCAACTCGCGCCGCGGTCGGTCGATGTGCTGACGTACATCGCGGTGCCCTTCCCCCCCTGCACCGAGTTGTCGAAGGTGAGATACGCGACGCCGTGCGAGTCCGTAACGACGCGCTGGTCCTGATCGTTCCGGACGCTGCCGCTGGTGACGGCCACGGGCTTGCCGAAAGAGTGTCCCCCGTCGATCGACGTCGCGATGTACACCGGCGAATGGCTGCCATTGCCGTTGAACTGCGCCCAGGTGAGATAGATGGTGCCGTCAGCGGCGACGTGGATCGCATCATGATCCGGAAACTGCCCCGTCGATCCGCGCGCCTTGCCATTCCCCTGAAAGGCCGTGACGAGCGTCAACGTCTGACCGGGGCCGCCGCTCAACCAGTTGCGGCCGCCGTCCGTGGAGCGACTCAGCAGCAGGACGACGCCATGCGGTGAGGCCGCCTGATAGCCGAAGCAGGCGAAATAGGCCGTCCCATCCGGCCCGAATGCGACCGCCGGATCGCCGCCGAAGTCGTACGCGCCGGTTCCGCGAACGGCGGGATCGTTCGTGTACCTCGTGATGCCAGGAATGAAGCCGTTAGGCAGAGTCGGCGTCCAGCTCTTGCCGCCGTCGAAGGAGGCGTTCACCCCGCAGCCGCCGTTGTAATTCCAATCGTTATTGCCGGTAATCAGGTTGCTCTGGTTGCGCGGATTGACGGCGATCGGCGTTTCATTCTGCGCCGTGGTGTCGCGACTGACGTCGACGACGAGCGCCGAGGTGCCGGTGCTCGAGAATCGCGGGGCGTCGGGGCGCGGGGTGGCGGAATCGGTGATGCGGTCGCCGGAACACGCGGATACAACAGCGGCAATCGCGAGCAGTGCGGGAGTACCTAACGAGAGACGAGACACGGGAGGCTGCTCCGGTGGAAGTCGGAGCTCTGAATTACATCTGGTGGAGTGTAGAGGGTAGAGGGACCTCTCCCTCTTCGCCCAACGCTCAGCGCGCAACGCGGCTATCCTCGCGGCGTGCGACGTCGCTCGGGGCCGTCCCACCCCTCTCCACCGCGCTTGCGTCGGGGTGATTCTCGGCGCGGCGGCTCGGCCGGGGCGCTCGGAATGGGCCTCTCGACGTCCGATGCGACCGGGCGCTGCGCCTGGACGGCCGGTGTCGCCGGGGGCTGAGCCTGGACCGGTCTCGGTGTCGCCGGTGGCTGGGCTTTGACGGGTGTCGCCGCAGGGCGCTCATGGGGGAAGTCGGCGGACGTGTCCTCTCGGCGGCGGAGTGGGCCGCGATTCACGAATAGCTCCCGGACGTAGCGCGCGTTGAGCAGCGCCCCGATCAGCAGAAATGCCGCGCCGATGAGCACGACGAGCACGGAGTACCTCCAGCTATCTCGGCCGATGAACGCAGCGGCGAGCGCGAGGACGCCAAGTCCAATGAGCGCTTCACCGTTCCGATGGCGCTCGATCCGCGGCCGCCGGCGTCGCTCCTGCGACACGCTCGAGTCCGGGCTCCATGCGTCGAAGATGATGCCGATGCCGAGCAGAGCGACGACGACACCGATGATCAGAGGAAAGGTTTCGATGCGCACGGGCAGCGAAGGGCTGAAGACGAAAGGCGAGTGCTCGAGTCTCAGTGCTTTCTTAGCACTAGTCGGGCCTGGCGCTCGGGTAGAGGGTTTGGGGTAGAGGGTAGAGGGTGAAATCCGAAGGCCGACGGCAACGCCGTCGGCCTTCATTTTTCCAACCCTCTACGCGCAACCCTCTACCCTGTACCCGCTACTCGCTACCCGCTCGCGCCGCCCACGACACCTGTCCGGGTGGCAAGGGATCGCAAGCCACTCCGCTGGCCGAGCTGATGCTCCTGCCGCCGACGGTCGCGGGCAGGTCGATTGCCGGCACGTGGCCTCCCGCAGCGACGCATGAGAGGCCAGGGAAATCGGGGTTCGACGCCTTTGCCGTCCAGCCGGAGTCCGTCGCCGTGACGATCTCGAGGATCGTCCCGGCTGAGATGAAGATTCCCGGAAGCGCGCCGACGTTGTCGGTGTACGTCCGGTGCTCGTTCCAGTGCGCGGTCTCGAAGTCGCCTAACTGCGACAGCGTGGTCGCGAGGGCGCCGTAGTCCGACTTTCGGTTCGCCTTCCGCTCTTCCATCGCGGCGGCGGCGTCTTCCGCGGTTGGCGCGATCCAGCCGCTTCGCTTGGCGTCATCCGCCGCCTTCCCCGATTTCGCGACGAGCTGTTCGACACCCTTCGTGTCGACGAGGATCACCTGGGTCGCCTGATCGGGATCGTGGCGTCCGTTGAAGTGCTGCTCCGCGGTCCAGCGTCGGTCAACCGACGTCCATCGTACAGCGCCGGTGTCGCCGATCTCGACGAGCGGCGGCACCGACTGCCCCTCCACCACGCGCGACCAGGAGCCCCGAACACTATCCGCTTCCACGTGCAGCCCCTCGAGTCCCACCACGGTTACGGCATGGAGGACGATGACGCGCTTGCTCGGATCGACGACCGCCGAGAGCAGTCCTGGACTCGGCATGACCTTCACGACGCAGTACTGGTAGACGTCGTAGTCCGGATGGCACTCGATGCTGCCGTGTTGCTTGTCGGCGATATCGCGCAGTTGGCCGAGCGACATACCCGGTGCGACCCCGAAGAAGGTGAATGGCGATCGGTCGCGCCCGGGTCGAAAGCGGAAGGCGACCATGAAGAACAGGCCCATCAACAGCACCACGAGGATGGCTTCGTGGGTGCTGATGCCCGATCGTTTGGCGCGAGCAGCAGAATCACGCATACCCTCACGACGATCCGCGGCGGCTGCGCGCAATCGGTCAGGCTCGGGGATGTGATTTCTGATACACTTTCTTTAGACGCTCGACCGACGTGTGGGTGTAGATCTGCGTCGTCGAGATGGAGGAGTGGCCGAGGAGCTCCTGCACGGCGCGGAGATCGGCGCCGGCGTCGAGCAGATGCGTCGCGAAGGTGTGTCGCAGCGAGTGCACCGTTAGGCCGGCTTCTTCATCCACCTCCCGAAGGAACGCGGTCACTGCCTTCTGTACGGTGCTGACGCTGACCCGGCGGCCCGTCGGTGGCCCGATGAATACCGCCATGCGGTCGGCGCGCGGACCGATCTTGCGCACGAGCTCATCGCGCTTCGCCTCGTAGTTGCGCAGGGCGCGCGTCGCGTGATCGCCGACGGGGATGATGCGCTCCTTGCGTCCCTTACCGTACACTTTGACCTGCTGCGACACGAGATCGAGATCGGTCTTGCTCAATCCCTGGAGCTCCGAAAGGCGCATGCCCGTGGAGTAGAACAGCTCGAGAATGGCGAGATTGCGAATATCTCGGAACTTCCCTTCGGACGCGCGCACTTCGGCCATCTGAAAGAGGAGATCGATCTGCGCCCGATCGAGATATCCCGGCAGATAGCGCTCGAGCTTCGGCGCGCCGACGGCACGCGCCGGGTTGGCGTCGACGATCTCGTTGCGGTGCATGTAGCGATAGAAGCTGCGCACCGCCGAGAGCGTGCGCGTCATTGAGCGTTTGCTCAAGCCACGCCGCGCCAGTCGCGCGAGGAAGCCGCGCATCGCCAGCCGATCGACGCCCTGCCAGCTCCACGCGTCGACACCGTAGTACTCGGCGAGATGAATAGTCAGCTCCGTCAGATCACGACGATATGCCTTGACCGTATGGGGCGAGACATCGCGCTCTTTGGCGAGATGCGTGAGGAAGTCTTCTATCTCGTCAGGCAGCGACGCGGTTGGCTCTTCACTCATCGCGCGTGGGCGTGATCCTCGGCGTGCCGAGTCGTTTGTATCCCGGTGGCGTCAGCCCATGTCTTCAGATCGGCGAGCGCCCGCGCGGCGAGCTGCTCGCGTTTCACGCGCTTGTCGCGGACGGGCGTCGACAGCTCGTCGAGCAGACCGAAGTTCGCGTTCATCGGCTGGAAGTATCGTGGGTCGGCTTCACGCAGATAACGATACAGGGCGCCGATCATCGTCGTCGGCGGCGGGAGGGTGACATCCTCACCGTCGAGCAACCGCGCCAGGTTGATGCCGGCGAGAAGACCCGTGGCCGAGCTCTCGGTGTAGCCCTCGACGCCCGTGAGCTGCCCGGCGAACAGCGTCGTCGCGCGATCACGCAGCGCAAGGTGAGGCGAGAGCGTCGCCGGCGAATTGATGTACGAGTTGCGGTGAATGGAGCCATAGCGGAGAAACTCGGCGTTCTCCAGCCCGGGAATCATCCGAAAGACCCGCTGCTGCTCGGGATAGCGGACCCGCGTCTGGAAGCCGACGAGATTCCACATCCGTCCGCCGCGATCTTCCATCCGGAGTTGCACTACAGCGTACGCGCGCCGGCCCGTCCGCGGATCCTCGAGACCGACGGGCTTCATCGGGCCGAAGCGCAGTGTGTCGCGGCCACGCCGAGCCATCTCCTCGATCGGCATGCACCCCTCGAAGTAGGGAATGGCGTCGAAATCGTGAGCGGTCGCCTGATCGGCGATGGCCAGCGCATCGAGGAATGCTTCGTACTGCTCGCGCGACATCGGGCAGTTGAAGTACGCGCCCCCGTCCTCGTTGGGCATCGTCTCCTTGCCGTAGCGCGACGCCCGGAAGGCAATCGTCTCGTCGATCGAGTCACCGGCGACGATCGGCGCGATCGCGTCGTAGAAGGCGAGGGCGCGGCTGCCGAGGGCGTCCGCGATCGCCGTCGCCAGCGCCTCCGACGTCAGAGGGCCGGTGGCGACGATCCCCACCTCGGGGAGCGTCGTGACTTCGTCGCGGACGAGGGTGACGCGGGGGTGCGTCGTTAGGCGGTCGTGCACGGCGCGGGAAAAGAGCTCGCGATCGACGGTGAGCGCCGTGCCGCCCGGTACGCGCGCGCTGTCGGCCGCGTCGAGGATGAGTGAACCGAGGACCCGCATCTCGGCCTTGAGCAGCCCGTGGGCGTTGGTCAGCTCGGTGCTCTTGAAGGTGTTCGAACAGACGAGCTCCGCCAGCCGGTCGGTCTTGTGAGCGGGCGTGGGCCGCGCAGGACGCATCTCGTGGAGGAGGACATCGTGCCCGCGTTCAGCGAGCTGCCATGCGGCTTCGGAGCCGGCCAGACCGCCACCGATTATGTGAACAGGTTGCTTCATTCTTCCACTAATCCGGATCGCTTACCGCAGAGAACCTGGACTCCATCCAATGTATCGCCCGCCAAGCGAGCGACCATTGCAAATGGCGAGAAACTCTCGCGAAACGCAAATCGGCGGCGGCCCACTGATCCCTCCGCCACAGAAAAATTGTGTCCTGCGCAACACGGAATCGGACAGCGACGACCGACCGCTCGCGACAGCCTGACCGGAGTTTCGCAACGTGCGAGGGAGTCTCGCACGCGGAATGGGGCTTGCCTAACTACGGCGGCGCGAGGATGTCGATCGTCAGGCGTCTCGCGCATCGCGTCGCATCGCGCCACTCGGCCGGCGACACATTTTCCGAATTCAGAGGACTTTTTGCATGCACGTATCGACGCTGGTACGGCGGAGTAGCGCGGTGCTCGTGGTGCTCGTGGCCGCGACCGCGTGCTCCGACGCTCCGATGGCGCCTCGCGCCACGGCGGAGCGGCCGGCCTTCGACGTTCAAGCGCTGCAGCCGCTCGATTCGCGGGCAGCGGCGCCGAATCAGAAGGGGCCACAATCGACTCCAGGGCCGAAGTCCGCGGACCTCGATTCGACCACAACCATCCTCACCATTGATCCAAACGTCTCGAAGACGTACGCCTTCGGACAGAACTGGATTTACTTCCCGGCGCACGCGATCTGTGATCCGGCGACATCGGGCTATGGTCCGTCCTACTGGGACGCTCCCTGCGCGCCGCTCAGCAAGCCGATGCAGGTGACGGTGCACTGGTCGAACCGCGGCGGATATGGCTTCGCGCACTTCTCGCCGGAGCTTCGGTTTGCGCCGGCGGATTCGCGGAGTGTGTTCCGTTGGGTGATCCTGTCGCTTCACTCGCAGAAAAAGCTGCACGATACCTACGCATACAACATTCTGTACAATGAGGGGAACGATGCCTGGGTCGACGAATCGCTTACCGACCCGACGTTGCGCGCGTGGCTCGATCCGACCCACAACTCGGTCTATCGCCGCGTGAAGCACTTCAGCGGCTACATGGTGGCCGCCGGCTACTCGGGCATGGGAGGATCCCTCGATGCTTCCTATTGAGCTCCCTCCACTCGAGAGTACCAGCCATCTGCTGCAGTTGCAGCGAATGCTACCTCAGAACGAGGAACGACCAACCGCGCCGAGTCCCTCGTCGGGCTACATCATCGCCGTCGGATAACCGTTAGGCGCTCAACGAACAATCGGTGGGTGGGCCAGCTGCCCGCCCGCCGATTGCTCGTTTCCATCCCCCCGGACTGTGACACGTACATCGGTTCGTTAGGCCGACCAGCTCTGGAAACTCTGCTGCGGCATGATCCACATGACGCCACCCACGCCGGCGGCGGCTCCCGTAACCCCGGCCAGCAGGTTGTTGATGGTGCCGAGAATTTGTGAAATGGCGGCCAGCGCTCCAGGAAGGTCGAGGAGGCCGGTGAGCGCGCAGAGCAGGTTACCGAGAAGGTTTCCCGCGCCCGTAACACCCGTGATGTTGAGGATCACCTGATTCAGGTCGACAACGAGTCCCAGCAGGTCGAGATGGAGGGGCCCGAGCACGAGGTTGAGGATGCCGCAGGACGCTTGCGCCGCGGGCTGGACGAGGCTGGCCGCCTGCCCGGGACGCGCCAATGACATTGGTGCGGTGAAGGCCTGGTCGACGACATTCACGACTTCGCCCGTGGCCTTCGTCGCCGTACCATTCACGACGCCCGTCATCGAGAGCTGCTGCGTCAGCGGATCGACCGCGAGCTTGGTCGCCGTGATCGTACCGGTGAACGTTCCGCCGTCGGCGAGCGTACCGGTGACGGGAATGTCGGTGAGCAATGCCGCGCGCTCCGCCGCCTTCTTGCCGTGGCCATTACCGCCCTTCTGGAAACTCGGCGGCGTAGTCGCCGACCGCGGTGCCGTGGGATGATCGCTGCATGCCGCCAGAAAGCATGCGCTCGTTAGGGCGAGAGCCAGTACACGATTCGACATCGTCCTTCCTCCCCTGAAACGTGAACAACACATGCGCAACTTCGCGCATGAGGGCAGGACGGAGCGCAAGGGACAAGCCCTCGTGCCACGGACATCGCGGCTAGCCTCCAAACGAACCGCTGTCACATAACGACGACTCGTGGATCACGACCGCCTTCTGCCGGCGCTCACAATCGCGTTTTTCATCCGTCCGCTAGCGTTCTCCCGCTCGTCTCATGCTCGGGTTCGGCTCACCACCTCGACAGTTCGCGAGAATGGGCGCCGATGGCGGAACAGTTGCATTAGCGAGCTCGGGGTGAGCTGGACGTGCAGCCGCCGCGACGGAACGGGATGCCTAACGGGAGACGAACAATGGCGGAGCTCATTCACCGTCACTCCAAGGTGGTGAGGAGTGGGGACGGCAAGCGTTATCGCGCGACGAGCTACGGCGAGCAGCGACGAGACGGGACATGGAGCGGCTGGATCGAATTCGTTCCGGCGGACGGTGCGCAGGACGCGGCGCTGCGCACCGACCAGGAGACCTCGCAACCGGACCGCCAGGCCGTCGACTACTGGGCCGGTGGCCTGGAGCCCATCTATCTCGAGGGCGCGCTGAACCGGGCAAGGAAGCGGCAGGAGAGATCCGGGCTTGGTAGAGAGTGGGAGAGCGTGGAGGGTAGAGGGCGAAAAGCCGATCCCTCGCTGCGCTCGGGATGACAAATCGAAAAGGCCGACGGCATCACTGTCGGCCTTGTTCCGTTTTCACCCTCTGCCGGCTACCCTCTGCCACTCTCCTACGTGTGTTTCACGTTCAATAAAGATTGGATCGCAAGTTGCCACTAAGCGAAGCAAATGTTTCGTAAACGCTTGTCGACGAAACACTTGGCGATCGGCATTTCGCGGCACTCGCTCGCAGGTTGCGATATGCGACTCGTGTAAACATTACGCTACCACAACGACTTAACGTTAGGCACGACTTACGCCACATAGAATGGCGCCGGCGACGGCTGTCGTGTTTCGCGTCGTCGAAACGTCAAGTGTTTCTTCTCTTCGCCCACCACTAGGCCGCGCCGCTGCAGGCCAACCACTCATCATTCTATGTGCACTCGATTCGGCGACGCTGCCGTCGAGCAGAGCACGCGACGCCGCTCCGGCTTCACCATTCTCGAGCTGCTGGTCGTCTTCACGGTCGCGGCCGTGCTCATCGCCATTACGGGTAAGGGCATCTCGTCGGCCTTTGCCGGTAACAGCCGCTCGTCGGCGGTTCGCGTCGCCAGCACGACGCTCTTCCAGGCACGAGCCGTCGCGATTCAGCGCAGCCGCCAGTCGTGGCTCGTGCGCAGCGGCAACACGATCAAGATCCTCGGCGACTCCCTCGGTACCAAGGTGCAAGTCGGGCCGACCGTCGATCTCAATCAGCGCTTCGGCGTCACGCTGTCGAGCATCTCGACGCCGGCGAGCCGCGACACGGTGTCATTCGATTCACGTGGCCTCATCACGGGGACGACGACGGCGTATTCGATCGTCATCACCCGAGGCTCGAACTCCGACACGGTCTGCGTGTCGGGTCTCGGGAATACTCGCGGCCGAGGGTGCTGACCATGCGATCCCTAACGAGTCTCAACAGAACGGGATGGCGAGCGCGGGCCGGCTTCACGCTGGTCGAGCTGCTCGTCGCGCTCATGGTCTTCTCGGTCGGCGCACTGGCGATGGTTGCCACGTCGGGGAACGTCATGACGCTCATCACCGCGTCGAAGAACCGCACCCTGGCCGCCGACGTGGCCCAGGCGCGATTCGAGCGGATGCGCTCGCAACCATGCTCGGCCCACACCACCGATTCGACAACCACACGCGGTGTCGCGGAGTCGTGGAAGACGGTCAATCTCGTCCGCGCCGACGACGTGACCGTCCGCGTCACATTCTTGGCCAACCGACGCACGCAGACGCGCGTGTATCGGACCTTCCTCCCCTGTTGAGGAGGATGGCTCTCATGACGACACGCAAAACACGCCGCCAGGGCATGACGCTGCTGGAGCTGCTCATCTCGCTCGTGCTGGTGGGGCTGATGGGTGGCCTGATCGTCGGCTTCCTGCTCAAGCAGGAGCGTTTCTATGCCGGCGCCAATGAGATTCTGCAAACACGTACTCAGATTCGCCAGGCATCGGTCATGATGCCGAGCGATCTGCGCGGGATCTCGAGCGCGGGCGGCGATATCTATGCGATGACGGATACGTCGATCGACTTCCGATCGACGTTCGGCAGCTCCTATATCTGCAGAAATGACCGCACGACGTCGCAGATCGCGCTGCCGCCGGCCAACCTCGCCAAGGGATCGGCGCTGACGACGTGGACGCAGACGCCGGCGAACAACGACTCGCTGGCACTGTACGTCGATTCGACGAACACGGCGGCGAAGGACGATTCGTGGTCGTATCACCGCATCACGACGACGACGATCGCATTCTCGAACGCAACACCGGGATGTACGTCGGCGAGCTTGATGATGAAGTCTACCGACGTCACGGTGTCGAACCCGAGTTACAACTTTACTCTCTCGCCGCAACAGTCGGCGACCGTGAGTGCCGGCGCGGCGGTGCGCTTCTTCAAGAAGGTGCACTACAGCCTGTACAAGGCTGCGGACAACAACTGGTATCTGGGCTATTACGATTGCCGCACGAGCCGGGTGCCGGTGTGCAACACGATCCAGCCGATCGCCGGGCCGCTCAAGGCGTACGTTGCCGGCCAGCCACAGCTCGCCGGTCTGCGCTTCACGTACTACGACACGACCGGGGCAGTGACGGCGAATCGGCTCCAGGTCAGTCGCATCAGCATTCTGCTGCAGGGACAGGGCACGAGGACCATTCAGCTCGCGGGGGGCACGCCGCAGACGTTCAGTGATTCGCTGCGGATCGAAGTGGGCCTCCGCAATTGGAAATGAGGATCTTATGAACGCGATGATGCGTAGACGCGCGGGCATGGCGCTGCCGATGGTACTCGGCGCCATCACCCTGATCGGGACGTTGATAGCGGGCGTGATGTATCTCGCGACGCAGGACTTTCGCGTCGGGGCGAACACGCTCAACGAGACGCGTGCCGAGGCGGCCGCGGAGATGGGCCTCAATCGCGTGTTGACGGACTGGGACCAGTCGAGGAACACGTCGATGGCCACCGGCGACACGACGAGGGTGAACTACACCGATCCGAGCGGCGCGAGCGTGAATGTGTTCATCACGCGCTTGCCCGGCCCGTTCTTCTGGGCGGTGTCGGAAGGGCAAACGCGCAACAATGCCCTTCAGTATGGTGCGCGCCGACGTTACGGCTCGCTGCTTCGCCTGAACACGCCGGCAATCAATTTCCTCGGCGCGGTGACGGCAGCTGGCAACGTCAGAGCGAGCGGCAATGTGACCGTGAGCGGAAACGATGCCAACCCGACCGGCTGGGCATGCACGGGTGCGCTCGCGAACGTGCCTGGCGCGGTGCTCACTCCCACCGCCACGGTCACATTCAACGGGACGGCAAACGTCGCCGGCAATCCGCCGTACACGACGAACGCGGCCGCGAGTGATACGAACACGTATTTCAATTACGGCGGCGCGACCTACGCGTTGCTGGCGGCCATGGCAAACATCACCCTGGGTAGTGGAACATACAACGGTATGGGGCCCGCGCTCACCGGCACGACTTGCAACAAATCGAGCACGATGAACTGGGGCGATCCGGTGCGGCACGTGCCGGCCGCGGCATGCGAGACGTATTTCCCGATCATTCACTTCACCGGTAACACCACACTCACGAACGGTACCGGACAGGGCATCCTGCTGGTCGACGGCGACCTCACGAAGTCGGGAAATTTTAGCTTCACCGGCGTGGTGATCGCGCGCGGCACGATTCGCTCGAGCGGCAGCAACAACGGCGTCACCGGCGTGGAGATGGCCGCGGCCGTCGACTTCGGTGACGCGATAACGCTCAGCGGAAGCACGACCATTCAATATTCGTCGTGCGCGGTGCAGCAGGCGCTGTCGGCCTCCTCGGCGATCGGCACCTCGAAAGGACGGGCGTGGGTCAATCTGTATTGATGCTGGAAGGGTAGAGGTAGAGGGTAGAGGATGGTGGGTGAGGAGCCACCCGCAACCCTCTACCCTCTACCACAAAATGCGGCACTTTCTCGCGAATCGCGGGAGTTGGGTGGATCGCCGGGCGCATGAGCGCCTAGAGCGCGCGATTGCTGGCCAGCGGAGCCACTAGGGCAAAGTCGCCTAACGGTCAGAGCGACGTGGGGGAAGCGGCCATCTGTTCACAACAAATCGGTCTATCCTGCTCCTGGAGCGGCGCTGGGGCGTGCCCGCGCGGACTCTGTGACGCGTCCGACACTCCCCCGATGACGTGACGCACAGGGCGGCATCTTGTTTTGTTAACTAATTCAAACATCAGAAGTCATGGTATGAGTGTTGTATAAACTAGTGTGTTGGCGTTAGGCGACTGTTCATTTTTCGGTCACCCGGCCGAAACAACCGGAGCGACACTCATGTCGAAGCGACGCGGCTTCACACACCATGGAAGGCGAGCCGGCTTCACGATCATGGAGCTGATGCTCGTCCTGGTCATCGCCGGCATCATCATCGCCATCAGTGGCCATGGCCTCTCTGCGGCCTTCTCAGGCAACTCGCGCGCGTCGGCGACTCGCGTCGCCGCGACGACGTTGTTCCAGGCACGGGCGGTCGCCATCCAACGCGCTCGCCAGTCGTGGCTCGTGCGCAGCGGCAACACGATCAAGATCGTCGGCGACTCCTCGGGCACGAAGGTGCAGCTCGAGCCGATCGTCGACCTCAATGAGCGATATGGCGTGACCCTGGGAAGCATCTCGACGCCCTCGGGGCGCGACACGGTCTCGTTCGACCCGCGTGGCCTCATCACGGGCACGACGACGGCCTACAAGATCACGATTACGAAGGGAAGCGGTGTCGACACGGTCTGTGTCTCGGGTCTCGGCAATACGATGGCTCGGGGGTGCTGACCATGTCGCTTCGCCTAACGTCTCGCCGCGGCTTTACGCTCGTCGAGCTGCTGGTCGCGCTGATGGTCTTCTCGATCGGCGCGCTCGCCATGGTGGCCACGTCGGGGAACGTCATGACGCTCATCACCGCGTCGAAGACTCGATCGCTTGCCGCGTCGGTCGCCGCCGCACGTTACGAGCGGCTCCGCGCGCAGCCCTGCGCCAGTCATACATCGGACTCGACGACCACTCGAGGCATCGCTGAATCCTGGCAAGTCGTGAAGCTGGCCAAGGCGGATGACGTCACCGTTCGCGTGAGCTTCGTCGCGAACCACAGTTCGCAGACGCGGATCTACCGGAGCTTCATCACATGCTGATCGGTCACTCGAAACGGCGCGAGCGCGGCCGGGCGCGAGCGGGTCTGACGCTCACGGAGCTCATGATCTCGATCGTCCTGCTCGGGCTCCTGGGCGGCCTGATCGTCGGGTTCCTGCTCAAGCAACAGCGCTTCTATTCCGGCGCCAATGAGATTCTGCTCACACGCACGCAGGTTCGTCAGGCATCGGTGATGATGCCGAGCGATCTGCGCGGGATCTCGAGCCCGGCCGGCGACATCTACGCGATGACCGACACGTCGATCGACTTCCGATCGACCTTCGGCAGCTCCTATATCTGCCGGAACGATCGCACCACCTCACAGATCCCGGTTCCTCCGGTCAACCTCGGCAAGGGCTCGGCGCTGACCGTGTGGACACAGACGCCGGCGAACAACGACTCGCTCGCGCTCTACGTGGATTCGACGAACTCGTCGACGGTTGACGATTCCTGGTCGTACCACCGGATCACGACGACGACGATCGCGTTCTCGAACGCGACGCCGGGGTGTACCTCGGCGAGTGGGCTGATGAAGACGACCGACGCCACCGTGTCCAATCCCAGCTACAGCTTCACGCTCTCGCCGCAGCAGTCGGCGACGGTGAGCCCGGGCGCGGCGGTGCGCTTCTTCAAGCGGGTGCATTACAGCCTGTATCAGGCGAGCGACAACAACTGGTATCTCGGCTATTACGATTGCCGCACGAGCCGAACACCCGTGTGCAACCCGATCCAGCCAATTGCCGGACCGCTCAAACCGTACGTCGCCGGCCAGCCGCAGCTCGCCGGTGTTCGCTTCACGTACTACGACACGACCGGCGCGGTGACCGCCAATCGGCTCGCCGTCAGCCGTATCAGCGTGCTGTTGCAGGGCCAGGGAACGAGGACCATTCAGCTTGCGGGGGGCTCACCACAGACCTTCAGCGATTCGCTGCGGATCGAAGTGGCCCTGCGCAACAGGAAGTGAGGATCTTATGAACGCGATGCCGCGTCGCCGCGGAGGGATGGCGCTGCCGATGGTACTCGGCGCCATCACTCTCGTCGGCACATTGATCGCCGGTGTGATGTTTCTCGCGACTCAGGACTATCGTGTCGGAGCGAACTCGCTCAACGAGACGCGCGCCGACGAGGCTGCCGAGATGGGTCTCAATCGCCTAACGACAGACTGGGACCAGTCGAAGAACACGTCGATGGTCATGGGCGACACGACCCGATTGACCTACACCGATCCGAACGGCGCGACGGTGAACGTGTTCGTGACGCGCCTTGGCGGATCGTTCTTCTGGGCCGTGTCCGAGGCGCAGACGCGCGGTAACAGCCTCCAGTATGGCTCGCGTCGCCGCTACGGCTCGCTCTTCCGGCTGGCCACGCCGGCCGTGAGCTATCTCGGCGCGGTGACGGCTGCCGGCAACGTGAAGGTGAACGGTACGGTGACGCTGAACGGAAACGACCTGCCGCCGACTGGTTGGGCATGTACGGGCGTACCGACCAGCAACATGCCCGGCGCGGTGATCAGCCCCACGGCGTCGGTCACCACGGGCGGCGCGGTCTCCGTGACAGGCAACCCGCCGTATACCACGAGCACGGCCGCTACTGATACGAATACCTATTTCAACTACGGCAGCACGACGTACGCAGCGCTGGCGAACATGGCGAACATCGTGCTCCCGGGCGGCAACTACAACGGCATGACCCCAGTCGTCAACGCCAACGGCTGTAACAAGACTCCGAACACGAACTGGGGCGATCCGGTGCGCCACATTCCGGCTGCGGCGTGTGAGACGTACTTCCCGATCATTCACATCACCGGAAATACGTCGCTCACCAACGGCTCAGGACAGGGCATCCTGCTGGTAGACGGGGACCTTACCGAGGCGGGCAACTTCACATTCACGGGTCTGATCATCGCGCGCGGCGCCGTGAAGGCGAGCGGCGCGAGCAACGCCGTTACCGGCGCGATCATGGCAGCCTCGGTGGACATCGGCTATACGGTGGCGCTCACGGGTTCGGCGAGCGTGCAGTACTCGTCGTGCGCGCTGCAGAGTGTGCTGTCGGCGTCGTCGAATCTGGCGGTTGCGAAGGGGCGCGCATGGGTAAACCTGTATTGAGGTCGCTCCGAAGTCGGCCAGAGTTCGTTCTCGAGCCCAGCTGAGAAGCTGCCGGCGCCTGAGCTCACGGCTCGCAGCGACTGCCTTCGTGATCGGGCTGGCGAACAGGTGACACTGGACGGGTCTACTGGCGCGAGGCTCACAAGCTGGCAGCGTGAGAGCGATCAGCGATGAGCTCGGAGCTCAGCCGTTAGCTGTCGGCGGGCAGGCTCACGAGCTGTCAGCGCTCACGGGCTCGCGGTCAATAGGATCTCGCCTAACGACCACATCCGATGCTGAAAGCTGCCAGCTCACGCGCTGGCAGCTTCTTGGCTGGGCTCGCGTTGGGCGTTGGGCGCTAATAATGAAAGGGCCGACGGTTTACCGTCGGCCTTTGTCATTGCGTCACGCTCAACGCTCAACGCTCAACGCAAACGCTATCCCGCTAACGCCTCCGCTGACTCTTCCTTTTGCGGCACGTCCCATTCATTGCCGCACTTCAGGCATTTGCGGTATTCGCCGCGGGCCTTGGTGAACTTTACTTCGGCACCGAGATACCCGCACTCCGGGCATTTCTCGGCGACGGGCTTGTTCCAGACCACGAAATCGCAGTTTTCGTTCGAGCAGGCGTAAAACGCCGTGCCGCGCTTGCGCGAGCGACGCTCCACGAGCTCGCCGCCGTCTTTCGGGCAGAACACCCCCGTGGGCATGGAGCGCGTGCCGCGGCACTTCGGGAAGGTGCTGCAGCCGAGGAACTGGCCGCTGCGCCCCTGACGGATGACCATCGGCGAGCCGCAGAGATGACACTTGTAGTCCGTCATCACCGGCTTGGCGCGCTCGCCTTTGATTGGCCGCGTGTACTTGCACTTCTTCGGATGATTCTCGCAGGCGAGGAACGGACCGAAGAAGCCACCGCGCGGCTCGAGCTTGCCTCCGCAATCCGGACAGCGGAGCTTCGCCACCTCGGAGAGATCGTGCGCCGCGGCAATGAGAGCCCCCGCGTCCACCTTGTTGAGTGACTTTTCAAACGGCTTGTAGAAGTCGCGGAGCACGAGCCGCCACTCCAGCTCTCCGCCCTCGATCTTGTCCAGCTCCTCCTCCATCTCCGACGTGAAGCCCACGTTGAAGATGTCGGGGAACTGCTTCACCATGACCTTCTCCACGCTCTCACCCAGCTCCGTGGGGAAGAAGCGTCGCTGCTGCAGCTCGACGTAGCGCCGATCGGCCAGCACGGAGATGATCGACGCATAGGTCGAGGGACGTCCGATGCCCAGCCGCTCGAGCTCCTTCACGAGGCTCGCTTCCGAGAAGCGTGGCGGTGGCTCGGTGAAGTGCTGCAAAGGCGTGATGCCCTTGCACGGCACGTTCTCGCCGACGACGACAACCGGCAACGCCTGCTCGTCTTCGAGCGCCTTGTGCTCGCCCTCTTCGTGCGCCTCGCGATAGAGCGCGAGATAGCCCTGGAACTTCACGATCGAGCCCGTGGCGCGGAACAGATAGCTGCGACGGCCTATATCGGGCTGCTTCGCCGCCGGAATCTCGAAGTCCACCGTGGTGGTATCGAACACCGCGGGGGCCATCTGCGACGCCATGAAGCGCTGCCAGACGAGTTGATAAAGTTTGAATTGATCGGGCGTGAGATGCCGCTTGATCAGCTCGGGGCGTCGCGATGGATCCGTTGGCCGGATGCTCTCGTGCGCGTCCTGCGCATTGCCCTTGTTCTTGCCATACAGCTGCGGACCCGCGGCGAGGAACTCCGCGCCGAACAACGTGCGCAGATAGTCTCGCGCCTGGCTGGCGGCGATTTCGGCGACGCGCGTGGAGTCTGTGCGCATGTAAGTGATGAGACCAACCGCGCCCTCATCACCTACTTCAACGCCCTCATAAAGATCCTGGGCGACGCGCATCGTGCGCTTCGACCCGAATGACAATTTCTTCGCGGCTTCCTGCTGCAGCGTGGACGTAGTGAAGGGCGCCGAGGGATTCTTCCGTCGCTCGCGACGTTTTACATCCGTCACCGTGAAATGCTTTTTGCCTTTCAGGTCCGCGAGGATGCGATCTGCCTCGGCTTTGTTCCGGATCTCGGCCTTCTTGCCATCGATGTGATGCAGCTTGGCCGTGAATTGCTGCTTGTCCTTCTCGAGCAGTGCCTCGACGGTCCAGTACTCGACGGGCTTGAACGCTCGAATCTCCCGCTCACGCTCGACGATCAGCCGCAGGGCGACGGTTTGCACGCGTCCTGCCGAAAGACCCTTCTTCACGGTCTTCCAGAGCACCGGGCTCGCCTTGTAGCCCACCAGGCGATCGAGCACGCGACGCGCCTGCTGCGCCTCGACCTTTTTCTCGTCGATGTCTCCCGCCTGCTCGATGGCGTTGCGCACCGCGTCCCGCGTGATCTCGTGAAAGAGCACGCGCTTGATGGGGACGGCGACGGCGCCGCGCTTTGGCTTGATCTGCAGCGCAACGTGCGCCGCGATGGCTTCGCCCTCGCGATCAGGGTCGGTGGCGATGAAGACTTCGCGGGAGTCCCTCGCGGCGCTCTTCAACTCCGCGATGGTTTTTTCCTTGCCGGGGATCGGAATGAGCTCCGGCTCGAATCCGCCCTCGATGTCGATGCCCAACTTCTTTTCGGGCAGGTCCATGATGTGACCGACGGTCGCGCGAACGCGGAAGCCGCGGCCGAGGTATTTGCCGATGGTCTTCGCCTTGGCAGGCGACTCGACGATGACGAGCGACTGCGAGCCAGCCGGCGCTGGCGAAGGCTCGTCATCATGCACTTCGGGCGCGACGTGCCGGCGACGACTGCTCTTTCGAGCCGCCGATCCGGTCGCCTTGCGCGCCGTAGTGCGTTTTCGTGAACCGGGTTTTCTAGAAGCCATTTGGTAGTTGATGAGAAACGCAAAGCTGCCGGGCAAGTGCCCTAAGGTCCAACGCGGTGAACGGTGGTCGGTGGTGATCGGTGAACGGTGGTCGGTGATCACCGTTCACCGTTCACCGCGTACCGTCCACTCAATGCACCGTTGGATTGTCTCCACCGGACGCGTGATCCTCGTATCCGGCACCTTCCATTAAAGAACGCAGATCGTCCAGGGCGATCCGTCCGTCGATCTGAACGAGTGCCCGCTCGATGATGTGTTCGAGGTCGCCCGCGCTGAGCGCACCGCTGCCATTGAGCGCCAGTAAGTGTCCCCACGCCTCCGGTGCAAAACGACCACGCTCGTGCGGACCCAAAACGCGAAAGTTCACAAGAGTGTGTGGTTGGTGGTAAAAGGCCAGGGAAACATAGACGCCCAGGCGAATGGCGCCGTGCCCAAAATACTCACACAGGCACAAACCCACTCAACGGACGCTTTGCGCGAGCGTCGAAACTCTCTTGATAACCTCTTCGACGTCAAGAAGTTCCGCTTCAATGACGTGGTCGGCAGCCTCGTACGCGGCCTTTCGGGCGCCCAATAGACGCCGCAATTCGCCGAGGGGATCAGGCCTCATCAACAGCGGCCTCGTGCTGCGCTCGACGCCCAACCGCTTGAGCGCCGTCTCGGGACGGAGCCTGAGATAGACCAACCGCGCGGGCGGTCTGATCAGTCGAACTACCTCCGGGTTGGCGACCCAGCCGCCGCCCGGCGCGAGAACCATGTTGCCCATCAGTCGCAGCTCTTCGGTGAGGGCACGCTCCAGCTCGCGAAAGTGGCCCTCTCCCTTCTCTCCGAAAATCTCGGCGATGGTCTTGCCCTGTCGCCGTTCGATCTCGTGATCGAAATCGAGAAAGGTCCTGCCAAGGCGTTCGGCAACAGCGCGACCGATCGTGGACTTACCCGCACCAGGCAATCCAACCAACACGAGGTGCGGCCTTCGGGGATCAGCCGCCGACACGGGATTGGAGGTACGAAAGGTAGCCGTCATAATTGCGCCTCGTCTCCGCCAGGGAGTCGCCGCCGAATTTCTCGAGAAAGGCGTCGGCCAGCACCAGAGCCGCCATTCCCTCCGCGATCACGCCCATCGCGGGAACAGCGGTGACGTCGCTCCGTTCGGCGACTGCCGCGGCCGGCGCGCCCGTGCTGACGTCCACGGTCGCCAGGGGCCGCATAAGGGTCGAGATGGGCTTCATCCCTATACTCAAGACGACCGGCTCCCCGGTCGTGATACCACCCTCCAGGCCGCCCGCGCGATTACTTCGGCGCCGAACGTTTCCTGTACGCGGGGAATTCGGGTTCGGCTCGATTTCATCATGAACTTCGGCTCCCGTGCGTCGGGACATCTCGAAGCCCAGGCCGATCTCGACCGCCTTCACCGCTGGGATCGACATCATGGCGGCCGCGAGTCGTCCGTCCAGCTTACGGTCCCACGACACGTGCGATCCCAGGCCCACCGGCACACCCGTACAGATCACCTCGCAGATTCCGCCGAGCGTGTTCCCCTCGCGCTTGATGACGTCGATCTTCGCGATCATCGCCCGTTCGGCATCGGCGTCGAGCGTGCGCAGTGGTGAGGCGTCGGCGGCGGCGTTCACGTCTCCGGGCATGGGATCGGGACGCCGCGCATCGATCCCGCCGAGGTGGGTGACGTGACTCGCGATCGTGACACCGAACTCGCGCAACAGACGCTTGCAGATCGCCGCCGCCGCCACGCGCGCTGTCGTCTCGCGCGCTGAGGCGCGTTCGAGAATGTCGCGGGCGTCGGTGCGATCGTACTTGAGCAAACCTGAAAGATCGGCGTGCCCAGGGCGCACCCGTGTGACCGCTCGCTTTCGTTGGGCGTTGGGCGCTGGGAGTTGAGGGGCGTCTCTCGCGACTAGCTCCTCAACTCGAAGCGCCGGATCCATGATTTCCTGCCAGTTCTTCCAGTCGCGATTGTGAATCAGCATCGCGATCGGCGATCCGATCGTCTCGCCGGCGCGCACGCCGGAGATGAATTCGATCGTGTCTTTCTCGATCTGCATGCGGCGTCCGCGGCCATACCCCTGCTGCCGCCGCGCCAGCTCGACGTTGACGTCATCGGCGGCGAGGGGCAGCCCAGCGGGCATCCCCTCGAGAATGCTCACGAGAGCGGGACCGTGCGATTCACCCGCGGTGGTAAAGCGAATCATGTAGCGAGCAAGCTTTTTCCTGGTTTCTCCTGCGTCGGACAATAATGGTAGAGGGTGGAGGGTTGCGGGGGTACGGACGGGATGATGTGTGAGAGCCAGACCGGGATGATAGGTGAGCCGGGGGCGGCCGTTTCCATCGTCCAGGTTGCGGGCATCGCACCCATTATCAACGGGCCTAGATGCGAGCGACGAGATGGCTGCGCCGAGAATCGAGATTGAGGTGCACCCGCTCGAAAAAACCCGACGGGCGTGTGAGCATTGCTCACACGCCCGTCGCGAAAAACAGATCCTTCGTCGCTACGCTCCTCGGGATGACATCCGTGCGTCGTGCTGTCACCCCCTACCCCACCCTCTGCCCTCTACGCTACGGTCCAGGTCTGATATCCGAGGCTTGTAGATCGATGACGACGAGGCCGGCACTCGACAAACCGAAGAGCTTCAGCACTGTGGTCGGTGGATCGCCGGGGAAGGGCCGGCTCGCGCGTAGCGGGCCATACAGATTGCCCTTCAGCGTGAGCGTCCCGCGGTTGAGGAAGTACGCAATGTCGATGATCTGGATGTGGCCGTCCTGCGAGCCGGCGAATGCAAGTCGGTCACCGGCCACGGTGGTGTAACCGTTCGCGCCCGGGTTGAAGGCGATACCCGCACCGTTGTCGAAGGAGTTGTACTTACCCTGTAGACGCAGGTGGAAGGGGTTGTTGATTGCCGCGAAGTACGATTCGTTGCCGTGAGCCGCGAGCGTTTGGCCCGTGCTGTCCACGGCGACGCCGAAGACTCGTTCGTTGGCGTTGTCGATGAGGTCTGTCACGGCGACGCCGGGCGAGAAGAATCCAGGCGCGGAGCCCGATGGATCGTTCACCATCATGATCCGGCCTGCTCCGGCCGTATTTCCTTCGCCGAAGGCAATCCAGGTGTGATCGCCGCTCTCGGCGAGGAATGTCGTATCCGTCAGCGCCAGCGTGCTGATATCGAGGTTACCCACCAGCTGTGCGTCGCTGGTGGAGCCCAGCTTGCCCACGGCCGAGACCACGTCCGAGTCGCTGCCGACGAGCGAACCAGTCAGCTGACCGTACGGGTGATCGTACACTGTGAGCAGGTCGGACTTCGATGTCTGACCAGTGAACTTGAAGACGAATGCCGAGTCGACGTTGAACAGCACCCATTGCGCGGTGCCGATGCCCGTCGCGTTGCCGTATTGCCAGATCTGCTGCGGATCCGGTACCGGCAGCGAGGGATCGAGCCAGCGAATGGTGCCGGCTGGCGCCGACGCGGTTGGCAGCGTCGAGTAGAAGACGCGGCCCGCTCTCGAGACCGCGAGGTATTGCGGACGATCCGAGTAGCTGATCGGCCCCTGAATCGACAGTGAGATTCTACCGGTGTTCACGTCCGTCACCTGAGTGACGACGTACGCATAGGTATTGCGCGTGAGGATGCGCTGGCTGAGCACTTCACTCTTGGTGCCGGCACCCACGTAGACGCGGCTGATGTTCGTACCGCCGGAGTTGGCGACGTAGAGCGTGTCGTTACTGTTGCCGAACGCGAGGCCCCACGGTTCCGAGCCGACAGGAATGCCTGTCGCCGCGAAGTTCTTGGTCGAGTTCTGCCAGATCTCGAGGCGATTGTTGTTGATGTTGGAAACGAAGACATTGCCGTGCGCGGTATCGATCGCGATGTCGCCGACGATCGTATTGATTCCGCCGTACGGCAGGGGATACGTGCGGCCGTAGACCACGACGGTGGTATCGGACCATGCTGCGGCCATGTTCGGCTGCGGGATGGTCGTGGTAGCCGAGACGGAGTAGCCCTTTCTACCGAGGCGGTCGATGCCGAAGCTGCTAATGCGCAGATTGCGGCCCTGCTCGGCGTTGGTCAGGGGCAGATGGACATACTGCGAGACGTTGTTGAGTGGTGTCGGAACCGGAATGCTGTCGCGACGGATCTCGGTGCCGACGCTGTCCTTGATGATGACACCAACCGTGACGGTGGCGCTCGAGCCTGACGAGTTCACGAGCACTGAATCGGTGAGCTCGATACGTGGCGACACCACCTGCGTGACGAGCGGCGGCGTCGTGTCCTGACCCTTCACGAGCAGTGTGAGGCTGGCGACCGAGCCGGGCTTGCCATTCACGTCGATACCGGAGGCGGTGAAGAGCAGCCGTCCACCAACCGGCGCGTTGAGCGGAACGTTGACTGTGCCGCTCCACGTCGTGTCCTTCGGGCCTAACGGGAATACACCAGTCGATGTGAAGTTCACCGGTGTCGGCCAGGTGCCCTGGCTCTGGACCTTGATCGTCAAGCTCGAGACGCCGTCGGGGTGCGTCGCGTGTGCGACGACGCCCATGTCGCCGCCCGCGAAGACCTGCGTCGTGGGCAGTGGCGTGATGAAGTTGACCTTGGGGCCCGTCACGACTCTGACCACGGCGGTGTCGGCGCCGACGCGGGAGATCGCGTCCGTCGCCTGCGCGATGATCACGAGGCTATCGAGCGACGTGTCCACCGGGGTCGCGGGCTGCAAGTACCGCATGATCGTGGTGTCCTTGAGCCCCGGCCGGAACGAGCCGCCCACCGGTACGACAATCGGCGTGTAGCGATTCGTCGTGCTCAGCGTTCCGAGGTTGGCGCTGCCTTTCACAGTGAGGCCGGAGACCAGCAAGGTGAGAATCGACGAGTCGGCGCGAATGTGAATCGCGACGAGAATCGAATCGCCGATGTTCACGGGACTCGGGCGAACCGTGTCGATCGAGACGGCCGGCGCGCCCTTCACGCCGCTGTTATTGCCGCCCCCGCCGAGTTTCGGATTGAAGACCGAGCGCTGGTCGCACGCGGCGACCAGCGTAACGGCGGCAACCATCGCCGTGATTAAGACATGAGGTCGCTTCATAGGCACACTCCAGTCAACCGTCGTTTCCCGATTCGCCTAGCGGCGGATCTGGTCCGACGGCTGCTGACCGTCGTCGATGATGTGTGGCGTGATGAGGATGAGCAGATCGCGCTTCGCTTCCTGTCGCTGTGTCACGCCGAAGAGCCTTCCGATAAGCGGCAGGTCAACGAGCACCGGGATGCCGGACTTCGAGAGTCGAATGGTGGTCTGCGTCAATCCGCCCATGACGGCAGTTTCGCCGTCAGCGACGAGAACTTCGTTGTCGACACTCTGCCTCGGGAACACGGCACCGATGTCACCGCCGAGGTCTTGTACGTCGGAGTTCTCGACGTGCACGCGCATCTGGATCTGGCCGTTGGCCGTCACCTGCGGCGTCACGTTGAGGATGATACCAGTTTCCTGCATACGGACCGTCGCACGCGGGAAGTTGCCGGTGTTGTTACCGCCCGCCGACGCGTCGATGACGCGGATCGGCACCTGGGTACCCGCGGTGAGGTTGGCCGTGCGGTTGTTGAGCACACTCGCACTCGGCTCGGCCTGAACGTCGAGCAGCGACACCTGCTGAAGGGCCTCGAGGAAGGTCGAGAAGTCGAAGCCGCCGAGCGCGGTGGAGTAAACGAGCTGCAGCGCCGCGGAGGGCACGCGAGCCGTGGCGTTGGCGATGGCCGAAACCACGTTGCCGCCGAGCGCGATCTGACCGGCATTCGTCAGGGGCTGACCGAGCGAGTCGTTGCGCGGAATGATGTCGTTGAAGAACTGCGCCTGCGTGCCGAGGTCATAGCGCAGGCCCAGTCCCTCGAGCTGCGAGCGATCGACGAGGATGATCTTCGCCTTGATGTTCACCTGCGGCTGGCGGAGATCGATGCTCCGAGCGTAGGACTCGAGCTGGTCGAGGTTGGTCGGGATATCGGTGATGCTCAAGCTGTTGGTGAGCGAGTCGGCCGTGACGGCGCCGCGCACCGGACAGTTGGGGTTGAGCTGAATGCCAGGCGTGCCGTTAGGCTGCAGCGCCGTTGGTGCGGAGCCGCCGACGGTGATACGCGAGCAGTCGCGCGACAGCCGCATCTGCACCATTTCGGCGACGCTGACGGCGCGCGCGTAATTGAGGCGGATCGTGCGCGTATCCAGTGGCTCGGTGTTCTGCCGGCTGATGAGGTGCGAGAACGTATCGACGATGATGATGCCGTTCTGATCCTCGACCGCATCGAAGCCGTTGGCGTTGAGAATGGCGCGCATCGCGACGTCCCACGGCTGATTCGAGATCTCAGCCGTGACGTTGCCGGTGACTTCCTTGGCGGGGATGATCGTGCGCCCCGAGAAGGCAGCGAACGCGGCGAGGACGTCGTGGATGTCGGCGTTTTCCCAGGCGATGGTGATGCGCGGCTGCTGCGAGCGCTGCTGCATGGCCGCAAAGTGGGACGTGCCCATCGTTGGATCGCGGCGCGGCTCGCTCACCTTCGCCGCCGGCGTGCGCGACTCGGTGGTCTCGGTGCGCGCGGGCGCTTTCTCGGCGACCGTGGCCGGGACATCGAAGCCGACGTGCCAGGCCGCGACGCGGTCGCTTCGCCCTTCGACCGAGATGCGGATCTCGTGCTTGCCGCGAACGACGGAGTATGGCTTGGCGCTGTCCAGGGTGAGGACGACGCGAACGACATTCTTGCGGTATTGCGAGTAGCGGACGTTGATGATGCCGGCTCGGGTGACGCGATCGTACGATTCGTTGGCGATGCCTAACGTGGCACCGGTCACGTCGACGACGATCTTGTCGGGACCGCGGAGGGTGAAGTCCGTGACCTCGACCGGCGCGTCCACCCCGATGACGACCTCGGATCGGTCGCTCGTGGGGACGACGCTCAGGGAGATCACCGAGGCGACGGGAGTTGCGGTGGGGCGCCCAGCCGTACTCGGCGTGGCGCTCGCGGGACGTGCCGGTATCGCGCTCGCTGTAAGTGGCGCGAGCGCGACGAGGGCCGTCGTGACCAGCGTCATGCCTCGAATCATCTGTGCCTCACTCTCGTGGTGTCACCGAGGATCAGCGAATCCTGACGATTGAAGCCGAACTCCTCGATGGTGAAGATGATGGTCTTCGGTTTGATCTGCGCGACGCGCATCCGCCCGAGCGTCATGCCGGTGGTTACGCGCCACTGTCCACCCGCGATGTCGCGGAGGATGGCGACGGGGCGACGCCCCGATAGGTCGTAGAGAATGCCCGTTAGGCGAAGGTCGGTCAGCGTCGGCCGGAGATCGCTCGTGGTCATGAGGGACACGAACGGATCGCGACGCGTATCACGCGTGTAGTCGAACGACTCGCGCATGACTGGCGGCGCTTCGGCGCTGGCCGCTTTCGCCGTGCCCTGCTGGACCACCTGCGTGCCCTGCGACGGCGAGCCGTGCGATGATGCGGCGGGCGTCGCTGGAGACTGGGCAGGGGTCGGCGCTTGGGTCGCGGGCTTGGCCGCGGCCGTCTGCGTCGCCGCGCCCTTCGGCGCGGGCACGTCCTGGCCCGTCTCCTTCGCGAGCTGCGCATTCTGTGCTGCCGCGGCATTACGCGCGGCCTGAATCGGACCAGCGCCTAACGGGGACGAGGGCGTCACGGCCGGAGTGCCCGACGGAGCAGGGGCGACCGGACCGGCGAGCTTGTCGGCTGGATTCGGCTTCTGCGCGTTACCCTGGGCCACCTGATGCTGTGCCTTGGGATGCGGACGCATCGCCACCGCGCTGGAATCCTTGTCGGTGGCGAGGTGCAGCGCCGCGGCGATGCTCGCGATGATGCCAAAGGCCAGGAGGCGCTTGAGCATAACGATGAGCATGCCTTTCATCGTGGCGATGACGATGCCGACGGCGAACACGAGAACGACCCCGAGTTGCTTCTTCAGCGCGCTCATGGATTCCCTTGCGTCGTCGGCTTGGCGTTCTCGCTGATGTTTCCAGCCAGCGGGACTCCGCCGTGCGCGACGTAGGTTGTGATGTCGAACTTCGCGTCGAGGAGCGACTCGCCAGACTTGGCGCGCTTCTCACCTTTGGCCGTGGTGACCGTGAGGTAGAGGTTCATCGGCGCCACGATACGATCGAGGGTGGCGATGTTCGTGAGGAACGCGGCGACCTCGTGATATCCGCCGACGACACCGACCTTGTACTTGTAGGTATCGAACTCCTCGCCCGGCTGCGGACCCGCGGGAGCAACGTCCTGCAGCTCGAGCCCCGCGCGGCGCGCGGCCGTCGAGACCTGATCGAGGAGCGCGGGCACTTCGTTGGTCTTCGGAACGAGCTGGTCGAGCACGCGCAGGTCGCGCTCGAAGCGAGCGGCTTGCTTCCGCGCACGATCGAAGGCGCCGCTGCTGACGTCGCGCTGGACCTTGGCGTTCATGGTATCGAGCGCGGCGACGTGGGTCTCGAGCGTCGTGATCTGCTGCGACTTGTCGCCGAACATGTACATGAAATACCCACCAATCGCGCCCAGTGAGAGCACGATTACCATGAGCAAGACCTGATCGCGTTGCCTGGTAGGGAGGAGGGCCATGGCTACTTATCCTGAGCGGACAGCGGGACTCGATGAATGACCGACGTATCCGGGCGCGTGTAGGTCACGTCGAGTGTGAACTGCGTCACGTCTTTGCCTTGATCTGATGCGAGCTGCGAGTTGTTCAATTGCACATCGGCGAAGAAGGGCGACGCCTCGAGCTGCCGCATGAATCGCGTGAGCGCCTGGATATCGGGCGTCAGTCCGATCATGCGAATGCGCACCTCGTCGCGCGGAATCTCGACGTCGACCTTCTTGGCAACCTTCTTCTTCTTGTCGTCACCAGCTTCCGGCTTCGCGCCGGCGGCGACGTTGATCGAGCCCTGCGGCGTGCCCATGAAGGCGAGCGACGACAGCCAGGTGTACGGCGGCAGCGCCTTGCTCACTTCGTCGAGCACGTGCGGCCAGATGTAGCGATCCTCGTCGATGGCGCGAATGAGATTCATGCGCCGGAGCAGCGTGTCGCGACGGGCGTCGGCCCGGGCTCGCTCCTTGAGCGCGGCCGAAAAGCGCGTGGAGTCGGCGAGGGCTTTCGTTTCCTTGTCGGCGAGCGCCGTGAGGCGCTGATCCTGGTAGACGTACGTCCCACCAACGATCGCGGCACTGAGGACGACGCTGCCGACAGCGCTGATGAGCCATGGGTCGCGAATCTTCTGCGTGATGCCCATGATCAGCGCGCCGATATTGATCTTCCTCGCCGAGCCGCCACTACTGCGGCTCGACTTTTTCTTACCCGATCCGGGGAGGAGATTGATCTCGATCATGTGAGGCGCTGACTGGGCGAGACGGGGGCGTGCATTTCGTTAGGCGACCTTGCGGAGCGCAAGGCCGATGGGGAGCATGAGCAGCGGCGCGATCTCGTCGGTGACCAGCGATTCGAGCGCGCCGTCGCGGACTTTCAGGTTCGCGAGCGGATTCGCCTGCTCGACGCGGAGGTGCAACCGATTCGACAGGAACTCGCCGAGGCCGGGGATGCGCGATCCACCACCGCAGGTGTAGACGGCGCGGATCTGGCCAGTGCGCGAGTTCGACGCGAGGAAGGCAACCGCGCGCTCGATACCGACGGCGATTTCCTCGCCGCGGCCGGCGAGGACCGCCTCGATATGTGGCGAGCGGTCGTACCCCTGCAGCAATGCTTGCGCGTCCTCGGGACCGAGGCCGCGCTCACGCTGCAGATCTTCACGGAAGCGACGCGTGCCGACGGTGATGTCGCGGGTGAGAATCGGAACGCCCTCGTCGAGGATGTTCACGTTCGTCACTTCGTGGCCGATGTTCACGAGGGTCACGAGCCCGCCGAGCGCGTCGGGATGATTGATCTCGAACGCGTTATGCAGAGCAAAGGCGTCGACGTCGACGGCGGCGGGCTGCAAGCCGGCGTCGCCGAGAACGCGCACTTTGGATTCGATCAGCTCGCGTTTGGCGGCGACGAGCAAGACACTCATCTCGAGGCCTTCGGCATCAGGATCGAGAATCTGGAAATCCAGCTCCACCGATTCCATGTCGAACGGCACGTGCTGCTCCGCCTCCCAACGCATCAACTCGCGCGCCTGCTGTTCCTTGACGCGCTCGATCTGGATCTTCTTGATGATGACGTCGCGACCGCCGACGGCGGTGACGACCTGCTTCGATTTCACCCCCGCCTGCGACAGCGCCGACTGGACCGCTTCGGCGACGATGCCAGGGTCCATGACCTCGCCCTCGACAATGGCGTCGGCCAGCAATGGCGCCACCGCCGCCTTCACGAGCTCGGGCTCCTTCTTGGAGTGGTCGATGACGGCGACCTTGACCAGGCCGGAGCCGATGTCGAGACCGACCGTCGTCTTCTTGCGACCGAAGAGTGCCATGGGAGCGGTGCGGACCTGACGAGCGCGGGACCGTTCACCGAACGACCACGCTTCGCCGCGGGAAGGAAGGATGCGAGCGGACTGAATGTCCGCGCGCGACATTTTAAAGTTACTAACTACGTGCCTAACGCGATGTGACTCATTGCGCTTGCCTCGCCGTTCACACGTGCTGTCGTTTCAGACGGGCATGCTGACCGCGAGATGGGTCACTTCTACCGGGTACACGACCAACGGACCCAAGCGTAACATTGGCTTGTCGTGAACTGACACGTCGTTGAGTAACTCAAAACAGCTCCGACCACGCGTGCTCGCGCACGCGTCGCGGTTGCAGCCAGGACGCCATGCCGTGCCATGCGTCACAGCGGGAAAAGCGTAGCGTCGTTTGATGAGTGAGTTCGACACTCGATGACGTCGTACGCGCAATGACCGAATCGTCGCGCGCGCGCCAAGCGTGTATCGCGCCGCTGATCGTAATGTTGTCAGCGAGATCTTCGATGCCGCCGCGCGCGACAATCTGACCGGAAAAGGTGAACGGACCCGCGATCGTGAGGTGTCCGGCGACAAGGAGGACACCTTGCCCCACCCCACCGTCGACCGTGAGATCGCCGTCCGCGTAGATCACCGGCACACGCGCGGCGCACAGCCCGCTCGACGACGTGGGATCACCCCAATTTGAATCGGATGAAGCGCACAGCCCGTCGCTCGCGCTCGGCGTCGGCGTGACGTGCGCTCCGGTCGCGAGACGGATATCCGCGCTGACGATGAGATCCGTCCACCAGCGGCCCCCGATGCGCAGGTACGCCGCCGAATCGGTGGCGGACGAATCGTGGAGCACCGTTGGTTGCGCATCGGCCGGCATCGCGGCGTCCATCGAGAGCGCGACCCCCGGAGCGAGCGCGATCGCGCCAACGCCAGTGCCGCCGCATGACGAGTCGGTGAGCACGCGGACATTCGGCCCGAGCGTGACATCCGCGGCGGAATGGAGAGCGGCACCGATGCTCGGCCCGACGGACGGTAAACGTACGAGCAGACTGACGCGTCGCGCCGCGCCGTCGCCTGGATTGCGTGCGTCGGCGACGATCGCAAACAGCCACGTCGAGAGTCTGGCGATGCTGACGGAGGATTGGGCATTTGCTGTCGTACTGGCGGGCGAGGTGACCGCCGAGCCCACCGCCTGACGCATGCGCTGTGCGGAATCCCAATTGGCGAGTGCCGAGTACAGCGCCTCCTCGGCCGCGGCGACGAGTTGCGCCCCCTTTGTGGCGCCCGAGGTGTTACGCAGCATGCCTCGTATCATCATGAAGAGGCCGGCGCTTGCGAGACTGCCGATGAGGAAGAAGTAGAGCACCGTCACGAGCGCGATGCCGCGACGGGCTCCTGGCCGATGGTGCGACGCGGCACGCATCATCATCGGTTTCGAAGGGCGACGACGACACGTTGCGAGTCGATGGCGGTAACGCCGCTAGACGACGCCGCGGCGAGGAGCAAGGCCTCGACGCGCGCGATCGTCGAATAACTGCTATCGCCTAACGGCCAGGGCATTCCGCTGGAATCGAAGTACTCGAAGCGCGTCGCGGCGCTACTCGGCGGGGCGTATGGACCGCTCAGCGGCTGAACGACGTTGAACTGCGCGCTCGCCGTGTTCCAGGTGCGAAGTCCCAGGTACCACTGACCGTCGCCCGCGCGGTAGAAGCTGAAGCGCAGGGGACGCGTAGCGCGCACGACCGCGCGCGGGGCAAAGGCGCTGGTGTCTGGGACATCCGCAGTCCAGAGGTGAGAGAGATCGACCAGCTCCGACCCCGAGGCATCGAGCGCTGAGCAAACGCCCGCCGCGCGCCGCCAGCCCGCAATGCGCACGGGCCGCCATGTCTCGACGGAGTCTTCGTCGGCGAGCACCCACAGCGTATCGCCCCCCTGGAGCGGCGGTGCGAGCGACTGTCGATAGGCACCGAAGAACGTGGCCAGGGCGACGCTGCCCGCTGACGCACTGCAGACCACGGCGCTTGCTATGGTGGCGCGGATCTGGAGCACGCTGTCGCGCGCCTCGACGATGTCGCCCGCAGACGGCGATACGCCGCGGAGGTCGAGGGGAAGTAACTCGGCGCCGGTGGCGAGCTGTTCGCCGACGGCAACCCGCGTCGCCTGATCGGAGAGCTGTCGTTGCAGGTGGGTGCCGATGGACGACACGAGGGCGAGCACGATCGCGCTCAAGACCAGCACGAGCATCATTTCCGCGAGAGTGAAGCCGAAATGCGTGGCGCGTGGTGCGTGGTGCGTCACGCGCGTCAGCATCGAGCTCTCGTTCGGAGCGTCGCGACGCGTGCACCGCGAGAGGTCGTGACGCGAACGCTGTCGGCGACGAGTCGTGTGGCGTTAGGCGATGGTTGATCGGTGAACCATTCGCTGACGGCAGGGCTGGAAGTTTGCGTTCCACTCGCGGTCGCTGCGCACGGCGTGCTCGCGATGCGCTCGAGTCGCGCCGTGGCGATGCTGGTGGCGCGTGCGTCGCCACGCAACTGGTCTATGTTCTGCGATAACGAAGCGGCGAGGCCGACAAGTGCCAGCAGGCCGATGTCGAGCAGCACGAGGGATACGAGCAGCTCGATGAGAGTGAATCCGCTGCGCCCGCGACGCCCCTGACGCGAAGCCGTGAAGCGCTTGTTCCGCTCGTGCTGAATCACGACCAGCGTCTCCGCATTCAGGACGCGGAAAAGCTAGACCCGGCGGAGTCTCAGAGGGGCAGCGTTCGATTGCGCTGCGAATGGTTTTGTTGCGATGGCAGACGGCGGTGGTGCGCTGGGATTCGAGATCAGGACAGGGCTGGCCGTTGAACCCGGATTACGCGGATAGAAATCCTGATCGCTCCACCTGCAGGAATGATCCCTAACGCCACGGCCAGGGGTTTTTGTGAACGACTTCGGTCGGCTTCGGTGTTGAAACTGACAGGTGTGTCGTTCACAAAGTATTCATGCCGGTGGCCGAGAGGCACTTTCACCGGGCAGGGAGCGATCCGAGTTTCATCCGGGTAATCCGGGCTCCGCGGCCAATATCGTCGCGATTCCTAGCTCGCTCCCCAGCCTATCCTCCATCTCTCAACGCGATACCGTGCGTGGGAATCCGATTGGCGGCGTGGGGCGACGCCGATTCACGCGGCGCGGCGCGGCATTGCCGACGGGCACCGAGTAGATCGGGAAGAGCACGTGAAAGGCGGCGCCGCCTTCGCGTGAGTTGGTCACCCAGATGGTACCCTGGAAGTTCTCGACGATGCGCGCGACGATGGCGAGGCCGAGCCCCGTGCCCTTCCCCGCCACCTTCGTCGTGAAGAACGGATCGAAGATGCGCTCCGCGAGCGCGGCCGGCACGCCGGACCCCGAATCGGCAACGACGATCTTCGCGATCTCGGCGGCGTCATTGCCCGCCAACCAGCGTTGGGCCCGTGACGAGGGCGGATGTTCGATCACACGCTCGTCGGCTCCAACGGCTCGACGCGCCGCTGGTTCGCGCAGGCTGAAGCGCGAGGCGCGCTCGAGCCTAACGACAATCCGTCCCCGCCCGTCCATGGCGTCGACAGCGTTCGTGAGAAGGTTCACGAACAGCTGCTCGAGCTCGTCGCGCTGCGCATTCACCTGGAGGGGAGGCTCCGTCGGCTCCAGCGCCACGTCGACGGCAGCGAGGGCGCCGCGCGCGCGCAGGAGCTCCACCGCACCCTGAACTACCTCGCCGATGTCGGTGGGAGAGGGCCGCGGCGGCCGCGCGCGGGCATAGTCGAGCAGTCCGCGAACGATGCGCTCGATGCGACCGCTCTCACGCTCCAACGCCGCGAGCAGCTCGAGCTCCTCGACGGGCGCGGCGCGACGCAGCAGCTGTTTGCGCAGTACATGCACATGTCCGAGCATGGCGGCGAGTGGCGTCCCGATCTCATGAGCAACGCTCGCCGAGAGTCGTCCGACGCTGGCCAGCTTCTCGGCGCGAATGAGCTGCGCCTGATCGGCGAGCACCCGACTCGTGAGGCGGTCCACGCTCGCGCTGATCTCCCGGAGCTCGCGCGTCGGTTCATCAGGCATGCGACGGGCGAGATCGCCGGAACCAATCTCGTTCGCGGCGACGGCGAGGCCACGAAGGGGAACGAAGAGTGTGCGCTCGAGAAGCAGGCCTACTGCGCCGAGGAGAACGAGCACGATGCCGAGGACGGCGAGCAACAGAGCCACCGGCCGCTCGTTGAATCGCCAGGCAGGCACCGCGAAGAGAGTCGCGAGCAGGCCGAGCGCCGCTCCCGACACCAGAGCGAGTCTGATCAACAGCTCCGTGCGCAGAGATCGGGTGGTCACGTTATACAGACGATCCGGGCGCGATCCGCGTGACGGCTGAGGGGCTACGGACTGAGGGCTAGGGGTTAGGGCCGCGCGCAGAGATGGTTGCCGCCGGCCCTAACCCCTAGTCCCTAACCCCTAATGCTTGAAATGAAGCGCCCCGCGGGTTTCCCCGCGGGGCGCTTCGTTTCGAGCATTACACCTTTGTATTACGGGACGTAGCAGCTGGGTTCACCGTCGCCCGCCGTCGTGATGATCGGGTTCGTGGTGTTGACGCCGATACCGCAGGTGGCACCAGCCAGCTGGCTGTGCGTCACCGTCGCCGACCAGAAGCCAGCACCCGTGGTCACCGCCGGTACGCCGACGCCTGACGAGTTCTTGAAGCCATTACGGGTGACGAGGTTCGTCGCGGTGGTGTAGTACGTCGAATCCGAGAAGAACGCTTCCTCAGCCGTCACGAGGTTGCGAAGGTCCGACTTCATTGCCGTCACGTACGCCTTCGACTTGGTATTCGCGAACTTCGGGATCGCGATCGCGGCCAAGATGCCGATGATGACGACCACGATCAGCAGCTCGATGAGGGTGAAGCCCTTACGATGGCGGAGCATATATCTCTCCAGAAGGAAGAAACCAATCGGAGCGCTTGGCTCCGCGAGGGATCGGTCCCCTTAGAAGGCAACGCGTGGACCAGATGTGGAGCCTTTGTTAATTGCTTTATTCTCTTCGCATTAGCTACTGAGCGCTGTTATGCACCAGTCCAAATGACCCAGTGATTTGCGATTGCCGTGGCGTTTTGCCAGTCTCCGACAGGGGACCCTTTGCCCTGCCACCGGCGCGTGGTCCGCGCAGCACGCTGTCGCTCACCTGAACGATTCGGCGCAGCTCGGACAGGCGCGCACCACCGTACGTCATGGCGAGATAGGCCTGCTCGCGAGCCTCGGCGAACTGACTCGTGTTCGCCAGACAGAACGCGAGGTTGGCGCGGCCCTGACCTTCGCGAAAGCGCGGCGCGATGCTGAAGGTCCAGCGGTACAGAGGAACCGCTGGAGCGTACATGCCGGCAACCTGATACTGGAGCGCAAGGTTGTACGAGAGGAACGGATCGTACGGAAAGAGCGCGAGCGCCCGCCGATAATAGTGCTCACCCTGCTGCTTTCTTCCTGTCTCGAATAGCCACGCGCCGAGCATGTAGTTGGCTCGGTAACTCTGTGGCGCATCGACCACCTCCTGGAAGAAGAGCCGCTCGTTATCGAACCAGACGTCCGTGCGGGTTGCGCTGCGCCAGATGCCGGCGGATAGGATGCCGAGGACAGCGGCGCCGGCGAGAACGTTCGCGCGGCGAATCGTCGCTGCTGGCTGCACTCGAGACGCGTAATCCGCGAGCCACCACGCGGCAGCACCCACGGCGAGCATCGCACCCACACTGGGCAGGAAAAGTGTACGCTCGGCGATGAGGATCCCGGCCGGTATGATGAAGTTGCTCGACGGCAACAGCGTTAGGCAGAACCAGGCAATGCCAAAGCTGGCGACCGCGCCGGGTCCGCGGCGCTTCCCGGCCGCGATGGCGAGACCGAGAATCCCGATCAAGAGGAGCAGACCCGGGAGCTGAATGACATTCGGTCCCTGCGCGATGTCCACGTCCGGAGGCGCGTACTCGGCCGAGAGCCGTGCCGGCCAGAGAAGAAGCCGGACCCACTCTGGAGCGGCACCAATCATCGTCAGCACGCGGTTGGTGTAGCTCAAGTCGAGGGTATGAAAGGGGACGAAGGGCAGAAAGCCCGAGATGTCGCCGCCCTTCACCGCCGATCGCGCCGCCAGATAAAGCACCGCAATCAATGTCAGGCAGAGGACGAGCGGCCGCGCGGCAACAAGTCGCCGGCGCATCGTCTGATCGTCGCGAACGAGGATCACCTCGACGGCGATGATGAGTGCGGGGAGGACGATCGCGTGTTCTTTCGCGAAGAGTCCCGCGGCGTACAACGCGCAGACCGCAGCGCCGTCGGCGATCGAGAGCCGCCGCCCCGAGAGCCGCCTGCGGATGTACAGGCCGATCGCGGGGAGGATGAAGAGCGCGACCCAGAGCTCGGACTGACCAACGAGATTCGCGACGGCCTCGACATGTACCGGATGCACGGCGAACAGCGCGCCAACGAGCCACGCCGCGCCTAACGGCAACAGCAGACCGGCAAGCCAGAAGACCAGCAACGTCGTGAGGATATAGAGCACGATGTTGGTGGCGTGAAAAACCCACGCGGCGCCGCCTCCAAGTGCCCATTCGGTGGCAAACGCCAGCATCGTCATGGGTCGATAGCCGTCGGCGCCGTACGCGCGCGGCCAGTAGGACTGCGCAAAGAGCCGCCACCAGCCGTGGACTGGGTGGAGCGCGCTGTTCTTCTGAATGACGTAGACGTCGTCGTAGGCGAATTGGTTGCGGATCCCAATTCCCGAGGATGCCACGACGAGCAGCGTGAGCACGGCGGCGAGAAGCCACCACCGAGCGCGGGGCGAGAGCGCATTCCATCGCGCGAGGGCTGTGTTCATCGGGCGAAGAAGAAACGAGTGATGTGCCAGAAAGCTGCCACGCCGTCGCGCCAGTTGATCTTCTTTCCCTCGGCGTAGGTGCGCCCGCTGTAGCTGATCTGCACCTCGAAGATCCGCGCCTTTGCCTGTGCGAGGCGCGCTGTCACTTCGGGCTCGAAGCCGAAGCGGTCCGTCGTCAGGCGGGGGAGGATTACCTGGCGCGCGAGGTCGCCACGCATGGCTTTGTAGCACGTTTCCATGTCGGTGAGGTTCAGGTTCGTCAGCATATTCGAATACATCGTGAGCAGCTTGTTGCCTACCGAATGCCAGTAGTAGAGCACGCGGTGTGGGCCGCCGAGAAAGCGCGAACCGAAGCAGGCATCGGCGCGACCATCGACGATCGGCTCGAGGAGCTGACGCCAATCCGCCGGATCGTATTCCAGGTCAGCATCCTGCACGATCACCACGTCGCCGGTGCTCAGCGCCATAGCTTGGCGAATGGCGGCGCCTTTGCCGAGGTTCACGGGCTGGAGATGCAGGCAGTCGATCCGGCCCTCGCCGGCGAGTTGCTTCAGCAGATCCCGCGTGCCGTCGGTCGAACAGTCGTCGACGACGATGACCTCTTTCTGGAATGGCGTCGAGTGCACTTCGTCGAGTATGAGCTCGATCGTCTCGCGCTCGTTATAGACCGGGATGAGAACGGAGAGGCGAAGCGTACCACGATCGAGTGGCGTGCGTGGACGCCGATGCGTTCGCATTGGATCGCTGTCGGACGGCCGCGTCGTGAGCGGCGATGAGGGTGCCATGTCGATCATCTTGGCGTGGGAATGAGAACCAATCCACCCGCGGGAAAGGTGTCCACCGCGGCGAGCACCGGTGGCGTTGCAAACGCGAGGACGCGGGCGGCCTCACGCATCGAGCTGGACGTGATGACGACCGCGTTCGGATGATAATGAGCGACGATCTCGCGCATCGCGTCGGCATTCTCGCGCGGTGTTCGCGGATTGAAGTACTCGGCGGTGGTGAAGGTGGTGACCGGAACGACAGTCCGTCCCGTGTAGAGGTAGACCGCGCTCTCCACTTCCGACGCGAGAAGGACGTTGCGGGGCGTATGTGTGGCGATCCACGTCAACAGGGGACTCGAAGTCCGTGACACCCCTCGAGCAATGCTCGACCACCACTGGTGGCGATAACCGCGCAGGTTGTAGCTGCCGTAGCCGATCGCGAGGAGAAGGGCGGCGGCGAGTGTCGCCATTCGCGTCGCACGTAATGGCTGCGTGGAGGGACGACACTGAAGCACGCGACGAGCGCCGAGCACCGGCGGAAGCATAACGAGGGGCCAGATGCCCCAGACGAAGCGCGTCGGCGGGAACGGCCAGACGAGGACGATACCGATGTAGAAGGCGATGAAGAGCGCGGTGACCGGAGCGCTGCGCCAGAGCTCGCGCATGCCGACGGCACCAATTGCCAGGACGGCAACCAACGCCGCGATGCGAAGTGCTGGCGGAAGGGATGGCGCGGTCACCTGGACGATCATGCCGGCCACGTCCATGCTCGTCCGTGCGAGCGTTCGCGGGATGAGGGCGAAGCCGTCAGCGTGGAGCCCCGCAGACAGCCATGCGCCGTACGACTCGTAATTGCCGCGCATTGGCTGCAGTAATACTCCGCTGTGCACGCTCACCCAGAGTTGCCAGGGCAGCAGCAGCAGCATTGCCACACCGGCGAAGATCGCCGCGTGACGAAAGCGTCTTCGCAGGCACAGCACCGCTCCAACTGCCACGATGAGCGCGATGCCATGACTTCGCACGAGCGTTGCCGCGGCGGCGATCAGGCCGAGGATGAGGACGTCGGCGGTGGACGGTAGTCGGTGGTCGGTGAACGGTGGTCGGTGAGCGATGGGTTCCGTGAGACGTTCGGCGAGAAGGAGCGCCGGCAACAGGAGGGCGAGGAAAAGCGGCTCCGACATTACGATCGTGCTCAACGTCAGCATCGGGATACCGAGCGTAGCGGCGAAGGTCAGTAGCGCCGCGGCGACATCGCTCATGTTCAATCGCTTGCGAGCGAAGACGAACGTGCCGGCCGCGGCGATCGACGTCAGCATCGCATTCGCAAGTTTGAACAGGACGACGTTCGCCGGGAAGGCGGGATAGAGCAGCCAGAGAAGTGCTAGAAAGGCGGGGTATCCCGGTGGGAAATGGATCGCTGCCGGCGTGCCCGGGAGATTCAGCCATCGGTAGCCGTGTCCCGTCGCCAGTGACTTGGCGAGAATGACGTACATGCCGTCATCGTTGGTGACGCCAACCGGCAGTCCATCCACCAGCGATGCGCCGACGGCAAATGTCGCCACGCCCACGAGCATTAAGACGAGCCGCGACGGTCTGTGGACGGTGATCGGTAATGAGCGGTGATCGGCGGTCGGTGAACTGCGGTCGGTACCGACCACCGACCACAGTTCACCGTTCACAACTCGGCGCTCCTCTGTCATCGTTGCACCGGAACGAGCACGAGACCACCGCCGGGAAAGCTGTCGGCGACGGCGAGCAACGGCGGTTGACGAGTCACCAACTCGCTAGCGGCGACGCGAAGGAAGCGGGTGGAGACGACCACCGCCTGCGGATGATAGAAGCCAATCACCGTTGCGATCCCGGCGGCGGACTGCGAGGCGGTGCGCGGCTGCAGATAGTCGTTCGCCGAGTAGCTGCCAAGGGGAACGGTGGTACGGCCGGTGTAGAGGTACACGGTACCCTCCGACTCGGTCGCAAGCATCGCCCGCGGTGACGTGTGCGAAACTACCTGCACCAGCAATGGTTGCAGTCGCGTTGCGTACGCGCTGCTGGCCCACGCACCGCCTCGGTAGCCGCGCACGTTGTAGGCCATGAAGCCGATCGCGAGCGCGAGTGATGCCGCCAGCGCCGCGGCTCGCGTTAGGCGCAGCCGCGAGCGCTGCGGTGACCAGGCGGCGACCCGGAGCGCACCCAGAATTGGCAGCAGCAACAGCAGGGGCCAGACACACCACACGAATCGGCCCGGCGTGTATGGCCAGAGCAGCACGATCACCGAGTACAGGGCAAGGAAAAGCGCCGTCACGGGAGCGCGACGCCAGAGAACCGGCGCGCCGGCTACGGCCAGGGCTCCGAGAACGACCAACGCAGCGATGCGAATCGGCGCCGCCGCGACGGGAGCGACGGTGTACTGAAGGATCAGTGCGATGTCATGCGAGGTCCGCATCGCGACCGCGCCAAGAAAGCCAATTCCTTGCGTGCGCATCGCGTCGCCAACGAGCGCCAAGTAGGACTCGTAGTTGCCGCGCATCGGCGCGGGCAATGTATTCGCGTGCACGACGGACCAGAGCTGCCAGGGCAGGAGCAGAACCACCACGCTGGCGACGAAAGCGGCGCCCTCTCGCAGACGGCGCCGCGCACAGTACAGGACGACTATGGCTCCAACGAGCGCGACGCCATTGGTGCGCACCAGCGTCGCCGCGCCCGCAAGGACGCCAAGCACGATGGCGTGCTTTAAAGAACGTGGCTGGTGGTCAGTCGGTGGTCGGTGATCGATGGTCGGCGGTCGGTGAATTCGGATTTGCGCGATGGCGCACTCGGCATGGATCAGTGTCGCTATAACGAGAGCGAGAAACAGCGGCTCCGACAGCACCTGCGTCGCCAGCGAGAGCATCGGGATGGGGAGCAGCGCCGCAAGCGCGACGCCCTGGGCGGCCCACTCCGACATGGCGAAGCGCGCGCGGGCGAAGCGTGCGACGCCGATAGCCGACAACGCGGCGAGCACGGTGTTCGCAAGTTTGAACGCCACGACGTTGGCGGGAAAGGCAGGCGCGAGCCACCAGAGCAGCGCGAGGAAAGCAGGATATCCCGGTGGGAAATGAATCGCTGCCGGCGTTCCCGGCAGGTTGAGCCAACGATAACCGTGACCGGTCGCGATCGACTTTGCGAGGAGTACGTACATGGCGTCGTCGCGCAATGCGCCGACGGGTTGCCCGTCGACAGCGAACGCGCCTACGGCAAGCACGGCTACGCCGGACAGCCATGGCAACAATCGCGCGAGCGCAATGGCTGCAGGACGCGCTGTGGCACCGCGCGGAACGGTCGCAATTGCACCCGTCACGGCGTTATGCCGCCTCCACGCCGAAGCGTGAGAGCTTGCGATAGAGCGTCGACGGATCTATGCCGAGAACCTCGGCCGCGCGAGACTTGTTGCCGCCCTCGGACTGCAGCACCCAGAGGATATACGCCCGCTCTACGGCCTCGAGCGTCGGATTGGGTGGCGTCCGCGCCGACACGAGCGGCTCGGCCTTTCGTTGCGTCACGCGCTCGGGCAGCGCCGGCACACCAATCTCCGCGGTGGTCGTGAGAATCGCCGCGCGTTCGAGCGCATTCTCCAGCTCGCGGACGTTACCGGGCCACTGATACTCCTGCAGGACTTCCATCGTTCCAGGGGCCAGCTGCTTGGGCGTCTCCCCTCTGGATTCGGCAATGCGATGGAGAAAGTGCTCAACGAGCACGGGGATGTCGTCCGCGCGTTGGCGCAGCGGCGGCAGATGCAGAGCGATGACGTTGAGGCGGTAATACAGGTCCGAGCGGAAGTTGCCCGACTTGATTTCCTCCTCGAGATCGCGATTCGTCGCGGCGATCAGTCGCGTGTCGATGGGCAGCGACTCCGTGGCGCCGACAGGAATCACCTCACGGTGCTGCAGCACCCGCAGCAGCTTGATCTGCGTCGCCGGGGTCGTCTCGCCGATCTCGTCGAGGAAGAAGGTGCCGGTCGCTGCGGCCGTGAAGAGACCTTCCTTGTCCTTGACCGCGCCGGTGAATGATCCCTTCACGTGGCCGAACAATTCGCTCTCGAGCAGGCCTTCGGGCAACGCGCCGCAGTTGATCGAGAGAAAGGGCCCGTCGACGCGATTGGAGAGCTCGTGGATGTAACGAGCGATGACTTCCTTTCCCGTTCCCGATTCACCCTGAATGAGCACCGTCGATTCCGTGGGCGCAACCGTCTCGGCGAGGCGCAGTATCTCGATCCAGCTCTTGCTGCTGCCAACGGGCCGGCTTGTTCCATTTCGCTCCCGCCGCCGGATTTCCTGTTTGAGCGACTTATTCTCGACGCGCAATTTTCTGTGTTCTGCCGCGCGGCGGAGGATCGCGAGCAGCTCGTCATTGCGGAACGGCTTCTGGATGTAGTAGAAGGCGCCTTCGTTCACCGCCTGCATCGCCGACTGCAGCGTCGCCTGCGCCGTCATGAGAATGACGGGACAGTCGGGGTCGCGCTGCTTGGCGGCGGCGAGAATCTCGACGCCGGTGACGTTAGGCATCCGGATGTCGGTGAGCACGATATCCGGCGTCATCGCCAGCAGCTGCTCGAGTCCGCGCTTGCCGCCCTGCGCGAGGTGGGGAGCGAAGCCCTCGTTCCGGAGCAGGATATTGAGCGAATCTAGAATTCCCGATTCGTCGTCGACGACGAGAACGGTTGGTTTGACGGTCGATGATTCGGTCACGAGACGCTCCCTGTGGCATGTGCGGTACGAATGATCGGAATCGAGGCCGGTGGCGTATCCAGTACGCCACCTTTCCTGACCGGTTGAGTGCGGGGCAGTACGATGGTGAAGCGTGTCCCGTGACCGCCGCTGTCCACGAAGACGAGTCCGCGATGCGCCTCGATGGCGCGTTGAACGACGGCGAGCCCGAGACCGCTGCCGCCTGGTTTCGTCGTGAAGAACGGATCGAAGAGGCGGTCACGAATCTCGATGGGAATGCCGGAGCCCGTATCGCGGACGCGCAGGGCGATGGTTCCCGCGTCGAAGGTGACACCGAGCGGCAGCGGATCGAATGATCCGGGCGTGACATCGACGTGGACGACGGCGCCGTTCGGCGACGCCTGCACCGCGTTCAGAACGAGATTGAAGACGGCGCGATGGAGCAGGTCGTCGTCGCCGTCGACCACGAGCGATACGCGCTCCGGGATCTCGCAGACGATGTGCACATCCTTCCGCTCGGGCCGTGCTTCGGCCAGTTGCGCGGCGTGCCGCGCGACGTCGCCCATGTCCACTGGCCGGGTGCGCGCGACGCGCACCCGGGCAAAATCGAGGAACTCGGAGAGCAATCGCGACAGCCGATCCGATTCGCGCACCACGAGCCCGGTGAGCGTTCGCTCATCGTCACCAGCGCGCGGCATGCGCGCGAGCTGCTCGACGGCGGAGCGAATGGAGGCGAGCGGATTCTTGATCTCGTGCGCGAGTGACGCACTGAGCTCGGCGATGCCCTCGAGACGCTCGGCGCGCAGCCGCAGCGCGTCGATGCGCTTCTGGTCGGAGATGTCCTGAAAGATGGCGGTCGCCGTCCGATCGAGGTCGCCCGCCTCGCCATCGGTATATGTCGTGGTGACGCCGATGGGGAATCGCCGCGCGAGCGTCGAGACGAGCCCCTCGGCGCGCGTGGTGCGAATCTGATGGCGCACCGATCGCTCGAGCGCCTGTGACAGCTCGGGCGCGATATTAGCAATGCGCTCGAGCACAGGCTCGCCGATGTGCGCCTTGAGTGAGGCCCCCAATAACTGTTCGGCGGTGGGATTCACATACAATAAACGGCCGCCGGAATCGACAGTTATCACGCCGCTCCGGATGTTGCGCAGAATCTCATCGGCCTGAAGCCGCGCCGCCTGGAGCTGCGCGACGAGCCGCTCCTTCCCCGCTCCGGCCCGCTGGAGCTGCGCGCCGAGGTAGGCGCTGCCGAGTGCGACCGTCGCGAAGACACCGAGCTGGAGCCAAACGGCTGGAACGAGCGACGTTCCGGAGATGAGTACCGTGTCGGCGACGTAGAGCACGTTGCCGAGCGCGGCGATGAGCAAGCCGCCGCCAATGGGCAGCAACAGGCTCGACGATGCGATGATCAGGATGTACAGCGCCGCGAACTGGGAGGTGCTCCCGTTCGTCACGTGGACAACGGCCGTAACCAGCAGCAGGTCGAAAATCGACTGCAGGTAGAAGAAGGTGGGCTGGAGCGCTTTTCTATATATTTCCGTGTACCATGCCGACAGCACGGTCACGCCGGCGGCGAAGGCAAACGCGAGCGACGCCACGAGCAGTTTATGGGTATCCGTGTCCTCGCGCGTCCAGACGAAGACGGCGGCAGCGAAGATGGCCGTGGCAACTGACATCCGCCCGATATACAGCCAACGCAGCAGTCGCCGCGGATCGAGCATTGCTCCCAGAGTGGGATGCTCGTTCGCGGTATTGGGCGCCTGCTGGACCGGCACAGACGACTCAGGGTTGGACGGCAGGCTCACGCGGAGGAAGGAAGTGGCACCAAGTCTGACCGTTGCAAAGTGCCAGAGGGCACAGGTCGGTCGGAGTCTTGCATTCTGCTATGCCTGTTGACGATCACAGCCGACGCTGGTTTCCAAAGGTGAGGCGCCGCTGATGCTTGGCCCCTGTTTGGGAGTCGCCGGCGCCCTGCTCAGCGTCGTTGCCGACGAGCCGCCGCTGACCGCCGGTGCGGTCATCAGCCGCATTCTCGTCGTGCTCGCGCTGGTGCTGGCGTGCGCCTTCTTCGTCGCGGCCGAATTTGCGCTGGTGGCGACGCGCCGCAGCCGGATCGAGCAACGGTCCGGCACGGGCGACGGCACCGCCAAGTTGATTGAGCGAACGCTCAAGGACATCGACCGTTACATCTCGACGACGCAGGTCGGGATCACCGTGTCGATCCTCGCGCTTGGCTGGCTTGGCGAGGATGCGATCGCGACACTCGTGGATGCGGGGCTGCGACGCCTCGACATCGTCGCACCCGCCGCGGCGGTGCACACGACCGCTGGTGCGATTGTTGGGTTCATCATCGTGACCCTTCTGCTTCTGGTCTTCGGCCAGCTGATGCCAAAGACGCTGGTGCTCGTGCGTCCCGAGCGGGCCAGCACGTGGATCGTCCGACCGCTCGTGGCGTTCGCGGCAGTCACTCAGCCGTTCATCGCGCTGGTCAACGGGATGGCGAATGGTCTGCTGCGGCTGTTCGGGGTGAAGTCGGCGCGTGCGCTCGACCGCGTGCATTCGCCCGAAGAGCTGCGGTTGCTCGTTATGCAGTCACGCGCCCAGGGCGCGCTCGACGAGTCGGACAGCGCGATGCTGGCCGGGGTCTTCGACTTTCACGAAAAGCGAGCGCGCGACGTGATGCGTCCGCGCACGGATATCGTCGCCGTGGACGTGGACTCGAACGAAGACGATGTCTGGCAGCTGATGCGCACCGAGCGCTACTCGCGGTATCCGGTCTACGAGCACACGCTCGACGACGTCATCGGCGTGCTCGTGGCGAAGGACCTCTGGCTCGCCGATCCGTCCAAGGCGTTCGATCTTCGGTCATTCGTTCGCAAGCCGCTGTATGTACCGGACACGCGTCCCGCAGTACGCGTCCTCGACGACTTACGACGTTCCCGAGCGCACATGGCGGTCGTGCTCGACGAGTATGGCGGCACGGCCGGCATCGTCACGCTGGAAGATCTCGTCGAGGAAGTGATCGGCGACATCAACGACGAGTACGATTTCGCGATTCGCGAAGCGATCGAAGCCAACGGAGTGCTGGAGCTCGCGGGCTCGATGTCGCTCGTGGACGTACGGAGCGACTATCGCTTACCGATTCCCGACGGCGATTGGACGACGCTGGGCGGATACACCTTCGCGCGCCTCGGACGCGTGCCGCGGATCGGGGATCGCGCCTCCTTCCCCGGCGGCGAGCTGGAGGTCGTGGCGATGGATGGCCGCCGGGTCGCGGCGCTGCGGGTCGTTAGGCAGGAGAACGGTGTGCGGCGCTATCCGCGCACCGCGAACGGCGTCCACCCGAATAACGGCGCCTCGTCACCGGCTCCGCCGCCATCCTCGACATGAGCGACGAGGGCATCGTCGTCTCCCCGGCGCTCATCATTCCCGCTTCGGAGTTGACCTTTCGCGCGTCTCGCGCGGGAGGTCCGGGCGGGCAGCACGTCAATACCTCGTCGACCAGAATCGAGCTGCTCTGGGATCTCACCAACTCGAAGGTGGTCACGGACGAGGTGCGTGCGCGGCTGCTGGAGAAGCTCGCGGCCCGCCTGGATGCATCGGGGATGGTGCGGGTGGTCGCCAGCGACCGGCGCAGCCAGGCGCAGAACAGAGATGCCGCCGCCGAGCGGCTCGCGAAGATCGTGAAGCAGGCGCTGGTCGTGCCGCGAAAGCGCCGTAAGACGCGTCCCACGGTCGCCTCACGCGAGCAGCGGCTCTCCGATAAACGCCGGCAGCGCGATCGGAAGCGAGAGCGACGCCGAGATTTCGAGGAGTGATTTGTGATTCAGCGTTCCGCGGCGTCCAGTACTTTCTTGCTTCTTGTCGGCGGCATGCCGGAGAGGACCTTCGCCAGCGCCTAGCCGCGCGGCCAATGGCGACGGAAAGCCCGGATGCGAGTCTGGGCTACCGACGCGCGATCGTCATCTTCAACGGCGTGAGCGAGCGCGTGCTCTCGTCGTAGAGGAACGTCTCACGATCCGGCGCGAGCGCGGCGAGCTTCTCGTCTTCCGCACCACGGTCGTATACGACCCAGAGCGGCGCCGCTTTCAGGTTGGGATCGTTCGCGATGAGACTGGTGTGCACGTTGTGCCACGGCGCGTAGCGCACGAAGACGATGGCGCGCTTGTCGCTGACGGCGCTCATGCGGACGCGGAAGTCTTCGTGATACGACTGAATGAGCGCCTCCAGTTTGCGGCCGCTGCGCACCTCGTACGAGGCCGGCCAGAGTAGCACGATCGCGAGGAGCGCGGCGCCTAACGCGGGAGCGTTCCCCCATCTGCGGCCGAGCGCCGGGCCGACGCGCGGCTTCCGCGAGGCGATCATCGAGGCGAGCGCCCAGATTCCCATCGCGGTCAGGAAGGGTATCACCGGGAAGATCTCGAGGTAGTAGACCGTCCACAGCGATGGATGGGCGTATGCCAGGTACGCGAGCGTGAGCAGCAGCGCCGAACCAACAGCGAACCACCCTTCGATGCCGAGCACGGTGAAGCCGAGAAGCGTCAACAGCACGAGCGACGAGCGCCAGCCGTGGAGGGCGTCGGTGATGATCGCCTTCCATCGGTTCACGAAGATGCTCGGCAGTCTCTCGGGAGTGTGCGCCGCGTGAATCGGCATGAACTGCTTCGAGAAGATCTGCATGTCCGACGGGAGCGCTCGCTCCGGCGGCGATGTCGTGAGACCGAATCCCGGATGGTCCCAGGGCAGATACTCCTTCGTGTACGTCTCATAGGGCGCCGTTCGCCAATCTCCCATCGTTCGCCAGTTGTAGATCGGCAGCAACGCGAGAATGGCCAGTGCGACGAGCAGGGGACGCGCGAGCTCGCGCCAGCCGCGGCGCTTTATGACATCCGCGAGCACCACGATGCCGAGCGGGATCGCGTACGCCACTGCCGTGAGGGGCCGGGTGATCGCCATCCACGCAACGCAAGCGGCGAGCACGACGAGCCAACGATTCGACCGCGCGCGACGCCACTCGAGAATGGCCCACCAGCCGAGAAGCCAGAGCGCGCTCGTGGTGGTCTCCGACATGTAGCTGCTGCGAAAGCGAAGGTTCGCCGTCGTCGGGAGCCAGAGCAGAAGCGTCAGCACCGCGACCCAGCCATTCGACACCCGACGCACGAGCAGAAAGAGTAATCCGCCCGTCATCGCGCTGAGCAGCAGCGGCATGAGTCCCGGCATGGACAGCCAGATCCCCGGCACGAGCAGCAGCCCGTGTCCCGGCGAATATTTCGAAGCGTACGTGGGGGTGACGAACGCGTGATACTGCTCGAAGAATTCCGGCAGTGGCGGCGAGGGCATTGCCCAGTGGAAGGACGCGAACGTCCGCGCTTGCAGCAGATACGACGCCTCGTCGTGCACCGGCGTGACGGCGTCCAGCCCGCCCCAGACGAACAGCACCACCGCCGCCGTTACGAAGGCGGCGACAACGGGCGCGAGAGGATGTTGAGGAAGTTCTATCAACCCGGCGAGCCGCCGGCTGGGCACGTGGATGCCGATGGCCAGGATGACGACGGCGACGACGAGCGGCATGAACACGATCAGCATGCCTTTCTCATCCGGGATTCGTTGATGGAGGGCTCGAGTACCGCGAGCACGTGCAGCGCGCGATCGCAGAACCAGGTGATTGGCGCTGGATACAGGGCCAGCTCGCGACGCCACGTTCTCGCCACCAGCCCCGCGCTCGCGAGCCCGGCGCTCCACTGCGACGGCGACCAGTAGTTGTACGGCAGGCGGACACCGTGGTGCGCGTTACCCACCCAATCCATGAGGCGAAGCGTCGTTTTGGCGCCGATCCCCTCGCGAACGTGATCCTTCACGATCACGCACTGGCGCGCCACCCGCGACGCTTCGCGCAGCAGGAGCGCGGGATCCGCGGCGTGGTGCAGTACGTCCACGATCAACACGGCGTCCACCGACTTGTCGGACGCCGGAATGGTGAGCCCGTCGAAGTGACGCACCGGGATCGCGGTGTCCCCACGAACGAGCACGTCGATTCCCTCGAAGCGGCAGTCGGGTCGAAGGTGCTGCAATGTTGCCGCGAGCTGCCCGTCTCCGCTGCCGACGTCGAGCACGTGCGCGCTCCGCGGAAGTAGCGGCGTTACCAACTCACTCAATCGCTGAAGCCGTCGGCCGTGAATGACGCCGTCGTGCAGTTGGCCCACGAGGCTCATTGACGGCGCAGACCGAGGACGCTGAGGAAGAAGCTGAAGAGGATCGTCTGAAAGCCGAGCGTCGTGCACATCATGCCCGGAATCACCCAGCGCATGGTGTGGCTGTAGTCGAGCGGGCCGAAATCGACCGCCCACCACTGTCGCACCGCTCCCGCGAGCAGCGCGAGCCCGATGATCATTCCCGTGGCGCCGAACATGAGCCCGCGCTCGAGCGATGCGAAGCGCATCCATCGCTTCACTCGAGCGTCGTCCGGCAACAATCGCTCGCTGATCGCGAACACCTTCGTCAGCAGCGCGAACACCGCCGACTGATAGCCGGCGATGATGCTCAGACTCGCGAAGAGCAGCGTATGAACGTCGAAGTGCACCCGCCCGAGCTGAAATCCGGGGAGCGCGATCGCATAACCGAGCGCGCCGAGCATAACGAGACACGCGCCCGGCACGAGAAAGAGCCAGCGCGGACTGTAGAGCATGAAGAAACGGAGCGTCCGCCAGCCGTCGCGGAAGGTGCGCAGATGCGGCGCGTGCGCCTTGCGGCCATCGCGATGGAGCGTGATTGGCACTTCGGCCACCCGTGCGCCAATGAGGCTCGTCTTGATGATCATCTCGGTCGCGAACTCCATTCCCGTGCAGCGCTGGCCGAGTCGTTCGTAGTGCGCGCGCGTGAATCCGCGGAGGCCACAGTACACGTCGCTCACCGGCGAGCGGAACCATCCTCGGGCCAGCCAGGAGAACATCGGGTTACCCCACCAACGATGCAGGAAGGGCATCGCACCTGGCGCGAGCGTTCCACCGCCCGACGGGAGGCGACAGCCCTGCACGAGGTCATAGCCCTCGCGGAGCTTCTCCAAAAACTTTGGGATTTCACGGAAATCGTAGCTATCGTCCGCGTCGCCCATGATCACGTAGCGGCCGCGCGCCGCGGCGATACCACCCATCAACGCCGCGCCATACCCTTTCTCATGGACGACGACGACACGGGCGCCGAGCTGCGTGGCGATCGTCACGGAGGTATCGGTCGAGCCATTGTCGGCGACGATCACCTCGCCGATGATGCCCTGGTTCCGCAGGGTGTCGACGGCCTTCTTGACGCAGCTCCCGATCGTGTCTGCCTCATTCAGGCACGGCATGACCACCGAGATCTCGATCTCGGCGCCGCGTGGCAGGCGATATGGGTCGGTGAGTCTCAGCGCGCTTGTCACCGTGAGTCACTCCTGAGCGGAAATGGCTCCTGAATGACGATCTAGCCCAGGCGAGCGCCACCATAACCCCACTCTGGGTCGAATCGATGTCCGCGTTCTGTCGATAATTCCGTTCACCGTGAACTTCGCGTTCGTCGAGAGGGTTTACGCGAGGCGAGCTGGGCGAGTACCCTTGAGCAGCTGCATCGCTGCACTTGATTCGTCCACTCGCAGAACAGGTAAGGGTCGGGCATCACGCGCGTGTCTCATTTGCGGGGCGCCAGAGCATTGCGGGCAGGGGGCACGTCAATTGCCCGCCTCGACTGGCGCACCGGCACTGGGACACGCATCCCGGAGTCTGGTACTTCTTTCAGCTGCGGCTCGTCCGCGAGGACTCGAAATGCTTTCGCATCGCGTGCGTTGGGCGGCCAGTAGTGGTACGTCGCTCTTCGCCCTGCTCACTCTTCTCGTCGCGTCCCCGTCGAGCGCGGGCGCGCAATACTTCGGACGCAACAAAGTCCAGTACGAGAAATTCGACTGGCGAATTCTGCGCTCCGATCACTTCGACAACTTTTTCTACCCGTCGGAGTCACTCATCGTCCATGACGCGGGGCGCATGGCGGAGCGGTGGTACACGCGACACTCCGACACCTTCCGTCACGCGTTCGATCGCAAGTCGCTGATCTTCTACGCCGATCATCCTGACTTCGAGCAGACGAACGTCATCGGCGAGCAACTCGGCGAAGAGACGGGCGGTGTCACCGAGGGCCTTCGCACCCGCGTGATCATGCCGTTCACCGGCATCTACGCGGACAACGACCACGTGCTCGGTCACGAGCTCGTGCACGTGTTCCAGTACAACATCGCCGAGGGCGCCCCGCAGGGCGGCCTGGCGCGACTGAATGCCCTGCCCGGCTGGCTGATCGAAGGAATGGCGGAGTACTTCTCGCTGGGCCGCAACGATCCGCTCACGGCGATGTGGATGCGTGACGCGGTGATGCGAAACAAGTTCCCGACGGTCAAACAGCTGACGACGGATCCACGCTTCTTCCCGTATCGTTACGGTCAGGCGCTGTGGGCATACGTCGGCGGCAAGTGGGGCGATCGCGCGATCGTGGACGTCTATCGCACCGCGCTGCGTGTGGGCTGGGACGCGGCGCTCGTGCGCGTGCTCGGCATCAACGACGATTCGCTCTCCAAGGAGTGGGCGGCAGCGAACCGGGCGATGTATCTGCCGCAGATCGCCGGCCGCACCAAGCCCGACTCCGAGGGGAAGACGATCATCGGTCTCGGCAGGAAGCTGAGCGAGCAGCAGAATGTGTCGCCGACGGTGAGTCCCGACGGGAACTACCTCGCGTTCGTGACGCAGCGGAACCTGTTCACCACCGACATCTACATCGCCGACGCGCACACCGGCCGACTGATCAAGAAGCTCGGCGGTCCCTCGAGCGACCCGCACTTCGACGCCATCAGCTTCATCAACTCGTCCGGCGACTGGTCGCCGGACGCGAGCAAGTTCGCCTTCATCGTCTTCGCGAACGGCAACAACGAGATCGCGATCATGGACACGCGCAGTACGCGGGTCGATCGGCGCATCAAGCTCTCCGGTGTTGGCGCGATGAGCCACGTGTCGTGGTCGCCGGACGGCCGCACGCTCGCGATCTCCGGTCAGCACGGCGGCATCGGCGATCTGTTCCTGCTCGATCTCCAGACGGAGCAGGTTCGGCAGCTGACGAACGACCGCAACGCCGAGATTCAGCCGGCGTGGTCGCCCGACGGCCGCACGATCGCCTTCGCGACCGATCGTGGTCCCGAGACCGACTTCAACGCGATGAAGTATTCGGCGCTGCAGATCGCGACGATCGACGTTGCGAGCGGGCAGATCCAAGTTTACTCACCATTCCCACACGCGAAGCACAACATCAACCCGCAGTGGACGCCCGACGGCCGCGAGTTGTATTTCGTCTCGGATCCAGACGGCATTCCGAACATCTATCGCCTGAACCTCGCGACGAATGAGGTGCGGCGCGTGACGAACAGTGCCACCGGCGTCAGCGGCATCACGTCGATCTCGCCGACGCTGACCGTCGCGCAGAAGACCGGACGCGTGTTGTTCACGGTCTTCGAGGCGCAGGGCTTCACGATTCGCGCGCTGGAGCCCAACCAGGCAGTCGGCCAGCCGGCGGTGATGACCGACGGCGCGGCGGTGGCGCTCGGTGCCGAGTTGCCTCCGGGTGATGTGACGCGCAGCCTCGTCATGACCTATCTCGCCGATCCAATCGATGGTCTCGTGTCGGGCGACGACTTCCGGGTCACGCCGTACAGGGCGTCATTCCAACTCGATGCGCTGGGCCAGCCATCGGTGGGCGTCGTCGCTGGTGGTCCGTTCGGCACGGGCGTCGCGGGCGGAGTGTCGGCGTTCTTCGGGGATCAGCTGAGCGATCAACAGATCGCGACGGCGATCCAGGCCAACGGAACAGTTCGCGACATCGGCGGTGCCGTCTACTATACCAACTTGCGAAACCGGTGGAACTACGGCGCTGGGCTCGAGCACGTACCGTATCTCACCGGCGGTATCGTCTATGACACGGCGACGGTGAACGGACAGTTCTGTCAAACATGCGCGATCGATCAGATCCTCGAGCGCATCTACATCGATCAGGCGTCGCTATTCTCGCAGTATCCGTTCGATCAAACCCGACGCGTCGAATTCAACGTGTCGGCGACGCGACTGGGATTTCAGGCCGAGGTGGATAAGCTCATCATCGACCCAATCGGCGTCGTGCAAGGCGAGGAACGGCAGAGTCTTCCGGCCCCGCCTTCGATTTACTATGCGCAACCAGAGATCGCCTTTGTCGGCGATAATTCGTTCGCGGCGTACACTTCGCCAGTATCCGGGCAACGTTATCGGTTGTCGTACTCACCAACGATCGGCAACATCAGCTTCCAGACGCTGCTCGCAGATTACAGACGCTATATGTTCATGCGGCCAGCAACGTTCGCGTTTCGAATATTGCATTATGGCCGGTACGGCAAGGACGCCGAGAGTGGCCGGCTCTCGCCGCTCTACCTCGGTGAGGAAACACTCATCAGAGGCTACGGCTTTGGATCGCTATCGGGCGCGGAGTGCGGCGTTGGCGCGAGCCAGCAGAGTACCTGCCCGGTGTTCGACCGCATGCTGGGCAGTCGCCTGGGTGTCTTCAACGCCGAGCTCCGCATTCCGCTCATCGGATCGAGCGAGTTCGGCCTATTGAACTTCCCCTTCCTGCCGACGGAGATCGCGCCGTTCTTCGACGCCGGCGTTGCGTACACGAGCGATCAGGCGCCGGATTGGCGCTTCTCGACGAATCCGGCGGACGCCGCGCAGCGCGTGTCGCAGAACTGTCAGAACTCGACGCCGCAGAACAATCTGAACGGGTTTGGCATCGCGTGCACGGACCGCATCCCGGTCTTCAGCACCGGCGTTTCGGCTCGCGTGAATTTCCTCGGCTACATGATCTTCGAGGCGTACCTGGCGCACCCGTTCCAGCGGCCGGGGAAGAGTTGGGTATGGGGGTTCCAGCTCGCGCCGGGGTGGTAACTCGGGTTGCTGGTAGGGGTTGCGGGTCGAGGGTGACGCATCACGCATGAATACTGAACGAAGCGTTGAGATGGTGGTGAGTGCTTGAGTGACTCGCACCATATCAACGCTTCGTTCCTTTTTCCCATCGCCCATCGCCCATCGCGCCCTCACCAACGGTACAGAGCTCGGTAGATCTCGGCGTTGCGCTGCACGATGCGCACGTAGTCTCTCGTCTCGGTGAACGAGATTCGCTCGGTGAAGATCTCCGGATCGTCGGTGCCCGGCTTGGCGGCCCACCGCGTGACGCGCGAGCCGCCGGCGTTGTAAGCGGCGAGGACGCGGGCGATGTTGTCGTTGTACTGCTTGATGGACGATGCGAGGTGCGAGACGCCGAGCTCGAGGTTCGCGTCCGGGTCGAAGAGCAGCCCCGCGTCCCAGATCGGGTAGCCTAACGAGTGCGCGATCTGCTGGCCGACGCTCGGCATCACCTGCATCAGGCCACGCGCCCCAGCCACCGAGACCGCCCGCGGATTGAAGCTCGATTCCTGCCGGATGATGGCGGCGACGAGCGTGGGATCAATCGAACGAGCGCGCGCCTGACGTATCAACTCGTCCTGGTCGATCACGGGATACGCAAGCCGGTACGCGCGCGCGTCGCGTGTACCGCCGTCGACGATCTTCCACGCGAGGTGAATCGAACGCGACGTCTGACCGTGCGCGCGCAGCGCGGCGGCGGTCGCGAGCAGCCGGTCCGGTGTCGTCGCCGCGGCTTCAAGCGCCTCGTACTCGAAGCGCGCTTCGATATCCATGCCCAACTGCTCGAGCTCCGCGATGCGTCGCATCGTGCTGTCGACGGCGGGTACACGTGGGAAGTGATCGTCCACGTCGCCGCCCGGCGGCGACCACGGCGGAGTCTTCAATTGGCTCGCGCTCACACCAGCGTAGTACGAGAGCGGCTCGCGAGCAATAATGTCGCGCCAAGCGGCGGTCGCGCGCGTCCTGTCTCCGGCCTGCGACCACGCACGGCCACTCCAATAACGACCAGCCGTCGCCTCACTCGATCGCGGATAGCGCGCGACGAGCGAGTCGAACTGGAGCGCCGCCTGACGACGCTCGCCATGGATGTAATCGATCAGCGCCGTGCGGAAGAGCGCGTCATCGGCCCGGCCGCTCGTCGGATATGTACGGTACAGGGAGCGAAAATATCCCTGCGCTTCGTCGTCTCGCCCGTCGTCGGTGGCCAGATCGCCGAGGAGATATAGCGCCGCCGCCGCGCCAGTCGTGTCGCCACGATAGGTCTCGGCCACGGCGCGCAACGCGTTGCGAGCCCCGGCGCCATTTCCGCCTAACAGCTGCGCCCGTGCGCTCTGATAGGCGGCTTCCGCGGCGAGATTCGAGGGCGCGCGAATCTGCTCCAGCACTGCCGGTGCATCGCGGTACTTTCCTGCCTTGATCAGCAGCTCGCCGTAATCCAGACGATCCTTCGGCGTCGCTTCCGGCGCGGAGAGTCCTTTGGCATACGCGGCCAGTGCCCGCGCCACAGGGCCGGACGCGTTCGCGCTTCGTGCGACGACGAGCTCCTCGCTCACGCTGAGCGATGGAAAGGCGCGGTCGAGCGCGTCCACTGCCTGACGAGCCTCGCCGGTTCCTCCCTTGCTCCGCAGGAACTGGATGACCGTGTCACGCACTGCCTGTCGAGTTGCGCTGTCGCTCGTGGGACCGAGCCGAAGACGGAACGCGCTCGCCATTGCCCCGAGCCGCTCGTAGCGCGCCGCGGCGCCCGCGATGTCCCCGGCGCGTTCGCGCGCGAGGGCATCCGTCCACTCGATGCGCTCGCGCGCCGCGGGATGCCGAATGGTCGCGAAGAGACGTGCTCGGGCCGAGGAGTCGTCCGTCACGCCGGCGGCACGCAGTGCGAGCCAGTCCGAGATGTCGCGAAGGGATTGGCCTGCGCGCTCGTACGCTGCTCGGGCGCTGTCGCGCTGGTTCAGGCGGTCGAGCGCACGCGCGAGCAGCACGGTACGCGTCGCACGATCGTGCGCGTCGCGGGTGAGCCGGAGCGCCGAGTCGGCGTAATTCGCGGCAGCGACGGTGTCCGCGCCATGCTCCAGCGCGCTCCGCGCGAGCAGCTCATAGCCCGCGCCGGCGAACTCCGTGGCGAGCCACGGCTGCCCGCGAAGCAGCCGATCGACTTCGCTCCAACCCTCCCACCCAGCCGCGGCGCGCGCCGCGAGCAGCACGGCGGCCGGCGTGCGCCGCGCCGGATCGCGAAGTACGGGTGCGAGCAGTCGCGTGGCTCGCCACGGATGCCCGGCCTGCAGCGCGCGCTGTGCGGCCGCGAGGGTCGTGTCCGCGGCAATCGCGCGCGCAAAGGAGGGTCCGCCGCCCGCGACCGCGACATCACCATCCGAATCGGCGGCCGAGCTATTACGACAGGCCCCGGTGACGGCCGTCACCGTTAGGCAAAGCACGATCCAGGAGCGAAGTCGAGTCATTCGTGAATCTTAGTGCAGGCGCCGTGCGCGGGGCGCGGCGACGGACGACGGACGAGCATCCCGAAATCCGCGTCCCGAAACCCGCGTCCCGCAACCCGCATCCCGCAACCCGCTATCGGTCCGCGGTCGCTGATGGCTTCTCCATGAGCCAATACGAGAACCACTGCCGCAAGCGTCCGAGGCGATCGACGAGCAGCCAGGGCTCACCGGAGCGCGACAGCTCGTGCGTCGACCTTGGATAGCGCACCAGCTCGACAGGAACTCCCTGCTTCTTGAGGGCTATGAACCAGAGCTCGGCGTTGCCGATCGGCGTGCGGAAATCATCCTCGGATTGCACGAGAAGCGTCGGGGTCTTCACGCGCGAGACATGGCGAATCGGCGAGAGCGTGTCGTACATCGCGAAGTTGTCCCACGGCTTGCCGTAGAACTCGAATTCCGTGAGGCCCTGCGCGTCCGACGCTCCGTACCAGTACGTCCACTCGCTGATCATCCGGTCCGCTTCGGCTGCCCTGAAACGATTGGTCTTCGTCTCGACCCAAGCGGTCATGAAGCCGCCATATGAGCCGCCGGTCACGCCCATGCGCGTCGAGTCGACATCCGGGCGTTTCGCGGCGATGTCCACCGCCTTCATGAGATCTTGATAATCTTCCGCGCCCCACCGGCCGCGCGTACTGTATGTAAAGTCGGCACCGTAGCCGCTGGATCCGCGCGGATTCGTGAACAACACGAACATGCCCGCACCGGCGAGATTCTGGAACTCGTCGAACCAGTTCTCGCCGTATGCCGAGTGCGGACCACCGTGGATGTAGAGTGCCAGCGGATATTTCTTGCCGGACTGGTAGCCATACGGCTTCATCAGCCATCCCTCGATCTCCAATCCGCCGACGGAGGTGTACGTGAAGCGCTCCGCGTCCGACCAGGCGATCTCGGCGTTGACCTTGTCGTTGAACGACGTGAGTCTTTTCTCATCAGAGCCGTCGGCGTTGGCGACGAACAGCTCCGTCGGGTGCGTGAGATCGGTGGCGACGAACGCGACTCTCTTCCCTGCCGCATCGAAGCTCACGCCGTTGATGCGTCGCCGGCCGCCGAGCACTTGCGTCATCTTCTTCGTCGCCGGATCGATCCGGAAGAGCGCACTGCTGCCGCCAACCGACGTCGTCATCGACAGGTTGCCATCCGGCAGCCATTCGATGTTCTCCGGCTCGTAGCGATACGCGCCGAGGACGTTCTCGGGCGTGCCTCCCCCCGTCGCGACAACGTACACCCGCGCGCTCTTCATCCGGCCCGGCCGTGCGATGAACGCGATGCGCTTGCTGTCGGGCGACCACACGACGTCGGACTCGGCGCCCATGAGCGTCGCGACCTTCCGCGGCGTTCCGCCCCCGATTGGAATCACATAGACATCCACATCATTGCGATCGATGTCGTCGCGTTTCCTGTCGTAAGGCAGCTGCGCGATCGAGTCGCGTTCCATCTCGACGACGGAGTCCGGGCGCAGCGACGCGTCGGCGACGAACGCCACCCATTGCCCGTCCGGCGAGACCGTCACGTTGCGATGCGAGTAGCGCGTGTCAGTCACGCGGCGCTTCGCTGTTCCGTCGAATGGTTGAGCCCAGATCTGCGCCGGACGCCAGCGACGTGCCTCACGAAGGCCCGGAAGAAAGCCCTGATCGTTGGACTTGTAGCGCATGTCGTAGACGTGCCGTCCGTCGAATCGCGCCGGGTCCAGTGGCTTGGTGATCGCGCCATACGGCGGGCGCGCCATCGGCAGCATCTTCGCGTAGGGATCATCGTGGCGCTTGGCACTGTCAGTGGGCATCGAGTCCGCGTCACTCCAGACGGCGAGCTTGCCATCGGCGGTGATGGACGTGCCGCGCGGATAGTTGTCCTGCTGGAATGCCTCGCCCCCCGGCTGATCCATACGCAGCATCCATGTCGTGCCCTTGCCCCCCGAACGGGGAGAAGTGAACAGCAGGAACTTGCCGTCGGGCGACCAGCGGGGGTTGCTGCTCTCCGTGCTCGGCGACGTGAAGCGCAGCGCTTCACCGCCGGCCGTGGGCACGACCCACACCTCCCGATGGTACTTGTCGTCGCGCTCGTTGATCGTCTGGACGGTAAAGGCGACGCGAGCGCCGTCCGGCGACATGGCGGGCGCGCTCAACGTCGCGAGCCGATACCAGTCGTTAGGCGTGAACGCGCGCTTGGCCGGCGCCTGGGCGACCAGTGGCAGCGGGGTGAGGAGAGCGGCGATGAGCGCCGGCGACCGTCGCATGAGCGAGCTCCATGAAGTGTCAAGGCAGGTTGACGTCACGCTAGACCATAGCGAGCCACACCGATCCTGGCAAAACCCGAGTCACCGACGCAGGCACGCCACTGCGCTGATCTCGACAAGGATCCCACGCAAGTTGGCTCCGATCGCGGTACGGCTGGGGTATGGCGGCCGAAAGGTCTCCTTATAGATGTCGTTGAACTTCCCCCAGTCATCGACGTCGGCGAGATAGGCCGTTACGGAAACAACGTCGTCGAGGGTGGCTCCGGCCGCGGCGAGCGCAACCTTCACGTTCGCCAGCGTCTGGCGCACCTGGCTCTCGATGTCGTCGCCGCCGAGGGCGCCCGTGCGCAGGTCGCGTGGGACCTGACCCGAGATGAAGACGAAGTCGCCCGCGCGCACGGCTGGCGAGTAGGCCCCGGCGGGCTTCGGGACGTCGCCAGGAAGAAACGCCGGCTGCCAGGATCGCTGCGTATCGGCCATCGTGCACTCTCGCGAAGAAGGAAGTAGGATAGTAACGGGTGAACGGAGGACGGTGATCGGTGAACCGTGAACTGAGTTACCGACCACCGACCACTGTTCACCACCGACCACTGATCACCGTCCAACGATCACCGTCTACCGCCCCATGTCCTTTCCCGAGCTCGAAACGCCCGCTCCCATCGTCGACCTGGATCGACTCGAGCGCAATCTCGACCGCGCGGCTCGTTATGCAGCCGAGCATCGGATTGGCTTGCGGCCGCACATCAAGACGCACAAGTCGCCTCGATTGGGCGCCGAGCAGATGAAGCGCGGCGCCGTCGGCCTCACGTGCGCGACACCGTTCGAGGCCGAGGTGATGAGCGAGGTCGCCGACGATCTCCTGCTCGCGTATCCGCCGGTCGGGGCGCTGCGCGCGAGACGCGTCGCCAATCTTCCCGAGCACGTCCGGGTCACCGTCGCACTCGACTCCCCGACCGCCGTCGACGATCTCGCCGCCGCGGCGCGCGCCGCCGATCGCGAGATTCACGTGTTCGTCGAGCTCGACCTCGGTATGCATCGCGTTGGACTTCCGGTGGTGGACGACGCGATCGCGCTCGCGCGCCGCATTCGCGATTCGGCGCCGCTCGCCTTCGGCGGGATTGCGTTCTATCCCGGGCACATTCGCGAGGGCGTGGACTCGCAGGACTCGAAGCTCGATCAGCTACGGAGTGGCCTCACCGACGCGCTGTCACGCTTCGATCGGGCGGGGCTGACTCCGCACGCGGTGAGTGGCGGCTCGACCCCGACGATGTGGCGCACACACGAGCTGCCGGGCGTCACCGAGTTTCGTCCTGGCACGTATATCTTCAACGATCGCACGACGGCGGAGATCGGGGCGTGCGCCTGGGAGGATTGCGCGCTCACCGTGCTCGCGACGGTCGTGAGCACGGCCGTTCCAGGACAGGCGGTGATCGACACGGGCAGCAAGGCGTTAGGCAGAGAGCCGCTGCGGGGCACTGGCGCCGACGACGGCTTCGGCTCGGTGCTGGAGCATCCAGAAGTCATCGTCAAGGGGATGTCGGAAGAGCACGGCATCCTCGACTTGAGCCGATCGAGCTGGCGGCCCGTCGTCGGTGAGCGCGTGCGGGTGATTCCGAATCACGTGTGCATCGTGGTGCACCTGAACGATGTCGTATTCGGCGTGCGCGGCGAGTCGGTGGAGACGAGTTGGCCCGTGACAGCGAGAGGGAGAGGTTACGGGGCGCCTTTGATGGTCGCGGGTAAAGGGTAGAGAGGCGCGGGGAGCGGGGGGCGGGGGGCGGGGGGCGGGGGGCGGGGCGAAAAAGTAATAGGCCGACGGTGAAGCCGTCGGCCTTGTTCCTTATCACCCTCTACCCTCTACCCTCTACCCTCAACCAGCTACCAGCTACCAGCTACCTCTGGCGTCCGCGGATGGCACGTCGATTCGGCCTAACGAGCCACTCCGACGCGTGCCGTCCGAGCGATGCGTCGAGCGGTGGCGGGATGGCGTCGGCGGCGCGTCGTCGCCGAAGAGGAGCACGACGTCTGACGGCAGCGCGGCACGTGTGACGCGTCCGCATAACGGCGTATCAAGCCCTGCCCGCTCGGCTGCCGCGACCGCACCGGCGCTCGCGAACAGATAACACCCATCACGCGTCGAGTTGCGGCTTCGCTCCGGAACATGAAACCAGACGACGGCGCGCTCGTCCGCGGTCGCGGAGCTACCCGGTCGAGCAACGATGTGCGGTACCAGCACGTGGCAATATTCCACCGCCTGCGCGACGCTTTCGAAGTAGAGCGCCTGATACACGCCGACCGTCAGCGTCATCTCCACATTCAACCGTTCCGCCATAATTCGATTTATAACAAAGCCTCGTCTCCAGAACCAGTCGCGCCATGATCTCATTACCAAGCAGGACTGGAGAGATCTCACAAGCAATGCCTCATTGAGACGCGCACATTCTCTTATATGTGAGAAACGTCACGATGTGCATCGTGTAGATTCTTGGTAACAGCAATGAGAGCGAGCTCTCCCGTGATCGATTTCTTCGACGACCTCGACGACGAATTCCCGCTCGGCGATGGGACAGCCGACACGGACGGGGCTGTCATCTGTCCCTACTGCGGCGAGCAGAACCTGATCACGCTCGATCCCGGTAGCGGTGAAGAGCAGGACTACGTCGAAGATTGTCAGGTCTGTTGTCAGCCCTGGCGCGTCCACGTGCATTACGACGCGCAGGGCGCGGCGTCAGTGCGCGTCGACCCTGAATAAACGCGGAGGACGCGGTGTGCGCGAAGGCCGCGGAGGGCCGCTCTAACCCATGGCAGGGATCAATGTGCCGTCGGGCGCAGCATTAGATCCAACGCCAGCCAGAGCGCTTTTGTCGTGGGATACAGCACAATGGGCGTGAGCACCGCGAGCACCACCGTGATCGCCGTGAGAAGGTCCCACCGCGGTGAAGGCCACGTCGCGATGAGCGCGACGACGAATACGATCAGCGGCAGGAGCTCCGCCGCGACGAAGTTCAGCAGAAACGCACCATAGAAGTAGTCGCTCTCGCCACGATCGAGCGCCAGTCCACAAACCGGACATTCGGCACGCATGCGCATGAAGCCGAGCCAGACGTCCGGACTGCCACATCGCGGACAACGGCGCCGAATCGCTCGCCAGACGAGACGCCACCGCTCGTGCGACGGAGCACCCTCACGCTCCGTCATCTAGTGCACCGGGCCCATGGCACCCCGGCCCTTGCCGGTGCGGAAGAGAAAGAGCAGCGGCAGCGCGCCGAGCAGGATGATGCCGCTCAACAAGTAGATCCTCGAGAACGCGAGCACGCTCGCCTGCGCCTGGATCTGTCGGTCGAGCACCATCAGCGCCTGTTGGCGCGCCACGCCCGGGCTCGTGCCGGCGCCGGCAAGAGCGTGCGTGATCTGATCGAGCCTGCCTAACGACAACGGGTCCATCGTTGTCACATGCTCGGTGAGCAGCTGCTTCGACTGCGTCGTGAAGCGCGTGAGCAGCGTCGCCATCACCGCGATGCCGAGCGAGCCGCCGAGCTGTCGCGTGAGGTTGAACATGCCCGTGCCCTGCGCCAGCTCGCGCGTTCGCAGCTCGGCCATCGAGGCGTTGGTGAGCGGCACGAAGATCAATCCAAGACCGACGCCGCGCAGCAGCAACGGCCAGAACGTCTCATCGGGGCCACTAACCAGCGTCATTCGCGACAACAGCAACATGGATCCGAAGAACAACACCGCCCCGATGGCGACAGTGGCGCGGGCATCGAGCCGGTTGGCGTTTCGTCCGACGAACGCCATCGTCACCGCCGACGCGATCGCGCCCGGCAGGATCACGAGTCCGGTCTGATTTGCCGTGAGGCCGTGCAGGCTTTGCAGGAATATCGGCAGCACGAAGATCGAGCCAAAGAGCGCCATGCCGAGCACCGCGGCGATGCTCACCCCGGCGGCGAGCTGTCGGCTCTTCAGGACGCGGAAGTTGATAACCGGCTCCTTGGCCGTCAGCTCGCGCCAGATCAAGAGCACGAACGAGACGGCGGAGGTCACCGCCAGTGCCGTCACGAATCGCGACTCGAACCAGTCGTACCGTTCACCACGCTCGAGCATCCACTGCAAGGAGCCGACGGCGAGCGACAACAAGGCAATGCCCTGCCAGTCAATCGTCTCGGCGCGCTCCTGATGCGCGGCATCCTTGACGTATATCACGGTCATGATCGCCGCGAGAATGCCGAGCGGGATATTGATGTAGAAGATCCACGGCCAATCGTAGTTGTCGACGATCCAACCACCTAACGTGGGTCCGATCGTCGGGCCGACCATGACGCCGACGCCGAACATGGCCTGGCCGATTCCGATCTCGTGCGGCGGGAATGTTTCGAACAGCGTCGTCTGAGCCGTGGACAGCAGCGCGCCGCCGCCGATCCCCTGCACCACACGCCAGAAGACGAGCAGCCCTAACGAGTGCGCCGAGCCGCAGAAGAACGACGCGGCGACGAAGAGGAGGATCGAGCCGGTGAAATACCGCTTGCGGCCGAAGTACGCCGATAGCCAACCGGAGATCGGAATGACGATGACGTTGGCGATGATGTAGCCCGTGGAGACCCACGAGATCTCGTCGAGCGTCGCGCCGAGATTCCCCATCATGTGCGGAATGGCGACGTTCACGATCGACGTATCGATCAGCTCGAGCACCGCCGCCATCGTCACGGCGATGGCGATGAGATACTTGTAGCGGTAGCGGTCCGCCGCCTCGACGGCGTGGTCCGCGGTGATCGTGAGAGTGCTCATGTTCGTGAAGGGACTAGGGTCTAGGGATTAGGGGCTAGGGCCAGCGACGACCATTTCTGCGCTTGGCCCTAGCCCTAGCTCTCTTAGCCCCTAGCCCCTTTGTTCGTCGTTGGGCAGCTCTTCGTGTCCACGTGCGCGTTCACGGACATGCCGGGACGCAGTGGACGGTCGGGGCCGAGGTCTTTCGTGATGCGAATGCGAACGGGCACGCGCTGCACGACCTTCGTGAAATTCCCCGTCGCGTTGTCCGGCGGAAGCAAGGCGAACTTCGATCCCGTTGCCGCGGCGAGGCTTTCCACGACGCCATCCGCGCTCGCACCGCCGTACGCGTCGACGTCGATCACCACTGGTTGACCGACGCAGAGGTCGGCGAGCTGCGTCTCCTTCATGTTCGCGGTGACGAACACGCCGGTGTCGGCGACCATCGTGAGCAGCGGCTGGCCAACCTGAACGAGCTGGCCGACCTCAACCTGTTTGCGCGAGACGATGCCGGGCGCGGGCGCCCCCACGCGCGTGTACTCGAGCTGAAGCTGCGCGTTGTCGCGCGCCGCGCGCGCCGCCTGCAGACGCGCCTCGGCGAGTCGCACGCCGGCTTCCGCATTCGTGACCGACGCGCCGGCCGCAGCCGATTGACGCTCGAGCGCCGCGACGTTGGCGTCGGCGGTCTGCGCCGCCGCTTGCGCCGCATCGAGTTGCAGCTTCGAAACGATCTGCTGCGCGGCGAGCTGGCGGTATCGCTCCAGATCCTGATGCGCCTTCTGGGCGTTGGCGCGCGCCGCATCGATCTGCGCCCCTAACGCGGCATGCTGACTCGACGCCGTCGCCACCTGGGCTTCGGCCTGACCCGTCGCGCCGCCGCTGCCCGCGGTCGCCTGCGCGGCGGCGAGATCGGCCTGCGCCTGCGCGAGGCGAACCTGGTACTCGCTCGGGTCGATGAGCACGAGCATCGAGTCGGCTTTGACGTGCGAGTTGTCCTGCACCGTCACCTTCTGCACGTAGCCGCTGACCTTGGCGAGGACGGGAATGAGGTGTCCGTCGACGGCGGCATCATCGGTCGACTCGTGCGCTCGGCTGTAGCTCCATTGCTTGAACGCCCAGACGAGCGCGATGAGCACGAGCACGGCCACGATCGGGAGAATGAAGCGCCGTCGCGACGGCGGCGCGGGTTCCTGGTTTTCGACGGGACGAATCTGCTTTTCGGAAACGTCCTGTTGCATCGCGGTAGCCATGGGGGATCGTTAGGTTGAGCGTCTTGGAATCTATTGAAGCTGCGTGACCGCGCCTTCGGCGCGAGCGAGCGACACACGGGCCTGCTGGAGCGACGTCATCACGTCCACGTACTGACTGCGGGCCGCGTTGAGGGTGAGCGAGGCAGTGACGACGTCGGCGTTGCCGGCGACGCCAGCGCGGAAGCGCTCCCGCGCCTGCGACACTTCCTGTTCGGCGAGGCGCAGCCGCTCGCGCGACGCCACGACTTCATCGCGCGCCGCGGTGACGTCGAGCAGCGCGCTGCGTACATCCATCGTCGCCTGCTGCTCGAGGTCGCGGCGCCGCACGTCGAGCTCACGGGTCACCGCTTGCTGCTCCTGAATCCGTCCCTCGCGGCGAAAACCGTCGAAGATCGGAACCGAAAAGGTGACTCCATAGGTGTAGGTCGGCAGCAATCGCGCCGAGCCCGATTTGCCAATTGTCCCATCATCGCCAAACGCGCTGATGCTGGGCAGCCGCTCGGCGCGAATCGCCGTCACGGTCTGACGGGCGGCGAGCAGTTGCTCGTCGAGCGCGCGGAGGTCCGGCCGGTCGCGCAAGGCGCGCGCCGTCGCGGTCGGCTCGTCGAGCGCGACATTGTCGGAGAAAGTCGCCGCGAGAGTGTCCGTGAGCACGAGCGGCGCGTCGAATGTGAGGTTGAGCGCGCGACGGAGGTCCAGCTGCGCGCGGTCGCGATCGTTGCGCGCCGCGATCAGCTGCGCGCGCACACCGGCGAGTTGCGACTCGGCGCGAGTGACATCGAGCGCGACGCCAACACCTGCCTCGAGCTGGCTCTGGGCGATGTTGAGGAGATCGCGCGCGAGCGAGGAATCGGCCAGCCGGGCGTTGACCTGTGCGACGCCCCGCAACACGCGAATGTACGCTGCGGCGGCCTGGGTCGCCGCGATATCGCCCTGATTGGTGACGTCGGCGCGCGCTGCCGTGACACCCGTCTGCGCGGTCCGCACCCGCGCAATTGCACTCGGATCGAGCAGATCCGCCTGCACGTGGCCGCGGAGGTCGAGGGTGTTCACGGGTCCGAGCACCTGGCCGTCCGGGTTGAAGAGCGGCGGCTGGCCCGGCGCGGTCGGCAGCGTGATACCGAAGGTGACGGAGTTGAAGGTGCGGCCGCTCTGCACGGCGTCGGCGTTGAGCGACGGCAGCAACGCGGCGCGGCTCTGCCTAACGCGGGCCTGCGCCTCGGTCACGCGCTCGAGCGCGCCCAACACGCCATTACTCTGACGCGCGGCGAGTCGCGCCGCGTCGCCGAGGGAGAGGCGCACCGGCTGGCCTAACGGTTGTGACGATCCTGGCTGCTGCGCGGCCAGAGGCGCGGCAGTCAGCGCGGCGACGACAACGACCGCCGCTGCCTGACGAAATCCAGTGGAACGTTGACTCGGTCTCATTTCGATGAATGGTTCTCTCGCACGCGTCGCGCGGGTGTTGGGCGGATGGCGTGGAGATAAAAGTCGAGAACTTCTTCGAGCACTTGCTCGTCGGTCTTGTTTGCGGTGGCCTTGAAGAGATCGCGGTGGCTGCACCAGAGCGCGTGCATGAGCAACATCGGGCCCAACATCCGCGCCGCCACCGCGGGATCGACGGCACGAAACTCACCGGTCTTGATGCCGCGCTCGACAATGTTCGTGACGAGACGCCAGATACGCTCGATCACCTCGCGGCCGTAAAAGCGAGCGAGGTCCGGGAAATTGCTGAGCTCCGCGTGAATCAGGCGGAAGAGCGCGGCGAATTTCGGGGAGCGAAGGTAGCCCCAGTAGCCACGGACGAACTGCGACAATGTCTCCGACGCCGACTGCTGCGTCGCGGTGGCGAGCTCGCGCTCGGCGCGCTCGATCTGAGCGATGATGGTCTGGCGAATGACTTCCCGGAATAGCTCCTCCTTATTCGGGAAGTAGAGATAGATGGTGCCTTTCGAGAGTCCAGCCCGCTTGGCAATGTCCTCGAGGCGGGCAGCGGCGAGGCCGCGCTCACCGAAGATGGCGAGCGCCGCATCGATGATCTGCTGCGGTCGCTCCTCCGGCAGCCGACGCCAACGTGGCTCTTGAGAGGACGGCGAAATGGTCATTTATATGACCGACCAGTCGGTAAGCAGAATGGGCACTGCTGGGGTCCCGCCCTCTAGGCGAGCGAGGATATTCAGCAGTAAATAACTTACGGGTCAGTAATATCGGCGAATCTGGGACCCCGCGCAAGTCCCTGCCCCGACCGGACTACCTTTCACTAATGGACGACGAAAACCGGTACGCTCGAGAGGAAGCTGTCCGGCTGGACAAGTGGCTCTGGGCCGCTCGCTTCTTCAAGACACGCTCGCTGGCCACCGAAGCCGTCAACGGCGGCAAGGTCGAATTGAATGGCTTGCGCCCCAAGCCTTCCAAGGACGTCAAGATCGGCGACCAGCTGCGCGTTCGGCTCGGCCCGTTCGTTCACGCCATGACGATTCGCGGGCTCGCCGAGCGGCGCGGGCCGGCGTCGGTAGCCGCCCAGCTCTACGAGGAGTCGCCGGAGAGCATCGCCGCGCGCGAACGCCTCCGCGAACAGCACCGGCTCGCCCCGTCAGCCCAGTACGAGGAGGGCGGTCGGCCGACGAAGAAGGACCGGCGCACCCTCTCCGCCTTCGAGGAGCGACAGAGGCGACGAGGTGGTACCTGACCCGTTGGGCGTTGAGCGTTCGGCGTCGAGCGTTGGCCGTTAGGCTTCACGCGAGTCGATCAAGTGCAGCAGATTGGCGAGCGCCTGCGGTTTAATCGAGTGGCCGCCCTCGTAGCGCAGCAGCCGGTAAGTCGTGCCGGCGTCGCGCAGCCGCCGCTCCTCCTCCGCGAGACGCTCGGCGTTCACGAACTTGTCCCGCGAACCAACGACCAGATAGCGCAATGGCGGACGCTCCTGGCTTCGTTCTTGTTTTGTCACGAGCTCTGGCGGCAGGAATCCACCCCACAGCACCAGCTCTGTCGGACGAATCGAGCCGGCCGACACCCAGCGCGCCGCCGTCGCCGTCCCTTGGGAAAAGCCAAGCACTACGACCCGACTCGGCCAGCTGCCGCCTTGGAGTCGGGACAGGACGTCACCAGCAACGGCGTCGAGGTACGCGACGTAATCGTCGATCTCGTTCCCACGATCTTCTCTCGTCATCCACGTGGCACCCACCGGCCGATCGGCGGCCGGTATATCCACACCGGTGAGATAGAATCGATTCAGCGCCTCCGGCGCCACGATGAGTCGATTGTCGTTGTCGAGTGAGGTGAAGCTATTGATGAAGGTCGCCGCGAGCTGCCCATACCCGTGCAGCACGAACCACACTTCGGCGACGGCGCCCTCCTCCGGACCGAGTGTGCAGTACCTCGCGGTGCGGGCGACTTTGATGTAGCGAAGCAAGTGCTGAACGGTGGTCGGTTATCGGTCATCGGTGATGAAAGGAAAGGCGGCGCGCAGCGCCGCCAGTCCGAATTCACGCTCTACTCTCTACCCGCTACCGTCAAGGCCGCGGAGCGCCACGCCGCTGGAAGCCGCGCTGCAAGGTCGGGTTGCGTACTTCGTCGGGGAGCATGTTCCATTGCTCTGGCGTGAGTATGGCCTGCGCGCGCTTGATCGCCGCAAGGTAATTGTTTCGAGCTTGTTGAAGTCGAGGCTGGATGTTGGGGAACACCGCGGCCAGATCGGCTCCCCCCTGCCCCTTCGCCAGCTGCTGCTCCACGTCGGCAACGAGGCTATCGTTCTTCGCGGTCAATGAATCAGCGACTGCGTTGAGGCTCGTCACCTGCTCCGGGGTGAGCTTCAGCTTGAGAGAATCATTCAGGGCGAGAATAGCGGTCACAGGATTCGGAGCGACGCGATTGACAATGGTTCTGATGTCGAAGTTCCGGCCCCCCCGTCCACCGGCTGCGCGAGCACCGTTGATTCCCCTTAGCGTGCCCTCGAGCAGATCGCGCTGTCGATCCGGACCAAGTTGGAGTCGCGCCTGTACGGCCAACTGGAACGGCGTGCGAATCGCCGTTCGCGCGGCGGGATTGTCGCCGAAGCGGTCGTTCACTGTATAGATGAATCGTTTGTTGACGGGATCGAATCCACTCACGTAGAGCAACGTTGGATCAGCGCGATTGGGCTGCCCCCAGCCCTTCAGGTTGTTCGACCCGTGCAGCAGCTGATCGAGTCCGGCCAGCGGATTGATCGCGCTCAGCGAAATCATCAAACGCCGGCCGAGGAGCGAACCCAGGTCGGGACGCAGGTTCGCCTGCAGGTCGATGCCTGGCGTCCAGCTCCCCATGCAACTGTTACGGCCGGCGACGTAGCCGAGCTGCTTGAGCAAACAGTCACGCGCGTCGCGCGGTCCGTTCCCGAGCAGGCGGCGCATGCCGTTGACGAGCGCGGTGTCGGCCTGAATGCTCGGATCGTCCGGGTTGAAGATGAACGCGCGATCGTTGCGGGACCCGTCGCCATTGATGTCACTGCCGACGCGAGGCGTGAAGGGCGCGCCCGACGACAGGCGCAACACCGAGGTGATGTCGAGCCATGGCTTCACCAGCCAGGTCGTGGTGCCGACGATGGAATGCCGCCGCTCGAAGTCGCTCGTTGCCCAGGGGAAGATGTTCGGATCGCCCGCGGTGGTCGGCGAGCCGAAGCCGGCGCCGGCGCCGCTGCCGCCACCGAAGCCGCCGGCATTGTAGAACGAGGATTGGTCGAGCGAACGCGTAAAGGTGTACGAGAGATTCCAGATGATATCGTTAGGCGTCACACCGTTGAGCGAGAGTGTCACCTGACCCGTGCGCGACTCCAGTCCCGACGTGACGTCCAGCACCTGGGCATACTGTGGATACAATCGCGACGAGAGGAGGCTGATGGCGCCTGTCTGGGGCACGATCGCGTTCGGATCCACGAAGACCGGGCGGTTGCCTTCGGTGGCGAGCGTGAACTGCGGCGCGGTGTTGAGGTTCAGGTCGCGAACGCTATAGAGATTCGTACCGAGTGCGTAGGAGAAGTCGATGCTCGCTCCGAGGCGGGCGCTCAGGCGATGGCTCGTACCTAACGACGCGCGCCACGAGCGGGGCGCGCCGAAGTCGGGCTCGAACACCGTGACATTGGGCCGCTGATTGCCGGCCAGCGCCGGATCACCGGAGGCGACGCCGTTCGCGCACTGCGTCGGGATCGTCGATGGATCCGCGGCGTACTCCGCCCAGTCGGGAATCGGCACGCCGGCGCCGATGCAGATGAGCTGCGATTGACTATTCGCCAGTCCCGTTGCCGTGAGCGCGGACGCGAACATCGGCAGGGGAAACGTACCTCGGAATTCACCAACGCCGCCGCGAATGATGTACGGCTGCGCGCCGAACCCCCCGCCAGACGCCCCGAAACCACTTGCGTCGCCGCCGCGGCCAAATCCGCCGCCACCACCACCGCGGCCACCGCCACCACCGGGTCCACCAAAACCACCTTGCGGAATCTGGCCACTATTGCCGCCAATCATCCATGTGAAGCCCATTCGTGGACTGCCGCTCACTTCCGTCGGGAACTTGTCGGTGCGCCGCCCGAAGAGCTGGTCGATCTCCGGATTGTATGCGGGGTGGCCCTGGAAAGCGGACGCCTCGACGCGATAGCCGTACGTCACCTGCAGCGACCGGCTGTGCCGCCATGTATCGCCCAGATAAATCGCGCTATTCAATCCGGAACCCGTGCGCGCGGTCGGCATGAGCGACCGTGTGAACATCGCCGGCTGATTGGTCTCGAGATCACTCAGCGAATTGAAGAGGAAGGTCCCGTCGCTGTTGAAGGCGTTCATCGACGAGAAGCTCGTTATGTTCACCAGCCCGCCGAGCTTGAAGCGATGCGATGCATCCGACGACATCCAGGAGAACTCGTCGCTGCCCTCGAATTGTCCGTTGGCTCCATCGGTGGGCAGGCCGGAGTTGCCGCCGAAGTCGAGTTGCGTCACCGCGACTGTCGTATCCGCGAAGCTCGACGTGACATTTACACGACCTTCCGGATCCGAGAGATACGGACTCGCGTTGTTGAGATTTCGGGAATAGGTGGCGCGCACCTCGTTCAGAAAATTTCCGAACACCGACGACAGCGCGAGCATTCCGCCGCCGCCACCGGTATGCTGCGTTCCGCCATGAGTCGGCAACGCAAAGGCAGAGGTGCGAAATGCCTCCTGCAGCGAGCCCTGCCAGTTGCCGCGCAGCATGAGTGAGTGATCGTCGTTGACGTGGTAGTCGACACGAACGATCGCGGTGCCGTTGTCCGATTGTCGATCCGTTGGAATCGCAGGCACTGACAACGGAATCCCGTAGTCTCCCACCAGGTCGCGGAAGCGCTCGGCGGAATCCGGTTGCATGCCCAATCGCTCGAGCGTGAGCGCATCCGCCCCCGTGATCGTCTGCAGCGGATCCATTCGCCGGCGCAGCTGGAATGCGCCGAAGTAAAACAACTTGTCCTGAACGATCGGACCACCGATCCCGCCGCTGAATTGATGCTGCGTATAACCCTGGCCAAAGGTGGTGGGCGTGCTCTGATCGGCGCCGAACTCGAGGTGCGGATCACGCAGCGCGTAGCTGAGCGATCCGCTCAGTTGATTCGTGCCGCCGCGCGTCGTCGTTGCCACCTGGCCGCCGGTGAACTGGCCGCGCGCCACATCGTACGTGTTGGTGATGACACGCGTCTGGCGTACGGCTTCCGTCGGGACATTGGTGCCGCCGAGAAAACTCAAGCCATCGAGTGTCACCTGATTCTGATCCGGCCGTTGACCGGCGACGGAGAACGCAGCCGCCGTGGAATCGCTGCCGGTGATCGCGACGACGCCCGGCGTGAGCGATGCGAGCGCGGCGAGATCCGTCGGATCGATTGGAAGTCGCTGTAGCTGCTCGCCTGTTAGTGTTCGCTCAACTGAGCCCGGGCCCGGACGATCATTCCCGGCGGATGGCGCGGTGCTGCGGACGACGACGGGACCGAGCTCGGTCGCCACTGGACTGAGCTTGACGTCGGCAACGAGACGATCTTCGTCCGCCTGGCGCGCGAGGGTGAAGGTGGTCGCCGCGAATCCGATGTAGCGGATCGTCATCCGATAGGAGCCGCCACCATCAGGAAACAGGATCGTGTACTGGCCCCTGTCGTTGGTCGTCCGCGAACGGGTGACACCCGTCTCGATCGACATCGCGTCGACGCGAGCGCCGACGAGGGGCTTGCCGTCGGGTCCCGTGATCTTCCCCGTGAGAATGTCCGTCGTGCTCCCGACCTGTGCGCGCGCCGTGACCGGAAATGAGAGTGCGGCCAGGAGAGCAATACCTGCCAAGGAAGTGCGCAAACAAAACAGGGGCATATGAATTCACTCAAGAGTCCGTCGCCTGGCACGTCGCTGATACGTGGCGATGGCGTTCGACGCAATAAGCTCGCTCTGCGTTAATGGCAGCGGCAGATGTACACCGCTTCAGCTGCGAGCGTTTGTACGGGTACGCGCCGATCCGCTGTCGCGTTGCGTCACGGCTCATGCCGCGCGCTGAGAAAACGTCAGCGTTTCGCCTTCGGGATCACCAGCTTCTCGGCCGTATGTGTCTGCGAGAAGCGCGCAACCTTCGTGTAGGTGAGTCCGAGGCGCTTGGCCTCCACAAAGATTTCTGTATCGCGCAATCCACCCGCACCCTTGGGATGCACGACCCAGATCGCGCCGTCGCGCGCCATCGCTTTGGCGGCCGTCGACAAGCGCGACAACGCGGCGACATTTTCCGCGCCCAGGAAAATGACGTCCGAACGCGGTGCAATGCGCCCGACGCTCACTCGTGCGGCGCGCGTTCGCAGCGACTCGACGAAATCCGCGTCATCGATCGCAGCGACCGACACCGTGTGCTCGGCTTTCACGTCGAGCTTCTCGATGAGTGACTTCGGCGAGCGAATGCGCTCCGCCCACTTCTCCGCCTGTGCGCCGAGGCGGAACGTCACGTCGCCCCCAGTGAAGGTGACACACAGCGCGCCCTTGCTCTCGCTCACCTTGCGAATCGACGCGAGCGGAATCGCCAACCGAAACCCGCGTTCGGCACCGCGCGCGTCGCCGCGAAAGAGCAGCTCATCCGTCTCGAGCAGCGCTTTCCCCTCGTGCGAGGCACCGCCTACTTCGAGCTGACAGCGCGCTTCCGCTCCCATACGATGTCGAGTGAGGAAGTGCCGACGCGGTGCCGACGGACGTCGTACTAGTGACGCGACGCGAGACCAGCGTGCGCGACTGTGAACAGATCGCGTTGATTCGCCGCCTTCTCGAGCAGACGCATCGCTTCACTGAGCTGACGATCGTTGCTCAACTCGCGCTCCTTGGCGACCGCGTCTCCGAACCCCATGCGGGCTACGCGGTGCTCCAGCTCCCGCGCGAAGAGACGATTCGCCGCGCTCTCGAAACGCGGTTCGATGGTCACGCCGCGAGCCGTGATCCGTCGCGTGAGCTCGGCGGTCCACGGCGGCGACATGACGAAATCCTTGTTGACGGTGCGCTTCAGCTCGAATGCGTAGCTGTCGAGGGCGCTCTGGACGATCTGCGCCTTGGGTGCGATCGCTCGGAGAAACTGCTGCTCCACGGTGGACAGCGTGTCGTCGGTGACGAGAACGTCGGGTGCGATGCCACCGCCGCCGTAAACCGTACGGCCGGCGTCGGACTTGAAAGCGGGACGTGACTTGCGCGCGGAATCCGTCTCCAGCGAGTCTGGATGCATCTCGACGAAGCGGCCATCGGGCAGCAGCTGGCGATCGCGATGAATGGAGCGTCCGCTCGGAGTGTACCACTTGCCTGTCGTCATCTTCAGGAAGTAGCCGCCATCGAGCGGAAAAACCGACTGGACGAGTCCCTTCCCGAAGCTCGTCGTTCCGACGATGAGCGCGCGATCGTGGTCCTGCAGCGCCCCGGCAACGATCTCCGTCGCGGAGGCCGACGATCCGTCCACGAGGACAACCAACGGAATGTTCGTGTCGAGATGCGGACCTCTCGAGCGCGCAACTTCAGTAGGCGTGTTGCGCGCGCGAACACTCACGATCTCCTGGCCATCCTGGAGGAACAGTCCGCTCACCGCCAGCGCCTGATCGACGATGCCGCCGCCATTGTCGCGCATGTCGAGCACGATGCCTTTCGCACCCTGCTGCTCGAGCTTCTCGACGGCTGTCGCGACTTCCTCGGCGGCGTTCTCGTTGAACGTCTGGAGCGGGATGTAGCCGACGTCGTGATTGAGGACCGCGGTGTACGCGACAGCCGGAACGTGCACCACCGCGCGTGTGAAGCGCAGCTTGATCGGCTCGGTGACACCGGGACGCGAGTACGTCACCGATACCTGTGAACCGGGGTTGCCACGCAGCTTCTCGGAGACCTTGTCAATCTCCCAATTGTGCGTCGAGACGCCGTCGATGCCGATAATGCGATCGCCCTCCTGAACGCCCGCCTCGTCTGCCGGCGTGTGGGGAAAGACGCGCTGGACGCTGACATCGGATCCCGGCTGCTGCTCGAGGAGCATGCCCGTGCCGCCGTACCGTCCATTGGTGCTGCGATTGAACGAGTCGCTCTCCTTCGGCGTCAGGAGCTCGCTATAGGGATCATTGAGCTCGCGCACCATGCCGCGCGCGGCCTTCTCGAAGAGCTGACCATCTTTGAGCGAATCGACGTACCGCGTCTCGACGAGGGTACGCACCTGATCGAAGAGGTGCGCGCCAGAGCGGGCTGCCGGCTCCTGGAGCAGGAAGCCGCCGGCAACGATCGGGACCAGGAGCAGCGTCGTGACGGCCGCTGTTCTCATTCGGGACATCGGTTGTGGGGCGGAGGTGAGAGGAGCGTCTTCAAATCAGGAGTTCGGACCAGCGGACGTGCGCGACTGAACGACTTGCGAGCACGGATGCCGAGTGCGGGCAGCCATGGTGCGAGTCTCGTCGACGGACGCGGGCGTGGTGACGCGCTCATTGGCATACAACACCCGCCCGTTTTTTGTTCGGACGGCGATGCGTCGCTGGTTCAGGATCTCCGGTGTTTGAATCGCCGAGTCGCCAGCGTCGACGGCCGGGGGCACTGGAATGATGCCTCCATAGCCATACACGTGACGGGTCGAGTCTGTTGGGACATGGGTGCCGACAACCAGGAAAAAGCCAAGGGCACCAACGCGCGAAAGCAATCGGCTCGACGCAGACATAGCCACGCTCCTCAGGGGCGAACGGACTCGCCGGGTTGCTCAAACTACGATCGGGTACGCAAGATTGCAACGCGGAGCCACAGGTGCTACAGCCTTGAGACAGTGGGATTTACGGATCGCTAACAAGCTCGCGGCATGATCCCCGGCAAAGGTGTCCGCCTCGTCACGATCACCGGACGGCCCGCAGCTTCCAGAGACCGTTCAGCATGTCGGACGCGTAGACCATCCGTCCCAGGTACTGCACGCCCCACACGTACACGGCCGGCGTGCCCCCTGAAAGCCCCCGGCCAGTCTCCCTCGCCATGGCGCCAAGATCGCAGCGGACGAGGTTCCCCGTGGTTTCCTGCTGCGAAGGAGTGCACGTCTCGAGATCGCCGCGGACGTCCAGGGCGCGCACCCCGGCGTTGTAATAGGCTGCGTAGAGAATCCCATTCGTTTCGTCGACCGAGAAATTGTGCGTGCCCGCGCCAGGCACGTGATAGAACGCCACCTCGCGAGGATGCGCGAGGTCCGACACGTCGAGCACGTGAATGTCGCCGACCGAGCTCACCCCGAGCTGCGCGGGGCCCGACTCCTCGCCGACGAACGCATAACGAGAACCGCTGACTGGATCATGGAGCCACCACACGTTGTGCGCGTCACCGCCGATGGTCTGAACGCCGCCGAGGACCACGGGCGCAGCCGGGGTGCCGCCCTGCCCACCGCCGCCGAGGTCCCAGATCTCGATGCCATTATTCCATAGCGCCACGAAGAGGAGGCCATCGCGTAAGAACGTGTCGTGAACGAAGGGCGCCGATCCCGGTACCGATTTCACATAGACCTCTCGTGGATTCACCGGGTCGCCGAGGTCGACGATGACGATTTTCGACTCGGGCGTCGGGGCTCCGCCTAACGGATCGACGGCGAGAATGGCATAGAGCCGGCCGGCGATCCGCCCGATCTCGGCGGTGTGCACGCCGTTGAACGTCTCGGGCGTCGCGAGTCGCGAGAGCTGTCGCGGATGGCGTGGATTGCTGCGATCGAAGACGACGAGCGAGCCGTTCGTTCGCTCGGTGGCGACCACGAGCAGCGCGCCGTCGTCGCTGATCGCGACGTCGCCCAACGTCGACGAGCCACTCACGATGATGGAGTCGACGAGGACAGGCTCGTCGCCGCTGACATTCCACACCGCGACCATGTTGCCCGGCGCACTGCGAAATCCCCAGGTCGTGGTGTAGGCGAACGAGTCGCGGACCGCGACTTCGGCGGTGTAGCGGCTGTCGATGATGCCGCAGCCAATCACCGCCATGGCATCGCCACCCGATGGGCTACCGCCTGCCAGGGCACAGCTGGCGTGAGGCGTGGCGGCGGTGCCTCGGTCGAAGAGACATCCGGAGAGGACGGCTAGCGACAGTAGTCGACAGGTGCGCGCGAGCTTCATCGAAAGCAGTGAGCCGGGGACGGTTCGTCGTGCGCATGCAGCGACGTACTCGCGGTCGGGACGGCTGCTCCGTACCGTCCCTCACGACGATGATCGTGGCCAACGCCGAGACGCAATCCGACCGATGTGCGCCACATCAGGTTCGAGCCATAGAAGCGTACGGGATCGAACAGTGCAGCCGTCGTGCGGTCCACGCGAATCCGCGCCGCTTCCAGGAAGGGTGCCGCGTGCGCGCCGAAGAGTCGGAGCGCGGGCAGCGCCGCCGCGACGGTGAGAGTCGTCCACTGGGTGATGCCGAGGATGCTGAGATCGGTCGCCGGACGAGGCGCGCGAAAGAGATCGACGAGCCGCTCCTCTTCGGGCCGATCGGCGCGCTCCCAGCGCAGCGCGAGGCCCGCCTCGGCGCGACAGACGGCGCCTTCGGCGAGCGCGGCATCGAACGTATAGAGGTCCCGCCCGCGGTCGACCTCCGTGGTTCGCGCCAGCTCCGCGAGCACATAGTGAGCGAATCGGCCGCCACCGTCGACACGCAACGACGCGTGCGCCTTGCGTTGATCCATCCCCTGCCCTTCGCGATACTCCGGCGATTTCACATTCGCGTAACTCGCCGCCAGCTCGGCGTCGCCTAACGCTGGAAGAGCGTGGGATAGAGTACCGCGGACGGACCACGAGTCGGCGAAGCGCCGCGCGAGCTCCGGCGTCGAGGGACCGAGCGGCTCGTCGCCGTCGAACGCCGCCGCCTCGAGAAGGAGCGCACGCGCACGCACCGCACCGACCACGACGAGACGCTCGAGAAGCTGCGCGAGATGGTGGTCTACCGGATACGACACGAACGGGCGCGACATGGGATCGTCGCTACCGAAGGGAACGAAGCCGCGTCCCGCATAAAGGGAGGCGACGACCGGCGTACTCGATGTAGCCACACCCACCATGAGCTCGTGCAGATACGCATGCGGATGCCGCCGGTCCACGTACCCCTCGCCCCATTCGCCGACGTCGAGCTCACCGCGACGGAGCGTGAGTCCTTCGAGATTCAGCATCCCTATTGCCTGCAGCCAGCCGGCGCGCGCATCCGCGCTCACGATCGGTTGGGTAAGGTAGGCTTCGGTGAGCGTGCGGCCCTCGGGAGTGTGGGTGGCCTGCGTGAATAGACCGATGGCGTGCGCGCCGATGGCGAGCGCCGGCGGCGCGTCCTGCGCGGCGGCAACATCGCTGACGAGCACGAGCGCGATCAGCGCGCTCCCAACGACTCGAACAACCCGACGATTCATCAGACGTCCGCCGGCGACCGGGTCATGTCAGATTACGTCGATGGCACACGCTACTTTCGACGACGAGCCGCGCGACGCCGTCTCACTTCCCTCGGCGACAGCCGAAGGTGAGCTGCGCGCGACGATAAAGCTCGCGCTGCCACTCGTCCTCGCGCAGATCGGGCTGATGTTCATGGGCGTCGTCGACACGATCATGGTCGGCCATGTGTCCGCGGCGGTGCTGGCCGCAGTGGCACTGGGGAATCTCTACTTCTTCAATGCTATCGTGCTGTCGCAGGGCACGCTGATGGCGCTCGATCCCGTGATTGCGCAAGCCGTCGGGGCTTCCGACATGAACGCCGTCAGTCGCGCCGTGCAGCGGGGCCTGATACTGGCCGCAGGACTCAGTGTCGTCACGGCACTTCTCGTGTTGCCCGCGCACGCGCTTCTCATACTTACACGCCAGCAGCCGGAGATCGTTCCCGATACGACCGCCTATCTCCGGATCTCGATTCCAGGCGCCATCCCCTTTCTCGTCTTCGTGGTCTTTCGTCAGACGCTGCAAGCATTGCATCGCGTCGCCCCGATTGTGTGGATCATCGTGGCTGCGAACTTGTCGAATGCGGGGCTCAATTGGGTGTTCGTGTACGGCCACCTCGGGAGCCCCGCTTACGGCGCGGCCGGAAGTGCGATGGCAACGCTCGTGAGCCGCTGGTTGATGGCGATCGGCCTCATCACGCTCGCCTGGCCGGCACTCCGGCCGCACCTGTTCGCGCCATGGCGCGACGCGTTGCGCGTAACCCCGCTTCTGCGACTGCTGCAGCTCGGTGTCCCGGTCGGCCTGCAGCAGCTCCTCGAATCGGGCGCATTCGGCGCCATCGGACTCATGATGGGCATGCTCGGCACGAGAGAGATGGCGGGTCACCAGATCGCCATCACCCTGGCAGCGCTCACCTTCATGGTGCCGTTAGGCGTCGGCTCGGCCGCGGCGGTGCGCGTCGGGCGAGCCGTGGGCGCAGGTGATCAGTCGAAGGCAAAGCAGGCCGCGCGCGCGGCGTTCGTTTGCGGAATGGGCTTCATGTCGCTCACGGCGCTGCTCTTTCTCGCGTTCCCGCGGCTGCTGGCGGCGCTGTTCACGAGTGACGCCGGTGTCATTGCGATTGCCGGCGTGTTGATTCCGATCGCCGGGGTCTTCCAGATCTTCGACGGGGCGCAGGCTGTTGGCGCCGGAATCCTGCGCGGACTCGGCGACACCAGCGCGCCGTTGATCGGGATGATCGCCGGCTACTGGCTTATCGGATTGCCGGTGAGTCTACTGCTCGGCTTCCACACGCATCTCCGCGCCGCGGGTCTCTGGTGGGGTTTCGTCGCATCGCTGGGCATCGTCGCGGTCTTCCTCGCGTGGCGAATTGGGGTGCTCTTTCGGAAAGAGATTGGGCGCGTGGAGGTCGAGTAGGGGATCCGACAGCTCCCTGCCCAAACTTCCGACCCCACTCAGACCATCGATGGCTCCTCACAAGGAAGGCTCAATTGCTTGAGACGCGGAAACGGCCGGACAGGGCGCGGACACGGCGCGGGTTGCTCTGTGTGCTATTTCGCCTCCGCTCGTCACGAGCTCGGATTCTCTGACAACAGCACACGCATCGAGACTGTTGCGTCCCGTTTAGCGAATCGAAGGTGAAAACACTTAGAACCACAGAGAACACGGAGCGCATAGAGGATTCATGCTCGTGGTGTGAGGAGCCGTCCGCCGAGGCGGAGCAACCCGCGAAGTGTCCGCGCCGTGTCCGGCCGTTTCCGCGTTCCAGCAGTTGATGTCTGTGGCCCGCACGGAGTCGTCGACGGGCTGAGTGGACCATCGTGGGGATCTACCGTCTGAGTGCCCGCTATCGGCTATCGGAGCCCGTTAAGGTCTCGATGGCGGCCCGTGCGCTTGCAAAGCGCTGCTCGGCATCGCCGGAAATGTCGACGAACGGCACGCCGGAACGCTCGACCGCATCGCGGAAGAGAGCCTGCATCTCGGGCCGCATATGGCCGCGGTCGCGGGGCGCGTCCGGCGTCCAGGGGATATCGATATCGAGCAGGAGGTACAGATCCGGCCGGCGCTCGCGCGCGGCGTCGTGAATCCAGCGGGGGCATTCCCCATAGTAATGCGCGCAGTACACAGCAGTGCTGAGCAGATCCGTATCTTGAATGAGCAAATGCTCATTGTGCGACGCCGCCCGCGCCAGCTGTTCGTCCTCGAGGGCGATCTGACCGCGCGCAATTGGGCCGTGGTCGGAGAAGTCGAGGGGCGCTCCCTTGCATTCAGCGTACTCGCGAACGAACTCCGGCACCCACGACACGCGAAAATGATGGGCGAGGCGCTGCGCGAGCGTCGTCTTGCCGGTCGATTCCGAGCCGATCAGGACAACGCGCTTCACGCCGGCACTGGCTCGGCCGCGGGCTGCTCCTTGTAGCTCCGCCACCATGCGCGCAGACCCATCACCGCCAAAACGAGAAATCCGACATACAGCGCTGCCGTGACGGGTAAGTGTTTGTACACGTACATCGGCACATAGAGCACGTCGACGACGACCCAGAGCACCCAATTCTCGAGCAGCTTCCGTGTCATCATCCACTGTGCAACGAGGCTGAGCGTGGCGAGCCCCGAGTCGAGATAGGGAAGCGCGACACCGGGGAGCCGTTCAGTCACATGAGCGAGCACAATCCAAAAAACAACCGCAATCGGTATCGAGATGAGCCAATCGCGAGACGTCGCGCGGCTGACGGTGAGCTCCGTTCTGTCCTTGCCACCGTACAGCCATTCATACCACCCGTAGATGGAGAGAATGAGAAACACGACCTGCAATCCCATGTCGGAATACAGGCCGGTGCGTTCGAACACGACGATGTAGAGACCGACGTTCACGATGCCAGTCGGCCAGCTCCAGATGTTCTCGCGGGCGCTCAGATAGACGCTCACCGCGCCGGCAATCGCCGCGATCCACTCGAGTATGCTCACCCGCGAATGATATCTCCGCGATGACCCTTCGAGCTACGCGACCTCGTTGCCGGCTGGCGTAACCGGCTCGAGTACCGCGGCCTCGCTGCTCCCGGCGATCGAGCGCTCGTACGCCGCCAGGATGTGATGCCGGCTCAGCATGCCGAGCACACGGCCAGTCGGGCCATCGACCACGGGCAGGGCGTTGGCGCCACGCACGCCCATGCGGCGTGTCGCGTCGAGGAGCGTCTCGTTAGGCGTGACGGCCTCACTGGGATGCGCGAGGTCGATCGCGAGCACGATGCCGACCAGGTCGTTGTAGTTGCGCGCCATGCGGCCGAGGTCCGCGAGGTCGATGATCCCGCACAGCCGTCCGTCGCCATCGACGACCGGGAACACCAACTGGTCGTCGTGCCCGAGATGATCGAGCAGGAGACCAACCTCCTCGCGTTCCGAGATCGTGCGTGCTTCCGGGTTGTACGCCTCACGCACGCGAAGCTGCGCCAGCGCCGTCTCGTCCGTACCGTGCTCGATGTGCTCACCGCGACGCCGGAGCCAACCGCTGTACAACGAGTCTGGCTCCAGCCGGCGGGCGACCAGATACGAGATCACCGTCGCGAGCATGAGCGGGAGCACGAGCGCATAGTCGTTCGTCATCTCGAAGACGAGCAGAATGCCCGTGATCGGCGCATGCGTCGACGCGGCGACGAGCGCGCCCATGCCGACGATCGCGTACGCCTCCGGCCGAATCGGGGCGTTGGGGAGTAGATGTGCCAGCGCCACACCGAATGCGCCGCCGGTGGCGGCGCCGACGTAAAGTGATGGAGTGAACAGGCCGCCCGATCCACCGGTGTTCAGCGTGATCGAGGTGGCGACGATCGACCCGAGCGAGAGAGCGGCGAGCGCGTACCACGGCATACGGCCGAAAACCTCGAGGTGGACCGCGAGGTGTCCGTAGCCGACGAGAAGGCCATTCGACGCAACGACGAGGATACCGACGAGCGCGCCCCCGGCCCATGGAATGATCCAGCGCATCCTCGTTATGCGCTTCAGCAGCGACTCGACGCCGAAGAACACGCGAACGAAGAGCGCCGCCGTGGCGCCAGTGACGATGCCGAGCAGCGGAAAGAAGAAGAAGACCTCGCGCGCGCTGCCGTAGCTGTACTCCACCGGAATGGGAAACGCCGGATGATTCCCGAAGACGGCACGCGAGACGACGGCCGCGATGACGCTCGCGACCACCACCGGCGGAAAGGCCGTGACGGCGAGCGATCCCAGGATCTCCTCGAGGGCGAAGAATGCGCCGGCGATGGGCGCATTGAAGGCGGCGGAGATGGCGGCTCCCGCACCCGCGCCGACGAGCACGCGCATGCGCTCGTGGCTGAATCCGAAGGCGCGGCCGAACAACGAGCCGATGGCGCTTCCAAAGACAACCACGGGCCCTTCACTGCCGGCGGATCCTCCCGCGCCGATCGTGATGGCACTAGCCGCGGTTCGCGCGAGCGCCGGACGCAGCGGGATGTCGCCGCCGCGGCGGACCACGGAGAGCTGCACATCGGGGACGTTCATCCCATCGTGGCCACGCCCGATGTAGCGCATGAACCACCAGGCGAGTGCGATTCCCGCGGCGGTAATCACCGGCCGGTACGCAAATACGGCGAACCGCGGCATGATCTCCGTCGGCAGCCGGTAGAACAGCGTGAAGGCCAGATCGATCGATTTGTAAAAGGCCGCGACACCCAGCGCGCTCAGGACGCCGATGGCAAGCGAGAACGATATGAGAATGGCGTTCTCGCTCAGCTCGAGCGCGTTGAACCACGCCGTGATACCGCGCCACGTGTCCCGCACGCCGGCCCGGCGCTGTTTCTCTTCCATGGAGACCAATATACGCCGCCGCTCGACGGTTCAGTCTTCCGGCCAGGTCGTGTATCCTCCTCTCGACATGCGTGTCGTCACTGTGAACCCCATCACTCCCGAGCCCCGCGCTATCGAGGAAGCAGCGGCCGTGTTGCGCCGCGGCGGGCTCGTCGCGTTTCCGACAGAGACCGTCTACGGGCTGGGCGCGAATGCGCTCGACGCCAATGCCGTTGCGGGCATCTTCGCCGCCAAGGGACGGCCGTCCTTCAACCCGCTCATCGTCCATGTGCCCGACGAGGCAGGCGCTCGCGCATTGGTGCGCGAATGGCCGGAACATGCTTCGGTACTCGCGCGACGGTTTTGGCCTGGGCCCCTGACACTCGTGCTCCACAAGTTGGCAATCGTCCCTGACATCGTGACGGCGGGCATCGATTCGGTGGCGCTGCGTGTCCCGTCGCATCCGATCGCGCTTGCGCTCCTTCGCGCTTCCCGATTGCCTCTCGCGGCGCCGAGTGCCAACCGGTCGATGGCACTCTCGCCTACGACGGCTCGGCACGTTGAGAAGTCGCTCGGCGATCGCGTCGATATCATCCTCGATGGCGGGCCGACGGCAGTCGGCATCGAGTCCACGGTGATCGACTTGCGTGGGCGGCGACCACTCATCCTGAGACCGGGAGTGATCGGCGTGCGAGAGCTCGAGCCACTCGTCGGGCCGCTCGGCGAGCCTAACGAGGAGAGCGGCGAGTCTCCGCGCCCGGCGCCGGGCATGCTCGAGCGACATTACGCCCCGCTGGCGAGGCTGGTGCTCTTCGCGCGCGCGGAAGCCGCCGGCACTCTCGAGGAGGCTCGCTCCTTGACCGCGCGCGGCAAAGAGGTGGCGATGCTCGTACTCGGCGAATCAGCGGGCGCGGGCCGGGTCGTTCGCATGCCCCGAGAGGCCACTCGTTATGCCCAGCGCCTCTACGCGACCTTACACGAGCTGGACGACGCGGGGTGCGAGGTGGTGTTCGTTGAGCGCGTGCCACCGGAAAGCGACTGGGATGGAGTTCGTGACCGCCTCGAGCGGGCCGCGAAATCCAAAAGCTGACACTCGGGCGCTCACTTCGATCGAGGCGCTGGCTTTCGTTTCGTCCGGTTCTGTACGCCGATCGTGTTTTCGGCCGTTAGGCGGCTGATCAGCTTGTGCAGCGGATCGATGCCCGCTCGCGAAGGCAGCTGCGACGTCGTGAGCACGATGTGCTGCGGACCGTCATGAATGAGCTGCTTCCGGAGGTAGATGGAGACGCCATCGTTGTCCGGCGCCTTCTGGCCGCGGGCCGGGCGCGTGAAGACGCCAATGTCGACCCAATCCCGCATCGGGATGGGCGTCTCCGCGCCGAGGCTGTCGGCCCGCAGCTTCTTCGACGTGAGATAGAGATCGAGCCGATACTGGCCGTCCGGTGCGTCGGTGGCGATCGCGGAGTCGGCTTTGAGCTCGAACAGCGTGATCGTCTCAAACATGTCCTTGATGAGATACTTCAGGGAGTCGGGGGTCGCGGCGCGCAGTGAATCGACGAGCTCGAGGGATGTCGGATACGGAGGCCCCCGAAACTTCTCGGCGTTGAGAAATCCCCGAATCGCCGCGTTCATTCTCGCTTCGCCGATGTAGTCGCGCAGCGCGTACATCACGAGCGATCCCTTGTTGTAGTGGATGTACGGCTGGTTCTCATTGAGCGCGAGCGGCAATTCGCGTTTGCGTTCCGTGCTCCGGCCCGTGAGATAGCGATCGAGCTCGTACTCGAGGAATCGCCGCATTGCTGCCGGGCCATACTCCTTCTCCATCACCATCAGCGCGGAATACTGAGCGAGCGTCTCGGAGAGGAGCGTCGCACCGCGAGCATCGGCGCCGATCACCTGGTGGGCCCACCACTGGTGCGCCACTTCGTGCGCCGTGACGTAGAAGGGATAGTCGATGTCGGCCGTCTTCTCGACGCGCGCCGTGAAGCCGATTGCTTCGGAGTATGGGATGGTGTTCGGCAACGACTGGGCAAACACCGCGTAGCGCGGGAACTCGACGATCCTGACCTGATGGTGCTGATAGGGGCCGAAGTTTTCGCTGTAATAGTCGAGAGACTTCTTCACCGCCGAGATCATCGTCTCGACATTCCAGCGGTGGGTCGGATGATAGTAGACGCCGATGTCGACCTTTCGGCCGTCCGGCGAGGTCCAGCTATCGGTCGCCGTTGCATAACGAGCAGACTGGAATGCCCAGAGGTTCAGGATCGGCGAATCCATCTTGTAGTGGAAGTACCGCCGGCCGCCTTCGTTCCATTCGCGCTGCAGGTATCCCGACGTGATCGCGATCTGATCAGGCGCGGTACTCACCGTCGCGTCGTAATCGATCCAATCGGCGTCGGCGCCAAGATAGTTGTTCGCTCGCGCCGTCGGATCGTCGGGCGACTTCATGCGCGGCAGCGGCGCGAGCTTCTCCTTCTTGCGGTCGTCATCGTCGGACAGCTCGGCACGACGCGCATAGCCGATGCCGGGCATGAATGAGGCATTCTCGATGAACGTGCCGTTCGATACCAGGTCCGTGTTCTCGATCGTATTGGCGAAGCCGCGGGTCGTCCGCGACATGTCGAAGGTGAGCACGAGCGAATCACCCGGCGCGAGCGGCGTGTCGAGCCGGTGCAGGTAGTACTCGTGCGCGCTGTCGGCCAGGACCGGATGGGATGGTCGGTCGAAGGCGAGCGACCGTACGCGCATGTCGCGGTCGAGCCGAAGATCCACGGTGTCGATCGGCACCTGCGTTTTGTTCCGGAGCACATAGTGTCCGCGGACGCGCATCGCCGCGCGCTCCGGTACCAGATCCACCTGTACCTGGACGGCGGTTATCCGCGGCTGAGCGATGCCCTCATACCGCTTGTAGCGCCGCTCGTACTCGGCGCGAATATGGCGACGCTGCACCGACGTCGAGTAGCGATTCAGGACGTCGGTGTTGTAGAAGAGAAATCCACCAACACCGATGAACGAGAGGCTGGCGAATGCCGTGACGCCGCGCGTGCCCGAACCAAAACGCAGTCGTGCGAGGCGCGCGCGCCAGCGGGCGTGCGTCTCTTCGCCACGAACCCAGAAGAGGTTGGAGAGCACCGCGAGCAGAATCGCGAACGCGCCCCAGTACAGCTTCCAATAAAGGAAGGGATGAGCGAACGGTCCCCAGCGGTTCATATCCGAGTACTGCAAGCCGCTGTCGCTGTTGTATTGGTACAGATTGCGCTCGAGGCCGAAGCTTCCGAGGATGTCGAGTCCGAGAACGATGAACGCGATGAAGACGATCAGGTGCCCCATGTACTTGTGGTTCACGAGCACGTGAACGGTCATCGCGAGCACCGCCAGCAACAGCAGGTCGATGAAGCGAAATCCGAAGAGCGCCTGCAGATACAGTGGCACCTCGAAGCGCGTGTAGCCACTGGCGGCCTGGGTCGCGATGCCCGTGAGCATGACGACGATGAGCAGCAGCGCAAGCACGCCCATCAGCGCCGTAAGCTTCGCCGCGAATGCCGTCACGTTAGGCACCGGCATGGCGTCGGTGATCTGGGCGAGCTTCACATCTCGCTCGGCCCAAATCAGCTCGCCCGAGTAGAACGCGATGATGACGAGCATGAACAGGCCGAAGCTGCCGTTCAGAATCTCGACCATCTTGTACGTCAGGGGCCACGTCTCGGTCCCGTACAGCTTGTCGAGCTGCTGCGACAGGAGGACCATATAGAGCACGCCCGCCGCGACGATCGTGTAGAAATAGCCGTTCCGGACGATCCGCCAGAATGCGCGGATCGTCATCGACAGATACTGCCGGAGTCGGGCTCCGAAATCGAAGCGCCGTTTTGCCGAGGGCAGTTCGACAGTCCGTACCGGCCGCGGGGGCGCGACGAGCGCCTCTTGCGGCGGCGCCAGCTCGGTATGTCCACGCGGCTCCGACGCCGCATACGAGAAGCGAAAGCGCCAGTATGCGAGCGCGAGCACTACGACTCCAAACGCAACCCAGATCGCCCGGTTGGCCAGCAGCACGCCAGAGAGGGGCACGTATCGCGTATTGCGGTCGGCGATTGGCCAGTACTCGGTGATCACTCCCAACGCGCGCAAGCCGAACGGATCGAGCAGCGCACCGGTCTGCTTGTCGGTGATGTCCTTGAGCAGCTGTCCGGCCATGAGGTAGCCGAGCAGAAGCAGCACGCCGCCGACATAGTTAGGCACCATCTGCCGCGTCATCGCCGGCAAGGCGAAGAAGATGGCCGCGGTGAACAGCAGGTTCGGCAGGACGAGCGTGAAGTATGGCTGTAGATACGCCCACAAATGGAATGGGCCGAATTTGTCCGGTTTCACCCAGGGCGACTTCGCGGCGAGCATGAGGCCGACCGCGATGCCGAGCACGATGAAGGTGTTGACCGCGAGGGTGCCGAGGAATCGACCGCCGAGAAAGGCCGGCTTGGAGATCGGTGTCGTGTAGACCAGCGACTCCATGCGGGCGTCGTAGTCGCGATAGATCGCATTGCCCGCGACGGCGGCGACAATCGACATGCCGACCAGGGCGATGGTCGGCAGCAGTGAGGCAATCGCGAAGGGCGCGTTCGCCAGCACCTTCCCGCCCCCGCCGAATACCGTCGACGCCTCGCGAAAGGCGCCGCCGCTCAGCAGCATGAAGAGGAACCCGATCGCGGCGTAGATGCCGAAGTACACCCAGGTCGAGATGCGCCGCAGATAGTACGCGAGCTCCCAGCGGAGCACGAGCACGAACTGGGGCATCAGTCGCTGCCTGTCGTTTCGTGAAAGGCCGGAGCAGCCGCCGTCGCATCGGCGGCGAACGGCGCCTCTGGCGCATGGGTCGCGCGCATGGCCGCGAAATACACATCTTCTAAACCGGGCTCGACGAGCTCGTAGCCCGACTCGGGCTGAGCGTCGGCGTGCACACGAATAACCGTGCGGCCCGCGAGCAGCTTGGTGGACAGTACGGCGTAGCGCGCCTGATGGCCGGGCAAGTCGTCGCGCGTCACGATGCGCCGCCAGATCCGCCCCTTCAGCCGGGCGACGGCAGCCTGGGGATCGTCCTCGAGACGGATGCGGCCGCGATCGATGATCGCGACGCGGGAGCACAATTCGCTCACGTCATCAACGATGTGAGTGGACAGAATCACAATGCTGTTCTGTCCGAGCTCGGCAAGGAGATTCAAAAAGCGAACACGCTCCTCGGGATCGAGCCCCGCGGTGGGCTCATCCACAATGATGAGTCGCGGATTACCGAGCAGCGCTACGGCAATGCCGAAACGCTGGCGCATGCCGCCCGAAAAACCGCCGAGCTGCTTGGCGCGATCGTTCTGCAGATTCGTCTGCTCGAGCAGCGCGGTGACGAGCCGCCTTCGCTCGGCGCGATCGGTGATGCCCTTGAGGACCGCGAAGTGATCGAGGAGGTCCTCGGCGCTGACCTTTGGATAGACGCCGAACTCCTGTGGCAGATAGCCGAGGGTGCGGCGCACCGCCTCCTTTTCACGCAGGACGTCGATGTCGCCGAGATGGACCGTCCCGGTATCCGGTTCCTGTAACGTCGCGATGATCCGCATGAGCGTCGACTTGCCGGCGCCGTTAGGCCCGAGAAGGCCAAACATGCCCGGGGCGATGGAGAGCGACACCTGGTCCAGGGCGCGCGTGCCATTGGGGTATGTCTTCGACAGATTCTCGATGCGAAGTTGCATGCGATTACCAGATGACGTGCAAACCGAGAAGCAATTCGTTCGTTGGCGAGAGCAGGCGGCTCGGGAAGGACGAACGGACGAAATTCGCCGAGAGACGAGTCGCCGCCGTCTCGATGAAATAGCTCCCCCCCGCCGTGATCTGCCGCTCCGCCACGGTGGTGGGTCCTGACTCGTTATGCAGATCGGGGTCCCAGTAGTCCCACCGGCCAACCAGTTCGATGTCTGGGCGGGGCCGGATTGCCCCCAACCCATAGTAACCGAGTCGCCGAGTGTTGCCGTCACGCGCGCCCATGACCTCCGAACGGAGCGTCAGCCAGCCCGTTCGAAATTGCCCTTCACCGCCCGCGCGCTCACGGCGATCAGTGACGTTTGTAGCGCCTTCGAAGCCGCCCGATCCGCCCAACTGAAGGGCGGAGAGGCCAGGAAGGCGAACGACGACGCGACCGATCGTGGCTTTCTGATCGTTGGCGTCGATCTGGTTCTGGCTGTCGCCCATGTCGTTGAAGAGCCCGACCTGATACGTGACGTAGTCGTTGACGAGGCTGCCGATGGCAGTGGCGCCGACGTCGCGAATGTCGCCGAGCGTTCCGCCGCGCGCCCGCTCCTCGATGAACATCGTGCGTTGAACGGTCTCGACCTTCGTGGTGAGAGCGACGCCCTCGTATGAGAGCGGGATGAGCTGCTGCCCCACATCGAACCGGAGCGTAGGCGCCACGGCGATGGAGATTGCCGCGTCCTGCAGCATCCGTGAGCGCTCGTCGACGCTCGCATCGCTGAGCACCGTGGAATCGCCGACGACGGTGGAGGATTTCGTCAGGCTGAGGGCCTTTGCCACATCGATGCTGACTCGCCAGTGCACCCGCGGCGAGATGCTGCCGTCCACTCGCACGAAAGCGCGCCGGACGCGATAGCTGTCGTGCGCATTGGTGATGGTATGCCCGTCGACATACCAGAGTTGTAGAAAGCCGTCGACCTTGACCTGCGGCTCCGCCGCCGGGGACGTGGACGAGGCGGTTGGTTTTGACGAGGCCGTATCCTGCGCGTAGACCGGGAGGGCGACGACCGTGGAGATAACGAGCGCCGTTAGGCGAGAGGAGGGCATGCTGTCAGCGCTGTGCCGCGTGACAGACCGGGGACTCACGCACGCGGCAGGATCGCGTGGCCCCTCTCAGCTACGTCTTGTGCCGGAAAATGATGCGACCGCGACTCAGATCGTAGGGCGAAACCTCGATGGTGACGCGGTCACCCTGGAGGACACGAATGCGAAATCGTCGCATGTTGCCACCAAGAGTGGCGAGCACAGTATGCCCGTTGGTCAGCAACACACGAAACGTCGCATTCGGCAGCACCTCAGTGACCTGTCCTTCGAGTTGTATCGGCTCTTCCTTGGCCATGTCGCCTCGACTCGCGGTTCGACGTGCGCGCTTAGCGCTCGCGCGAGGCGCTGCGCTGACGTCGTCGAGCGGCGGCCGCCTTGAGCTGCCGCGCCTCACTCGGCTTCACGTAATGCCGTTTCTTCCGAAGGTCCTTCAGGATACCCGACTTGGCGATGCGTCGCTTGAAGACCTTGAGCGCCCAATCCAGACGGTCGCCTTCCTCGATCTTGATCTCGATCATGTAACTCCTCTCCTCAGCTATGCTGCGAAATGCGGAAATGCCTCGGGGTCGCTCGAAGACCGAGCGACCCCGAGGCTGGTGCTCGCTACCCTTGCACCTGCGTCAGCGGGCGATCTTGACGACGTTCTCCGCCGCCGGCCCCTTGGCGCCCTGGACGATATCAAACTCCACCCGCTCGCCTTCGGCGAGCGTCTTGAAGCCCTTGCCCTGAATTGCCGAGTGATGCACGAAGCAGTCCTTCTGTCCATTCTCCGGGGTGATGAACCCGAAGCCCTTCGCGTCGTTGAACCACTTTACAACGCCGGTCGTACGCATTCGTCCTACTCCCTGTACTTGGTGATGTCGGAGTGTCCGGACGAACCGTACCTACCGACTAGATGATCCTACTCGCGGCAACCCGCCCCCGCGCAGGCGTGCGAACAGATAAATGACGAGGGACCTGAGCGTTGCGTCTCCAGGTCCCCCATACATCCACTGGTAGCGCGCGGCTAACGCGCGTTTTTCGCTCGCCCCAAGCTAATCGACTATGGGGCAACAGGAAAGGGCCGTTTCGGTGGCTGGTGACTAGTGGTTAATAACTGGTAAACGAGAAGGCCGGCGGACAAAGCTCGCCGGCCTTCCGAAATTCACCAACAACCAGCCACCACCCACCAGCCACCAGTTACGGATTCTTCTTCTTCTTGACGTCGACGTTGTTTCCAATGACGCCGCCAAGGATGCCGCCGGCGGCCGCACCGATGATACCACCCTTCACCTTGTCGCGGCTCGTCGTGGCGCCAAGGATCGCGCCCGCAGCCGCACCGATCGCCGCATCACGCTTGGTGTTCTTCACGGTCGTCGTCGTCGGAGCTGGCGCCGGGGCCGGGGCGCTATACGCGCCATTCGAAGAGCTGCTTCGCCGAGCTGTCGTGGAGTGGTACTCCGTGCCGCGGCTTGCCGTACGCGGTGCCGTCGCCACGGGCGCCGGAGCCGCATATCCACGCTCCACCGCGGAAATGCTGTCCAGCCGCCGCGCCGAATCCGTCTGATTCGCGAGGTTCAGGTCCTTCTGCAGCGCGTCGTTACTGGAGTTGTCCTTGTGACATCCGGCCGCTGCTGCCGCGAGCGCGGCCAGGATGATCATCGCATGTCGTTTCATCGCGTTCCCCCGATTAGGGTCCAGGCCCTATGGGCAGGCCTTGTGCCATCGCCCGGGCCCGTCAGCCGTCCCTAGAGGCCCTCCTGAAGCGGCCGCGGCTATAGCTGACCATCGTTATGGACGCCGCAATGAGACAGTACACCGCGCTCAGCCGCCCGATCTCACGTTCTGGAGAATCGTTAGGCATTGGGCGGCGGTGGTCGGTGGGCGGTGGGCGGTGAACTGACAGCTCACAGCTACCGACCACGGTTCACCGACACCACCGACCACCGACCATCACCGTTCACCGTTCACCGATTACATTCCCCCATTGACCGGGGTGCCGCAGCCACTTAGGGCGCGCGGCTGAGAGAGTCCCGTTGAACCTGATCCGGTTCGCACCGGCGTAGGGAGTCAGCCAAATGTCCATTCGCTCGATCGTCCGCCATGCGGACGCCGACGCGCGACGTATCCAGCCGAGGATACGCCCATGATCGCGTCGTTGCTTGTCGTACCCATCCTCTCGGCAATCCTGCAACAGCAGCCCGAGCTCTCGGGACAGATCGCCGATTCGACGACCCATGCCGCGGTGCCGAGTGTGGTCGTGCTCGATATCGCCACGCGCCGACGGGCACTCAGCGACAGCGCTGGGCGATTCCACCTGAACGTGACACTGCCCGCGCGTCTACGCTTCTCGCGTGTCGGCTACGCGTCGCGCGAGATCGCGGTGACAACGACGAATGTCGCGGTGCAGCTCGCGCCGTCGCCGCGCACCCTGGAGGAAATGACGGTCACCGCGATTCGCGGAGGCGCTGCAGACGAGGGCGCGCCCGTTTCACAGCGTACGATCACGCGCCCTGAAATCGTGCAGCGCTCCTTCGGCCAGGAGGTTCCGCTCCTGCTGCAAGGCACACCGTCGATCACCTCGTATGCCGAGACCGGCAACTACTGGGGCTACAGCTACACACGCCTCCGCGGTATCGATCAATCGCGCATCAACCTAACGATTGACGGCATTCCGCTGAACGACCCCGAGGATCAGGTGCTGTACTTCGCCGATTTTCCCGATCTCGCCAGCAGCATCGAATCGGTTCAGATCCAGCGCGGCGTCGGGACGAGCAGTGCGGGCACCGCGTCGTTCGCGGGCTCGATGAACTTCGAGACGGCGCCGCTAGCCAGTCAACCGGGAACACTGGTACAGCTCGAAGGCGGCTCGTTTGCATCCAAGCGCGGGAGCGCCGAATATCGCTCCGGATTGCTCGGCAACGGACTGGCCTTCTACGCACGACTCACCGATCTCCAATCCGACGGCTATCGCTACCACTCGGGTGTGCTCGGGCGATCGGGCCTCGTTAGCGCCGGCTATTTCGGTGCGCGAGACGTCGTGAAGGTAATGGCGACGGCGGGACTCCTTCACGACACCCTGAGCTATCTCGCGGTTCCGGACACGGAGCTGTCTCGGGATAGGCGCATCAACCCACTCCAGCCGACGGAGCTGGACCGCTTCGGTGAGCAGCTCATGTCGGCGGCGTATACGCGCCTGCTGGGCAGCAGCTCATCCTGGTCTACGACGCTGTATCGGATCTCGTCCAGTGGGAACTACGACGTCGCGATCGATCCCGACCTCTGGAACTATCATCTCGATTTTCGGTGGTACGGCCTGACGAGTGCATGGAATTGGCAGACGGAACGCGTGCGCGTGAACGTCGGACTCAACGTGAATCGTTACTCGCGCGACCATTATGCGTTCGTTCGTCCGGACCTCACGGACGACGTTTACTTCAACACCGGCCACAAAGACGACCAGAGCGGATTCGCGAAGGTCGCGTACGATATCGGCCGCGCGACGCTATTCGGCGATCTTCAGCTGCGACAGGCCAAGTTCAGCTACGTTCCCGATGTGCATGCCGACATCGCCGGTCAGTCGATCACGTGGCGGTTCATGAATCCGCGCGCGGGCCTCACATATCGTCTCACCAGCAGCCTGTCCGCCTACGCGTCGTACGGCACGACCAGTCGCGAGCCGGCGCGACTCGACATGCTCGCCGGCTTCGACAATCTCGACACGTCGAACGTCGCCTTCGTGGGCTCGTTCTCGCGGGTGCGCCCGGAGACCGTGCACGACGTCGAAGCGGGCGTCACGCTGTCGACGACGCGGGCGCGGCTGCAGGCAAACGTCTTCTCGATGGATTTCCGCAACGAGATCGAACCGATCGGGGCATTGAGCTATCAGGGGTTGCCGCTGCGGAAGAATGTGGCAGCGAGCTATCGGCGCGGCGTCGAGCTGGACGCTGGCTATCATCTCACGTCATCGCTCCGCGCTTCGGTGAATGCCACGTTGATGCAAGCGCGCATTGCCGACTACACCGATGATGGGAGCGGCGAATCGTTTCACGATGTCGAGCCCCTGCTGACACCGAAGATCATCACGGCCCAGCGGCTGGAGTGGGACGTCACGCGCGCGGTTTCGCTATGGACCGAAGGACGGTTCACGGGGCGCTCGCAGCTCGACAACACCGACAATTCCGCGCTCGTCCTCCCGTCTGCCTACGTCGTCGATGGAGAGGCAGCCTGGCGCTTCAATGGCGGCCGCGATGCCATCGAGGTCCGAGGGAACAATCTCGCGAACTCGAAGCGCTACGGCAGCGGCTATGGCAGCGGCAATACGCCATATTACTACGTGCTGCCTCCGCGCAACATGTTCGTGACTTTGAAACTAGGGTTCTGACGATGATGCCGTGGCGGATACTCGTGGCGTGAGTCGCGAGACAGCGACGAACGACCCACAGTATCCGCCGATCGGCGCGCACGGCGTCATCGGCGACCTCCGGACGGCGGCCCTCGTCGCCACCGACGGCACGATCGACTTCTTCTGCGCACCGGAGTTCGACGCGCCGACGATCTTCGCGCGACTGCTCGACGCGAGTGATGGCGGCTCATTCACGATCGAGTTGCTGGCCAGGGTCACCGGGCGCGAGCAACGATATCTGCGAGATACGAATGTGCTCGCGACGCGTCTCCTCGCCAACGGCGCGGAGCTCGAGATCATCGACTTCATGCCGGTGGAGCGCCGCCCGTCGCCGAGCCGGATCGTGCGCTATGTGCGCATGCTGCGCGGAACGGGCCGCGTGCGCTGTGTCTGCGCTCCTCGTTTCGGCTATGCGCGCGCCACCCATCTGGTCGCGCTCCGCGCCGACTCGGCCGACTTCGTGCCGCTCGCCGGTCCGTCGCTACGCCTAACGACACGCGCGCCATTGTGTTTCGCCGGGCGGGATGTCGCGGCCGAGCTGCGTATGGAGGCGGGAGAAGGCGTCGCGTTCGTGCTCGAGGTTGGCGAACCGGAGGGGTTCAGGAGCGGAAAGGTCGACCGGTGGGCACGACGCGCATTGCGCAAGACGGTGGTGTTCTGGCGCCGTTGGATCTCGAAGTCGAAATACCGTGGGGAATGGCGGAGCGCCGCTCGGCGCTCCGCGCTCATGCTCAAGCTCCTACAAAGTCGGCGGACAGGCGCGATCATCGCCGCGCCGACCTTCGGCCTGCCCGAGACCATCGGCGGCACGCGGAACTGGGATTTTCGATACGCATGGATCCGCGATTCGGCGTTCGTCGTATACGGGCTCGGTCGCATCGGTCTGCATAACGAGGCGCGCGCCTTCACGAACTGGGTCATGAGGTGTTGCGAGCAGGCGCCATCGCCGGGCGAGCTACGGACGCTCTACACCGTGGACGGCGGTGCCCCGGTCGGCGAGGCGACCCTCGACCATCTGCAAGGCTATAGGGGATCGCGGCCCGTTCGCGTCGGCAACGCGGCGCACGATCAGTTACAGCTCGACATCTATGGTGAGTTGATGGACGCCCTCTATCAGCGAGACGAGCATGCGGAACCGACGACCCGTGCACTGTGGTCTCGCGTGGCGGAGCTCACGGACTGGGTGTCGCGCAACTGGCAGCGACCCGACCAGGGTATCTGGGAGGTGCGCTCGGGCTGTCAGCAGTTTCTGTATTCGCGGGTGATGTGCTGGACCGCCATGGATCGAGCGCTACGCATCGCGAGCCGGCGGCGGCTCGCCGCGCCGAGAGAGGAATGGCGGAACGCGCGCGATGCGATCCACGCCGACGTTCATCGGCATTTCTGGAATGACTCGTTGGGAGCGTTCGTCGGCGTGCGCGGCGGCAACGCGGTGGACGCGGCGTGTCTCGTGATGCCGCTGGTGGGCTTCATCGCGCCGACAGACGCGCGCTGGCAATCCACCCTGCGCGTGGTGGAACAACGGCTCGTGCGCGACGGCCTGGTACGCCGCTATGACATGTCTGGGATGGACACCGACGCTGGGAGCCTCACGGCGCCCAGCTTCACTTTTTGCTCGTTCTGGTACGTGGAAAGTCTCGCTCGCGGTGGCGAGGAGGGGAAAGCCCGAGAGCTGATGCGACGCCTGCTAGGACGCGCGAATCATCTCGGGCTCTTCTCTGAGGACCTGGGCACGAACGGTGAATTGCTGGGCAATTTTCCTCAGGCACTCGTCGGCGCTGCCCTTCTCGGGGCTGCCGTTTCCTTAGGAGGAGCTCGCGGAGGCCGTGGCGGCGTTTCCCATTGGCCCCGGTGTTGATCGACGTTGAAAAGCCACTATGGTCGCGTCCGCTCGGTACTCCGGTTCGCCATTGGGTGTACGAGTTGCAATGCTCGTGTTCATGCCAGGATCAGGCGAGGTCTTGACGAACCCACCGCTCGGCCCCAAGCCGGTCGGGGGGAAGCGGCACGACCCTGGGGATCGTCGGTCGGAGGCGACTGCCGGTCGCCGGGGGGTCTCGGTGCATTTCACGAGGCGCCGTGTGCTCGCACTCCTGGGCGACATCGCTGCGGTGATCGTGCTCATCGCCGCGATCATATTCGCCGTGAACCACGAGCGGCCGATCTTCGCCGGACAACCGTCGGTCGTTCAGAGCCTGTCGGATCGCGTGCCGGCAACGAAGCCGATCGTTACGCCGTTGGCGGCTGATACTGGGCGGCTCGCCGTATTGCTCCACAACCCGCAGTTCGCCATCGATAGCGCCGCCTTTGCCGCGGATCTGGTGCGTACTGGACGCATGTCGCAGGAGCGCGCCGACTCGATTGCCTACTACGCTGTGCGTGAGGCCTATCAGTACGGAATTCCGCCAGCCGTGATCTTTGGCGTCATGCTCACGGAGAACGCGCTGTTCGTCAGCAATGCGCTGTCGAACGTCGGCGCCGTCGGGCTGATGCAGGTGTACCCGAAGATCTGGCTCAAGGCGCTCGGCGACAAGTTCGGGACTGATCTCGCGTCAGACTCCACGAATCTGAAATATGGCGTCTACATCCTGAGCGAGTACATCAAGAAGAAGGGGAACGAGCAGACGGCAAGCCCCAGCGAAGTGCAAAAGGGATTGCTCAAATACAATGGCTGCGTGAGGGGAACGAACACGCCCAACTGCAAGACGTATCCGTCGAAGGTCAAGAACTACGTCGAGCGGCAGGGGGAATCGCTGTGCGGTGACAAGACATTCTACCAGTGCATCGCGAAGCCATTCATGGATGGGTTCCTCGGGCGCAGCGTGGCGAGCGCCGCGCCCTGAGAGCTAGCGCCGCGCCTCCAGCTTCCAGAAGTCGATGCCGCCGGCCTGCTGACCGACGTCGATCGATGCGACTTTCTGGAGCGACGTCAGGTCGATGACGTCCACGGTTCCCGGCTGAGCGCCGACGCCTTCGATCGAAGCGAATGCGTACCGGTCATCGCTCGACACGGTGATCCCGCTCGCCACCTTGCGTGTCGTTGGAATGCGGCCCAGCTCTTTGCCCGTCGCGATGTCGATGACCGACACCGACTGGCCGCGCTTGTTCGTGCCGATGAGGAGCTTTCCGTCGTGGGTCGCGGCGAGGTTGTAGACGCCGTCGCCGGTAGGAATGCGACGCGTCAGCTTCCAGCTGGCGACATCGATCTCGACGATGTCGTTTGACTTGTTGCAGGCCACGAAGATCTTGGACCCGTCGGACGACGGCTGGGCCCACGTGGGCGAGCAGGAGACCGCGGCGGAGCGGGACGCCTGTGTTTCGTGCGATGCATCATGTCCGTTCATATCGTGTCCGGCCATCTCCACGTTCGCCATCGGCGCTCCCGTCAGGCCTTCCTCCTTTCCCAACGCGAGGTGGAAGTGTCGGACGACGTTGAACTGGCGTGTGTCGATCTCGACCAGCTCGTCGTTCATCATGCAGACCGAGTAGTGCTTCGTGCCTTGCGCGTTGAGCCGCGAGCCGTGCGGCATGACGCATGTGGGAATGCGAGTCACCTCGACCATCTGATCGCCGTAGACCACGGAGACCGAAGATCGCACGGGATCGCCGTACAGGTTGAAGTTGACGGCGTACACGTAGGCGCCGTCGGGCGAGACCTGCAGCGTCGCCGGGAATGCTCCGAGATCGACTTTGCCGAGCAGGGAATCGCGATCCGTCGTGTATTTCCACAGCGCGCCGTACGGCATGCCGTGCGCGGTCGTGACATAGTAGTACTTTCCGTCCGGCGAGATGGCGATGCCGTGCGGGCCGAGCAGCTCGGTGGGATTGAGGCCGATGCGGTGCTCGCGTTCCACCCTGCCCCCGTTAGGCCCGAAGCTCACGAGCGATATGCGGTCGTTGCCTTCGGAGGCCACGAATACATAGTAGGTGGCCTGTGGCGCGCGATCGGTGATCGGTGAACGGTGGTCGGTTATCGGTGCTGGCTGCGCACGTGCTACCGAGGGGAGCGCACGAACGACCGACAACGCGATTGCTGCGACGAGAAGGCGTGTCATGGCTTGACGATGACACGCCGTCGCCAACTGTCAAGGCTGGGGAAGCGTCCGCGTGCGGGGAAGCTCGCCTCGTGGAAGCGTGAGCACGAACTCGGCCCCTCTCCCTTCCTCGCTCGTGACGATCAGGTCTCCATGCATGGCTCGCGCAAGATTGCGGCTGATGGCGAGACCCAGTCCCGTCCCCTGATTCTTGCGCGTGAGGCCGCCGTCGAGCTGGACGAATGGCTCGAAGACCGAGTCGATCTTGTCGCGCGGGATCCCGATGCCGGTGTCGCGAACGCGAATCTCGACCTGTCCGCTCTTCTCCTGGAGTCGAGCGGAGATGGTGATGCGGCCGCGGGCCGGTGTGAACTTCACCGCATTGGACAGGAGATTGAGCACGATCTGCTGGAGCTTCTCGACGTCTGCAAAAACGGCGAAGCTCGAGTCACAGGGCTCGAGACGATACTCGAGCTGCTTCTGTTCCATCTGTGGCGCGATCAGATCGCTCATCGACGCGAGGGCGGCCGAAACGCGCACGTCCTCCGGCTCGAGGCGAATTCGCCCCGCGTCGAGCTTGGCGAAGGTGAGAACTTCCTCAATGAGCGAAAGCAGATGTCGCTCGTTCCGATGAATCGCGAGCACGTCGGCGAGTTGCGCCTCGGTGAGTGGCCCGCGCAGGCCGATCGCGAGGAGCTCGGCGTAGCCGGCGATCGCGTTCAGCGGCGTACGGAGCTCGTGCGACATCATCGCCAGAAACTCCATTTTGGCGCGATTGGCGAGCTCGGCCTCCGAGCGCGCCGTGCGCTCGGAGTCGAGCAAGCGCGCCCGCTCGATCGCGTTGGCGATACGGTCGGCGATGAGCTGGAGGAGAATGACGTCCTCCTCACTGAACTCACGTGGCTCGATCGTGCCGACATGAATGACGCCGACGAGACGCCCCGACGCGCGGACCGGAGCGCCGATCAATGATGTCAGGCTCTCACTCGGGAAAGGGCTGACGGCGTCGGAGTCCGATACCTGTGGAATGACGAGCGGCGTGCGCGCCAATGCGACGCGGCCGGCGAAGCCCTCGCCAAGCCTGACGCGCGTCTCCTGAGAGACGTCGCGCTCCAGACCCACCGACGCTCGAACGACGAGCTCCGAGCTGTCCACGTCGAGGAGGAGCACCGTCGCTTCGTCGGCTTGGAGCGCCACACGCAGCCCCTCGGAGAGGGTGTGGAGCATGTCGTCCAGGCTCACCTCGGCGCTCGCGGCATCCGCGACGCTCCAGGCTGAACGCAAACGATTCATGGCCCGCTCGGCCGAACGTCGGGCGGTTCGCTCCGACTCGAAGAGCCGTGCGCGTTCCTCGGCGGCTCGCTTGGTCGCATCGATATCGCTGTGGGTTCCGATCCACTCGCGAACCGATCCGTCCACCTCCAACACGGGCGCGGCGCGAACAGCCACCCACCGGTAAGTGCCGTCCCGCGAGAGCAATCGATACTCCGCGTAATACGGCGATGCCGCTTCCACGGCCCGCTTCCAGTTCTGCTTTACCCGTAGCCGGTCTTCTTCCTGGATGACGTCGAGCCACCCCCAGCCCAGATACTCGTCGAGCGATTGGCCGGTGAACTCCTCCCAGGCCAGCTGTCGCTCGACAAACTCGCCCGTTGCCGAACGAGTCCAGACGATCTGCGAGATCGCCTGGATGAGCGTCCGGTACCGTGCTTCGCTGACGCGGACCGCGTTGGCGGCAAGCACATCCGTGGGCGCGCGCGGACTATCCGCGACTCGCTCCACGGGAGGGCGAGGCATAGGCAGGTTGGCGGGCAGGCCTTGCGGCCAGGTGGGAGTCGGCGACCGCGAAAGGCGGGAGATGTTCACGGCAGATGCGACGGGTCAAAATTGGATGGCGACGTCGAGAGCGCAATAGAGACGCGTGAGCTGGTGGTTGGTGACTGGTGGTTGGTGGTTGGTGGTTGGTGGTTGGTGGTGAATTCGGATTAGCGGGCGCTCTGCGCCCGCAGTCCTTGTTCACCAGTCACCAGTCACCAGTCACCAGTCACCAGTCACCAGTCACCAGTCACCAGTCACCAGTCACCAGTCACCAGTCACCAGTCACCAGTCACCAGTCACCAGCCACGAAACTCAACCTTCCAATTCTCTTTCCGCGCTCCGCATCGCCGCCTCGAAGATCGCGTCGCGCAGGCCCTCGACGTTGCGCGAGTTGGCATAACGAGCGCCATCGACAAAGAACGTCGGCGTGGCATTCACGGAGCTCGCGCGCCCACTCGCCACGTCACGCTCGATGCGCGCGACGAGTGCAGGGTCCTCGAGATCGGTCGAGAAGCGGCCGAGGTCGAGCCCGACCGACGCTGCATGGGCGTGCAGCGCCTCACGATGGAGCATGCCCGGGCTTCGATAGAGCTCGTCGTGCATCTCCCAGAACTTGCCCTGCCGCGCGGCGGCTTCGGCGGCGCGGGCAGCCAACGCTGATGCGGGATGCTCCCAACCAAGCGGGAAATGGCGGAAGACCCACCGGAGTGTGCCACGAAATTCGTCGAGATACCTAACGAGCATGGGAAAGGCCCGGAGGCAGTTCAAGCACTCGAAGTCAGCGTATTGAACGAGGGTGACGAGCGCATTCGCCTCGCCTCGCACGTGATCGGCTTCGTCGACCGGTGCGGCGAGCGCCGGGCCACCGAGCAACGGACCGGTGCGACTCTGAGGATATGGATGCCACTCTCGCGGCTGATCATTCGACGACAGCATGTTCATCCGATACTGGAGGCTCCGTCCGTTGGCGCGGGCGGTTGAGCGAGCGGAATGTGAACTACGAATCGCGCGCCTGACGAGTTGGATTCGCAGGTGACGGAACCGTGATGGTGCGCGGCGATGCGCTTGACGATGTCGAGGCCAAGGCCGGTGCCCTTCCCCGCGGCCTTTGTCGTGAAATGCGCCTCGAAGATTCGCGACGCGAGCTCCTCGGGAATTCCGGGCCCACTGTCACTGATCTCGACCCGTACGCCGTCGCCCTCCTGCGCCGTGCGCACCCGGACGATGCGTTCACCGTCCGGCTTCGCAGCCAGCGCATCGGCCGCGTTGTCGAACAGGTTGGTCCACAGTTGATGGAGCTCGGTGCCGTACGTTTCGACTTTCGGCAGGGCACGATCGTAGTCGCGGATGATCTTGGCGCCGGCCTCACGCAGCTTGTAGCCCATCAGCGTCAAGCTGCTCTCGAGCGATTCGTGAATGTCCACGGTGCGACGGCCCGTATCGGTGTACGCCTGACTCTTCACGGCGCGCACGAGCTCACCGATGCGCGCGGCGCTCCGCCCAACGTCGTCGAGGAGCTGGCGGATCATCGTTAGGCGAGAGAGCCACGCCATGGCGTCGCCGACCACGGCGGGGCTGCAGCCCTTGGCGAGCCGCGCCAGCTCGTCAGGCGTCACCCCACGATCGACGAGTGCCGACGTCAGCTCCGAAGAGGCGGCAACGCCATGGCGATCGAGCCACGTACCAAGAGCGTCTTCTCGATCAGCGCGATCGACGACGTCGAGCGATGCGGTGATGGAGGGCGCGCCCTCGGTGGTCGCGCCAAGCCGGGCGAGAAAGAGCAGCTCCTCATCGGACCATGAATGGCCGGCGAGCTGCCGGAGAATGGGATCGATCGAATTGATGTTCTCGCGGAGGAGATCAACCGATCGCCCGATGGCGATGGCCGGGTTGTTCAACTCGTGGGCGAGTCCAGCAGCGAGAACACCGAGCGTGGCCATGCGCTCATGCTGAATGCGGTCCGGGTCGCCGGCGCGCGTCACCACCGCGGAGTCGCTCATCTCACCCCTCCGCGAGGTATCGATGCGTGAACTGCACGGCAATCGACCCCTCGCCCACGGCTGACGCGACGCGCTTCACCGACTGGTGCCTGACGTCGCCGGCGCAGAAGACGCCCGGGACGTTGGTCTCGAGCAGGTATGGATCGCGGGCCAGCGGCCAGCCACGCGGCCGGCCATTTTCCTGCGGCAGATCCGGACCGGTGCGGATGAAGCCATGCTCGTCTCGCTCGATGACACCGGCCACCCACTCAGTGCGCGGTACGGCGCCGATGAAAGCGAAAAGCGAGGTCGCCTCGAGCTCGCGTTCATCGCTGCCGCACGTCACGGTGACCGAATGGAGTCGGTCGTCGCCGTGGACGGCGGTCAGACGGGTTCGCGTCATGACCGTGACGTTCGGCGTCGCCTCGACCTGATCGACGAGATATTGCGACATGCTCTCGCCGAGCGACGCGCCGCGCACGAGCACGGCGACGTGCCTCGCATATTGAGCAAAGAACAACGCCGCCTGGCCGGCGGAGTTGCCCCCGCCGATGATGAGTACTCCCTCATCGCGGCAGGAGATGGCCTCGGTCAGCGCCGCGCCGTAGTAAATGCCGGCGCCGGTGAGCTTCTCGGCGCCGGGCACGTCGAGGGTACGATAGGACACACCCGACGAGATGAGCAGCGCGCGCGTCGAGACGTCCGAGCCATCCGAGAGCGTGATGACGCGGTACTGGCCATCGATGCGCAACCGACACGCCTCCTGCGGCGTGAGGAGCTCGGCGCCGAACTTGCGCGCCTGTGCCACCGCCCGTCGGGTGAGATCGGCGCCCGTGAGGCCGCTCGGGAAGCCGAGGTAATTCTCGATGCGCGAGCTCGTCCCCGCCTGCCCACCCGGCGCTTCGCGCTCGAGCAGCAGGGTGCGGAGGCCCTCGGAGGCCCCATAGACCGCCGCGGCCAATCCCGCCGGTCCACCGCCGACGACCACGAGATCATAAAAGGGCTTCTCGGCGCGTGAGCGCAGGCCGAGGCGGGCGCCCAGGGCGCTCGGCTCCGGCGCCGCGAGCACGTCGCCATCGGGAAAGACGACGACCGGAAGCGCCGGCGCGTCCGTGCCCGTTGATAACTTGCTCAACGCAGTGCGGGCTTCCTCAGACACATCGAGATCGAGCCACTTGAAGGGCACCAGATTCCGGCCGAGGAAGTCGCGGACGTCGTGCGATTTGGGAGACCAGCGGTGCCCGATGACGCGGATTCCCTCGAACGGCGCCTGATAGCTCGACTGCCAATCGTCGAGCAGGTCGTCGAGCACCGTGTAGAGCTTCTCCTCGGGGGGATCCCAGGGCTTGAGCAGATAGTTGTCGATGCGCGCCTTGTTGATGGCATCGATGGCGGCGTCGGTATCGGCGTAGGCCGTGAGGAGGACGCGCTTGGCATCAGGCACGAGCCTCAGTGTTTGCTGCAGCAGCTCGACGCCGGTCATCTCCGGCATGCGCTGGTCGGCGACGACCATGGCGATGGGATCGCCACGCTCCCCGAAGGTGCGGAGCGCGTTGATTGCCGACGCGCCGGACTCGGCGCGAACCACTCTGTACTTGTCGGCGTAGCGACGCCGCAGATCGCGGTCGACAGCGCGAAGCACTTCAGGATCGTCGTCGACAGCGAGGAGAACGGGACGCATGGACGAAGACTACATCTGCGTGCCAGCCCTGGTGGCAGAGGGCAGCGGGTAGAGGATTGCCGGCGGAAAGGGAACGAGGCCGACGGCAAGTCGTCGGCCTTCCTTCTTCCAACCCTCTACCCACCACCCTCTACCCGCTATCGATCTTCTATTTCCCCGTCACAACCGCCGGCACCTCCAGCTCCCGCATCATCCGGTTGAACGCGACCAGATCGGTTGTCTCGAGCGCACGGAGCTGCGCGATGTGGCGGCCGACCTGGGCAGCGAGGTCGCGGTAGACGTCGGTCTCCTGCCTGGTCGGAGCGCCCTCAGCGCTCTGCACCATATCCGCGAGCGACAGCAGCATGTTGTAGAGCCGAATTGGATAGTGCAGCGTGATCTGATCGGCGTGCGAGTGGACCTCCACCAGCGAATCGCGAATCCCCTCCAGCTTCTGGCGCAGCGGCGTCGCGGCGCCGCCGACGCGGGTAGCGTAGCTCTGATTCTTCGAGTGGTCGACGCGCTCGTCCAGCTGGTGCTCGATGTCGAGAATGCGGCCGACCGCGTCCGACAGATCATTCGTCGTCTGCTGCACCTGGAGCGCGAGCGCAACCTGCGCGTCGTAATCGGCCTGTGTCGCGCGAAGGCGCGGATCCGGCCTAACGACTGCGCGCTCCTCGCGCGTCTGGCCGGCGCCGACGAGACGCACGGTATAGGTCCCGGGGGGGATCACGGGACCCGAGGTCGAGCCTTCGTCGTTGACGACACCGCGCACCTCGTGTGTACCAGGGTAGCGGAGGTTCCAGACGAAGCGATTGAGTCCAGGCCGCGCCGGCACGATGGAGTCGGCGGGGACGAAGGCGAGTGTATCGTCGGCGAAAGAGCGCGAGCCGCGTGGCTTTTCGGCCAGCGTATCGCGCGGCTGAACCGTTCTGGTCGTCGAATCCGTCTTCTGCGCCGTGTCGTGCGTCGCGCTGGTGAAGGAGCGAATCAGCTTGCCGGCCGCGTCGCGGAACTCGAGGGTCACCGGTGACGTCACCGCGCCCTTGAGCCAGTAGCTCACCGTTAGGCAACAGGGTGGATTCTCGCCGGCGTCCTCACCGCGCCGGCTGCCGCCGCCGAACCGGATCGCGGTATCGGGAGCAAAGAGATGGGCAGCCTCGCCGCGCACGACGTCTGTCATCTGACGCAATGGCGAGACATCGTCGAGCACCCAGAATGCGCGACCGTGCGTCGCCGCAATGAGATCACTGCCCCGGACGTGCAGGTCGCGAACCGAGGAGCGCGGGAGGTTGAGCTGCAAGGACCGCCAGCGGGCACCGTCGTCCGTGGAGTACCAGACGCCAGTCTCGGTGCCGACGTAGAGCAGCCCGCGCCTCACCGGATCCTCGCGGATCGTGCGCGTGTAAGCGCCCGCGGGAATGCCGCCGTCGATGCGCGACCAGGTACGTCCATAGTCCGTCGTCTTCCACAGATACGGGCGAAGATCGTCGAGCTGATATCGATTCGCGGCGACGTAGGCCGTGCCGGCGTCGAAATGCGAGGGCTCGATGATCGAGACCCGAGTGAAATGCGCCATGTCGCGCGGCGTGACATTCGTCCACGTCTGGCCGTTGTCGCGTGTGACGTGGACGAGACCGTCGTCCGAACCCGCCCAGAAGAGCCCCGCGGTCGTGGGCGACTCGGCGAGCGCGAAGATCGTCGCGTACCACTCCGTGCCCGTCATGTCGAAGGTCACGGAGCCGCCGACCGGCCCCATGGTGGAGGGGTCGTGGAGCGTGAGGTCTGGGCTCACAGCCTCCCAGCTGTCGCCGTCGTTCGTCGAGCGGAACACCCGGTTGGCAGCGACGTACAGCTCGTTAGGCCTGTGCCGCGAGTACAGAATTGGAAATGTCCACTGAAACCGGTTCGGCACGCGCGACGCCGCCCAGCCATCGTAGTTGTTGAGACCGACGCTGATGTCCTTCGTGTGCTGGGTGCGAACGTCATAGCGCGTCAGCGTGCCGGTGTACGTCCCGGCGATCACGGTATTCGGGTCGTTAGGCTTCGGCGCGATGTATCCCGACTCGCCGCCGCCGACGTAATACCAATCTTCGCGCGAGATCGCGCCGTCGTCCGAGCGGCTCGCGATCGAGACGGTCGTGTTGTCCTGCTGCGCGCCGTAAATGCGATACGGAAACTGGTCGTCGGTCGTGACGTGATAGAACTGCGCGGTCGGCTGATTCATCTCGCTCGACCAGCTCTCGCCAGCGTCGATACTCACGGTGGCGCCACCGTCGTTGCCGCTGATGAGCCTTTTCGAATCCTTGGGATCGACCCACAGATCGTGAGTGTCGCCGTGGGGTACGCGAAGGCGGGTGAAGGTGTGGCCGCCGTCGATCGACTTCCACGTCGAGAGATTCATCACGTACATCGTGTTGACGTCCGTGGGGTCGGCGCGGACGACGGAGTAGTACCATGGGCGCACCATCCAGCGCTGGTCGCCGCTCGTGCGCTGCCAGCTCTTGCCGCCGTCATCGGAGCGGAAGATGCCGCCGGTGGAATCTTCCGGCGGCGTCTCGATCGTCGCGTACAGTCGTTCCGGATCGACGGGTGAAACGGCGATGCCGATGCGGCCGACACGGCCGCGGGGAATGCCCTCGTTGAAAGTCAGCTCCGTCCAGTGGTCGCCGGCATCGGTGGACTTCCACAGGCCGCTGCGTCCCGCGCCCGCGGTGAAGCCCCAGGGAAGTCGCTGCATTCGCCACATCGCCGCATAGAGAATGCGGGCGTTGGACGGATCGATGGCGAGATCGATAGCACCCGTGGAGTCGTCGGCGAACAGCACCTTCTGCCAGCTACGCCCACCGTCCCGCGACCGGAAGACCCCGCGCGTGGGATTCGGTCCCGCGCCGTGCCCCATCGCGGCGACGTACACGACGTCGGCATTGCGTGGATCGACGACGATGCGCGCGACGTGCCGAGCGTCTTCGAGGCCCAGATGCGTCCAGCTACGACCACCGTCGGTCGAGCGATCGACGCCGTCGCCATACGTATAGTCTTCTCTAAAATCCGCTTCCCCTCCCCCGGCGTAGACGACGTTCGGATCGCTCGGGGCAACGGCAATCGCACCGACGGACGCGAGGCTCGACTTGCCGTCGGTGAGATTCGTCCAGCTCTGGCCCGCATTCGTGGACTTCCAGACGCCCCCGTCCACGGCGCCGAAGTAAAAGATGCGCGGATTGGTCGGATCGCCCGTCACGGCGACGGATCGTCCGCCGCGGAATGGCCCGACGAGCCGCCATCGCAAACCACGGAGCTCGGGCGCCGTTCGTTCGTAGCGGGCGCTATCGATGCTGCCCGCGGTCGTGGTGCGCGCCTGCGCCAGGAGCGGCAGCGGTAGGATGAGAAGTACTGTTGCCAGACGGTGCATGGATGGATCCAGTGTTCGAATTGTCAACGACCTACGAGACCTCGAGCACGACTTTGCCGAACGTCTTGTTGCTCTCGAGGTGGCGGTGGGCATCGGCAATCTGGTCGAGCCGGAACACGCGATCGACCACCGGCCTAACGACACCCCCCGCCAGCAGCGGACCGACCTGCGCCGCGAAGGCCCGCGTGGCCGCGATTTTCTCCTCGAGGCTTCGGGCGCGCAAGACCGTCCCGCGGATCGTCAAGCGCTTGCCGAGGATCACCCCGAGGGGAACCGTGGCCTCGCGGCCGGCCATGGTGCCGATGAGAATGATGCGGCCCTTCGGCGCCGCGGCGGCGATGCTCGCCGTCAGATAGGGGCCACCAACCAGATCGAGCACGACCTCCGCGCCAGTGCCGTTCGTCAGCGAGGCGACGCGCGCCGCGATGTCGTTAGGATCGCCATTGACGACAATCCCGTCCTCGAGCCCGAACGCGCGAGCGCGGTCGATCTTGTCGCGCGTCCGCGCGTCGCCGATCGGAATGGCGCCTGACGCACGCGCGAGCTGTACGGCGGCCAGACCGACGCCGCTGCCGACGGCGTGAATCAGCACACGCTCCGAGAGGCGCACGTCTGCCTGCGTCACCAAAGCATCGTGGGCGGTAATGAATGCTTCAGGGACCGCGGCCGCCTCTGTCCATGTGAGATTTGGCGGGACCGCCGCGAGTGTGCGCTCGTGAGTGATCACATACTCGGCGTTGCCGCCTCCACCGACGATGCCATACACGCGATCGCCTTGCTTCCAGAGCGATGTGCCGGAACCGCAGGCGGCGACTTCACCGGCGACCTCCATCCCCGGGATGTCCGCCGGCCAGCCTGGAGGCGCGGGATAGCGCCCCTGACGCTGCAGGAGATCGGCGCGATTGAGCGCAGTCGCCCGCACGCGCACCAGTACCTCGCCGGTGCCCGGTTGCGGCCGCGCAACGTCCTGCATCTCCAGAACCTCGGGACCTCCCGGGCGCGCGATGACGGCGGCGCGCATGCGTGTCGTATCGGTTGCCATCGTTTTGATGTCGAGAGAAGGCCTGGCCAGACTCTTGTCAGGGCATGGTGAGACGCGTTGCCGCCGCATGAATGATATCGAGCTGCCGCGACACGCGATGGAATTGCGGGAGTGTGAGCTCGGGATGCTCGAGCGTCGGGGGCGCAGGCTCGCATGGATCCGGAGCGCGCCGCCCGGCAATCGACTCAGCCAGGCAGTCGAGCATTCTCGTTAGGTACGCGACGAAGCGCGACACGTCGTTCCGAATCGCCGGCGCCTCGGGTGCATGACGCAACGATCCCAACGCGGTGGACGCGCTGATGAGCCGCCGGGTGAAGGTGAGGATGGTCGTGGCCGGCTCCAGGTCGCGGCGCCGCCATCCTCGTTCCGCAACCAGACGTTCCAACGAGCCCTCGGCGTTGGTGACGGCGAGCGCCGCTTCGCGACGCGCGGCAGCCAGTGCGACACTGGATTCGTCGTCGGTGGTGGTCCACATCTCGGCCACCACGCGGAGATGCGCCGCGGCCGCGCGCAGCGCTCGAGCGGCGGCCTCCGGAAATCGATCGCGCTCGGAGCCCGGCCAGAGCAGCCACGCTCCGGCGAGACCCAGGGCACCGCCGATGAGCGTGTTGATGGCCCGCAATTCCTCCAGGTGCCAATCCCCCGCGCTCATCTCGGCGAGGAGCACGAAGGTCGGCGTGAGAAAGATCGAATAGATCAGGTAATTCACGCGGAGATAGGCAACGCACACCGCCGCGAGCACGAAGACGACGACGAGTAGTCCACGGACATCGTGCACGACCGCGACCAGCGCCGCGGTGAGAAGCGCGCCGGCAACCGTGCCGACGACACGCTGCAGCGCCTTGATCAGGGTCGCACCGGCGAACGGCTGCAGGATGATCAGAACGGTGATCGTCACCCAATAGCCGCGCTGCAGATGCAGCAGTCGCGTGATGAGCACGGCGAGGGCGGTCACGAGGGCGACGCGCAATGCGTGACGCATCGCGAGGGAATTCAGCGTTAGGCTCGCGCGCAGCGTCTCGAGCACTGGCGGCCGGTCCTCGACGATGGTGAGGACCGCGAGCGCTGGCGGAATACTCGGCGGACGACCGCTCTCGAGAGCGTCGGCGTTGGCCGCGAGGACGGTCGTGTACTCGTCCAGTTGCTCGAGCAATCGCACGGCGTAGGCGGCGGTGTTCGAGGTCGTTGCAATCGTCTGCGGCCGGGCGACGGGCTCCAGCGCGGGAGGGGCATGCGGCTCGCTCTCGATGGTTGTGGCAATGCGGCGCGACGTGGCGGCAAAGCGCGCGACAGCCTCGCCGGCGCGACGACACACGCCAGCGTCTTCCTTCTCCGTTCCGCTGTCGAGAAACTCGGCGATCGCGATAAGGGTGCCGAACAGCAGGTCCGAGCCCTGGACGAGCAGCAGCAGCCGCTCGCCTCGGCGCACCTCGCCCTGCCCGCCGCGGCGTGATACGGCAATGACCGAGCGCGCCGCCTCGATGGACTCGCGAATGACGCGACGCTCCTGCTGCAGCTCCGCGCGCTGTGTCTCGTTAGGTGGCGTACACGCGACGGCAGCGACGTAATCCGCATAGTGAGCGAGATCGCGATAGCAACGAGCCGTCGCGCGTCGCAGTGGGCGATACGGTCTGATGGGCCAGAAGACGAGCGCGAGCACCATCGCCCACGCGCCTCCCGCGAGTAGGTACACCCCGCGCCAGAGCGCCTCCATTGCGCTGGGCGCCGGCGCCGAAAGCGAGACGGCAAAGGCGACGGCGATGCTCGTACCGACGCCCCCGGCGCTGATGCCGAACTCACGCGCAAGCCCCGAGAGACCGACGACGACCAGGGTGAGGAGGACGGCGGGCAACGTGTGCGCACCGAACACCCCACCGAGAACCACACCGAGCGCGGCGCCAACCGTGAGCGAGCCCATGGTGAGCGCTCGAGTCTTGTACGCTCCGCCACGATCGGCAATCGCGGCACTGAATCCGCCCAGACTCGCCCAGGTGCCCCCAGGTGAGTGGAGCAGCTGCGTGACGAGCAGCGGAACCATCGTGGCCACTGCCGCGCGCAGTCCCGCGACGATGGCCGGTCGTTCCGTCGTGGACCTAACGAGAATGGCGAGGCGGCCAGGCGGCGATGCGCGACCTAACGGAGTTGGTGTGGCACTCACGGCCTGGAATCTGATGCGGCAGAGGGCGGAGGGCAGTGGGTGACGGAAAAGGAATAGGCCGACGGCAAAGCCGTCGGCCATCCGTGTTACTACCCTCTACCCTCTACCCGCTACCCTCCACCCAAAAAACCGTCTACGGGTTTCTATCGATGCAACCTTGCGAGTTTGGATTCGAGAGGCTCTCGTCGAGCGGGATGGGGAAGTTCACGTCCGGCCCGTACACACCACCCCCACGGCCAGTGTAGGTGCCCGTCGGGAACAAAGATTCAGAGTTGAGACCATAACCCGCGGGCGCAGCTCGGGACAGACGACGGAGATCGCCCAGCCGGTGCTCCGAGAGATACAGCCAGAAGGCGCGCTCGCTGAACAGCTGGAGGAGCTGCGCCTGTCCCGTTGCTGCCGGAGCGAGCGCCGTCATCCCTGCATCTGCCCGGAGCGTGTTGAGAATGTCCAGCGTTCCACCAGCGGCGGCATAATTGCCCGCGGCGAGCTGCGCCTCGGCGATGATCAGTTGCGCCTCGGTGTAACTCGCGAGCACCGTGCTCGCGTCGCGGCTCGAGTACTTGAGCGTTCCGAAAACCTCACGCTGGTTGTCGAAGCCGAGACCGAGGTCGAGGAATGGCGTGCGCGGATCGTTGGCGCTGCGGAATGGCAGACCGTTGGTGCCCTCTTTGTCCGCCTGCGTCCACCGTCCCTCGAGCCACTGCAGCTCGAAGACGCCGTTGTTCTGGCGACCGGTGTTGCCACTGGAGAAGACGATATACTCGAAATTCGGCGAGACGGCGGCAACGGTATCCGCGGCCGCCGCGAGATTCGTGTTGCTCTTGAAGAGCAGCGCGCGCGCCGTGCCGACGCGTGCGAGATCCGTGAGCCTGCTGCTGCTGTTCGCCTTCGCGACGCTCAACGCGAGCGTGAAGCGATCGAGCGCTGAATCGAGCAGCTGTTGCGTCGTCAGCGGCACGCCGGGAATGGGGTTACCGGACGCATCGAGCTTCGTGATCGGCACGCCCGAGCAGTACGACTCGGCGAGCATGATGAACGAGTACCCTTCGAGGCTCAACGCCTCCGAGTAGCCCGTATCGCTCACGGCAAGCGCCTTGTAGGCACTCTCGGCGCGGAACGACGACTGCCGCGCGCGCTCGACATCGAAGAAGATCGTGCTCATCGTCGAGTTGTTGCGATCGATAGCGCGGCGATCGACCTGTACGCGCGTCGGGAACGTCTCGGTGAACGAGAACTCGTCGGTGAAGAGCCCGGTCATGTTGACGAGGCCCTCGGGACCGGTACCGGTGCCGGCGAACGCCACCTGAAAATCGCCGACGGCGGTGGCGAGGATCGTGGGTAAAGCGGCCTTGCCCGTCAATTCAGACGGAAGAGCGACGTCGGGGTCGGGGACCTGCAACACCTTATCCACCGAGCACGCCGAGAGCAGCGCGCTGGCGGCGAGGATTACTCCCCGCACGCCGAAGCGCCGCGCGATTCTATTTAGCATCGAATAAGCCTCATTAATCGAATTTGTCGGATAGGGTCGTGGTCACCGAACTCACCACCCGAGGTCGAGACGGATGGTGTAGTAGCGAACCTGCGGCTGGCTCAGGAACTCGTCGGTGTCGAAGTTGAAGCCACCGTTCTCGTTGATCTCCGGATCGAGGCCACTGTACTTCGTCCACGTGTGCAGATTGCGGCCAGCGAGGGTGAGCGTCGCGCCATTGAAGCCCATTCGCGACACGTACCGCGCCGGGACACCGATGGCCACCGACACTTCGCGAAGCTTCGTGAAGCTGGCGTTCTCGATGTAGCCGTAGTCGGTGCCCATAAGCCCGGCGATGTAACGCGCCTGCTGATCGAGCGGGGCGCTCTTGCTGTTCGCCGCGAACGAGTTGCCGAAGCCCACGTCACGGAAGCGATCGGTGAAGTTGAGCAACTTCTGACCGCCGCGATGATCGAAGAGCGCGCGGACGGTGAAGTTCTTGTAGATCGTGAGCTGCGGCGTGAGCGACACCTCGCTCAGCGGGAAGGGCGAGCCAACATAGACCGCCGTGTCACCAAGGGTGACCTCGCACGCCGGCAGCGACGCGCCTCGCGGATTGGCCGTGCCATTGTTCGTCGGGCAGTTGGTGCGGCTGATCATGCCGTCCTTGTTCAAGTCCGCGTAGCTCTTGATCGGCACCGCCCAGTAACCGCCCAACGGGTAACCGTTCTGCTGACGCTGGGTGTTGTCGGCGCCGAAGATGATCGGCGCGATGCCCTGGCCCAGATTCACGAGCTTGTTCGCGTTGCGGCTGCCGTTGATGAGCAGCGTGCCGGCGAAATGGTGCGTGTCGAACAAGTTGGCGTTGACCTGATACTCCAAGCCGGCGTTCTTCACGCGACCGAGGTTCTCGAGCCGTGTCGTCGCCTCGCCCTCCGAGAGCGGAATAGGTCGCGCGACGATCGCGTCCGTCGTGATCTTGCTGTAGTAGGTGACTTCCGTGCCGATGCGATCGTGGAAGAAGCCGGCATCGAAACCGACCTCCGCCTCCTTCGACAGCTCGGGCTTCAGGTTGATGTTGCCGATGCCGCCGACGAAGAAGCCCGGCACGTTCGACGATTCCGTGTTGCCGCTGCGAATGGCGACGGCCGCTGGCGTGAGGAAGCGAATGGCGTCGCGGAAGGCCGGACGCTGGCCGCTGCCACCGTACGCGCTGCGCAGGCGCAGCGAGGAGACGATGTCCTGCTTCGGGAAAAAGCTCTCCTCACCGATTACCCACGACACACTGGCCGCCGGGTACAGCACACTCTTGAAGTCCTGACCGAAGGCGCTGTTCTTGTCACCGCGGAGCGCGGCGGTGAGGAACAGCTTCTCGCGCCAGGATAGCTGCTCCTGGAGGTAGGCGCCTAACGTCTTGTTCTCGATGTTGGTCTCACCGACCGCGAAGAGCGCCGTCGCACCCTGCAACGAGCCGGTGCCTGGCACGAGGTTCTGGCCGAAGGCAAGTGTCGCACGCGTGATCTCGTCGTTGAACTGCACGCCCGCAGCCGTCGCCGAGCGCAGGGTCGAGCGCGGGTTGAAGGTGGCCGTGGCGCCCAGGTTCGAGGTGTACACGAAATCCTGGAACGGGTTCGACGTGCGCTTGCCGACCGGATCGTCCGCGAACTGGCTCGTCGGTCCTCCGGCGCTCGCGGGCGGAATGAATTCCTGGTCGATGCGGTTCGTGAAGTCCACGCCGGCGGTGCCGATCGCCGACAGCCACGTGAGCGGCTGCCATTGGGCACGGCTCGATCCGGTGAAGCGATCGACGTTGTTCACAGTGTTGATCGCGAAGATGTCCTGCGGCGTATCGAAGCCGAAGCCGCCGAGACCACCGTAGTTCGCGATTGCGCTGCCGAGCAGGCCTTGCGGGATGACGCCGCGCACATTGTTGTCGTTCTGCGGCAGGCGGAGCCGGCTCTGCACGTAACCCGTGTTCACCGACAGATCGAAATTGTCGCGGAGCTGACTGTGAATGTTCGCGCGCAGCGAGATGTTGCGCTCGCGATTGATCGCGTAGACGCCCTGCTCGCGATAGAAGTCGCCCCCGATGAAGTACTGGGAGAGCTCGGAGCCGCCGGACACGTCAGCGCCATAGCGCTCACGCCAGCCGCGCGTGAACGGGCTGTTCTGCTCGAGCGGATTGTAGGAGACGAGCTTCTGCTCACCCGGGCAGAAGCCGCGGATTTGCAGGTCGAGCGTGCAGGGGAAGAGCGTATCGGGCGCGTAGTCGGCCTGGTCGAGCGTCCAGTAGTTCGTCGGATAGCTCGTGACTTCGCTCACCGTGCCCGCTTCCGAATGGAAATTCCATTTCGTGCGGCCGGCGGTGCCACGCTTCGTCGTGATCTGGATGACGCCATTCGAGGCCGCCGTACCATAGAGCGCCGCCGCAGCTGGACCCTTGATGATCTCGATGTTCTCGATGTCTTCAGGATTGATGTCGTTCAAGCGGGACGGCACCTGACCACCGACACCGATGCTCGATGCGCCTTCGTCATTATTGACGCGTATGCCGTCGACGATGATGAGCGGATCGTTGGACAGCGACACGGAGTTCGAGCCGCGAATGCGGATGCGAGCCGCGCTGCCCGTCGTGCCGCCTGCTTCCTGCACCGTGACACCGGCTGCACGGGACGACAGGACGTTTTGCAAGTTTGCAACGGCGGCCTGCGGGACCTCCTCGGGCACGTTGACCGTCGCTGTCGACACGCCACTTTCACGACGCGACTGTTCCGCGCCGGTCGCCGTCACCTGCACGACGCCGAGCTGCGTCGCCGACTGATCGAGCGCGAAGTCGAGCGTTTCGCTCTGACCAGCAGCGATCGTCACCGGCCGTGCCGCCGAGCCATACCCAATACGAAGTGTCTGGACAGTAATCGTTCCGGCGGGCACGCCCGTGATGCGGTACGTACCCTGGTCGCTCGTCTGTGCGCCCCGCGTCGTGCCAACGACGCGCACCGTCGCACCGACGATCGGTTGCTGCGAGGCGCGATCGATCACGCGTCCCGTAATCGTTCCGGTGGGCTGCTGTGCCGCAGCCAGCATCGGTGCGATCGCGATCGCGCAGACGCCAAGCTTATGGATCAAAGCCATTCGGTCCTCCCTTTCCCCCCAAGGTGAGATGGGCGCCGCGCGTCTGCGATCGCGCGGCTGTGAAGCGGTTGAAATGCGATGTACGCCGCGCATCTTGCTCGCGGCAGTACACCCAATCCGTGACGTCGCGCGAACGTTCGCGTGGCGCCGTTTCCGCTGTTTGTTGAACCCGGTCCGGCGTTGAGAAGTCACGCATTTGCGTAACTTCTCCGCGAGCCGCACAAGGGCGTGACGAACCGGTACGAGAGTGTGACGAACGGTAAAGCGTCGCAGCGCTCCATGCCGCTCGATCGAATGCGAGGCGATGTCCTGCGACTCGCCGGAACGAATGTAATGGGTGTGAGTGGTATTTTCGCCAGTGCACGCCGAGATTTTCGACGCCGTGAACACGAATGCGGAAGTGGCGACCTCAGCCCGATCCGGATATCCATGTCGCGGCCCGCCGCACCGGCCCTTCGAGCCGGAGTTATCAGTCTACTAAACGCGACATATGTCCCCTACCGGACATTTTAGTCGAGCGCGATCCGGTAGCCGGCCTTGCGCACGGTGAGGATGTAGCGCGGATTCGCGGGATCGTCCTCCAGCTTCCGCCGCAGCTCGGCCACGTGCGTGTCCACGGTGCGGCTCACCACCTCGGCATCGTACCCCCAAACGTCACGCAACAGATCCAGCCGCGGCACGATGGTGCCGTTGCGACGGACCAGCGCCATCAACAGCTCGAACTCCTTGGGCCGCAACTCAACGGGAAACCCACGTCTGAACACACCGTGCGTGCTCGGCCGCACTTCGATGTCGCCGAAACGAATACGCTCGGCGGCGTGACCGTTCCCGGTGATGCGCGCCGGCGCGGCCGCGCGGCGGAGGAGGGCGTTGACGCGGCCGAGCAGCTCGAGTAGACCGAACGGCTTCGTAACGTAGTCGTCCGCGCCATATCGAAAGCCGCGAACCTTGTCCGCTTCCTCGCCACGCGCGGTGAGAATCAGCACGGGTACATCGCTGCCCTCGGCACGCAACGTCGAGAGCACGCGATATCCGTCGAGACTCGGAAGCGCGAGGTCGAGAATGACGAGATCGTGCTCACCGGTGCGCGCGCGGGCCAGACCATCGGCTCCGTCGTTCACGACATCAACCTGATAGCCTTCGATCTCCAGATTGTTCGCGAGACCTTGGGCAAGATCGTGGTGGTCCTCTACAATCAATACCCTCGCCACTGAGGCCTCGGTTCTCAGGGTTCAGTTCGAGTGATCAGATCCTGCTCTCAGGTCGAGGACGCGGTTGCGCGATGCTAGACGCGTAGCTTTCGATCCGTGCCGCGTCCTCTATACCGCGTCCTGCTCTTGCGCGCCGGCGACTGTAGGCAAAGTAGATCACCAGCCCCACCACCAGCCAGCTCACCAGCCGCAGCCAGGTCTGAAGCGGCAACCCCAACATCTGCGCAAGGCAGATCACCGCGCCGAGGATTGGAACCACTGGCACCCAGGGCGTGCGAAATGGTCGCTCGATATCGGGTTCGGTCCGGCGCAGCATGATGACACCGACGCAGACGAGGACGAAGGCGAGTAGCGTGCCGATGCTCACAAGCTGGCCAAGCAGACTGATGGGAAGCAGCCCCGCGGCGAAGGCGATGACGGTGCCGGTGAGCATGGTGCTCAGGTACGGCGTTCGAAAGCGCTCATGAACTTTCCCGAAGAGCGCGGGCAGGAGCCCATCGCGGCTCATCGAGTAGAAGATGCGCGTCTGCGCGAGCATCTGCACGAGCATCGTGCTGAACAGGCCAAACAGAGCGCTCACTTTCACGATTGGACTGAACCAGTGCAGGCCCGTGGCATCGATGCCGACCGCGAGCGGATCGGCGACATTGAGCCGCCGATAGCTCACGATTCCGAGAAGTACCGTCGCGACGGCGATGTAGATGACGGTACAGATCGCGAGCGATCCGAGAATCCCGATTGGCATGTCGCGCTGCGGATCGCGCGCCTCCTGCGCGGCAGTGGACACGGCATCGAAACCGATGTAGGCAAAAAACATGATGCCGGCGCCGCGGAGGATGCCGCTCCAGCCGAACGCCCCGAAGCTTCCCTCGTTAGGTGGGATGAACGGCGTGAGGTTCTCGCGTCGGATATAGGCGGCACCGAGCGCGACGAAGAAGATCAGTACCAGTGATTTGATCAGCACGAGCGCCGTGTTCGCTCCCGCCGACTGCCGGATGCCGATGACGAGGAGTGCCGTCACGAGCAGCACGACGAAGGCCGCCGGCACGTTGAAGACGCCATGCACGATCGAGCCGTCGGCGAGCGTCAGCGTGGCGCCGCGGGGCGCGGTGAGGTCGGGCGGAATCGCGACGCCGAGATCTCGGCTCAAGCTCACGAGATAGCCCGACCACCCGACGGCGACGGTGGACGCGCTGAGCGCGTACTCGAGGATCAGGTCCCAGCCGATGATCCAGGCGAAGATCTCGCCGACGGTGGCGTAGGCATACGTGTACGCGCTCCCGGCAACGGGCACCATCGCCGCGAACTCCGCGTAACAGAGCCCCGCAAAGGCGCAGCCGACGGCGGAGATGATCATCGAGAGCACGAGCGCCGGACCAGCTGCCGTCGACGCGGCCACGCCCGTGAACACGAAAATACCTGTGCCGATGATCGATCCGACGCCGAGCGCCGTTAGGCTGAGCGGCCCCAGGGAACGCAGCAGCATGCTGCGCTCCGAATCGAGCCGCAGCTCGGCGAGCGATTTGCGCGTGAACAGTGACATGGGCGGGTTTGACGGTGTATACCGCAATGGATACGACGCCCACCCCCGTTTCGTGCGTCCGCGTTCCGTGAATGCGAAACTCGACCACCGCCCAGGGCGGCCGGCGCCAACGTCAGAGACTCGTCAGAGCGCGGCGCGCGCGGCCGGTGGCGGCTCGCCCTGGCCCGAGTCTCTCCTCGGCGCCGGCGTCCGCGACGGGAGCTCGACGACGAAGCGCGCGCCGCCGGCCGGCCGATCGACGCGCTCGACCCATACCCGGCCACCGTGCCGCCGCGTCAGATCGCGCACGACGGCGAGACCGATCCCGGTTCCCGGCACGCCACGCCGGCTGCTCGTTAGGCGCACGAACGGCGCGAAGATGCGTTCGCGGTCGGCGATCGGAACGCCCGGCCCTTCGTCCTCGACGATCAACCGCGTCGTCTCCTCCCCACGCGTGACGCGCACGGTGATGGTCTGACCGAGCGGACCATAGCGCACCGCGTTCTCGAGGAGATTGAGCACGATCTGCCGGTACGCCGCCGCGTCCACGAGCGCCGGCGCGGGATCCTCGATGATCTCCCGCAGCGTTACCTTGGCCACCCAGGCGAGCGGCGCGAAGCTCACGAGAATCTCGCGCGTAACCTCGCCGAGCGCGATGACTTCCGCTGACGGCTGCACGAGGGCGCGGTCCGCGCGCGTGAAGTGCAGCGCGTTCTCGACGAGGTGCATGAGCCGGCGCGTCTCACGTACGATCACCTCGGCGGCGGCGCGCCGCTCCCGCTCCGAACGCGTTCGCTCGAACATCAGCGTCTCGCCGAAGAGGAGAATCTGCGCCAGCGGCGTGCGCAGCTCATGCGATACACCAGCGGTGAGATCGGCGCGGAGGCGCGCCATCTCGTGCTCGCGCCGGAGCTGGAGAATCGCCGCGACGACGAGACCGGCCATGAGCACGAGCAGCCCGAAGAGCGCGAACAAGCGAGATCGCGGCAGCGCCCCCCCAACGAGCTCACCGGGCTCGGTGGTCGCGAGCGCGACGTCGATTCGCAGGCCTCCGTAACGCGCGCCGAGGGCGACCGTGTCGGCGAAGAGCGTCACCGGAGCGAGCGGCGCCACCCCTGGCAGGTAGGACTCGTGACCGGCGCGTGGCACCATCGTGACCTTGAGCTCCGGCCGCCGGGGCGAGACGTCGTAGATCGGCTCGCCGGCCGGAGATAATAACAGAGTTCTCATCAACGAGTCGTGCCGCGCCGCGCTCGTCGTGAGCTCGACGTCGCTCGCGCGTCCATGCGCGAATACGGCGCTGCCGAAGGAACCGGCATCAGACACGAACCCGTATACGTACTCGGCACTGCTGTCGCGCCTGCGCAGAGCATACGCAGCGACGCGACTTCCACCGAGCACGAGGGCGTCGTCCCAGTGTGGCTGGCGAATTCGCAGCGCGTGGGCGATGATCGTGTCGCGAAGCCAGCGACGCTCCCGCGGCGACAGGGTCGTGTCGTTGGAGGCGACGAGGTCGCCGTCGCTGAGGCGCAGGCGGAAATAGTAGCGCGCGTCGAACGACGGCGCGCAGCCGCACGCACGGACGCGCTGCGCACTGCGCTCGAGGAGCTCAGGACCGGCGACGTGCCGAGCCGGTGTGGCGCGCGCGTTGACGGGGGCGAAGAGCGTCCGCAGGCCGAGGTCGATCGCCGACTGCGTCTCGTACGCCACACTCGTGGCGGTATAGCGGACGAGGTCCCGCCCGGCGCGCTCCGCTGTTTGCTGCTGGGAGAGTGCCGTGCTCCAGGCCTCGTGTGCGAGGTCGGCAGCGATGGCGAAGGTGACGATGAGAAGGCCGACGAGAAGCGGCATCCCAGCGGCACGTATCGGGCGGAGCACTGGTGGTCGGTGGTTGGTGATTGGTGATCGGTGAAGATTTCTGAATCTGTCTCACCAACCCGAATCGGCGCCACAACTACCAACCACCAGTCACCAACCACCAACCACCACTTAACGTCCCCCGGTCCCAATCGTCTCATCGGGTTGACCTGGTGCATCGGAGGGATGCCATGCGGATGGTGTTGCTCGCAGTCCTGGCTGGTTCTGTAGCGGCGTGCGCGAATGACGCGACGGCGCCGACGGTCCAGCCAGCGCCGGAGAATTCGGTCGCGGCGACGTCGGGGAATGGGATGATGGGCCGGTGGGGATTTGGCCGCCGTGGCTTCGGGATGGCCGGCCCGCTATTCGGCACGCGACGCTTGCCGGACAATCTCAAGTTGACTGACGCGCAACGCGCGCAGATCAAGTCACTGGTGACGTCGTTCCGGGCGGCGCACCAGACCGAGCTCACGGCCATCCGGTCGGCGATGAAGGAAGCGCGCGCGGCGCGACTGGCGGGGGCGACGCCGGATCAACGGCGCGCGCTGTTCGCGAAGACGGCGCCTCAGCGACAGCAGCTGATGACGGCCAACAAACAGCTCGCCGCACAGATTCAACAAGTACTAACACCCGATCAGCGAACATGGCTGGTGTCACATCGGCCATCGTTCAGGCGGGGCGTCGCGCCACGCCATCGCACGAGCGCCTGACTGCCTAACGGGACCGCCGAGGCACCGGAGGGGCGCCTCGGCGGCCGTGGGTAGGTCGCGTCACGAGGGACGTCAAATTCGCAAGCCGAGCTGCCGCAGCAGCTCCTCGAAGCGCAACCACTCGCGCTTGTCATACCCTGGCGCGTCGTAGGCCTTCGACCATAACCGATGAAAGATCCGGTGGGCCTCCTGCATCGGATCGGCCGCCACGCCAGTGCTGCGAGCGATATCGCTCATGAAGCCCTCCACCGTTCGACGTGCCGACAAGGATAAAGCAAGACACGAGCCGCATTCTTCAGGTCGGTGAACTTCTCGGCGCGTCGCAGTCATGCTCCTACACCTGTTGTTCCGTGAGCCACGCGTGCGCGGTGATGCACAGCACCAGCGCAAACATTTTTTCGCTATAATGCGGTATGTCCACGATCGCCACGGCCACCCCGAAGAGCGAGCGGGCGACTCCGCGCCCGCTCAACGATGAGCAACTGCAACGCATCGATGCGTACTGGCGCGCCGCGAACTATCTGTCGGTTGGTCAGATTTATCTGCTCGCCAACCCGCTGCTGCGCGAGCCACTCACCTTGGAGCACGTCAAGCCACGACTGCTCGGCCACTGGGGGACCACCCCTGGCCTGAACTTCGTGTACGCGCATCTCAATCGCGTGATTCGCGAGCGCGATCTCGACGTGATGTACGTGACGGGACCAGGCCACGGAGGACCGGGCATCGTCGCGAACACGTATCTCGAGGGCACGTATAGCGAGCTCTATCCGAACATCGGGCAGAACGCCGACGGAATGCGGCGACTGTTCAAGCAATTCTCATTTCCCGGTGGTATCCCCAGCCACGCCGCGCCGGAGACGCCCGGCTCCATCAACGAGGGCGGTGAGCTGGGGTACTCGCTCGCACACGCGTACGGCGCGGCGTACGACAATCCGAATCTGATCGTCGCGTGCGTCATCGGCGATGGGGAAGCCGAGACGGGCGCGCTCGCCGCGAGCTGGCACTCGAACAAGTTCCTCGATCCGGCGCGCGACGGCGCCGTCCTGCCAATCCTTCACCTCAACGGTTATAAGATTGCTAATCCAACGGTCCTCGGCCGGATGGACGACGACGAGCTGACGCAGCTGCTCACGGGCTACGGTCACACGCCATACTTCGTGGAGGGCGACGACCCGCGTGAGATGCACCAGAAAATGGCGGCAACGTTCGACGAGATCGTCGATGAGATCCACGCCATCCAGCACGACGCGCGCGCGCGCCGCTCGACGGGGCGTCCCGTATGGCCGATGATCGTGCTGCGATCGCCCAAGGGGTGGACGGGACCGAAGATGGTCGACGGGAAACCGGTCGAGAATACCTGGCGCGCGCACCAGGTGCCACTCGCCGAGCTGCAGACAAAGCCCGAGCATCTCAAACAGCTCGAGCAGTGGATGCGCGGCTACAAGCCGGAAGAGTTGTTCGACGCCAACGGGCGCCTGGTGCCGGAGCTCGCCGAGCTCGCACCACGAGGCGATCGGCGCATGGGTGCGAACCCGCACGCGAACGGCGGTCTGCTCCTTCGCGACCTGCAGCTCCCCGATTTCCGCGAGTACGCGCTCCCGGTGGCGGCGCCAGGAGAACGGCTGGCGGAGAGCACCCGTGTCCTCGGCGCTTTCCTCCGTGACGTGTTCGTCCTCAACGCACAGACGAAGAACTTCCGCCTCTTCGGTCCGGACGAGACCGAGTCCAATCGCCTAACGAGCGTGTACGAGGCGACCGACAAGGTGTTCATGGAGAAGATCCTGCCGACCGACGAGCACCTGTCGCCGGACGGACGGGTGATGGAGGTGCTGAGCGAGCATCTCTGCCAGGGATGGCTCGAAGGCTACCTCCTCACCGGCCGGCATGGCTTCTTCTCCTGCTACGAAGCCTTCATCCACGTCGTCGATTCGATGTTCAACCAGCACGCCAAGTGGCTCAAGTCCACGCTCGAGATCTCCTGGCGGCGGCCCGTCGCGTCACTCAACTACCTGCTCACGTCGCACGTCTGGCGGCAGGACCACAATGGCTTCAGCCACCAGGATCCCGGCTTCATCGACCTCGTGGTCCAGAAGAAAGCGGACGTGGTGAGAGTTTACTTACCACCGGACGCCAACTGTCTGCTCTCGGTGGCAGATCACTGTCTGCGCAGCCGGAATTACGTCAACGTCATCGTGGCCGGTAAACAACCCGCCCCACAGTGGCTCGACATGACCTCGGCAATTCGCCATTGCACCACGGGCATCGGCATCTGGGATTGGGCGAGCAGTGACGAGGGAAAGGAGCCGGACGCGGTGCTGGCGTGCGCGGGAGACGTTCCGACACTCGAAACACTTGCCGCGGTCGAGCTGTTACGGACCGATTTCCCGGATATCGCCCTTCGGGTCATCAACGTCGTAGACCTCATGACATTGCAGTCGCCCTCGCAGCATCCGCACGGACTCTCCGAGGCGGAGTTCGACTCGATGTTCACGACCGATCGCCCGGTGATCTTCGCCTATCACGGTTACCCAACCCTGATTCACCGGCTCACCTACCGCCGGACGAATCACGCGAATTTCCACGTGCACGGCTACATGGAAGAGGGCACGACCACCACGCCGTTCGACATGACGGTCCTGAACGAGCTCGATCGCTTTCATCTCGCTGGAAGTGTCATCGACCGCGTGCCGCGTCTCGCCCGAATCGGCGGTCATTTCAAGCAGATGCTCCGCGACAGGCTGGTGGATCACCACCATTATGTACGCGAGTTCGGAGACGACGTGCCCGAGATCAAGAATTGGAAATGGACGGACAAGCGGCCTTCGGGCGAAGAGAAGGGGCGCCGTAAGGACATTGATTGACCGTCGAGCGGCTCCCGCTGCGACAGCTTCCCAGGTCGTCATAGCGAAGGGCCGCTGAAACCACTGACACGGCTCTGAAACCACTGAGTTGTTCCGTGCGCGGCGAGAGCTCCTCGCCCTGCTACTCCTTGTGAATGCCTCGGGAAGCATTGGTGAGCAGTGGAAACGTCCCGAGGCCACTTTAGCAAAGACAAATGACTCGGTACAGGGTGAATAGAGTCCTTGATGCTGAGGAGATCGTCAGTGGTTTCAGGGTCCGCCCGCAGGGCGGCTGTGTCATCAGTGGCCCTCCGTTCCGTTTCGCAGAGATATCGACCACGGCATTCCCGGATGATGCCTTTATTGTAGTGCGCTCTTCTCGACAAAATCGTAGAGCGTGACTCTTCGCAGCCGATAGTAATTCGCCCAGTACGACCGCAACGCCTGCACGTACGCGTCGAGTGCCTGATCCTTCTCGTTCTGGGCGATGTACAAGTCACTCACCCCGATCTTGCCGATCACGTAACGGTTTTTCGCGACCTCGAATCGCTTCTCGGCGACGGTGTCCGCCTTCGCGGCAATCGCGAGCATGCGCTGCGACTGCGTGAGCTGGAGGGCTGCATACCGAGCGTCTTCGACCTGTTGCTCACGGCGGGCCCGCACCATGCTCGACACCTCGGCCGCGTTGGCGCGCGCTGCCTGGACGTCGGCACGTCCGCCGCCCCACTGGAAGACCGGCATGCTCACCTGCATCTGCAGCGCCTGGCGCGGGAGTGGTGACGCGTACGCGAGGCCGAAGAGATTCGACGTCTGATTCATCCCATAGCTCGCCTGAATCGTCGCGCCAAACCCATTGCCGAGGCGAGCCTCGGTCTCCAACCGCCGCGCGTTCACGGAGTCGAGCGTCGCCTGCTCGGTAATGCTGCCGTTGCGCAACGCCTGGGCGACCGCGGTCTCGGGATCGACGTCCACCGTCGGGACGTCCGCCGGCGGAATGATGACGAGAGTGTCGGTGCCGTGGACGTTGATGAGTCTCCGCAACGCGGATTCGCTGCGATCCCGCTCGAGCTTCGCGCCGTCGACTGATGCGCGGGCACGCAGGAGCTGAAGCTCGCTCTGGAGGAGGTCGTTCTCGCCGATCTTGCCGACCTCGAAGCGTCCCTTGTTGAGCGTATAGAGCGTGTCGTTGACGGCGGCATTGGTGAGCGCGTTCCGAAGGGCGACGGTCGCCGCGTAATAGTCGAAGAACGCGGAGGCGGTCGTCATTGCGGCCTCCTCGCGCGACTCCAGATACTGGCGCTCCGCAAGGCTCGAGCGAAGCTCCTGCGCCCGCGCATCCCACAGTCGCCCGCGCGGCTTGAAGAGATCCTGGCTCAACGAGACAAGAAAGGGCGTGGACGTATACGTGCGGCTGCTGGCGGTACCCGTGAGGTCGACGCGATCGAGATACGATCCGACACTCAATGTCGACCCGAACCACGGAAGCGGCTGCGAGACGGTAACCCCCACCATCGATTCGTTCTGACTCTGCGACACGAATTGCGTCTCCCCAGTCGGCTGCACGACGGGAATGATCGAGTGGTTATAGTTCGCAGCCATCCCGCCCAGCGATACCTGTGGCATCAGCCGAGCGGTGAAGGCCCGATCGCGCGCCCGCGCCGCGGCCAGCGTCTGCCGCGACGCCTCGGCGGTGAGACCCTGCTTCTGCGCGAGAGCAACGGCGTCGGCGAGCGTCAGCGCACCAATCGGACAGGGCCCGCCGGCCTGGACGATCTCGCGCAGCCGCACAGGCGGACAATTGGGTTGCTGTGCGGAAGCGGGAGCGACGACCAGCACAGCCGTGGCGACGGAAAGCGCCGCGCGCGCGACGCGATTGATCGACGTCATAATCGTTAGGCCTGTGAAGCGAAACGCCGGCGTTATTCGTAACGCAGGCACACGACGGGATCCTGGCGCGCGGCGCGCCAGGCGGGAACGATGCCGAAGAGCAGTCCGACGGCAACGGAGACGCCGAACGCGACGATGACTGACACTGCCGACACGATCGTGTGAATGCCGGCGGCGCGCTCGATAATCACGCTCAGGATCGCGCCCGTGATGATGCCCGCGACGCCGCCCGCGAGGCTGATCATCACGGCCTCGCTCAGGAATTGCGTGAGCACGTCCTTCTGCGTCGCGCCCACAGCGCGCCGCACCCCGATCTCGCGAATGCGCTCGAGAATCGACGCGAGCATGATGTTCATGATGCCGATGCCGCCGACGACGAGCGAAATCGACGCGATGGCGCCGAGCACGATGTTGAAGATCGTCTTCGTCCGCTGCTCCTGCTTCAGCAGGAGCTCCGGTACCGTGATCTCGAAATCGACGACGTCATTGTGCCGTCGCGTGAGGAGACGCCGCATGACGTCCGCGACCTGCGGCACCGCGGCCGAGCGACTGACCTGGACGACGACCTTGTCGAGCTGGTTGTAGTTGCGCTTCTCCGCCCGCTGGTCATCCGTCTGCGACGAGTCGGGCTCGCTGAACTCGCGCGCGGCGAGCTCCATCTCTTCCTGTGTGATCTCGGAGCGGTTCCGATAGCGAAGGAGCATCGTCGGCAGTGGCACGTAGACATCCATGTTCGCGTCACGAATGCCTAACCGCTGTGCCGTTTCGCTCGAGACTTTCCGATCCTCGAGCACCCCGACCACGGTGAGCCACTGATTGCCGACTTTGATCGTGCGGCCGATCGGCTCTTCGGTCGTGAAGAAGCGCGACTTCACACCCTGTCCGATGATGGCGACGGCCGCTGCGGTGCCGAAGTGCGGCGGGGCGAAGTAGGTGCCCAGCGCGAGGCGCAGATTCATGAGGCGGAAGTAGGACGAGTCGACGCCCACAACCTTGCCGGAGCGGTGCAGTCCTTCGCGCGTGAGCACCGTGTTGATCACGACTTCGCTGCTCGTGGCGCCGATGTCGGGAATGACTTCGCCGATGCTCTCGGCATCCTGATACGTGAGCCCCGGCGTGAATCGCTTGCTCTCCTTCTTGTCGTCCTTGTCCACCTTGCCCTCTCTCTGCTCGACGATGGGCGTGACGACGATGTTGTTGGCGCCGAGGAGGCGCATCTGCTCGAGGATCTCCTGCTCGGCGCCGTTGCCGATGGCGAGCATCGCAATGACGGAAGCTACCCCAAAGAGGATGCCTAACGAGGTAAGGCCGGCGCGGAGCTTGTTATGGCCCACCGCCTCCGCAGCGGTGCGGGCGCTGAAGGCAACCTGGGTGGCGACCTCGCCCGCGTTCATCAACGCGGCCGCACAGTCTTGCTCGGCTGCACCGGCAGCGTCACACGCTTCGCCGTATCCCCGCCCGACGGCGTGGGCGGCGGCTTGAGACCAGGAATCAGCTCGACTTTCACACTTGCTTTATCCGGCGGGGGTACGAGCAAGACCTTATCCCCCTTCTTCAGGCCGCGCTTCACGACGATCTCGTTGTCGTTCAGTACTCCAGTCTCGATTTGCTGCTTCACGACGTGACTGCCGTCGCGCTTGTACACGAAGGAGAGACCGGCCTCCGATGTCACGGCTTCGAGGGGCACCGACAGGACATGCTCGAGCGATGCCGTTTCGATGGCGTTCGACGTCGTCATGCCGGGGCGAAGCGTCGTATCCGACTGCTCAACGACGATCTTCACCTCGAAGACCTTCGAATCCTGATTCGGCCGCTGCTCACCGACATTCGCTACCGACGTCACCGTGCCGCGCAGCCTCTTCGTCGGATCGGCGTCGAGCGAGATGCTCACCTTCTGTCCGACGGCAATCTTTCGCACATCGACTTCGTTGATGTAGGTGTCCGATTCCATCTGCGTCAGATCGGGCAGCGTGGCGACCGTCGGGTCCCACGGGCTCCACTGCGAGCCGACGCCTTTCTTCTTTCCATTCCATTCGCGGACGTAGATCACCATGCCCGGGCCGGGTGCCTTGATGGTGAAGCTCGCCATCACGTCCTGGATGATCTTGAGTTGATTCGCCTGGCGATCGCGGTCCGCGCTCACCTCGGCCATCTTGGCGACCGCCTGCTTGAACTTCGTCCGGTAATTGACCTTGGACTGATCGAAGGCGCGCTGCGCTTTCTCGTGGTCGATCTCGGCCTGTCGCTTGATTGTCGGCGCCTCGTACTGCGCCTGCTCCTTGGCGAGCTTCTTCTCTTCGAGCGTATACTCGGCGGTACGGATGTCCTCACGCGCCGTCGAGAGATTCAGAGCGGAATCGAGTTGCGCGCTCGTGTATTGCGCTTCAGCCTTCTGCAGGTTGAGTGTCACATCGGCAAGCTTGGTGGCCGCGGGTCCCTTATCGAGCTCGGCGATCACGTCGCCTTCTTTGACGACCTGCCCCTCGGGTACGATCGAGGCAATCTTCGTCTGATAGACGTTGGCGGCCTGCGCGTTCGCTGGACCGGTCACCTGGACGAATTTGCGCGCCCGCAACTCACCGGTGGTCGTGACGTTCACGTGGAAGGCGCCTTCCTTGACCGTCGCCATCACGGTGCTCACATCAGAGGAATTGGCGGGCCCAGACCACTTGTACCACGCGATCGGCCCGGCAACGAAGAGAGACAGGACGAGCAGCAGCAGCCACCGCTTCCGGAGCTGTTCCATATCGACTCGCGATCTTCTGAGGAAAGAAACGCGGGCACGCCGTCGATAGCCCGGCGCGCTCGAATATGACCACCCTAATGTTCGATCAACTGCGCAGCAAGCCGGCCAAATATTAGAAAGGTCTCATGATGCTGCCGAGCCCAGCCTGCATCCTTCGTGCTGGCGTGGTGCGAACCGTCCCATTGGACACGCCATCCGGACAAATCGTTGACAGCGGCCCTAAGCTCCATGCGCCGGGCAGGGATGTCCGTTTTTGAACGCGGAGGGCGCAGAGTGCGCCCTCCGCGTCAAAAGCTTTAGGAACCGATCCGGCGACTCGATGCCGGCAGCGCCGACTACCGGTCGGTCGTGGCCTTTGCCGCCCGCCCCGCATCCAGATCATTCCAATTCAGGATCGCGTTGAAGCCCATGGCGAAGGTGCCCTGGGTTTGCCAACGCCAGAAGGGCCGGATGCTGAACATGACGATGTGACCCTGGCCAATCGACTCGTCCACCAGCTGTGCACGATTCGCGAGCGTCTGGCCGCCCTCGAGCGTGCCGGAGAGGAGCATGTCGGCAGGATTCGTCGGAAACTGCATGACGACACGGGTCTTCGCCGACGCGTCGGCCGCCAGGCCAGGCACGGGCTGGGAGAGTTGATTGCCGCCGAAGCCGCCGCCACCACCACCGCCACGTCCACCACGACCGGCGCTGGTGTCTGCCGTCGTCGGCAGCATGCCGTAGCCCTCGCCGGTGTGATCCGGATCCCACGGCGAGAGCTTGAGCTGCGTCGCCATCGGCGTCGTATTCTGACCCTGCGGACGAGCCGCGGTGCGGCCGGGTGCGTTAGGCGGACCGGCGGGAGCACCAGCAACCTCCACGGGCGGGGGCGCGCCGGCGCCGGCGTTCAGCACCGGACCGGAGTTGAAATACACCGGTACCTCGGCGCGATCGTAGCCGTAGACGAGTGGACTGCGACGATCGGTGATCATGCCGCGGAGAATCGTCCCGCGCGCGAAGAGCGTCGGCGGATCCTCGAAGCTCACACCAGGCGTGAGCTTCATCTGCGGCAGGATCGCCGCCGTGCTGCCCTCGGTGATGAGCGTTCCACCCTGTTGCACGAATTCGTACAGGGCCTTGTACCCCTCTGCGCCGACCGCGCCGCGAATGTCATCCGTCGAATCGGGATAGCCGAGCGCGGTGAACTCCGCCGTCCGCTTGTATGGAATCGCCACGTTAGGCGCTGGCCGGCCCGAGTCCGCGGCCGCGCCACGACCGCCGCCAAATCCACCGGCGTTCTGCGCGCCATTCGGCGTCCCACCGTGCGGCCAGATGATGACGTCGTACTTCGCGCGGAGGTTGCCCTCCTTGAGCTTCGGCTCGCCGAAGTAGGTGTACGGCACGCCGTAGTGATCGAGCGCCGCGCGCACCCACCCCTCGTCCTGGGTGCGCGTCCAGCTGTGAACGTAACCGACGCGTGGGATGTCGAGGTCGTGCGTCTTCACAGCCGGCGCGCTGGTCATCGCGAAGCCGGAAAGGCCGAGCTCCTTGAGCACGGGATCGAGCTGGGCGCGATTGGCGTCCGCGATGACGAATGCGCCCGCGACAAAGTGATGCCCGGCGGCATCGAACTCGTCCTCGGCCGCCTGCATCTTCAGGTTCGCCAGCTTGAACCGGAAGGTCACGAGCGTGTTGTCGCTCGTATTGTCCACGACGACGACGTTGCCCGTTCCGGTGATACCGCCCGGCGCCGTGACGTCGGCCGTGACCTTCTTCATCGGCCCGTTGAGCAGACTCTTATCGATCGCCTCGAGCACGGTGAGATTACGCATCAGCGGGAACGTCCACCCCGTGTCGTCATACGGAGCGGGGTTCGCCGGTGAGAAGTTCTGGAGCGAGAAATACATGTCCGCGATCGTCCGATAGGGCTGATCGCCGCGCACGATGTAGTCACCCGGCTTGACCTGGATCTTCCCGGCGGTGAAGGGACTCGTCGCCACGTCGAACTCCAGACCCTGGCGACGCAAGTCGTTCACAGCCTCGGCGGCATTTTCTTTTGCATGTTGCGATGCCGGAATCACCCATCCGTAGATCGGACCGGTCGTTCCCTTCGCGACGGCGCGCTTGTTCTTGAGCCAATAGTTCTCGAGATACATCTCCTTGTTCTTCGCGACATGATTGAGCGCGAAGAGAATGGCCGACTCCTGGATGTTCGTGTTGTTGCGCGCGCCCCATTTGATGTACGGGAGGGGCGGATTCGGGCGGAACCACTCTCGGCTCGTCGTCGTGGCCGGCGGCTTCACCTCGTAGTTGTCCGGCCCGTAGCTCTGCACTTCGTAAAAGCGGCCGACGGCGTTATGAGTGTGGGCAATGAAGAACAAGTAGTTAGGCACCCAGCCGTCATAGAAGCCGTAGGTCCAGACGCCCGGCACGGCGCGCTTCGTCATCTCCATCACGTCGTTCTTGGCCAACATCCACCACTCGTCGATCGTGATCGGATCGATCTGTTCGTTGTACGGTCCCGTACCAGTCGAGGCGTAGAGATACGTCTGGGCCTCATGGAGGTCGTGCAGGATCGTCGGCGTCCAATCCAGAGTGACCTTCGTGATGTTCTTCGTGAGGTCGAGGTACTGGCCCATGCCGTCGCGGTTGTTGTCGTGCTGGACATACTTGCCCCAGTACATCAGCGGCAGCGCTCCGACAGTCTGGCGATACTTCTTGTTCCAGTAATAGGTGTCCACCGCCTTTTCGCGGCCGTCGACTTCGACAACGGGCGTGATCAGGGTGATGACGTTATTGCGAATATTCTGAACGAGCGGCGTCTCCTCGACGACGAGACGATAGGCCAGCTCCATCAGCATCTCCGGGCCACCGAACTCCGGCGAATGAATGCCGCTGGTGATGTAGTAGACCGGCTTCGCGGTGTGGAGGATGCGCTGGGCGTCCGCTTCGCTCGTCTTCCGCGGATCCGTGAGCGCGTTGAGCATCCCCTTGTATCGGTCCAGCTGCTTGATGGTCTGCTCGTCGGCGATCGCGAGGAGCACCATGTCGCGCCCCTCCTCGGTCTTGCCGATGGTCCAGAATCGCGCCCGGTTCGGCGCCGCCTTCGCGATCGCCTCCATATACCGATGGATGTCGCGCGCGTGGGTCAGCTCTCCCGGCGTGCCAACGATTTTTCCGAGAAACTTCAGCGGTGTCGGGACCGTGCTCGACGCCGGCAGATGATCGACGAGCTCAGTCGTTATGCGCGGATCCTGAAGGTATTCGTGGATCTTCGCCGTGTAGGCGGAGTCCTGGCGCTGGGTGGGGGCCTTCTGGGCGCCCAATGCCGGCGCGGCCAGGCCGGCCACAAACAGAATCACAACAGCTTTTTTCATAGACGGGGTGCGGGTTGGGGATCAGTCACTTAAACGGCTAACTACTTGATTTCGCTGCGCCGGCCCAGTGTCAACAGCCGATCCTTCGCTTCGCTCAGGATGACGCTACGCGTCACTTGCGACTCGAGCCTTGGGTGGAGATGTCCGGCTCCTGCCACCAGAGTCGAGCGACATCCTTCTGTCGCGGCCAGATCTCGGCGAGGGTGTTGCCGTCGTACAGCCGGCCGTTCTTCATGACATAGCGGATCGTGTTGGTGTTCTTGATGTCGTCCAACGGATTCGCGTCGAGCACCTGCAGATCCGCGAACTTCCCAGGCTCGAGCGACCCGACGTACTTGCCGAGGCCAATCGCTTCGGCGCCGAAGATGGTTGCGACCCGCAGGACGTCGTGCCGGGGCATTCCTCCGGACGCGATGTTCCAGATCTCCCACTGCGCACCAAGTCCCTGCAGCTGGCCATGGCTGCCGAACCCGACGCGTCCGCCCGCGGCGACGATCTTGGCCGCCTGCGCCGCGAAGAGGGGAAAGCTCCAGGCGGACGGCGCCCACCACCCCGGGCGACGCAACGCCTTCTTCTCCAGCTCGTGCCGTGGCGTGAAACGATTCAGCTTCGGATCATCGATGACGTTAGTGTTTTCATACCAGTAATTCTCGGCCCATGGACCGCCATATTCGACGATGAGCGTCGGCGTGTACGTGGTGCCACTCTGCGCGAAGAGCTGCACGACATCCTTGTAGAGGGGCGCGATCGGCAGCGTGTGCTCGCTGCCCGAGTAGCCGTCCATCGCCTCCGTCATGTTCTTCTTGAAATCGAGGCCGCCCTCCAGCGTCGGCATCAGGTTCTGCTCGCGCGCGGCCATGATGACCCACTGCCGAACCTTGCGCTCGCCGACCATGTACTGCTTGATCGTGTTGGTGTGGTAGAACTCGGAGTAGCGCTTGAGCACGTCGCGCGCGTCCTCGAGGTTGCGAACGTTGTCGCGAGAAAAAACACCGGGACCAGTAGACAGAATACGTGGGCCGATAAAGTCGCCGGTCTCGACGAGATCACCGTATGTGATGACGTCCGTCGTCGATGTCTGCGGATCGCGCGTGGTGGTCACTCCGTACGCCAGGTTGACGAGATACTCCCAGGGCTGCACCCGGTGGACGCCCCATGCCGGCCAGATGTGCGCGTGGATATCCACGTAACCGGGCATGATGGTCTTGCCGCTGACGTCGATGACGCGCGCACCGTTAGGCACCGTGACGCTCCCCGTCGGGCCAACGGACTGGATCCGATTGTCGTGCACGACGATGTCGCCGCTGGCGATCACCTCGTCGCCCTTCATCGTGATGATGCGCGCTCCACGCAACACTACCGTGCCGCTCGGCTTATCCTTGGGAACGGTGATGACGACGTCGGTCCGCGCCGCCTCGTACACCGAGCGCGCTCGCGCCTCGCCCGCCGCGGAATCGCTACGCGCTCCACGTCCTCCGCCCACCGCATCGGCGCGAAGCGTCGAATCGCGCACGAGCGAGTCGGCGCGCGCCACGTCGTAGCTGAAATACGCGTTCCCGATCGAGTAGTAGATCTGTTTGCCGTCATGCGACCAGCCCGGGAAGTCGCCACCGATACGCGTGAGGCGACGCACCGGGACCGCGGACTGGGCCGGGTTGAGCAGCGTGATTGAGGGACCGTTGGCGCCCGTCATCGGCACGGCATTGATCAGGTACAGATTCGTCTCCGCCTGGACCAGCGCGCGCTCCCCGTCGGGAGAGAGGAGGACCTCGTTCGTCTGGCCGGCGTTGCCGCCACGGCCTCCCGCGCCCTCGACGAGCGTCGCGCGGAGAATCTGCCGCCGGTCCGTTCCGTCGAAGCGCATCGAGACGAGACCTTCGGCTGGCTCGTAGATGTACACGCGCGTGCTGTCCGGCCCGAAGTGCGGCTGACCGTAGCGCGTGATCATCGTGATCGTGGTCGTCGGGCCGCCAGTGGCGGGTAGGGACACGAGCTCGAGCCCCGCCGCCTCGGCATTGTTGCCACCCAGCTCGTCGCGGTCGCGGCGCTGCTCGCGCGGGCCACGCACGACGACGATGCGCTTGCCGTCCGGCGTATACGCGAGCTTGTCGTAGAAGGCATCGACGGTCGTCAGGCGCTCCGGCTTCCCCTGTCCGTCGGCGCGGACGCGATACACATCGCCCCCACCCTGCTCCGCCCACGTCACATAGGCGATGTAGCGGCCGTCCCGCGACCAGTCGGGCGCGAACTCACCGATGCCCGTCGTGGTCGTCAGCCGTCGCGGCTTGCCGTTAGGCAAGTCCATCACCCAGAGCTTGTCGAGGGCGACGAGGGCGAGGTGCCTGCCGTCGGGCGACGGCCGCGCGTTGCGGATCTGACGGACGGTCAGTGTCGAATCGTCATACGTGAACTCGCGCTTGATCGCGCCGGCAATCATCTGGTCGACGTCGGCGGTGAACGGGATCATCGTCTGGCGGCCGTCGGGAATGCCGATGCGCCAGAACTTGCCATGGTGCGCGATGACGATCGCCTTGCTGTCGGGCGTGAAAGCGAACGGCGGCATGAGGTCGCGCGTGAATCGCGACTCCTGGTCGTCGCGCTGCACGCTCGGCGCCAGCCAGCGTTCGTCGCCCGTCGCGAGATCGCGCAGCCGCAACGCCGTGTTGGAATCTTCGCGCGTCGCGTACACCAGCCATTTGCCGTCCGGACTCAGCTCCGGCCGCATCGCCGCGCCCGGCGCGTTCGTGCGCGCATAGGTCTTTCCCGTCTCGCGATCGTACACGCCGATCTGCCAGCCGAGTGAAGTCTGGTTGTACCCGCCGGCGCCATTGCGAATCGCGGCGTAGATGTAGCGCGGATCCTTTCCGAACGCGGGCCCGACGAAGTTGTTAGGCTCGGCGCCGCCGCGACCGCCGGCCGGCGCGGGCGCTCCACGCCCTGCCGCCGTTTCCCCGCCGGTGAGACGGAGACCCGTGCCGCCATCCTTGTGGTACATGTACAGGTCGTATTGCGACCCGAACAGCGCTCCGTTCTTCGAGACCACGACGAACTTGCTATCCGGTGTCCACGTCGGCGAGACGAACTGGCGCTGCTCTTCGCGCGTGAGGATTCGCTGGTGAGCGCCGTCCGCATCCATCAGCCAGATGTTGTCGGATCCGTTGCGGTCGCTTATGTAGGCGATGGTCTTGCCATCAGGCGACCACTTCGGCTGCGCGTCGAAGGCCTGGCCGCTCGTTAGGCGCGTCGCCTTCCCGCCATCGACACTCAATGTATAGATGTCGCCGAGCAGATCGAACACGATCGTCTTGCCGTCGGGCGACAGGTCGAGGGAGAGCCACGTCCCCTCGTCCGTGGTGAAGCGAAGGGGCTGCGTTGGGCGCAGAGGGAGCTCGCGCAAGCCGCCGCGACCACCGGAGTCGCCTGCGGCGCGTTGCGCAGCAATTGATGTGGAGGAAGTAGAGAAAGCGGCGAGAAACAGGGCGACCAAGGCCGCGCGATGGGTGAGAAGACGTCGCATGCGTCACTCGCGGAAAGGCGGTGGGAACGGAGGAACCGGCGAGATATACTGCGCCGTCTCGCGCGGCGACAGGCACGCCCCATGCGGGCCGCGGCCGGTCGACGCGACGCCCTAGGGCCAGTTAGCTTCCGCCCTCATGAGCGATCGAACGACCACTGACGTCCGCGCTGTCCTCGACGCCGCGCCAACCCGCGGCCTGGCCGACAAGCTTGGTATCGAAATCGTCGAGCTGACTCGGCAGCGCGTCGTCGCGACGATGCCGGTGGACGACCGAACGCGCCAGCCGTTCGGCATTCTCCACGGCGGCGCGTCGGTCGCGCTCGCCGAGACCGTCGCGTCGTTAGGCGCGGTGATGAACGTGGACTTCGAGACCTCGAGCGCCGTCGGGCTCGAGATCAACGCCAACCATATCCGGGCCAAGCGCGACGGCATCGTTCGCGCGACGGCAACGCCCTTCCACGTCGGCCGCTCGACGCAGGTCTGGGACATTCGCATCGTGGACGAAGACGACCGTCCCATCTGTATCTCGCGCTGCACCCTGGCTGTCGTGCCGCGCTGAACCGAGACGTCCCGTCAGAAAGAAAACGGATGGCTTGTCCGCTTTCTCTGAACCATTGCGTAGAAGAGAGGAGCGGAGCGAAGAGATGACGCGAGGGGTCGAGCAAGGTAGGCCTTGCTTGACCTCGCCTCGTTCGTTGTGAATGTTGACGTACTGCGCTTCGCCGGAATGATCGATTGATATCGGTCTGCTGTCCTCTTGCACTCGGAGGTGGGCACACATGGGCGTAAGCATCCACACACTCGGCGGCCGCGACATCGCACTCCCCGACGACGTCGTTGAGCAATTGCGAAAATCGCTCCGCGGCCAGCTCGTCACACCGGGCGAGCGCGCGTATGATGAGGCGCGCACCATCTGGAACGGCATGATCGATCGCCGCCCCGCGCTCATCGCGCGCTGCCTCACGGCGAGTGACGTCGCCACGGCGGTCCGCTTCGCGCGCGAGAACAGCCTGCTCACTTCCGTGCGCGGCGGTGGACACAACATCGCCGGCAACGCCGTCGTGGACGGTGGATTCATGATCGACCTGTCTCCGATGCGCTCCGTTCAGGTCGACCCGACGCGCCGCACGGCGCGCGTCGAAGGGGGCGCCACACTCGCCGACGTCGATCGCGCCGCCCAGGAGCATGCTCTCGCCACGCCGCTCGGCATCAATTCCACGACTGGCATCGCCGGCCTCACCCTCGGCGGCGGCTTCGGCTGGTTGAGCCGCCGCCTCGGCCTAACGAGCGACAATCTTCTGTCGGCCGAGGTCGTGAATGCCGCGGGCGAGCAGTTGCGCGCCAGCGCCAGCGAGAACGCGGATCTCTTCTGGGGACTGCGCGGCGGCGGCGGCAACTTCGGCGTCGTCACGAACTTCGAGTTCGGGCTTCATTCCGTGGGACCGACGGTGCTCGCGGGACTCATCATCCACCCGCTGCGAGACGCGAAGGAGGTGATCCGGTTCTACCGTGAGTTCGCGCCGGACACCCCCGAGGAGCTGGCCGTCTGGTTCGTGATGCGCAAAGCACCACCACTCCCCTTCCTGCCGGCGGAATGGCACGGCCGTGAAATCCTCGTCCTCGCCGCCTGCTACACGGGCGCGATCGCTGACGGGAATCGAATCCTCGAGCCACTGCGACGCTTCGGCCATCCGATCGCCGACGTCATCGGCCCGCAGCCTTATGCGGGGTGGCAGACCGTGCTCGATCCACTGCTCACATCCGGGATGCGGAATTACTGGAAGTCGCACGATTTCCTCGACGTCGATGACGGCCTGATCGACGTCCTCACCGACTTCGCGCACCGGATTCCGGACGACCAGACGGAGATAGCATTTGCTCAACTCGGCGGCGCGATCAGCCGCCTGACGAATGGCGAGTCGGCGTACGCGCGCCGCGAGGCGCAATACCTCATGAACGTTCACGGCCGATGGGCCGACCCGGCTCGCGATGACGCGGTCATCAGCTGGTCGCGCGAGCTGTTCGACGCCGCGGCGCCATTCTCCACCGGCAGCGTGTACGTCAACTTCCTCACCGGCGACGAGGAGAGCCGAGTGCGATCGGCGTACGGCGCGAACTACGATCGACTCGTCGCGCTGAAGAATCGCTACGACCCGACAAACCTGTTCCGCGTCAATCAGAACATCCGGCCCACCTCGTACAACTACCCGGTGGCGGAGGTCGGTGAGAGGCGGCCGACGGCCTGATCAAGCACGGTGGATCCGGGCAACGCGTCGCATGAAGCGGCGCGTTGCTCTATC
>DASXPH010000149.1:0-29317 GCA_036493735.1 Gemmatimonadaceae bacterium
GCACATGCTCGCGTTCGAGGGGAATTCGGAGGTCGTGTGGCACGAGGGGAATTACCAGTCGTATATCGAAGACCTGAAGAAGCGCAAAGGTCCCGATGCCGACCAGCCGCACCGCGTCGCGTACCGCAAGCTGGTCAGGGCATAGCCAACTCCCGGATTTCAGGGATTCCGGGAATGCCGTTGTGCCAGTAGCCTATGTCATCCTGAGCGAAGCGAAGGATCTGCTGTTCTCGCTGATTAAGACAGCAGATCCTTCGCTTCGCTCAGGATGACATCTCCGTCGGCGTCAGGCGGCCTTGCGCGTGTCGGGTTCGGCAGTCGGTCTGCCGAACCCTTCGCGCTTCATCACCCCCCACCGCTTGTCGCCGCGGAGGAGATGCCAGAACGCCTTGAGGCGGAAGAAAAGGGTGAGCGGCCGATAGACGAATGCCTCGATGACACTCGTCATCAGCAGCCGCAGGACATCGCCGGGGCGCTTGTACTTCCGGAAGCTGACCTCCTCGAGAAGTATCGCCCATACGGAGAGGAGCATTCCGTACAGCACGACGACGGAGAGAAAGAGCCAGACGAATTGCAGGTCGACAACGCCGAAGGCGAGGCCCGCGGCAACGCCGGCGTAGCCCAGCACCTCGATCACCGGTGACAGCGCCTCGCCAAAGAGAAAAAACGGGTAGGCGATCAGTCCGACGGCGCCGTAGCGGAAGTTGAAGAGGAGATCACGGTGTACCCAGAGCGTCTCCAGCAGGCCGCGCTGCCAGCGCTCCCGTTGTCGGCCTAGCACTTTGATCGAGGTTGGCACCTCGGTCCACGCGACGGGGTCGGGAATGAACGCCGTCGTGTCGGGGAGCTTGTGGTCGCGCAGGTAGCGCTGCAGCCTGACGACGATGTCCATGTCCTCGGTGACGCTGCCCGTGCGATAGCCGCGGATCGACAACAGGTGCGCGCGCTTGAACAATCCGAACGCGCCGGAGATGATGAGGTTTCCGCCGAGGCGGTTCCAGCCGAGCCGGCCGAACAGGAAAGCGCGCAGGTACTCCAACACCTGAATGGAAGGAAGGAGGCGACGGTCCACTCGCGCCTCGACGACACGCCCGTGCTCGATGGTGCAGGCGTTGGCGACGCGGATCGTGCCCCCGACGGCGGCGACCGGCTTGCCTAACAAGAAGGGGCGCGCGAGACGGAGCAGCGCATCGGGCTCGATCAGGGTGTCGGCGTCCACGGCGAGCACGTACGGAAAGCGCGCCGCGTTGAGCGCCGCGTTCAGGGCGTCCGCCTTGCCGCCGTTCTCCTTGTCGATGACGAGCAGCTTGGAGTAGCGCCGCGAACGATAGTACGCGCGCACGGGCTGCGTCGGTATGCTGATCATGAAGGCGGGCGGCACTTCGTACAGATCGTACGCCGCCAACACGCGCTGCATGGTCGCGTCGGCAGACCCGTCGTTCACGAGCACGACTTCGTGGTGCGGATACTGGAGCGTCAGAAAGGAGACGACACTCTCGACGATCGTCATCTCCTCGTTATGCGCGGGCACGAGGATGCTCAACGGCGGCAGCGCCTCGGTGCCCAGCACGAGCGTCAGGTGCTCGTCTTCGGCGAGATGCCAGTGCGACCAGAGCTCGGGGATCGAGAGGAGCAGCAGCAGGGCGTAGAACGAGTTGAGCCCCAGCATGTAGAAGAGGGCGAATGCGTCCACCGAGTGCAGCAGCGCGCCGATCATGCTTCGGCGAGCTCCACGACGGCTCCATCCGACAACCCGCTCACCATCGACGCCATGTCCGCCGCATAACGATCGACGCGCTCGCGGGCAGTGCGCAGCGAACGCCGGCCGGCCTCGCCAAGCTGTGCCAGCGCCAGCGCCGCGCGAAAGCGCACCCACCACGCGCGGTCCAGGAGCGCGTTGCTCAGATCCGCGATCGCTCCGGTCGCGCCAAGGGCGCCGAGGCCACGCGCCGCCTGCGCACGCACACGCCAATCGTCATCCTTCATCATCTCGCGAAGCACTGCCTCGGCGTCGGCATGCATGTAGCGGCGCAACGCTCGCGCCGCCGAGATCCGGATCTCCGTCACGGGATGGTTTCGAAAACCGACGAGCGTGGCGAGACAGCGTGCATCGGCGAGACTCTCGGCGAGCGCGATCCAGACCTGGAGCTTGGCCAGAGGCGCCGTTGGCAGGAGCCGCTCGAGCAGCGCCGGCACGGTGTGCCTCCACGTCTCGCGCAGGATCCGCAACTGAAAGACGCGCACGATTGGAGGCCTCGTGTGCAGCGTGTCCAGCACGTGCTCGACGAGGGCGAGGTCGCCGATGCGCGTCAGGCAGATACTTGCCGCGGCCTGTACGGCGGCATGTTCATCCGCCAGCAGAGCGCGCAGAAGCTGCCGGTCGCGGACGCTGCCGACCGCGGCGAGAAGCCGGGCCGCATCGAGTCGCCGCCACCAGAGGCGCGACGTGGACTGCGCGAGAATGCGCCGCACCCACCGGTCCTCGCGCAGCTGACGAGCCAACTGCGAGAGATGCTCCGGTGTGAGGCGGGTCGCGACGTGCATCGTGAGCTGGTCCAGCGCGTCACGCTCGGGTAGACGGCGCAGCGCGCTGGCCAGGTCCGTGGCCGTGCCCGCACCGACGAGCCATTTCTGCAGCGGCTCATGCACGCGATTCGCCGCCGCCGTGGCGCGCCGCGAGCGCAGCATCCGGCGCGCGCGATTGACGAACAGCAGCAGGACGAGCAGCGCGAAGAATGCCCCCTGAACGATCGCCACGAAGAGAATGACGGAAACTCTCATCCCGCGCTGCCTGGACGCGTTCGCTCGAGCCAATTGGGAATCTTCGCCATGAGAATCCGCAGATTCACCGGCTTCGACACATAGTCGATGGCGCCGGCGCGATATGCGCGCAGCTGTTCCGCTTCGCCGCCGCGCGCGGTGAGAAACACCGTCGAATACACGCCCGGCCGTTCGACGCGGAGGCGCTCGTGCAGCGAGAATCCGTCGAGCCCTGGGAGATCCACGTCGAGCAGCACGAGCGGCGTGCGATATCCGACGTTGAGCGAGAGGAGCGCGTCGAGCGCCTCGGGCCCGGTGGCGAAATGCAAGAATGTGAAACCGGCCGATTCGAGCGCGTATCGCAGCATCTCGACGAAGCTGGTGTCGTCCTCGACGATGATGACCTCGGGGCAGCTCTCCGGTCGCTCGGACCTGCTGCGATCGGTCGTGACGCTCGGCACCTGGTTCAGCGGCACTACGATCGACGAATCCATCGCGCGGGCTTCGCCGAGAACGCACTGCTCGAGCGCGTTGGCGAAATCCGCCGTTATGGCGGCGCGCCGATCGGAGTCGAGCGAGGGATCCGAGACCCACCGGATCGCTGCTTCTTCGAGCTCCGCGGCGAGCTTGCTCGCTTCCGGAAAACCGAACGACCCGGCGGCGCCGTGGACGCGATGCAGCTCGCGCCGGAGCGCCTCCAACACTTCGGGCGCGCTCGCGATCACGGCCAGCTGCGCCGAGAGTCTGCGAAACGCAGCCACCGTGTTGGCGATTGTCGTGCGATAACGCTCGCGGAGTACGCGGAGCGCTTCTTCGGTCTCGGCCTTCGAGGGGGTACGGCTATCCACGGCGCGGGGCGTTGCCGTCAATGACGGGTGTTCGTCGCATGAACAGTCGGCCGGCCGCACCAGAGGTCCGTCCCTCGATGCCGGCCGGCCGACTGCCTCGACGGAAGACTGATCGGACATCCCTTGCGTCACTGCTTTCCCCTCCAAAGTCATGCGACTGCTCTGCGCCGACGACGAAGAGGACATCCGCACGATTCTGCAGCTGGCGCTGAGCCTCGATCCGGAGCTGGACGTGGAGCTCGTCGACTCGGGGGAGGCAGCGCTCGCACGAGCGCGCATGGCTCCCTTCGACGCCATTCTGCTCGATGGCATGATGCCCGGGCTCGATGGCTACGAGACCTGCCGTCGTCTGAAGGCCGATCCCGCGACGGCGGATGTGCCGGTGATCTTTCTGACCGCGAAAACGCAGCGCGCAGAAGTTGAGCAAGCGCTCACGCTGGGCGCCGTCGCCTGTCTGGTGAAGCCATTCGATCCGATGACCCTTGCCGCCGAGCTTCGCGCGGCGCTGGCTCGCTGAACCCATGGCCGGCCTGCCCTCCGACGAGACACGCCACGAGCGCGACGAGCTGTTTCGCGGGCTGTCGAGCGCCGCCAGCGAGGGAATCACCATCCTTGTCGATCTGCACATCGTCGAGGCGAACAATGCGTTCGGCCGATTGTTCGGCCATGCGCTCGGCGACGTCATCGGTCAGTCGCTCGCGAGCGTAATCGCGCCGGAATCACGCGAGGCCGTCGCGCGGCACGTCGCGAGTGGGTCGGAGAAGCCGTGCGATGTGCGCGGGCGGCGCAAGGACGGCTCGACGTTCGATGTCGAGGTCATCATCAGGTCGATCACCTATCGTGGCCAGCCATCCCTCGGCTGTGTGATGCGTGACATCTCCGAGCGGAAGGAGATTGATCGGATCAAGAGCGAGTTCGTCTCCATCGTGTCGCACGAGCTGCGCACGCCGCTCACCTCGATCCGGGGCTCGTTAGGTCTGATGGAAGCCGGAGCAGTCGGCGAGCTGCCGCCCAAGGCGCGCGAGCTCACGCGGATCGCTCGCCAGAACGCCGACCGGCTGATCCGTCTCATCAACGACATCCTGGACCTCGAGAAAATCGAAGCGGGCAAGATTCAGCTTCAGATCGCCGCCCTCGATGCTCCCGATCTCGCCGAGTCGACCGTCGACGAGCTCCGTGGCATGGCGGAGCTGTACAAGGTGTCGATCGACACGGACGTGAGCTGCCGAGAGCCCGTCGCCGGCGACCGCGACCGCGTTGTGCAGATACTCACGAACCTTCTCTCGAACGCGGTCAAGTTCTCACCCGAGGGTGGGGTCGTGCGCGTCTCCATTACCCCTGGAAGCGCCGGATTCCTGAGATTCTCGGTGCGCGATCAGGGGCAGGGCATCTCGAGCGAGCAACAGGCGCGGCTCTTCACGCGCTTCGAGCAGCTCGAGGCGGCGAACACACGTCGGCGCGGTGGCACTGGTCTCGGCCTCGCGATCTCGCGCTCGCTCGTCGAACAGCAGGGCGGACGCATTGGCGTGGAGTCCACGCCAGGGGCGGGAAGCGAATTCTGGTTCGAGCTTCCACTCGTGCCGCTGCCCGATGTTCATGACGGCAGTGCGGAGGCAGATGCGGTGCCGGGCATTCTGGTGGTGGAGGACGACGACGCGGTGGCACGTGTCCTCGGCATCATGCTCCAGCGAGCCGGCCATTCGGTGACGCGCGCGAACTGTCTCGCCGAAGCACGCAAAGCACTCGCGGCGCGTCGCCCGTCCGCGATTCTGCTCGATATGAAGCTGCCGGATGGCAGCGGCTTCGATTTGATCGACCACATGGCCGAGACGCCCGGGCTCGAACAGCTGCCCGTGGTCGTTCTCTCGGGCGTGGAGCCGAGCTTCGATCATCGCCTGCGCAGCGATCGCATCGTCGAGTGGCTGATCAAGCCGTTCGCCGAACGTGAGCTGCTGCGCGCGCTCGGTGATGCGATCGCCGGCCGCACCGATTCGCGCCGGGCACGCCGGCGATCGGCGTGATCGCTCGGGTGCGGATCGCGAGACGCTGCCTCCGCGCGCTGATCGCGGGCGGCCTCGCCCTCGCGCCAACGGCCGTAAGCCTAACGGCGCAGGGGGGACGCCCACATTGCGCGCTGGATGCAGCGATCGGGAGCGCCGTCGACTCGGGGTGGCGGGCGATGCGCGCGTCGCGGCTGGCGGATGCCGACTCGCAGTTTCGCGCCGCGTTGGCGCGGTGCGCGCACTTCACGGGAGCGCTCGTCGGCGAAGGGTACGTGGCGATGCGTCGCGCTGACGACGGCGCTGCTGAATCCTATTTCGAGCGCACGCTCACGGAGCAACCCGAGAACTACGACGCGTTGGCCGGCCTCGGCATGCTCGCGTATCGACACGGCGATCTCACCGCAAGTCGCCGCCGGTTCCAGGCGGCGCTGCGTGCGGTGCCGAGAGATTCGGTGAGCCTCTGGTATCTCCAGCGCATCCCCGGCGGCCTCGATAGCCTGCGGCTGTCGCCGCCCGAGAAGCCGGCGCGGACGATCGTCGCGGCGCGCACCGGCGACCGCGTGCTCGAGGTGCCTAACGGGCCAGGAGGCTTCACGCCGCTCTGGGTCAAAGCCGTGAACATCGGCGCGGCACTGCCCGGAAAGCACCCGTCGGAGTTTCCGCCCGACGACAGTACGTACGAGCGATGGCTCGAGCTCATCGCACGCATGAATGCGAACGCGATCCGTGTGTACACGATCCATCCGCCCCACTTCTATCGCGCGCTCGCGAGGTGGAATCAGGTGCATCCCGATCATCCCCTCTGGCTCATTCAGGGCGTGTGGACGGAACCGCCGCCCGGCCGAAAGGAGGAGCGCTATGACGATCGGGTGTGGAGTGCATCGTTCGTCGCCGAGGTGCAGCGCGTAGTGGATCTCGTGCACGGAAGCGCGGTGATTCCAGCGAGGCCGGGCCACGCGTCCGGGATCTACACGACGGACCTATCACGTTGGACGCTCGCGTACATCATCGGCCGCGAATGGGAACCGTACTCCGTCGTCGAGTACGCGAGGCTGCATCCGTCGCAGCACTCACTACACGGTCGTTATCTGACGATCGACGGCGGTAATGCCGTGGACGTCTGGCTAACGCGCCTTGCCGACGGGATGATCGGCTATGAGATGGACCGCTACAACGAGCAACGGCCGATTGCATACACCAACTGGCCGACGCTCGACCCGCTCGCGCATCCCACGGAAAGCACGCTCGCTCAGGAAGACTCCATTCGCCGCGTGCGACACGAAACGGTTCCCGAGGCGCCGAAGGAATACGACAACGATGCCATCGGTCTCGACGCCGTGCTCGTCAGGCCGACGGCCGCATTTCCCGCGGGCGTCTTTGCATCCTTCCATGCGTATCCGTATTACCCGGATTTCATTTCTTTCGACCGCGCATACTCCGCGTCCCGTTCGCCCGAAGGTCCCAGCAACTACTACGGCTACCTCCGGGCACTCGTAGAGCACTTCGGGAGAATGCCAGTGATCATCTCGGAGTATGGTGTGCCCTCTTCGCGGGGCGTTGCCCATCTCCAGCCGCAGGGATGGCATCACGGAGGTCACTCCGAGATGGAACAAGCCGAAATCAACGCGCGACTCACGCGCGACATCTACGCTTCGGGCGCGGCGGGAGCGGGGCTTTTCTCGCTCATCGACGAGTGGTTCAAGAAGAACTGGACGGTCATCGACTTCGAGTATCCCGCCGAGCGCAATCGGCTCTGGCTCAACCCACTCGACCCGGAGCAGAATTACGGCGTCGTGGCGATGCGCGCCGGCCGCAAGGACTCGGCGATCGTGATCGATGGCCGCGGCGACGACTGGAAAGGCCGACCGATCTGGTACGAGGGGGCCGCGCACGCATCCCTCCCATCAGCGTTGCGTCTCCAACGGTTCAGCGTTGCCAGCGACGAAGCGTATGTCTACCTGCGCCTCGATGTCGGCGCCGTAGATTGGGAGAACGCTCACTACCTCATCGGCATCGACACGTACTCGCCGATGCTCGGCGACGCTGTCCTGCCGTACACGCACACGCGATCACCGGTCGGTCTCGAGTTCGTGGTCGATCTCCACGGTCCGGAGGGAAGCCACCTTCTCGTGGACCGGCCGTACGATCTCTATCGCGACGAGCCGATCGTCGGCAGCCGGCCGCTCGCTGTTGAGCAAGTGTACAACAGGCCCTTTCGTTCCATGGCGAACGCCGCGGGCCAGTACGACTCGACGACGGTGATCACCAACCGGCGCAGAATCGGTCGTGACGGCACCGTCTACGATCGGCGCGGCATTGACCGCGACCGGCTCCTCTTTGCCCGCCAGAGCGATAACAGCCTCGCCGACTGGTATGCCGACTGCGTGACGGACATAATCGAAGTGCGCATTCCGTGGGGCATGCTCGAGGTACTCGACCCGTCTTCACGCCTGGTACTGCACGGGTCGCGCTCGGGCGAGGTCGCTGGCGTGAAGACCGACGGTTTCCGCTTCGTCGTCGAGAGCTACGACCCACATCATCCCCACCAGTCTGGGGACCGCCTGCCTAACGGGGCAACAGCTGGGTCATTCGGCGCCCTGCCGACCTGGAGCTGGCGGGAGTGGGAAGAACCGCGCTGGTATCCGGAGCTCAAGCCGCAGTTCGAGACGATGCGCCGCGCTTTCGCCGATATTCCCAATGCGCCTGCCAGGCTGGCAACAACCGCGACGGATACGACACGAAAGCGTTAGAGTCGCACGCGACCCTCGAGCGCGACTGTGTAGCTGCGATAGTCGGCGGTGCTGATCGCGGTTGGCGACGCCACGTTCGTAAATCCGCCGCTCAGGCCCCATTCCATGCCTGGCGTGGGCCGATAAAGGAGCCGTGCGCTGACGCGCTGCGCGAAGCGTGACGCTCGCGAGTTGTCGAACGCCGTGATGCTCTGATCACCAAGCCCGAGCTCGGACTCCATTCCCCACCCAAGATCACCGCCGAGTCGCAGTCGCGAGCTCGCTTCACCGAGCAGATAGCGCTTCGGAGCGAAGTAGCCATCGGTGGCGGAATGTTGATAACCGAACCCGCGCACGCTCGCGGCCACCGAAATCCACTTCCGGAGCGACCAGCGAATTGCACCGCTCCCGGCGAGACGGCTGTTCGGCCCACTGCCACCCGTCAGGTGGGTCCACTCGCCGCCGCCGCCGATGCCGAGGCGCGGCGTCAACGAGAGATCACCATCCATGCCGGCGCTCGTCGTCGCGATGCCAGCGAGGATGAGCGCGGCGGTCTCGTCGAACGCGGTTCGCGCGGCCGTGGCACCTAACGACAGCCGCGGCGTGACGCGTCCCGACAGCCGAATCATCGCGAGTGGCTCGAAATGGCTCACGGCCGGCGTGCCGATGCCATTGTCGGAGGTGAGCTGGGCCGCGCCAAGCTCGCCACGCAGCGTCCACAGCCCGCCCATCGGTGTCCAACTCGAGGAGGCGCGGACCGTCGTCGACGTCCCATGCAGCGCGGCCAGCTCCGCGCTGCGGTAGCTCGCGTCAGCGAGGAGTCGTGCGCTCCACGGCGCGGCGAGACCGCCGCGGAGCGAATAGGTCGTCGTGCGATTGTCGTCGCTGTCATCGGTGGAAGAGATCGTCGGCTCCATCGACGGCGACGTCGCGGCATCCGCGATTGCCAGCTGCGTGCGAATCTCGGTGTTGGCCGGATCCGCCTCGGCGGCGCGTCGCAGAGCGTCGCGCGCGTTCGCATTGCGACCCGCCCACTGCCACGTCCGCGCGAGCGCGCTCCACACGACTGCGTCGTTAGGGTGGGTATCGAGCCAGCGCTCGTAACGGGCTATGGCGCCTGAGAGATTCCCGCTCCACGCGAGCGTCTGAGCCGCGAGGAGCGTCGCCTCGCGATGGCCGGGTGCCGCGGCGAGCACGCTGTCGGTCAGCAGCAGCGCTTGATCGTAGTGGCCAGCCCACGCCAGTGTGCGTGCCAGTCCGAGTCGGCCATCGTCATCCGACGGCGCGAGCCGCAGGTAATGACGAAAGAGCGTCGCGGAGTGGTCGAGATCGTTGCGCCAGGCGAGCACCGTCGCGACGCGGAAGGCGGCGCGCGCGGCGGTGGAATCGCGGCGCAGGACGAGCTGATAGCGATTGAATGCCTCGTCGTACTGCCCCGCCTTCCAGGCCTGATCCGCCGTTGCCAGCAACTCCGCGGTCGGAGGCTCCGCTACCTGGGCGGTCGCGCGCGTGGCCGCGAGCACGACCAGCCCCATGAGCCCGAGAGCCCGCATCGCGGTGGGAAATTGGCGCCGAGACATATACAGATGGACGCGTCACGCCGCACTCCGGCATCGGTCGCTTGTCTTTTCGGTATTTCTTCGGTAATACTACGACGAGACGCTGGAGGAGGGGAGATGAGCACCGAGCTGGATCTCGATTCGAAGATCGCGTTGTTGATGTCGCTCGCCGCGGGCGATCAGGAGGGAGGGCCGGGCCGCGATCCGAGCATACCGCTGCCGCCGCGGCTCCGTCACGCTACCGAGGTGGGCGCGCTCCGGCCGTTCAACCTCCGCACCGTGGTCTCGAGCGGACCTCGCCCACAACGGACGACGCTCCTCCGCATCCTCATGACGAACGCGTGCAGCTTCAACTGCCACTACTGCCCGATGCGTCGCGACCGCGAGATGCCGCGCACGCTGCTCAAGCCCGAAGAGCTCGTGCGCGTCTTCCTGGCTGCGCGGCAGCGCGGCTGGTGCGAGGGGTTGTTCATCACGACCGGGATCCCCGGCCGGCCGGTGAAGGTGATGGACGACCTCATCACCGTGCTGGAGCTGCTGCGCGATCGGCACCACTTCACGGGCTACATTCACGTGAAGATCCTACCGGGGGTGGAGCAGGCGCAGATCGAGCGCATCACGGCGCTGGCGACGCGCGTCTCGATCAACCTGGAGGCCGCGTGTGGCGAGCACCTCACCCGCATCGCGCCCGAGAAGAGCCTAACGACGACCCTCACGACGCTGGAGCGCGCGCGGCAGCTCGTGCTCCACGAGCGCGCCGAGCAGGCTGATGGCCGGCGACCCGACGCGCTGCGTCCGGGTGGCAGCGCCGGGATGACGATGCAGCTCGTGGTCGGGGCGACGCCCGACAGCGACCGCACAATCGTTAGGCGCGTCGCCGAGCTCTATGCCGGCGGCGGTATCCACCATTCGCAGTTCAGCGCCTTCCGCCCGATTCGCAATACGCCGATGGAGGACGTGAAGGCGACACCGGCGATGCGCGAGTTTCGTCTGTATCAGGCCGATCACCTGATGCGCGGCTATGGCTTCGGCGTGGAGGAGCTCGCGTTCGACGAGACCGGTAACCTGCCGCTCACGCTCGATCCCAAGGTGGCGTGGGCGCTGGCGCATCCCGAGCTCTTTCCCGTCGAGGTTCGCACCGCCTCGCGCGGCCGGTTACTCCGCGTTCCCGGGGTCGGCCCACTGGCCTCGAAACGGATTGTTGCTGAACGGAATCGCACCGTCATCCGGGGGCTGGCCGACCTGCGAAAGCTCGGTGTCATCACGTCGCGTGCAGCCGGCTTCCTGACCCTGGGCGGGCGTCGCCTGCAGACCACCAGGTGGTCCGAACAGCTCGGCTTCTGGCGCCCCGAGGACGAAGTCGGCGCTCCCCACGTCCTGTACGACGTGAGTCCCGGTACCTTTCGCTGACGGCCCCGCGGTGAGCGGGATCACCAATTCAGACGTATCACAAATGCTAAATCGTTGCCAACGGCCGTGCCGTGGGCTATCATTAATGCGCGAACCGATTTCGTGCCATTCTCAGGGGCCTGCCCAACGTGCGGGCCCCTTTGTCGTGAATAACCCACACGCATACCGAATGTTCGAGAGCATAGACTTCCAGCCCTCCGAGAGTGATCGCGCCGAGTTGGCGCGTGAGCGCTTTCTCAGCTCACATCGCGCCATTGCGGCCTGCGCGCGCGAGTTTGGTCAGCTGGCGCAGGAAGCCAGCGAACGCGCCGGCGATCTACGCCGCGAGCTCCAGCTCGAAGAGGAGGCGGAGATCCGGCTCAGTCCCGAGCGCTGCATCGTTCAGGTGGGGCCGGTGGCGATCACCATTGCCTGGCTGCGCGGCCCGATGGATTCGCTGGTCGACGGGCGGCTGATGATCATCGCCTGGCGCGGTACGATCGGGCGCCGGCGCTTTACGGAGCTCCCCACGCGTCGCGGCACGGCCCCGACGCAGACCGCGGTGAGTATCTGGGAGGAGGTGTACGTCGCGTCGGCCGACGAGCACAGCTGGGAATGGCAGTGCGAGACCGACGCTTCGCAGCGCTATCGCTCAGCGGAGCTGGCGGAGCGCGCCATGGCCCGCCTCCGCTCCGCGATGATTTCCTGACGCCCGATCTGTCAGAAAAACGCTGATGACGCTGTAGTGCACAAAGGGTGTGCACTACAGCGTCATCAGCGTTTCTGCGTTCAATCTCGGTGCCAACGAGAAGCCAACAGCAGATCCTTCGCTTCGCTCAGGATGACATGATGGCTCACCAGCCGTACGACAACTTCGCGTAGATGAATCGGCCGTTCATGCCGAATGGCGAGATGCCGCTGAACGGCAAGATGCCGGAGTTGGTGTTCGCTGTGATCGTCGGATCCGGATATTGGTTGAAGACATTGTCCGCGCCTAACGTCACCGTCGCGCGCGATACCGGTCCGTAGCTCAGCGACAGATCGGTGACCCATTTCGGGCTCCAGGTCTGGTCGGCCGTGTTCGTGGTCGTCGAGCCATATGCCGTGACGGGTCCGAAGCGCTGATCGCGGACGTTGATCCCCACGCGGCCGAGGTCGAGGTTGGCGGAGAGCACGAGATTGTTCCGGGGATTCCCCTTCTCCAGCCGCGCCTGATCCACGCGGCTGAACAGCGCCACGCCCTGGCCGGGGATCACCGACGACGAGTCGATGCGCGTGACCTTCGTCCAGTTGCCGTTGTACGCGGCCGTCAGGTGCAGCAGCGCCGTCCGCGTGATCGACCAGCCGTAATTGCCAATGATATCGAGGCCATTCGTTCGCGAGTCGACGGCGTTGGTGAAGTAACGCGCGCCGTTGACGCCGACGATGCCGTGCGCGGACAGCGTGTCGACGATCGCCGCGCCGGTGAAGTTGTTCGAGAGTACGATGCGATCCTTGAGATCGATCCGATAGTAGTCCACCGTCACCGACATGTTCCGGAGCGGCTCGACGGCGACGCCGGCGCTGTAGTTCATCGACTTTTCGGGGCGTAGCGGCGTCGCATGCAGCGTCTGGGCTTCGACGCTCTGCACGGGCAACGTGCGGATCTCGAGCGGTACGCCGTTGACGAAGTTGATGGCCGTATTCGAGAAATACTCCTGGCCTAACGATGGAGCGCGGAACCCGGTGCTCACGGCGCCGCGGAACGAGAGGCCGTGCACGGGCTCGTAGCGTCCCGCAACCTTGCCCGTTGTCGTGCTGCCGAAGTCGCTGTAGTGCTCGTAGCGGCCAGCGACATCCAGCAGCAGCTGCGACGTGATGTCGCTGGACAGATCCACGTAGCCGGCGACGTTGTTACGCGAATGTGAACCGGCGTCCTGCGGACGGTAGCCCGGGTACACCTGCGAACCGACCGGCGCGGGCGTTGTCGTCGGGCGGCCAAGCGAGTCGCGCACGAACTGGCCGCCGTTGGCGTATGAGGCGGTATCGCCCGCGCCCACCTTGTACTGGTCGTCGCGGAACTCGAGGCCCCACGCGGTGTGCAGCGGCGCCACCGGCAGCTTGAAGTCGCGGTTGACGTCGAGGTTCGTCGTCCACTGGCCGAAGACGAGCTGGCCAGCGTAGAAGTCCCGCGGAGACGTCGGGCCTAACGAGACATTGATACTGTTCACGACGTTCATGTCGAACGCGTTCCGCCCGTAGCCGGTGCTCAGGTCGTACTCCCAGCCCACCGCCTGCCCCTTCACTCCGACGATGCCCGAGCCATCCCAGATCACCGGCTGCTCTTCGGGGAGATAGCCGTTCGGGTACACGACCAGCACATTCGTCGCATCCCGCGGCCGTCGCCAGAAACCGAACGCGTCGCCGAAGCGGTGCGAGAGGCCGCCGAACCCGTACAGCTGCACGCCGTTCGAGAAGGTCGTGCCGGTGTTGATCCAGCCGAGATCGTCGTGCTGATACGAGTCGCCGATCTTGAAATCGACATGGTCCGGCTGCGGCAGACTGGGGTTGCTCGCATTGGGGTCGTTGAGGAAATACTGAACGCGGGTATCCGGCGCGGCGCGATTCGTATACCCACGGTCCCGGATCTCGCCCCCGAGGAAGACATAACCGTCCTGCCCGAACGTCCAGCCGTGGTCCGCGTTCGCGTAGAAGAGCTTCCCGTCGTGCTTGTACGATGGCACCGTGAAGTTCGCGGCGGCTGGCTCGGTGGTCGAATACTCACCCACCTGGCCGGTGACATCGCCTGGCGCAGTGGACTTGAGCACGATATTGACCACGCCGGCGATCGCGTCCGAACCGTATTGCGCCGCCGCGCCGTCGCGCAGGATCTCGATATGATCGATCATCCCGGCGGGAATCGCGTTGAGATCGACGGCTTCCGAACCGCGGCCGACGAAGCCGTTGATGTTGACGACGGCGCTGGCATGGCGGCGTTTTCCATTGACGAGCACCAGGGCCTGATCGGGCGAGAGGCCGCGCAATGTCGCCGGCCGTACATTGTCGGTCGCGTCACCGAGTGTGGTGCGCGGAAAGTTGAATGATGGCGCGAGCGCCTGGATCATCTGCGAGGTCTCGGTGCGGCCCGTGGATCGCACCTCGAGCGACGACAACACGTCGATCGGCACCGGCGCGTCGATCACGGTGCGCTCCTCGCCGCGGGTCCCGATCACGGACACCGCCTCCAGGTTCGTCGCCGCGCGGTCGAGCGTGAAAGACTTCGTAACATCGCCACCCGCCGTCAGCGTCACCGAATCGGCGCGCGCCGTGTAGCCGATCAGTCGCGCGCGGACTTCATAGCGGCCTGCCGGCGCTGTGATGCGGTATGACCCGTCGCTGCGGACGATCGCCCCGCGTGTCGTGCCGACGAGCGACACCGTCGCGCCCTGCAAGGGACCGCCCTGCGTATCCGTAACGCGGCCCGAAATGGTGCCAGTCGACTGCGCGGCGAGCCAGGAGGGATGAAGGAAGGGAAGGACCGCCAACAGCACGGCATGGCGGAGCGTGGACCGCGTGCGGGGCATGATTCGTCTCCAGCAGTTAGGCAACGCGAAACGTGGCGTGCCGCGTGGAGCGTCCCACTCGGCTGGCCGGGGTTCGAGGAATTATGCCAGGGGGTTCAAGTGGCGAGGGTGCTGCCCCTGCATTCTGGACAACCCCGGGATGCGCGTCCCCGTCACGCGTTAGGCAGTGGTCGGTGAACGGGGGGCGATGGGCGATGGGCGATGGGCGGTGAAAAAAGGCGGCGCTGAGCGCCGCCAATCCGACTTCACCGACGGTTCACCGACCACCGTTCACCGATCACCGTCAGTCACCACCTCGCGACGTGCATCCCGACCCGCACCGTCCGCGGCAGCCCGAGCGACGCGATGCCATTCGTCGCCGCCGTCAGATTCACCTCGTAGCTCGTGTTTGTGATGTTCTCAACGCTGAGGAAGCCCGTGAACCCGGGCAGGAGCTCCCGCTGGACGTTCGCGTCGAGGACGGTGAACGGCTCCAGCCACACGCCCTGCAGCGTCGTTGTCGGGCCTTCGTGGCGCCAGATTGCCGTCCAGTCGCCGAACGCGCGTGAGCTGTACGTCGCGCGAATCGTCTGCTTCGGCGAGGGGACGCGATTGATGTGCGGCTTGTTCGTCGTGCCCGACGGGATACCAGACTGCTGGCGATCATCGTCGTAGTTGAGACTGCCACTGACAAACAGGTGCGCGAGCGGCTGTACGGCTACATACGCCTCCGCCCCCTGGCTTCGAGAGGCGTTGACGTTCAAGCGCTGCCGGCATGTCGTTGCCGTGCCGCAGCCCGGATTCGATGCCGGCGGAATGCTCGTCGGCACGTTGAAGTCCCGATAGTCGGCGACGTAATACGTGCCCTTGAACTGCAGCCAGTGCGCCGGCTGCCAATCGAGTCCCGCTTCCCGTCCGAGCGCCGTCTCCGGCGAGAGATTGGGATTCGGTACCGTGATCGTCGTCGTCGTGATCTGCTTCCGATAAAGCTCGGCCAGATTCGGCGCGCGGAATGCCCTGTACACCGCGCCGTGGAATGAGAGATTGCTCAACAGGTCATAGCGCACGCCGAGCCGGGGCGAGAACGACGTCTTGCTGCGGTCCGGATAGGTCTGCGCGCCGGCGCTCGCGTCGATCGAATGGCCGTTGTCGTTGTTCCATTGATCGACGCGCGCGCTCATCTCGATCCGCAGCGGCGCGATCGGCGTCGCGATCGCCTGGACGAAGGCGCCGCTCAATGCCTGGTCCCCGCCGGATAGTACGGTGCGCGAAATCGTGCCGCAGGTGACGCCGGGACATGTCGTGTTGAAATCCACCTCGTCGTAATTGCCAGCCATGTGACGGTAGTCGCCGCCAACGCTGAAGGACTCGAGGCCGAGCAGCCCACCGCGCGTCCACATCGCCGACGCGCCCCAGTCGTGACTGGGAATGTTCGCGACGACGCTGCTGTCTTCGGCAACGCGACCACCGGCACGAATCGCCGTCGCCCGTTGATGCTCGTCCTGCTTGCCGTCCCACGCGCGCACCGTCAGCAAACCTTTCGAGTAATTGCCCAGATCGAAGCCCGCGTCGACGTCGCCCTGATCGCGTGTCTGGTACGAGAGCGGTGTCCCGACGTTGCGATCATCGCCGAACTTGTGACCGGTGACGAACGCCGAGAAGCGCGACGACGGCGCGTAGCTCAATCGAGCGTACCCATTCCGCTGGATGATGCCGGATGGCACGTCGATCGGACCGCGCTTCACGGGATCGATGAAGTTGTAACCGCCACCCTGCAAGTAGTCGCCGCTGACGTTGCCCGCCAGCGCGCCGTAGATCGGAATGCCGACGGCAGCGTACCCATGACGGATGTCACGACTTCCGCCGTCGACCATCATGTCTACCGCACCAGGCGCGAGCGGCTTCGAGAAGAACGAGATCACACCACCCATGGCGCCATTGCCATAGAGGCTCGACGTCCCGCCCTCCACGACCTCGACGCGATCGAGCATCCCTTTCGGAACGCGTCCCCAATCGATCCATTCGCCCCACGCGTCGTTGATCGGAAATCCGTCGAAGAGGACTGCAGTCCGTCCCTCGTCGACCCCGCGAATCGAGACGATCTGCGCCGTTCCGCCAACCAGGCTACTCGTCCTCGGCAACTCGACGCCTGGGATCTCGCGCAGCAGATCCTGCGACTCCCGCGCCGGACTGGTCTGAACATCATACGGCGTGAGAACGTTGACGGTCGTCGCAACTTTATTCGCTTCCGTGGGCGTGCGCGTCGCGGTCGTTACGACGCTCGACAGCATCAGTGATCCTTGCTCCAGCGCGACATCCAACGTCGTGCCGTTCGCGTCGATGTCGACCGGGCGCCGGGCCGGCTTGTACCCGAGGGCTGTGACGACGACTTCGTAATGCCCCGCGGGTATCCCGCGGAGGACGTAAAGGCCGCGATCGTCCGTGACGGCGACGCGCGGGGGAATTTCGATCGCGACTCGGGCGCCAAAGATCGCACCGCTGGCTCCGATTACTCTGCCGCGGACCTCGCCAAGGTGTTGTGCGCGAGAGACTCGAGGCACAAAGAGGAGTACGAGTGCCACGGCCATGGGCCCGGCAGGCTTCGTCCAGCGACAAAGGAACGTGAGCATGAGGAGAGGACAGAAGGTACGCTGGCGGTCGCAACGGCGACCCACAGTCCCCAAAAATACGCGGCGTAACGGCGCTTCGCTGCCGCGGACGGTCTAGGCGCTCACGACCCTTCCTCGCGAGCCCTCGTATCGTTGCGTGGCGTACCCGACGATAAGCCCGACGACGCTGCCCGGCAGGATGATCTGCCAGTAGTAGTTGTGGTGCAAAGCATTGCTGTTCATGATCGCTATCGGCAGGGCGAGCGCTGCTCCAACGAGCAATCCGAAGACGATCCCCAGCGGTAGCGAGCTCACCCTCTTCGCGAACCAGCCGATCAGCACGCCAGCGATCAGCCCTTTGAAGGTCGAGCCGACGACGATGCCGACGATCTGTCCTGACACCTCCGGCGAGGACACGAGCGCGGAGAGGCCGTCGAATATTCCGAGGATGCCACCGAGGATGAGACCGAAGATGGGTTTGCTCATACGAGCTCCGGGAAAAAGGGTCCGCCGTTCCATACAGCGAACCGAGCGGAGTTTTTAGCGACGCGTGAAGATCAGGAGCGCGACCCGCATGACCAGGTAGGCGAGAACGAGGAGAATGGCCGTTCGATGCCGGCTGGCGACGCGCGCCAGGCGCTCGACAAGGCTCTCGGTATGCGCCGCAATGGGCAAAGCGTCGAGGAAGTTGATGATATCGGACGCCATCGCCTGCGCTGTCGGGTAGCGGTTGGCGGGATTGTCAGCTCGTGAGCGCTCGCAGATCGCCCGTAGCGCCGTCGGAATGCTCTGTTCTTCGCGCCACTCTCCATCAGTCGCAATCGAGGACGATGGATGCTGGCCAGTGAGGAGGAAGAAGAGAATGCCTCCCAACCCGAATACGTCGGACCGCGAGTCGACCACACCGTGCAGCTGTTCGGGTGCCATGTAACCCGGCGTGCCCGCGACGGTGTTCGCGTTATCCGGACCCGCGAGCTCCCTCTGCCATTTCGCGACGCCCCAATCGAGGACGAGCACCTCCCCGAATGCTCCGAGCATGATGTTCTGCGGCTTGAGATCGCGATGGACGACGCCTGCCGCATGCGCGAATGAGATCGCATCGCACACCTGCAGCAAGGCGCGGAGCAGTTCCGTGCGCGAATGCTCACCGTGAACGAACTGGTCGAAGCGTTCGCCCTTTACGCGTTTCATCACATAGAACAGGCGTCCGTCCTGCAGCACACCCACGTCATGCACGGGAACGATGCCCGGATGCTCGAGTGATGCGAGGATCCGCGCCTCACGCAGGATGCGTTCGCGATCGTCGGAGCTCGGCGCAGCCGCGCGAAGCACCTTGAGGGCGACATCTCGCTCCAGCTCCCGATCGTGGGCGAGATACACCGTCCCCATGCCACCCTCGCCGAGGGTCTCGAGGATCTCATAACGAGATTCGGCTGGCGCCTCGTCGATGAGCCTTCGAAGGCGCGCGACGGCGGCATGGGAGAGCGTGGTCACGAGGGCTCGCGGCCGAGCAAGGCTCGAACCTCCTCACGAAATTCTTCGTCGCTGCTCGTGAGGTCGCGAATCGTATCGAGTGCGTGCGCGCGAAAATCGCGACGAGCAGCAGCGAGCCAGTTCGTCACCTGGGTGGCAGGCACCCGATGCTCGGCCGCGAGCTCAGCGTAGGTCGGCCGCGCGTCGTCGGTGTCGACGAGATCGTAGTGCTCGAATATCGTGAGCGGTACCGTACGTCCCGTGGCTCGGTATTGGCGACGCAGCCGCGCGAGCGCGGTCTCGACGATGCTTCGTGCCCATTCGCGCTCGAACGCCGCATCGGCCTCGATGTCTTCCTCAGTCGTTAGGCGACACTCGATGTCGGCTGCGTCCAGCGAGACGAACGTCACGGCGCCGCCGCGCTTCTGGCGGCGCTCCGCCTGGAGCGCATTCGCGATGTAGGAGTCCACGCATCGGCGGACGTATGTGCGGAAGCGTGCACGCGTCGGGTCGTAGCGCGCGAACAGATCGCGGCGCACCGCCTCGGCGAAGAATCCCTGGGTCAGGTCCTCGGCATCCGCGGGCTCCTGGCGATGCGCGAGGCGGACGTGGCTGTAGATCGGCGCCCAGTACACCGCGGCGAGCGCCTCCTGAGCGCGAGCGCGGGTCGCCGCGTCCGTGCTCCGGACACGCCGGACGAGGGAGAGATGGGTGGCCGGAAAGGGCACAGCGGTAGAGGGTTGTGGGTAGAGGCCTGCGCGCGGGCGTCGAGTGTACGGCGCGATACATGGCGGAGTCAAGCGTTGCACTCGTTAGGGGCCTGCAGTAGCGGGAAGGACGGGAGGCGTTCATCCTCTACCCTCTGCCCACTACCCTCTACCCTTTGGCCCGGGCTGTGCCTTGTACCAAGCCCGATGGAAAATTCGATCACTCCTGACACAGACGCTGAGGAAATCCAGAGCGATCGGCGAGAGAAGCCGCGTCCGTATCGGCCACGCCGCAAGACGCGACGCGAGCGCTTCGTCGCGAGACTGAGGGAGCTGGGGCCGGGTCTCATCACGGGCGCCGCCGACGACGATCCGTCTGGCATTGCGACGTATTCACAGGCGGGGGCGGCGTTCGGTTACAGCCTGCTGTGGACCGCGCTCGTGAGCTTGCCGGTCATGTCGGCGATTCAGCTCATGTGTGCCCGGATTGGGATCGTGGCGCGCAGCGGGCTGGCGGCGGTGCTCCGCGAGCACTACCCGCGATGGATGCTCTGGCTCGCGTGCGGGCTGTTGATCATCGGCAACACGATCAACATTGCCGCCGATCTCGCGGGCATGGCCGCTGGAGCGGGGTTGCTCACCGGCATTCCGTCGATCTGGTTCGTGCCCGTGTTCACGGTGCTCATTCTCGCGCTGCTCGTGTTCGCGTCGTATGAGAACATGACGCGCGTGCTGAAGTGGATGACGCTGGCGCTCTTCAGTTACGTCTTCGCGGCGATGCTCTCCGGCGCGGAGTGGGCCGGCGTCCTCCGAGGAACGTTCTGGCCGCACGTCATCTGGTCGCGCGAGTACCTGCTGACGTTCGTCGCCATCATGGGAACGACGATCTCGCCCTATCTGTTCTTCTGGCAGGCGGCGCAGAACGCGGAGCAGGACCAGCACATCATGCGCCGTATCGTCGGCCGGCCGCGACGTGCCGTGCAGCGCGAGCTTCGCGCCGCCGCGCGCGACGTGAACGCCGGTATGCTGTTCTCGAACCTGATCATGTATTTCATCATCCTCACCGCCGGAGCGACGTTGCACCGCGCGGGCGTCTTCAATGTCCAGACCGCTGAAGAAGCCGCGCGCGCCCTGCGTCCGGTCGCCGGCAATGGGGCCGCGCTGTTATTCACGATTGGCCTCGTCGGCACGGGCATGTTGGGCGTCCCCGTGCTGGCTGGCTCCGCCGCTTACGCCATCGCCGAGGCAGCGGCGTGGCGCGCCGGCATGGATGAGAAAGTACACAAGGCCCGGCAGTTCTATGGCGTGATCGCCGTGGCGATGATCTTTGGAATGCTGCTGAACTTCGCGCACGTGAACGCGATCAAGCTGCTCATCGGATCGGCCGTGATCAACGGCCTCCTTGCCCCGCCTCTCATCGCCATCGTGCTCGTCGTCTGCAACAACGAGAAGGTGATGGGAACGCACCGCAATAAGCGAACTCTCAACATTCTGGGCGGGTTCGGTCTCGCGCTGATGACCGTGGCCGCGATTGCGCTGGTCGTCTCGTGGTTGTGAGGCGTCCGGTGAGTCGGGCTTCTACGACATGACGCCGAGCCGCCGCTCGAGCTCTTCACGTCTCGACCGCGACACCGGCAATCGCCGCCCACCCTTCAGCTGCACCTCGTAGTCTCCACCGGCGCCCTTCAACAGCGTCTCCACTAACGCGAGCTTCACGATGGCCGAGCGGTGGATGCGGATGAACTGGCGTGGGTCGAGCCTCTCCTCCAGCGTCTGCATCGTCTCGCGGATGAGATGCGTTCGATCGCCTGTATGGAGCTCGGCGTACGGCCCGCTCGCCGTGATGTAGTCGATCTGATCTACCGGTACCACGCGCACCTTGCCGCGCATTTCGACCGCGATTCGCTCCAGATAGCCACTGTCGCCGGGTGTTCCCTGCTCGGCGCGATCGCCGCCGCCGCCCTGCTGCAATACGGCCAGCAGCTGCTCGCGCATCTTTCCGAGGTCGCGCAGCTCGATGAGCTTTCGCGCGCGGTTGAACGCTTGCTCGAATCGCTCGTCGTCGAACGGCTTCACGAGGTAGTCGAGCGCCGCAAGCTCGAATGCGCGCAGTGCATACTGGTCGAACGCGGTCACGAAGATCGTCGCGGGCATCGCGTCGGGACCCACCTCGCGCACGACATCGAGCCCAGTCTTGCCGGGCATCTGCACGTCGAGGAACACGAGATCCGGGTGGCGCGTTCGAATCGCTTCGATCGCGGCGACACCATTCTCGGCGGTTCCGATGATCTCGACGCCTGGTTCGTGCGCGAGCAGATCGAGGACGCGCTCGCGCGCCAACGGCTCGTCATCGACGACAAGGACCCGCACGGGAGCGTTAGGCATGGCGCACATCAGGCAAAGGACGCGACCGCCGACGTGCGAAGGTCCGCGCGGGTGTGGTAGGGAAGTCGGATCTCGGCAATCGTCAAAGGCGCGGCGCCGTCCCCACCGCGGAGGACGAAATGCTGTTCGTCGCCATAGAGATGTGATAGCCGCGCGCGCGTGTTGCGCACGCCGACGCCCGTGCCAGCCGTGCTTTCGACGAGAGGGGCGTTGTTCTCGACGGTGAGCACCAGGTCACCGCCATCGATCCGGCCGCGCACCGCGATCTTTCCCGTGCCTTCGATCTTGGTGACACCGTGCTTGATGGCGTTCTCGACGATCGGCTGCAGGATCAGGTTCGGAACCAGCGCGTCGAGCGCCCGCTCCTGCACGTCCGTCGTGATCTCGAGCCGGCCCTGGAAACGCACTTCCATGATCTCCAGATAGCGGCGCAGCAGATCGAGCTCGTCGCGCAACGGGATCTCCTGTTCCGTTGGTCCTTCGATCGTATGACGTAAGAGCTCGCTCAACCGCGAGATCATACGCCGCACCCCGCGCGGATCCCGCTCGACGAGCGAGGAGATCGCATGAAGCGTGTTGAACAGGAAGTGGGGGTCCAACTGCATGCGCAGCGCGTCCAGTCGAGCCTCCGCAAGCTGGGCTCGCAACTGGGCGGCCACGCGCAGCGACTCTTCGCGCTGTTGTTGATACCGAATCGAGTAGGCACGGGCCAAACCAGCCGCGAGGACAGCGATATAAATGATGAAGTCGTTGAGGAACCACGGCCTGAGCCAGGAATAGCCCGGTGGGCCGCCTCGCGGCCCCCGACGCGTCGGAAAGGGTGTAAAGGCGTTGCGAATGAGCTCACCCGTGATACCTAACGCGACCACGATTACGAATCCGACGGCGAGAAGGACGAGCACGCTTACGACGCGATGCCTCTGTTCGGTGAGCACCCGCGTACTCAGCCAGAAGATGAACGGCGTCAGCAATGCCCAGCCGTACGACGAAACAAGCGCAAGAATGATCGGGGCCGACGGATTCGTCAGTTGGAAGCCGAGTTGCCGTGGATCGAGGAATCGATTGGCAACGCTGAGGACTGCCATAAAGGTCCAGAACGCCACGATCAGGATGAGCTCGCGCCGGCTCAGCCGGAAAGAGTGTTTCGGTTCAGTCCGCGGCTGCGGAGCTGATTCCACTTGGCTCATCATGCGGCTACCCCGTTGCTCCTCCATGGTGAGGAAGCATACCCGCGGCGGTGAGAGAGCGCCAAGTCACTCGTTACAGCCCCGTGCCGTTCGTGACGCGGACGTGCAACTCGTTGCAAACCGGGCATTTAGGTCGCCTCAATCACATATACTGTTCTCCGTCGCAGTGGTCCTCGGGTGAGGATGCCGGACGCGACAGAAAGCGGCTGACGCCGCTGAACCGAGAGGACGGATATATGAATAGGAAGAGAATCGCAGCGGCAGCAGCCGTCGTCGTGGTCGCTGCCAGTAGCGTCGCGATGTACCGCAGGGCCGATGCGAAAGACATTCCGGCCTACCGGTTCGCGGCCATCACACGTGGCAATCTGGAAGCGACGGTCTCCGCGACCGGAGCGCTGAGTGCCGTGCAAACGGTGCAGGTCGGCACGCAGGTGTCGGGGCAGGTCTCCGCTATCTACGCTGACTTCAACCAGAAGGTAAAGAAGGGCCAGTTGCTGGCGCGCATCGATCCAACGCTGCAACAGCAGGCGGTACAGGATGCGCAAGCCGGCGTCGAGCGCGCACAGTCGCAGCTCACGCTCTCGCAGCAGCAGTATGACCGCGAGAAGACGCTCTTCGACGCGAAGGTTGTAACCGCCGACGAATTCGGCACGGTACAGTCGACCTACCAGGTCAACAAGGCGAACCTCAAGTCGGCGCAGATCGCGCTCGACAAGGCGCGGCAGAATCTCTCGTACACGAACATCTATGCGCCGATCGATGGGGTGATCGTCGCGCGCACCGTCGATGTCGGTCAGACGGTGGCCGCGAGCTTGTCCGCGCCGGAGCTGTTCCTGATCGCGAACGATCTGTCGCAGATGCAGATCCTCGCCAACGTGGACGAGAGCGACATCGGCTCGATCGCGGTTGGACAGTCGGTGACGTTCACCGTGCAGGCGTATCCCAACCGGACGTTCAACGGAACGGTGCAGCAGGTTCGTTTGCAGTCCACGACCCAGGACAACGTCGTGAACTACACGACGGTAATTTCGGTCGTGAACCCTGACGGCAAGCTGTTGCCAGGCATGACGGCGACGGTGCAGTTCCTCACCGGTTCGGCGAAGAACACGCTACTCGTCACCAACGCCGCACTCCGCTTCCGCGCTACGCCGGACATGATGGCGCAGGTGGGAATGGGTCAGCGCCAGCGTACAGCCGGTGCGAGCACGAGCGCGAGCGCGACGAACAACACGAGCACGGGTGGCCAGACCAATGCTGGCGGATTCAGTGGCCAGCGCTCGGGTGGCAATGGCACGGGTACGGCTCGAAGCGGTGGGTCGCCTAACGGTGGCGCGCGCGCAAGCGGCGGCATGCTGTGGTACCTCGACAAGACCGGAAAGCTCGCGGTGGCGCGTGTGAAGACGGGTCTCACCGACGGTCAGACCACGGAGATCATCCCGCGGGACAGCACGCTGATACAGCCAGGCTTGCAGGTCATCGTCGGCAGCACGGCGGCAGCATCGACGAGCAGCACGAGCGGCAGTAGCTCCGCGAACCCGCTGCAGCCGCAGGCACCCCGCGGTGGGCGTGGCCCAGGAGGGTTCTAACATGTCGACCGAAACGAACATCGGAACGCCGATCATCGAGATCCACGGCGTCAAAAAGATCTATAAGACGGGATCGAACGAGGTCGCTGCCCTCAAAGGGATTGACCTCACGGTAAAGCAGGGCGAGCTCGTGGCGATCATGGGCTCGTCAGGCTCCGGCAAATCGACGCTGATGAACATTCTTGGCTGTCTGGATGTCCCCACCGAGGGCGGCTACGCCCTCGATGGAATCCGGGTCGAAGGGCTGAGCAAGAATGAGCTTGCTGATATACGAAATCAAAAGCTCGGCTTCGTCTTTCAGGGCTTCAACCTGCTGGCGCGTACGACCGCGCTGGACAACGTGGAATTGCCGCTGCTGTACGATCGCACGGGTACGAAGAAAAACCCGACCGAGCTGGCGAAGCACGCGCTCGAGCGAGTTGGTCTCGGCGATCGCCTCGACCACCAGCCGAGCGAATTGTCGGGTGGACAGCAGCAGCGCGTCGCGATCGCGCGAGCGCTCGTGACGGAGCCGCGGCTGCTCCTCGCCGACGAGCCAACGGGTAACCTCGACAGTCGCACGTCGGTGGAAGTGATGGCGCTGTTCCAGGAATTGAACGCACAGGGGATCACGATTCTCATCGTGACGCACGAACCAGACGTCGCCCAGTACGCGACGCGCATCGTGGAAGTGCGCGACGGCCGCATTCGCCGCGACCATCCGGTCGACAAGCGACGCGACGCCGCCGAGGACCTGCGCAACATCGACGCCGACGTCGTGATCGACGTGCAGGCGGAGCGGGCGGAGGCAGCATGAAACAGCAAACCTTATTGAAGCTGGCGTCGCAGAGCATCCTCAAGAACAAGATGCGCACGCTGTTGACGATGCTCGGCATCGTCATCGGCGTCGGCGCCGTGATCGTGATGGTCGCGATCGGGAACGGCGCGCAGGCCAGCATTCAAGATCAGATCAAGAGCCTCGGTACGAACGTCATCATGATCATGCCAGGCTCCACGAACCAGGGTGGCGCGAGCCAGGGCGCGGGCACATTCAACCGCCTAACCATTGCGGACGCCGAGAAGGTGAAGAAGGACGCGACGACGCTGGCCGCGGTATCGCCAGTGATCTCGACACGTACCCAGGCGATCGCCGGTGGCAGCAACTGGCGCACGCAGATCAACGGGGTGTCCACCGACTACCTGACGATTCGCGATTGGGGCGTGGCGAGCGGGTCGCTCTTTACCGACAACGACATCAAGTCGATGCGGAAGGTCGCGGTGCTCGGCGCGACGGTGGCTCAGAATCTCTTCCCCGGCGGCGACCCCGTCGGCGCACAGATCCAGCTCGGGCACGTGCCGTTCCAGGTGATTGGCGTGCTCGCGGCGAAGGGCCAGAACGCGATGGGCAACGACCAGGACGACGTCATTCTGATTCCTTATACGACGGCGCAGGCCCGACTGAGCGGCGGATTTGTGCGGCTTGGCCAGATCCTGGCGAGCACGTACTCGCCTAACGACATGCCGGCGGCGCAGGACGAGATTCGCGGCATCATGCGCGAATCGCACAAGCTGGGCGACTACGCGGACGACGATTTCACGATTCGGAATCAGAACGAGCTCGCCGACGCCGCGTCGTCGACGACGAAGGTGATGACGTACCTGTTGGCGGCGATCGCGTCCGTATCGCTCGTCGTCGGCGGAATCGGCATCATGAATATCATGCTCGTCTCCGTCACCGAGCGAACGCGCGAGATTGGCATTCGCATGGCGATCGGTGCGCGCGGCTCCGACGTGCTCACGCAGTTCCTTGTCGAGAGCATCGTGATGAGTGTCGCGGGTGGTGTCATCGGTCTGTTGGTCGGCTTCGGCGGCGCCGCGCTGCTGGGCCACCTGACCGGCTGGCACACGGCGACGCCGGCGATCGCCGTGGCGATCGCCGTGGGCTTCTCGGCGGCAGTGGGAGTGTTCTTCGGCTACTACCCAGCTCGTAAGGCAGCGGCGCTCAATCCCATTCAGGCGCTTCGATACGAATAGGTGATCGGTGATCGGTGGACGGTGGTCACTGTAGACCACCGATCACCGACCACCGACCACCATAAGGAGGAATTCAGAAATGTTTTCGATCATTAGACAACGAGGGGCGCTGCTCGGCATTGTGCTCGGGGTTGCTGCCGTGCCGACGTTAGGCGCGCAGCAGCCGGTCGGGAGTGCTCCAGCGCCAGCAACGGTCGTCACCTTCGATCAGGCACTCAAGCTCGCGTTGGTCCAGAACACTGGCGTCAAGCAGGCCCAGAACACGGCGGCGCTCAACAGCGCCGGCGTCACTCAATCGAAGCTCGCATTTCTGCCGAATCTCAGCGTCTCGGCAAATACCGGGCAGGATTACGGGCGGAACTTCAGTCAGGCGGATGGCCAGCTCACCAACACGACGACGAATAGCATGAACGCGGGAATCTCGTCGAGCGTCACGCTGTTCGACGGCATGAAGAACGTCTCGAACCTGCGGAGTGCGCAGGCGAACGAGAATGCCGGTGAACAGGATCTTTCGCGGGCGAAGCAGACGGCGGTGTTTACCGTCGCCTCGAACTTTCTCTCGCTCGTCACACAGCAACAGCAACTCGACGTGCAGCAGCAGAACCTGGCCGCGCAGGAGGCATTAGAGAACCAGATCAGTCAGTTCGTGAAAGCGGGATCGCGTCCGATCTCCGATCTGTATCAGCAGCAGGCAACGGTCGCGAGCGCACGCGCCAGCGTCGTTACGGCTCAGAACGCAGTGGAGCTGGCGAAGGTGGATCTCATTCAGACATTGCAGCTGGATCCACGCGGCAGCTACCAGTTCCAGGCTCCGGCACTGCCAGACACGGCGGCCGTTGGCGCGAAGTTCAATCTCGACTCCCTGCTCGATCGTGCCTTTGCACAGCGACCCGATCTCGGCGCGGATGCGTCGCGCGTGGAGGCGGCGCAGCAGGACGTGAAAGCGGCGAATGCCAGCAAATGGCCCACGATCTCACTCACCGGTGGATACAACAGCGGCGTCTCGAGCGCGGCCGATGCGAGTTTTCTCGATCAGCTGAACCAACGGCGCGGAGGATCGATCGGTATTGGTATCTCGATTCCCATTTTCGATCGTGGAGCCACTCAGGCGGCGAGCGAGCGAGCGCAGATCGCCGAAGACAACGCGCAGCTTTCCCTTGCAACTCAGCGTCAACAGGTCGCGCTCGAGGTTCGTCGAGCCTATCTCGACTACGAGGCCGCCGAGCAACAACTCGCTGCCGCGGATGCCCAGCAGAAGGCGGCGACGCTGGCGGTCACGACCACCCAGCAGCGGTATCAGGTAGGGGCGGCGACGCTCGTCGAGGTCACACAAGCCCGTGCAACGCAAGTCCAAGCACAGAGCGCATATATCAACGCAAAGAACAACATGGTCTTCCAGCAGTCGCTGATGTCCTACTACACCGGCGAGCTGGATCCCTCGGCCGTTTTGAGTGGACGATGAGGGTAGAGGGTGGCGGGTAGAGGGTAGTGGGTTGGAATAAGGAAGGCCGACGGCATTTGCCGTCGGCCTTTGTTCCGTTTTCCACTCGCTACCCGCCACCCTCTACCGGCTTTCTGGCTCGATTCTTTCTCATGGTAGCGGCTGCGTGCTGATTCAGGTGCCTGCTTTAGGCAAGGGCGCTCGGTGACTCCAGGTCGAGTCACCGGAGCGCCATTGCACATTCCGGATAAGATGATGGCCGATTCGCCAACCGTTCTCCTCGTCGAAGACAACGACGACAATCTTCGCATTTACTCCACGATTCTGAACTACGCGGGCTATCACGTCCTCGAGGCGACCGATGGCGAGGCCGGTCTCGAGACGGCGCGGTCGGGCCAGCCGGACCTCATCCTCATGGATGTGTCGATTCCCAAGATCGACGGTTGGGAGGTGACGCGTATTCTGAAATCGGACCCCGCCACCGCGACAATCCCGGTTATCGCGCTCACCGCACACGCACTTTCCAGCGATCGGGAGCGAGCCGACGAGATCGGGTTCGACGGGTACATCCCGAAACCAGCGGAGCCTCGGCTGGTTCTCGCGGAGGTCGAGCGCCGAATCGGCAAAGCGACGGCGCACAACCAGCGCTGAGCGCGAAGCTCAACTTGTAAGGCGCCGGTCGAGCTAGTCGAAGGGCCACTCCGACCGCATTGCGGAATGCTAGGCACCCGTGCAGATCGCCCCGCTGTTGCCCATATATCGGACCATCATGTATTGACGTAAGTGCTTACGGGTCAATTCGTTGACTCTGTGGGGGCCAATAGGCGCGGGCGTTGCCTTGATCAGGGCATCGTCACGCTTCGCCCCGATGAGGAGTGAGCGTGAATCGCACAACCCACATCCCCATCAGGGGCAACCCCCATGACCAACATGCTTCGTGTCCGCAAGGGCTTTACGCTCATCGAGCTGCTGATCGTGGTCGTCATCATCGGCATCTTGGCCGCGATCGCGATCCCGAAGTTCGCCAACACCAAGTCGAAGGCGTACGTGACGGCGATGAAGTCCGACCTTCGCAACCTCGTGACG
>DASXPH010000150.1:0-63358 GCA_036493735.1 Gemmatimonadaceae bacterium
ACGGCGCGGTGATTGTCGACCTGTTCGCCGGCGTAGTCGGGATCGCTGCGTGGCACCCACGCCGGCATGTCGGCCCACGCGGACACCTTCTGCGCCGCGAGAAAATCGGCCGGCACCCACGTGAATTGGACCGCCCGATTCCCGTCGAGCGCGCCGCGAACGCCGTATATCATCTCGGCCATCGTTAGGCTCGATGCGGGTCCGGCGGCGTTGAAGGTGCCCACCGTGCCGTTCTCCGCGACGCGAATGGTCCATTCGGCGAGATCGCGCGCGTCGATGATCTGCACGTGGTCAGCGCCGTCGCCCGGAACGAGAATCTCTCCCCCCTTCGCGATGCGATACGGCCAGTACGTGAAACGAAAGCTGTCGTCACCCGGGCCGACGATGAGCGTCGGCCGGATGATCGTCGTCTGGTCCCCGAACCACTTCCGCGCCTCGCGTTCGGACGCCGTCTTCATCTGGCCGTAAAGCGTCTCGGGGTTCTTGAACACGTCCTGGATGGTGACGGTCATCGGGTCGCCGCTGTACTCGAGCAACGGCGAAGACTCGTCGAGCGTCGTGCGGCCCTTGGTGTCATAGACCGAGATGGTCGAGATGAACACGTACTGCTTCGTGTGTCCACGCAGCACCTGGCCCACGTCACGCACCCAGAAGGGCACCGTCGTCGGATTGTCGATGACGACGTCCCATGACTTTCCCTTCAAGCCGTCGACCTGATGGAGGTTGCGGTCGCCAACGAGCTCCGTGACTCCGGCCGGCAGACGATCATTGTGCCGACCGCGGTTGAAGACGGTGACCTTGTGGCCGCGCGCGAGCGCGTAGCGCACCTGATACGGGCCGGTGAGCCCCGTTCCGCCGAGGATCAACATGTCCAGCGGCTTCGGCGCGGCGCCTGCATTCACCGGACGAAGCAACGCCGACAGCGAGCGACGCGCGAATTGTCTCGGACGGGCAGCAAGCATGCCGCCGGCGATGGCTGCACTGCGAAGAAACTCGCGACGATCGGTCATGGCACGGTCGGTTCGAGGAGAGGCTCGGATGCCCGGTGAACCTCTCACTCGACCGCACGACTCTCAAGAGTGTGCTGTCGGTCGCGTGTACGGAAGTTGTTAATCTCGTGTACGGCCCGGCGCGTTTCCCGTTAGGCGCCGCGGCCCGGCTGTGGTGCGCCTAGTACACCCCGAGATCCTCGCCCACAATCGTCCGTCCTCCATACCGCGACTTGACCTCGCCGAGAATCTCCTCCGCGCTCTCACCGAAGAAGAGAATGTGCGAGAGAACCAACAACTTCGGCCGCGCACGCGTCGCGAGGTCGCCAAGCTCGATGGCCGAGGTGTGGAAGGTGGAGTGATACCGCCGGCTCGCGCTGTCGAGCCGGTCGAAGCCCCGCTTCGAGTAGACCTCGTGCACCAGCACGTCGCAGCCGTCGCACGCTTTGACGATCGCCTCGCTTGGACGGGTGTCGCCGGATATCACGACACTCTGCTTCCCCGTGTCGAATCGATATCCATAGGCATAGCGCCAGCTCCCATGCGGTACGGAGAAGGCGCTGACGGTGACGCTCGAGTCGCGATAGACAACGCCCGGCTTCACCTCGTGCACGATCACCCGATATGCTGCAGAGTCGCCGCGCTCGAGGCCGTGGATGCGAAGATCGATGTCCTCTCGATAGGCACGCAGGATATTGGTCACCATGGCCTGCGTGCCGGGCGGCCCGTACACCTGCAGCGGAACTTTCCGATGCATCACCGCGGGCGTGAGCATCACGTCAGGCAGGCCGAGGGTGTGATCGGAGTGCAGGTGGGTGAGGAACACGTATCGCAGATTCGCGACGCGTAGCGACGGGAGGCTGTCGCGCGCCGCCGCCGCCGTCGCGCGCCTGACGACTCCCGGTCCGGCGTCCACGAGATACGACGTGCGGCCAATGACCACCGCGGTGGACGGACCGCCGCGCTCGGGATCTGGAATGGGGGTGCCGGTGCCGAGCAGTACCACGCGGACGGCGCCGCTGTCGATTGCGACTGGCGCGAGGACAATCGGGTGCCGTACTGCTGTACCGGCCAGGACCAGTGTGGCAGCGGCCACCACCATGAGTATTTGTGAATGTATCATGGGCACGGGTGATGCACTTTTCGACAATCCACCTCGTGGCTCAACCATACTCGTCGAGGCCGCGAAGTGACCGAGGAGGCAATCCTATGGCACGACAACCAAATGACCAACGGCGCCGCGCGACCCAGCAGCACGCCGACCAATCCGACCAACGATCGCAGCCGGAGACCAGCCAGAGTGGCTCGTCGAATCTCCAGAGCGAGCGCCAACGCCCGATTCAGACGGGCCGCGATACGAATCAGCGCAATCGCTCCAGTCTTTTCCCGCAACTCGACACTTTCCGGCGAGGCGACAAGCTCGTCGTACGCGCCGACGTTCCCGGCGCGAAGAAGGGCGACATTCGCATCGAGGTGTACAACGGCATACTCACGATCACGAGTGAGCAGCACCAGGAGCATGAGGAGGATCGGGAGGGGTTCTTTCGCTCGGAACAAAGTTACGAATTGTTCTATCGCGCGCTTCCCCTTCCGGAAGGGGTCGACCCGGATCAGATCCAGGCGTCGTTCAATGACGGCGTGCTCGAGATAGCATTCCCCGCCCCGGCGCAGCAACAGGATCGCGCCAAACAGGTGCCGGTGAAGTAGCGCTCGTTGTCATCCTGAGCAGAGCGAGGGATCTGCCGTTTCCTGTCATCCTTCGCTCCTCAGGACGACAGCGGCGCGAGGCGAATCGTTCCAAATCGCATCGTGCCATCGGACGAGCCGCCGAGCACCAGTGACGGGCGGCCCGTTAGGTGCTCGTAGTGGCGAGCGATGCGCTCCACCATCTGCCCCGACCCGGCGCGCGCGAGCACCGCGACCACTCCGCCACTTCCGCCACCGGTGATCTTGGCACCATATAATCCCGCCCCCGGACCCGCTGCACGAATGAGCGCCGCGAGTTTGTCGGTTCCAGTCGAGCCAAGGCCGCAGGCCCCGTAGCTCGCGTGCGACTGGTACATCAGGTCGCCGAGCTCGAGCCGCTGCGCCTCGTCCACTGCTCCCGCCCCGAGTAGCCCGCGAAAACGACCAACGCGTTGGTGCTCGTAGATCGGGTGAGCCGTCGGGTGCCTGACGGCGTAGCTGCGCGAAGGATCGACGCGCGACACGGGATCGGCCACGCCGCCGTAGCGCTGCAGAAATGAGGCGCCATCCACAACTTCCGGTACAGCTTCGCGGTACGCGCTCTCCCACTCCGACGGCGCCACGTTCGCGAGATAGCCGCACCACCTTGGATCGTCTACCTGCACCCGACCCTCCGCCACGACGCGCGCATCGAGTCCCGCCACATCGGCGATGATCCGGTAGCCCATCGCCGCACCCACGCGAACCGCGCCATAGTCCGCGCCACCTACCTCGTGGCGAATTCCGGAGTCGATCCCCCACACCTCGAGCGTTGGTGGCAGCGCCACCTGGCCCTCGACCTCCGCCGGCTGACAGCGGAGCGCGAGCAGCCGATCGCGCTCGCCGAGCGCCGCTGTCATCTGATCCATCACGCCGCAGGGAGCGCCGACGACGCGATTCTCGACGAGCTGACAGAGCAACGCCAGGGCGCGTCCATCGATGTCTCTCCCGTATTCACCGCAGAGCGCCTTCATGGCCGCGACCTCGAGCGCGGCCGACGAGCTCACTCCTTTGCCTAACGGCACGCGCGAGTCGATGAGCATCCGCACTCCGTGCGTGATGTCGACCAGGCGCTCGCGTGCAAGCACGACGAGTGCGCCGAGAACGTAGGCCGCCCAGCGACCGCTCGGCTCGGAAGCGAGCACCGTGCGCGCGGCGTCGTAATCGAGGAACGCGCCGTTGGGCGCGAGCACTTCCAGCGGCACGGTCACCTCGCGGGCCTGAGCGCCTAGCTCAGCCATGCTCCGAACCGTTATACCGGCGTCGCGCGTCGATTGCGCCGCACAGAAGCACGCCGCCTCCAGCGGCAACTCGAGCACGAGCGCGCCGGAGTAATCGGCGATGCCGCCCATCACGTCGAGCCGTCCGGGTGCACGAGCGATGGTGATTGGCGCACCGCCATCGAAGAAGTCGGCGTGCGTTCGCACGGTCGCGATGAAATCCGCCACGTCGGGCGGCTCCCGCGCCGCATCAACGTACCGCACGTTCCCCTGTCTGGTTCGGGAGGAGCCCGCGCGCTTGCAGGACCTTGCGGAGCACGGGCCAGATCTGGTCGCGAAGCGCCCCGTTGGCATAGCCGATCCAGGCGACGTCCGTCGTCACGTCGAGCCGGGCCGTTAGGCGCCTGTCCCGGTCGTCCGTGACGATCACCCCCGCCCCACGCGCGATGGATTCAGTGCACAGATCGTACGGATGACAGCACAGGCCGAGCGACCCTCCGCGGTCGCGCAGCACGGGCTCGACGAGTGGGCGGAGATCCCCAATCCAGCGATCGTGTCCCATCATCAACTCGTAGAGCTGGCCACCAGTGGATATGTACTGATCCTCGAACGTCAGAGCACGCCCCGCCGGCGCTGGACCGAGAATGCGCTCTGCTACCTCGTCATCGACGGCGGCGAGGATATCTCGCGCACCGGCGAAGAATCGCGCCAGGCCGCCGTAACCCTGCGCGATCGTCGCTGAGCGGGACGGTCTTGGGGCGAGCGGTGTCGTCGCCCCGGTGAGCCGGTCGAGCCGCTCACCACCGACGCGGCCGTCGATCACCCAGAGCGAGTCACACAGATGCTGCTTGAGCAGCGGAATCTCCGTCTGTACCGCGAGCTCGATGTCAGCAAGCGTTGTCCCCATGCCGCGGTTGCTCGCGACGCCCGTGAGGATCCACGCCGGCCGCTTCTGATACATGAGCCCTCGCGTCCCGTCGATTGGATCGACGATGATCCGTAGCTCGGCGTCTTCGGCGTTGATGCCAGACGGGAGCATCGTCTGTCCGGTCTCACCTAGTCCCTCGGCGACAAGGACGCACGACCAGCGCGACGCTATGCTCGCGAACTGCTCGAGCAGCACACCCTCGGAGACCCGATCGATGGCGAAGATGGTGTCACCACCCTCGTCGCCCGATAACGCGGCAAGCTGTTCGGTCGTGGACGCCTCGCACGCGGCGAGGACGGCGTCGCGAATCGCGGCGTGGATATCGCGCAGACGCACGAGCAGCTCCGCGGCGTCGCGAATCACGATCCTGCCGAATCGCGGTAGTGGATCGTCGACTGGGCTCGCAGCTCCGCCGCTTTCTCGTCAGGCGACGTATCACTCAGGAAGTTGCCGCCGCCAATCTCCGGCCCAGCGAGATACTTGAGCGTGCCCGGCCGCCGGAGCGGTGGCAGAAAGCCAATGAAAAAATGAAAGTCGCGATAGTCTCCACCGTCCGTCGGCGCCTGGTGCAGCGGCATGACGTATGGAAAGGGTTGGCGCCAGAGGTTGTCGTACCGGACAGTCACATCCTTGAGCGCCCTCGCGAGCGCCTCGCTCTCCGCATCGGACAGTGCCGAGACGTGCGCCACTCGGCGCGTCGGTGCGACATAGACTTCGTATGCATAACGAGCAAAGTACGGGACGAAAGCGATCGCGTGCTCGTCCGCGTAGAGCACGCGGAGTCCGTGCCTCCGCTCCGCATCGATGATGTCGGCGAACAGGGCGCGCCCGGTGTCGCGCGCGTATCGGCGCTGGGCATCGAGCTCGGTGTCGAACGTCTTCCAGGTGAAGTTCGTGGCGTAGATCTGACCGTGAGGATGGGGATTGGAGACGCCGACCACCTCACCTTTGTTCTCGAAGATGAGAACTTGCTTTACCTGAGGATGAGCGGCGAGGTCGTGCGTCTCGCGCCGCCAGCTCTCGACCACCGCCGCGACCTGCGCGAGCGGCATGCGCGCGAGCGTGCGGTCGTGTCGCGGCGTATAACAGATCACCCGCGCGATGCCATTCGCGCGGCGAGAGGTGTATGGCGACGTTGCGGGCGACGGATCGACCGGCGCCTCGGCACCGACGCATGGATGATCGTTGTCGAAAACGTAGACGCCAGCATAGTCGGGATTCACTGCGCCACTGCTGCGCGCGTTGCAGGGGCAGAGATAGCAGTCCGGCGCGTATTCCGGGACGTCTTCTTCCTGCGCGCCGACCGTCTGGCCGAGCCATGGCCGGCCCTGCCGATGCGCCGCGACGATCACCCACTCCTCACGCAGTGGATGCCAGCGCTCCTCCCAGATGACGCGATCCGAAGAATCAGGCACTCGTCGGCATCAGGACGCGACGACACGCGTGGTTCGAATACCATAAACCGGCGCGATTCGGTTCCCGGCTGCCGCCATGAACCGCACGGTGATCTTGCTCTTTCCGGCGATGGTAGCCGCTGGCAGCGGGTAGGTCGCATCCCAGAATCCCGTCGCGGAGCGATTCGGCGCGTAGCGCGCGAGCGACGTGCCGTCGATCTGGATGTCGAAATTCGCCAGCACCGGCAAGCCGAGATCGTTGTGATAGGTGACGATCAACGATTGCGCGCTGTTCGCCTCGACCGGCATGTCGAAGGAAAAGGAGCCCGTTCCGCCCCGGCCCGTGCGCTCCCCATTGCGCGTGACGGGGCGATCCGCCGGCTCGCTGCGATAATTGAATTGTTGCTCATCCTCAGGTCTGCCAGGGCGCACGAATGCCACCGTGGCGCTCTCGAGCCGCTGGGCGCGCGTCGCCTCGGCCGCCCGGGCGGCGATGGCGGCGTCGAACTCCGGCGTGGTGAGGACGTCGTGATACACGCTGTAGGTTCGACCATGCGTCCGATAGAACGGCGCCAGCGGCAGGTCACCAGCCGGCTCGTTAGGCGAGGCGACCTCGCGCGCGACACCGGCAGCCCGGAAGTTCCCCGGGCCAGTGCCGCTCGGCACCACCCACTCGCTGACATCTCGATTTGCCGCGAGGAGGGCAGGGCCAGCGGGACGGGTCGCGCGTTCCGACCGCTCGTTACGCGGTCCGAGGTCGCCGGCAAGGATGAGCGGGCCCCACATGATCGCGGCGACGCTGCGGTCGTCCGGTGTCGGCTCGAGGCGGAGCGTCTTCGGTAACGTCAGCTCGATTACGTCGCCCATCTTCCATGAACGTTGAATCGTGACGTGGGAGCTGGGCGGCAGCGCACCGTCGTCGAGACCGAGATCGCGTCCACCGGCGCCCCCTGGCCGAAGCGTTGCGATGGGCGGCACGGCGACGCGTTCGCCGTTCACCGCTATCGTGAAGCCATCGCCGGCCCACCCCGGCCGCCGAATCGCGAGCGTGAAGGGACGAGTCGCGCGTCCGCTCATCTTGACCGTGGCCCGCTCGCCGTCGGGGAAGTCGGTCTCGGTCGCTATCCGCATGCCGTTCTGCAGCTCGGCGATTGACGGCACGAAGAGATTCACCCAGACGATCTCCGGCGACTCGTAGTAGATCCCTTCGGCGTGCAGGGCGTGGTTCTCCATGCCCGTCCCCATGCAGCAGGTGAAGTCCTCGAACATGCGCTGGTATTCCTGCTGCTCGGCGCGTCCTACGGGCACCATGTACGACATCCGCACGCTGTCGGGGTCGAACGAGGCCAGCGCGTGGTTGAAGAGCATTCGCTCGTGATAGTCGGCGTAAAACGCATCCGGTCGAAACGAGAACAACCGCCGCGTCAACTTGAGCATATTATAGACACAACACGACTCCGCGGCGCGGCCGTCGACACGCCGGCTGAGCTGATCCGGATACCCGAAGTACTCGTCGAGCCCCTGCCCGCCCGTGGCGTAGCTGTGGTGCTGCGCGACGCGATCCCAGAAGAACGACGACGTCATGAGGTCCGCCGCGTCGCCGGTGTATTCGTAGCGCGCCGCGGAGCCAATCAACTTTGGGATCTGACAGTTGACATGCTTTCCCGGAAGATTGTCCTGCCCACGCGCGAGGGCGTCGGTGAAGGCGTGGTGCTCGAACCGGCGTGAGAGCGCAAGCCAGCGAGCGTCGCCGGTGTCGACGTACAGATCGGCGAGCACCTCGTTCATGCCGCCGTGCTCCGTGTTGAGCATCCTTGCAACCTGCGCGTCGTCGAGTGGCGCCAGCACGCGAGCTGCCCACCCGGCGTACCGGCTCTCGACGTCCAGCGCCGCGCGATTCCCGGTATGGCGGTACGCGTCGCGCAGTCCAGCGAAGGTCTTGTGCAGCGTGTACCAGGGTGACCACAGCCCATTGAGATCGAACGCCGCCGACCGGATCTCGCCGTGTGACAGCGCTGCAAAGGCCTCGCGGCCTCCTTCGAGCGCGCTCAGGTAGCCATCGCCATTCTTGGCCTGAACCGCGGCGAGATCGCGCACGAGATAATCCGCGCGATCCTTGAAGCGCGCGTCGCCCGTCGCGGCGAACATCAAGCTCACCGCCGAGAGATAGTGCCCGGCGACGTGACCCGTGAGGTTCCGACCGGGACCGTCCCATCCGCCGTACGGCGCCCCCTTGGCGGGTAGCCCGGCACGCGTGCGGTAGAACGACAGCATACGGTCCGGCTCGAGCTCGAGCAGATACTTGATGTCTGCTTGCTGTGCCCGGAGGAGAGGGCCGCCGGTGATTCGCACCTTCCTCAACGGCACGGCGTGGGCAACGACACGCGCCGCGGCAGCGGACGGCGCGGCTGGCACCCGCGACTCGCTGCCTAACAACGAGCTCGGGCCGAACGCCACGCCCGCAACCGTAGCCGTCGAAGCCTGCAGAAAGCTGCGCCGATCGATCCGCGTCATGATCTTCCTCGATCGAGGTCAGACGATTCCAGCACGAGATCTGGCGCGCTCGATGATGGCCGCCATGGTATCACGATACTTCGTGAACGTGTCGTCCACTACCTGCAGCGTCGGAATCGCGGTGGTGGAGAGGCCGAGGGTGTCCTGATTGAACGCGCTGAACCCCCATTCGTGCACGCCGCTGGAGCCCCGGCCGGCCGCGGGGGCGCTCAGGTGCTGAAAGTAGCGTGAATATTTTCGCCAGATGGCCCCGTTTCCGGCCTGATACATCGGGATGAAGCCATGCAGTGCGTCGTAGGGCATCTCACCGACGCACGCGACTCGCGGATACTTCGCGCGAAGGTTCTCGACCAGGCGCTTCGTGCCGGCGTGCATGTCGCCGGTGGTGCTGTTGACGTGCCCGCCGACGATATCGAGAAAATAGGCGTCGACTCCAAATCGCTCGATGACGTCCGCGATGCGGCCTTCGAGGTGATTCCGCCATGCGTCGGCACCGAGATTCATGTACGTCAGCCAGCCGTCCTGGTGACGGTCGTTGTTCCAGTCGACCCAATTGATGTTATACAGATCCTCATCGATCTTGTGCGTCGCCGCGCCGGCAATCGTCGGCCAGATCGGCTGCCGTCGGTTGGCGGCGTTCGAGCCGAACATCGGCATCATCTTGAAGCCGAGTCGTTGCGCCTCGCCGATGAGGCGCCGAAACGCGGCCTCGCCTCCCATCCGACTCGGCACCGTGTAGTTGGGATAATCCCAGTAGTACCGCCCGTCCCACGCCGAGAGGAACACGAGAACGCGGTTCGGGGGGATGCGCGTCGCCATCCAACGAAGAATCTCCAGCTGGCGCGCATAGTCGTTGAACACGAAGCCCGTGTAGTGCATGCCATGCAGCGTCGTGACGAGCGCGATCTGCCGCATCCACGGTGGGACGTCGGCACGGGACTCCCATGGTTGCAGCGCGAACGCGCTCTCGATATGCCGCATGTGCGCCGCGACCGCGGCGTCCAGCGACGGAGCGCGGCCAACGCGCCAGCCCGGCACCTCGATGCGACGGTCGTTCCGCCACGCGTCGTGCTCGTAGACGGCCTCGACACGGAACGCGCGTTCGCCGGCCTGAAAATAGTAGCGCTTGGGCCTAACGATCGTGTCCAGCGTCGTGAAGTAGCGATAGTCGCTATCGGTGGCCTCGACAACGGCAAGCGGAGTCGTGATGCTCGCGACGTCGAAGTTGTGAAGGTCGCCAGCGCCAAACGTGTAGCCGGCGAGGAGATCACCATCTTTGGTATCGACGAGCTGACCACCACCGACTGCGATGCGTCCGCGCGGCACGTCGCGAATTACCGTCGTCACCGCCTTGATTGGCCGTTCCATCGCGACGATGGTGTGCCATTCGATGACGCCGTCGCGCGCGCTGAAGGTTGCCGTCAGCGTGCCAGCAGCATGCTCCTGTCCACCGGCCCAGACGAATCCATCGCAGGTCAACTCGAGCGCATCGGCATTCCCGCTCGCACGCATGCGCGAGCGATCGAGACCATAAGTGTTGTCGTCGGTGAAGACGAGAAAGCTGAATCGGTGATCGCCGAACACGACCGCCGGCTCGGGGAAGTCGAAGCTGAATTTCATCCAGGTGCGGCCGCGCGCGGGCGTGAACACGTCGCTCGTCGAGTGCAACTCGACGATGTCGCCGGGCGCATGGCGGGATGCGACCTGAAGTTCCGTCGCCGGCACCACACTGTCGCGCTCTGCGGCCGTCGCCACTTTGTCCAGCGGAGCCAGTGCGCCGATGCCAGCGGCACCGACGGTCTGCAACCACTCACGACGGGAAAGGGACATTGCGTGTATCCTCTGACGAAGGAGCGACAATGATTCTATGCGCCTATTCTCACATAGACGAGCAGATAAATTGGGATTGTGCTGCTCCGCGTGACCGAACAGGGCCTCTACTGCGAGGCCGGCGACTTCTATATCGATCCCTGGTTTCCGGTGCCTCGCGCCGTGATCACGCACGCTCATGGCGATCACGCCCGCTGGGGCTGCGACGCGTACCTGGGCGCGCGCGAGGGTGAACGCGTCCTCCGCACCCGGCTCGGCGCCGGGGCGAGCATACGCCTGGCCGACTACGGCGAGCCGCTCGACTTGCGCGGCGTTAGCGTCTCCCTGCATCCAGCGGGACACATCCTCGGCTCGGCGCAGGTGCGCGTCGAGCATCGCGGCGAGGTGTGGGTCATCTCCGGTGACTACAAAACCGAGCCCGATCCGACCTGCACGCCTTTCGAGCCGCTCCGCTGCCACACGTTCGTCACCGAATCGACCTTCGGGTTGCCCGTCTATCGCTGGTCCCCCGAAGTCGTCGCGCTCGACGAGATTTGCGCGTGGTGGCGCGCGAACGCGGAGGCGGGGCGCACCTCCGTGTTGTTCGCGTACGCGTTAGGCAAGGCGCAGCGCGTGCTCGCGGGGCTGCGCGGCAGCGAGATCGGGCCGATCTATACGCATGGGGCGATCGAGCGATTCAACCGCGATTATCGCGACTCGGGCGTTACACTCGCGGATACGATCTATGCGAGCGGACTCGCGCGCGGTCATGACTACGCCGGAGGACTCGTGCTCGCGCCGCCATCGGCTGGCGGTTCGCTCTGGCTGCGACGCTTTGGCGCCATCTCGACGGGCTTCGCGTCCGGATGGATGCGTATTCGTGGTGCGCGACGCCGCCGCGCCATCGATCGCGGCTTCATTCTCTCCGATCACGTGGACTGGCCCTCCCTCCTCACCGCGATCGACGCGACGGGCGCCGAGCGCGTGTGGGTGACGCATGGCTACCGCGAGCCAGTCGTTAGGTGGCTGATCGAGCATGGGATCGAAGCCGAAGCGGTCGCGAGCCACTGGGAGGGCGAAGGCGAGTCCGAGCTGCAGGACGTCGGCATGGCCGGCGAGGAAATCGTCGCGTGAAGGAGTTCGCCGCACTCGTTGCCGCGATCGACGAGACGACGCGCACGACCGAGAAGGTGGATGCGATGGTGGGGTATTTCACGAGCGCTCGACCTGCCGACGCGGCGTGGGCGGTGCATTTCCTGAGCGGCGAACGCCCGAAGCGACTCGTTCCGGTGCGCCGACTTGCCGCATGGGCGACTGAAGCGAGCGGCGTTCCCAATTGGCTCTTTGAGGAGTGCTACACCGCCGTCGGGGATCTCGCCGAGACGATTACCCTACTGCTCCCCGAGAGCGTTTCGCCTGTGGAGCGGCCACTGCATGTCTGGATCGAGGAGCATCTCCTCGTCCTCGCCGAGCTCGACGACGCGGGCCAACGTGATTCGATTCTCACATCCTGGCGCGAGCTGCCGGCACGAGAGCGATTCGTCTGGAACAAGCTGATCACCGGTGGCTTTCGCGTCGGCGTCTCGCAGCCACTCGTCATCCGCGCGCTTTCGCGCGTCAGCGGAATCACCGAGGGCGTCATCGCGCATCGGCTCAGCGGCACGTGGGATCCGCGACCCGAGTCGTGGACCTCCCTCGTCGCCGAACAGACCACCGACGCCGATATCTCCAAGCCCTATCCGTTCTATCTCGCCTATGCGCTCGAGGAAGAGCTGGAGGCCCTCGGCGACGCCTCCGGGTGGCAGGTGGAGTGGAAGTGGGACGGCATTCGCGCGCAGCTCGTGAGACGTCGGGGCGAGACGTATCTCTGGTCACGCGGAGAGGAGCTGGTCACCGATCGCTTTCCGGAGATCGCCCTCGCGGCGACACGCTTGCCTGACGGTACGGTTGTCGACGGCGAGATCATGCCGTGGAAGGACGGGAAGCCCCTTCCCTTCGGGCAGCTGCAGCGCCGCATCGGACGCAAGTCGTTAGGCGCGAGGATTCTCGCCGATGTTCCCGTCGTCCTCGTCGCCTACGATCTGCTCGAGCTCGGAGGCGTCGACGTACGCAATCAGCCGCTCGCCTGGCGTCGCCAGCATCTCGAGGAACTGCTGTCGTCCGCGCGAGGACAGACGTTCATTCTTTCGCCGAGCATCGGCGTGGCGACGTGGCAGGAGGTGCGCGACGCATGGCGCAGAGCGCGCGAGGAGTGCGCCGAAGGGTTGATGCTCAAGGCGCTCGACGGCGAGTATGGCGTGGGCCGGAGACGCGGCGGCTGGTGGAAATGGAAAGTCCAACCGTATGCGGTGGACGCGGTAATGATCTACGCGCAGGCGGGTCATGGACGACGGGCCTCCCTCAACACCGATTACACCTTCGCCGTATGGGACGGTGGCGCCCTCGTCCCCTTCGCCAAGGCATACTCCGGTCTCACGGACGCGGAAATCCGCGAGCTCGACGCCTGGATCCGGCGCAACACCGTCGAGAAGTTTGGACCCGTGCGAAGCGTGAAGCCGGAGCAGGTGTTCGAGCTGGCATTCGAGGGCATCCAGCCGAGTTCTCGCCACAAGTCGGGTGTTGCCGTTAGGTTCCCGCGCATCGCGCGCTGGCGCACGGACAAGAAGCCGGAGGACGCGGACACGCTGGCAACACTGCAGGCGCTGATGAGCACCCCATCTCCAGAGTCATGACGCCACTTCGTCGCTCCATCATCATCGCGGTGCTATGCGCGGCACCGCCCTTCACCCTTCGCGGCCAGGCGCTCCCGCCCGGCGCCGATTCCGCGCTGATCGCGCGCATCCTTCTCGCCGAGGACAAGCGCGACGCGTCCGATCCCGCGCTACGAGAGGGAGCCTCGAGTCCGGAGGCGCGCGTTCAACTGCTGGCGCGACGAGCGATGGCGCGCATCGGCGACCCGAAGTTCGTTTCGCGTGACTCCTTTCCCCCACTGCCCGCGCCGCCCTCCTATCAGGATCCTGCATGGCGGCTCCGCTATCGCGCGCTGAAGTCCGGCGACTGTGTCGCGCTGCGCGGCGCGCTCACCGACAGCAGTTGGCACGTGCGATTGCACGCCGTCGATCTCGTCGGCAAGCAATGCGCGAACGACTCGCTCTGGATCAAGGCGCTCATCACCTGGGTGCGCAGCGCGCCGCGCAACGCGCGGCGCATTGCTGGGGGCGCGTCCTGGCAGCCCGCCGCACATGCCCTGGTCGCCCTGGCGCGCATTCGTCCGGAAGTCGCGCGACACATGCAATCGACGACGGCGAGGAGTACCGTGCCCTGGCTGCGCACCTACGTTGCACGTGCGGCGGCGCTCGACTCGGATGCGGCGCTGCTGCGCACGCTATCGCGCGACGGCGACGACAACGTGAAGGAAGCCGCTATCGACGGCCTGGCGAAAGTTGTCGGGCACTCCGCGGACGACGTCTACATCGGCGCGCTCGGCGCACGCGGCTATCAGACGGTCCGGGCGGCGGCTCGCGCACTCGCTGGCTCGTCGCGCGCCGACGTGCTCACCGCGTCGCTATCCACGTTGCGACGCATCCGTCTCGACACGAGCGAGACGTCACGCGACACGCGCCTCGCGCTCCTCGAGCGCGTCAACGAGCACGCCGACACGGCGCACGCGCGGGCGATCGCCGATCTCGCCTCGGACTTCGATTGCGCCGTGGCGCAGGCCGCGGCGACGATCGCTGCACGCCTCGGTCCCACGTCGGGGATGGGACCGCGATGCACCAAGATTCCCGTTAGGCTGCCACCCGATGCCGTCGCACTTGCGCTTGGCGGCGATGCGCGGCTTCGCGTCGTGTTGGCCGACTCGAGCGGCGGCGGCTCGTTCACGGTGCGGCTGCGCGGCGATGTTGCGCCGACCATGGCCGCGCGCGTCCTCGAGCTGGCGCGATCGCACTACTATGACGGCCTCACCTGGCAGCGCGTCGAGCCGGACTTCGTGATCCAGGGCGGCAGCCCGCGCGCCAATGAGTATGTTGGCAACCCACGATTCATACGCGACGAGCTCGGGACGGTGCCGCAGGTACGCGGCACGGTCGGCATGAGCACGCGCGGCCACGACACCGGTGACGCGCAGTGGTTCGTCAATCTGCGAGACAATCTTCGTTTGAATGGCGACTATTCGCTCTTCGGAGAGGTCGTCGACGGGATCGAGGTCGTGGATGGCGTGCTCGAGGGCGACGTCATCGCGCGGATCGAGGTCGCGCGCTAGCAGAGTGGCACCGATGCGCACAGATCTCGGCGCCATCGTTCGCGTCGCCAGCGGCAACTTCCTCGAGATGTACGACTTCATCGTGTATGGCTATTACGCCACGTACATCGCGAGGGCGTTCTTCCCATCGAGCTCCGACCTCCCATCGTTGATGCTTTCGCTTCTGACCTTCGGTGCCGGCTATCTCATGCGGCCCATCGGCGCCCTGGTGCTTGGCGCGTACATCGATCGCAGAGGAAGAAGGCAGGGCCTGATCGTCACGCTCGCGCTGATGGCGATCGGTACACTCACGATCGCGTTGACGCCCAGTTATGCGACCATCGGCCTCGCGGCACCTCTCATCGTGCTGGCGGGACGACTGCTCCAGGGACTCTCGGCCGGCGTCGAATTGGGCGGCGTCTCCGTCTACCTCGCCGAGATTGCAGCGCCCACCTCGCGTGGCTTTTACTGCTCCTGGCAATCCGCCAGCCAGCAGCTTGCGGTTGTTTTCACGGCTCTCATGGGACTGGTTCTCACCAGCGCATTGACTGCTGGAGAGATGAGTGCCTGGGGATGGCGAATCCCTCTGCTCATCGGCTGCGCGATCATTCCACTCATCCTGTGGTTTCGGCGCTCTCTCGAGGAGACCGCGGCGTTCCAGCGCATGGCCGAGCATCCACGTCGCTCGAATGATGTGCTACGCATCGTGCTCGCGAACTGGAGAGTCGTTCTGAGTGGGATGCTGCTCGTCGTCTTCACGACGTCGAGCTTCTATCTCATCACCGCCTATACGCCGACGTTCGGCAAGCAGGCGCTCAGACTCGCGGCGAGCGACACCTTCATCGTCACCTTGTGTGTCGGAGTCTCGAACTTCATCTGGCTGCCCCTCGCGGGAGCACTGTCGGACCGCATCGGTCGACGGCCGCTGCTGTTTGTCGTGCCGGTGCTCGCACTGTTCACGACCTATCCGGCGATGTCGTGGCTCGTGACCGCACCGAGCTTCGGCAAGCTCCTGGCGGTCCAATTGTGGTTCTCGTTCTTCTTTGGCGCGTACAACGGCGCGATGGTCCCGCTGCTCACGGAGATCATGCCAGCGCACGTGCGCACCGCGGCGTTTTCCCTCGCGTACAGCCTGGCGACGGCGATCTTCGGCGGGTTCACGCCGGCGATCTGCACCTATCTCATCGCGCGCACTGGTAACAGCGCGGCACCGGCGTGGTGGCTCATGCTCGCGGCGACGATCAGTTTCCTCGGCGTGATTCTCTCGCGACAGCGGGGCCTCGCGACCGAATCGCTAGACGCGCTCGGACTCGACGGGGCCTCGCCGGCGCGCGCGACTTAGGGCGGTTCCAGCGATGACCAGTGTCGCGCCGCCCAGCGTGCCCAGGCTGAGAACGAGGACACGTGCGGTCGCTGGCGGGAGCGTGATCCAGACGCCGAGCTTCCAGGCGACGAACGCAAGCAGCCAGATCGCGACACCGCCGAATACGAGCAAGCGACTCAAGAAGCGCATCTCTCCCTCTTTGCCGGGAACGAGCCAACTACGCCGTGGGCGTGGCGAATGTGTCAGTGGAATTACAAAATACTTTCGATTCCCTGCTTGAACAGATGACGTTCGATCAGGATGTTCTGCAAATCTGATCACGAATCACGCAACTGCCGACTGAGAGAGTGGCCATGAAGCTGACCCCCGCCCGCACACTCCTCGCTTCGCTCTGGCTCGCCGCGGCGCCGGATTTGCCCCACGGCACCATCGTCGCCAGCAACATGCGTGACAACACCGCGACGATCATCAATGCCGCGTCGGGTAAAGTTCTCGCGACTCTTCCGACCGGGGAAGCGCCTCACGAGGTCGCGACGACTCACGACGGCCGGTGGGCAGTCGTGAGCAATTATGGAACTCGCGAGCGACCGGGCAACAGCATCACGGTCATCGACCTCGAGCGGCTCGCCGTCGCGCGCACGATCGACCTCGGCGACTATCGGCGCCCGCATGGCATGGCATTCTTCCCCGGCGACTCGCTGCTCGCCGTGACGTCGGAGGTGAGCCGAGCAGTGCTGCTCGTCGATTTCCGCGACGGGCACGTTGTCGGTACTGTACCGACTGGTCAGCGCGCGTCGCACATGGTCGCGATGTCGTCGAATGGCGGAGAGCTGTTCACCGCGAACATTGCCGATCATTCGATCAGCCGCCTCGACGTTCCCAATCGCGCGACGCGTGCGGTCATTCCGATCGTGAAGAATCCCGAAGGCATCGCCATCAGCCCAGACGGCAAACGTGTCTGGGTGGGCAGCGATGCGGACAGCGTCGTCGTGGTGTTCGACACCGACGCGGCTCGAGCGATCGACACGCTGCGCGGATTCGGCTTGCCGTATCGGCTCGCGGTCACTCGCGACGGCCGCACGGCAATTGCCACCGATCCAGTGCACGGCAATGTACGCATCTTCGATGCGGCGACGCGCCGTCAGCGTGTGCTCATCGACATTCCGCGCGAGGGCATCGTCGCCACAGCGGAGGTCCCGGGATCACCATCGCCGGAGGGGGTCACGACGTCGCCCGACAGCCGCTGGGCGTTCGTGACACTGCAGGGGCGCAATCTGGTGGCGACGATCGATCTCGAGCACGGCACGATCGCCGGCTATGCGCCAACGGGCAACTGGTCGGACGGTATCGCCTTCTCGAACATCGAGCATCGGCCATAACTGGTGGTTGGTGGTTGGTGGCTGTGGTTGGTGATTGTGACTGGTGATTGCTGAACAGGGATTGCCACGGTTTGGCGCTTGCTTTCTCTTTTCGACCGCGGCCACCAGCCACCAATCACCAACCACCAGTCACCCAGGGCCGTGACCGGCGTCGATTCGCGCTCGTCTCCTTTAGCGAGTGCTGATAGAGGCGAGGAGGACATGATGCAAGACCGTCAGACGTCGATAATCATTGGTCTTGCGGTAACCTTCGGTCTCTTGACCGCGGCAGCCGTCGCCTACGTGCTCGTGCTTATCGCCGATGCGGGCCGCGGCGCGATGGCGTTCAAGAACCCTTCCGGGTCCATGGCGCCAACCATTCTCGCCGGAGACTACATCACAGCCCGCCGGCTTCCTGGGGTCGCGAAGAATCCACGGCTGATCGGTCGCGGCGAGATCATCCTGCATCAATGGCCCGCCGACACGACGAGGCAGTTCATGAAGCGCGCCGTCGGCCTACCGGGCGACACGATCGCGATGAAGCAGGGCATCGTCTGGATCAACGGCAAGCCACTCCATGAGGCGTACACTCTGCGGACGGACTCCGTGGATCCCGTCACCGACGATTTCCGGTGGCAGCGCGCGTATCTCGTCGGGAACGCGAGTCGCGATACGGCGCATTACGTCGCGTCACGCAGCAATTGGGGACCGTTGCTCGTGCCACCCGATCATTTCTTCGTCCTCGGCGATAATCGCGACAACTCACTCGACAGCCGTTATTTTGGTTTTGTAACCGCTCATCAAGTGCTCGGTCGCGTTCGCCGCGTGTACTTCTCGGGCGACACGCTCACTGGTATTCGCTGGTCGCGCATCGGACTTCTACTGCAGTGATTCTCAAACGTCATATGCCTTTTCGACGATTGCCGCTGGCCCTCATCGCCTCCGTTCTCGCGAGCTCTGTCGGCCAGGCGCAGGTGACGGTCACCGGCACGGTGACGGACAGTGTGAGTCATCGCCCGCTCGCCGGCGCCATGATCCAGGTCGAGGCCCAACCCTCGCGAGTCCTGAGGATGGCGACCTCCGACTCGCTCGGCGTCTATCGCGTCGATAGCCTCGCGCCGGGCGCCTACATCATCGGCTTCTTTCACCCCGCGCTAGACAGCCTCGGCATCGACCTGTCGCCGAAGCGCTTTACCATCACCGGTCCCACGGGCGAGCAACAGGTGAACCTCGCCATTCCACCTGCGGAAAGGATCGAGTCGCAACTGTGCCGCTCTTCCACAGCCCAAGATTCGACGGGTCTCCTCATTGGCCATCTTCGTGACGCCGACACACGAATGCCACGTCAGGGCACGGTCACCGTACTCTGGATGGAGCTCACCATCGGCCAGGGCGGCGTCAAGCGCAATCGCCAGCAGATTCCCGTCAAAAGCAATGAGCTCGGGTGGTTCGCGCTCTGCGGTTTGCCGACTGACGCCGATCTCCAGGCGAGCGCGCAGGCGAGCGGTGAGGAGAGCGGCGTCATCGAACTGCGGATTCCCCCTGGGAGCCTCCTACTCCGCGACTTCCTCGTCAGCAAAGCGGATTCCGAAGTGGCGCAGGTGGACGACTCGAGCGCCGTGAAAGCGGTGCTCCCCCTGCCAATGCTGCGCCGCGGCAGCGCGCGGGTCAGCGGCGTCGTTCATAACGACAAGGGCAAGCCGATCGGGAACGCGGACGTGACCGTCCCGGGCACTGGCCTCGACGGCCGCACGGGAGATTCCGGTACCTTCTCGCTCGCCGGCCTGCCGTCGGGAACGCAGACGGTGGAGGTGCGCGCGATTGGTTTCGAGCCGAAGCGCGTTGCCGTCGACCTGTCGAAGGAGCGCCTAACGACTCTCGACGTCGTGCTCGACAAGCCGGTCCAGACACTCGACGCGGTGAAGATCTACGGTCGCGGGAACGCCGCCATGGCGGAGTTTCAGCGCCGCCTCAGGAACGGCTTTGGACACATACTGACGCCAGCCGACATCGCGAAGCGGAACGCGCTGGAAACCACCGACCTCCTCCGCACGGTGCCGGGCGTCCGCGTGGTTCCCACACGGGGTTTCGGCAGCGCGATCCTGCTGCGTGGCGGATGCCTGCCTACGGTCTACCTCAACGGCATGCGCATGCCCGACGATGCCGCAACCGACATCGACGCCCTGGCGCCGCCGAGCGAAGTGACCGCGATCGAGGTGTACAACACCGCTGGCCGGCCCGCGGAGTTCTGGGGGAATAACTGTGGGTCGGTAGTCCTATGGGTCGGGATGCTTCCTCGATAGGCTGAGCTCACGTCAACAGTCGCTCGATGCGGATTGGGAGCTCCCGAACCCGCTTGCCCGTCGCGTGATATACGGCATTCGCGATCGCCGCGGCGACGCCGGTGATCCCGATTTCGCCCACGCCTTTCGCCCCGACCGTGCTCACGTGCTCGTCCGGCTGCTCGATGAACGCCGTGTCGATCGTGCCGATGTCCGCGTTCACGGGCACGTGATACTCCGCCAGATCAGCATTTATATAACGACCGGTGCGTGGATCGATGAGCGTTTCCTCCTCGAGCGCCATGCCGACGCCCCAGACGACGCCGCCGACGATCTGGCTGCGCGCGGTCTTGGCGTTCAGAATCCGGCCGACGGCGTGCGCCGTCACGATTCGGGGGACACGCACGATCGCCAGGTCGGGATCGACCTTCACCTCGGCGAACACCGCGCCGAAGGAGTGCATCGAGTATTGCTGGGCGTCGGCGCCCGGCTTGGACGCCACCGTCACTTCGATTGGTCGGCTGCCATTGCGCACGACCAGCGCCGAGTAAGGCTCCGTGCGATGAGCATCGCTGAGGAGCGTCAGGGCGCCGTTGTCGACGCGCACGTCCGTCTCCGCCGCGCCATGGAGGGGCGACTGTGGGTCGTTGATCGCCAGCTGCACCAGCTTCTGCCGGAGGGCCACGGCCACGTCGTGCACCGCGGAGCCGGTGGACGCTGCGGTCACCGAGCCGGTGGACGCGGGGTTCTCCGGCATGTCGGTGGTCCCGAGCTCGAAGCGCACCATCGACGGTGCGATGCCTAACGCGTCAGCCGCGATCTGGGTCATGGACGTGTACGTGCCGCAGCCGATCTCCTGCGTTCCCGCGCGGACATAGGCGCGGCCATCGGGCATCATCCGCGCGATCGCGCCAGCGGGTGCCCGGCGTGCCGGATACGTCGCCGTCGCCATCCCCCAGCCCACCAGTAACTTCCCGTCGCGCGTCGCCCGCGGCATGGGGTTACGATTCGCCCAGCCAAAGCGCGACGCCGCCGAGTCGTAGCACTCCATCAGCGCCTTGCTCGACCAGGGCTTGCCACTCTCTGGATCATTCTGCGCGTAATTCTTCTTGCGCAGCGCGAGCGGATCCATCTTCAGCGCGTACGCCAGCTCGTCCATCGCCGACTCGAGCGCGTACGTTCCCGTGGATTCGCCCGGCGCCCGCATGAACGTCGGCGTGCCCACGTTCACGCGCACCAGATCGTACTGCGTCTCGCAGTTCGGGCAGTCGTAGAGGAGCCGCGTCTGGTTTGTCGCCGGCTCGACCCAGTCTTCGATCGTCGACGTCGTGGATTTGCTGTGATGCCGAATGGCCGTGAGCACCCCCTCGTTCGTCGCGCCTAACGTGACACGCTGCTCCGTGCGCGGGCGTCCGCCGACGGGGCCGAACATCTGCCGTCGACTGAGCACGAGCTTCACCGGACGATTCACCTCGCGCGACGCCATCGCGGCGAGGGTCTCGTGCGACCAGGGGCCGCCCTTGCTGCCAAAACCACCTCCCGTGAAATACGCGACGACCCGCACCTTGTCGGGCGTCAACCCGAAATGCCGGGCGACCGTGTTTCGCACACTCGTAATGCCCTGGGTCGATTCGTAGAGGATCAGCGAGTCTCCGTCCCACTGTGCGAGCGTGCTGTGAACCTCCATCGGATTGTGGTTCTCGAGCGGCGTGACATACACATGGTCGACGGTAACCGCCGCGTCGGCGAGACCCTTGGCGACGTCGCCGCGCGTGACGGTGCGCTCGCCGCCTAACGGATGCACTTCCTCCGCCGGATTGAGCGGCGCCTTCGACCAGTCGAGCACGGGTTTCTCCGACGCATACGTGGCGCGCACGAGGCCCGCCCCTTCGCGCGCATGCTCGAAGGTGTCGGCGACGACGACGCCGATCGGCTGGCCGTTGTAGCGCACGACGTCGTCCTGCAACATCGTCGGCACACGCATCGACGCTGGCCGGGGCGCCGCCGCCGATTCAGTGTGCGGGCCCGGCTTCGGCGCGCCTGGCAAACGTGGCGCATTGAAGGGCGTCAACACCTTGATCACGCCCGTCACTCGCTCGGCCGCGCTCGTATCCATCGCCTTGATGCGACCCTTCGCAATCGTACTCGTCACGATTACCGCGTGTGCAACGTTAGGCACGGCATACTCGGCCGCATATCGAGCGCCTCCGGTGACCTTGAGCCGCCCATCCACGCGATCGAGCGGCTGGCCCAGACTGGCCGCCCCCTTGAGCTTCCGATACCAGGTCATGCCGTCACCTCCGTCAGGGCGCGCAGGAGGGTGCGCTTGGCAAGTGTTGCCTTGAACGCGTTGTCTCTGTGCGGGCGAGCATCGGCAAGCGCCGCGTCGGCCGCCGCGTGGAAGGTCGACGCCGTTGCCGGTTTTCCGATGAGCACGCGCTCCGCTTCGTGGGAGCGCCAGGGCTTCGTCGCGATGCCGCCCAATCCCACGCGCGCGTCGCGAATCGTGCGACCGTCGAGATCGACGGCGACCGCCGCCGAAGCAAGCGCGAAGGCGTAGCTCGCGCGATCGCGCACTTTGAGGTAAAGCGAACGTCGTGCTGCCGCGAGCGGCGGTAAGTCGATCGCCGTGATCAGCTCACCCGGACGCAAGACATTCTCCCGCTCCGGATGCGCACCGGGAAGAACGTGAAGGCTGGAGAACGGTAGCGTTCGTGTGCTCCCCGCTGGTGTGTATATGTGCACGGTCGCGCCTAACGCTACGAGCGACACCCCGAGGTCGCCGGGATACGTCGCGATGCAGTGCTCGCTCGTGCCGAGGAGCGCCTCGCTGCGGTTGATGCCGACGAGCGCCGAGCAACCGGAGCCGGGCTCGCGCTTGTTGCACGGCATTGCCGTATCGCGAAAATACGGACAGCGTGTTCGCTGTAGTACGTTCCCGCCGATGCTCGCCATGTTCCGCAGTTGGCCAGACGCGGCCAGCAGGAGCGACTGGCTCACGACGGGGTAGCGCTCACGGACCTTGGCGTCCCAGGCGACATCGCGCATCCGCGCCAGCCCACCAATACGCAGGCCACCGTTAGGCAAGTCGGCGATGGCCGCCAGGGTTGGATCGGCTCGCGTCAGGTCATTGATGTCGACGAGGTGCAATGGGCGTTCGACGTCGAGCTTCATCAGATCGACGAGATTCGTGCCGCCGGCGACGAAGCGCGTCGATGGCGCGGCGCCGGCGCGGCCGGCGGACGCGAGGTCTGTCGCGCGGACGTAATCGAAGTCGATCATCGCGTCTGTCCTCCGCCGTTCGAGGCCTGCGCCCGGCGCACCTCCTGTACCGCGGCGACGATCCCCGGGTACGCGCCGCAGCGGCAGATGTTGCCGCTCATGGCCTCGCGCACGTCGTCGTCCGCCGGCCCCCAGCTCTCGTCGAGCACCGCGACCGCCGACATGATCTGGCCGGAGGTGCAGTAGCCACACTGGAAGCCGTCGTGGGTGATGAATGCCTGCTGCATCGGGTGCAGCTGTTCGCCGTTGGCGAGCCCCTCGATCGTGGTTATGCGGTGGCCCTCCTGCATCATGGCGAACGTCAGGCAGGACAGCTCGCGGCGGCCATCGATGTGAACGGTGCAGGCACCGCACTGCCCGTGATCGCACCCCTTCTTGCTTCCCGTGAGCCCAGCATACTCGCGAAGAGCGTCGAGCAGCGTCACGCGCGGCTCGAGTTGCAGCACGAGGTCATGTCCATTGACGTTGAGCGTCACCGATCGAGCGCTTTGGCGCGCCGGCGCTGTACCGAGCGCGGCGACGCGTTGGGCATGTGCCTCGACGGGTCTGAGCGCGAGCGCAAAGGCGGCAGCGAGCGTCGTCGCGACGAAATCGCGCCGCGTCCAGGCGCTCCCCTCGTGCACCGCGCCCGGCTCGTTAGGTGGATGCACGAACGGCTCGGCGACGACGCTGATCGCGCGCGCGACTTCCGTCGGATTCGCGAGCGACATCGGTCCGATGAGTGCCCACCGCACGATGCCGTCGCCGTCGATGACGAAGACCGCGGGCTCGTCGCCAGAGCCGTAGCACGACGCAATTGACGTATCACCCAGCGCGACCACGGGGAGCGACAGCGCGTCATCCGCAAACCGCAACTCGCGCCACGGCCCATCACCGCCAATCTCGAGCAGGCGCGCGCCGGCGAGTCCGCCGAGCTTCCCGATCAATCGGTTGTAGGTGTCGATGTGCTCGGCACGGGCTGGATCCCACTGCGCGCCGTGGAAGGCGAGAACGACGGGCGAGCCGCGGAAGTCAGAGAGGCGACGCGTCGAACCGGCGGACGTGAACTCGAAGTCTGGCGCTTCATCGCCAGGCTCTATTGCACGCTCCGTCCGTCGGCACGTCGCTGGCTCTCGATCGATGAGCGAGCGCATAGCCTCTGGGTGAAGAGAGAGACTACGACTGGCCGCAAGACGCGTGCTCCTGTAGTCCCGACCGCCTGTATCCTCGCTTCGCTCGGGATGCCCGCGCGCTCAATTCCAGCTCAATCCACGCAGCTGATCGAGATTCACATTCCCGCCGGAGAGCACCACTGCGACCTTCGATCCCTTCGGCAACCTAACGAGGCCGCGCAGCAGTGCGGCTACCGGGGCGGCGGCCGCGCCTTCGACCAGCAGCTTGCACCGCTCCATCACCCAGATCATCGCTTCGAAGATCTCGCGGTCGGGGAGCGCCACGATCTCGTCTACGAAGCGTTGCACGACCGAGAAATTCAGCTCGCCGCAACGCCGCACGCGCAGCCCGTCGATGATCGTCTTGCAATCGATCGTTTCGAGATGCCCGGCGGCAACGCTTTGCTGCATCGCCGGTCCATCCGACGACTCCACTCCAATGACCTTCGCGTTGGGATTGTGGCTCTTCACCGCCATCGAGACGCCAGAGATCAGCCCGCCACCGCCGATCGGCACGACAACGGCGTCCACCTCGGGCCAGTCCTGGACGATCTCTAAACCGAGCGTTCCCTGTCCGGCGATCAACTGCGCGTCGTCGAACGGATGCACGTAGGTGAGCCCCTCGTCGCGGACGAGCTCCTTCGCCTTCTCGTTCGCCTCGTCCCAGATCATGCCGTGTAGCACGACCTCGGCGCCATACGCTCTGGTCGCCGCGATCTTTGCCGGCGTCGCGTTCTTTGCCATGCAGACGACGGCGCGAATACCATGGATCTTCGCCGCCAACGCTACCCCTTGCGCATGATTGCCCGCCGACGAGCAGACCACGCCGCGGCGCTTCTCCTCCTCGGACATCAACGCAAACTTGTTCAAGGGCCCGCGGATCTTGTAAGCGCCGACTCGCTGAAACATTTCCGCTTTGAGACGGATGTCGTAGCCCGTGAGCTCATCGAGCTGCCGCGACGTCAGCAGGGGCGTGCGCTTGATGTGGGGCGCGATGCGCGCGCGGGCTTCTTCGAAGTCGCGGAGCGTGAGCGTGAATGGTTCGGCAGCGGTGGCAGTCATTGTGGTGACTGGTGGTTAGTGGCTGGTGGTTGGTTAGCGATGCGGCGCCAGTGCAGTACACTCTATTTCGAGGAGGGAGCCCGGTAGCACCAGCGCGGCGACAGCGACTGTCGAACGCGCGGGCGGATCCGTCGGGAAGAACTCGCGATAGACCTTGTTCATTCCTTGAAAGTTCGCCGCGTCGGTGAGGAATACCGTGCACTTCGCAACGTCGGACATTGACGCTCCAGCGAGCGCGAGCGACGCCTTCACGTTCTCGAGCGCCTGACGTGTCTGCCCCTCGATGCCGCCCTCGGCGAGGCCGCCGCCTCCCTCCTTCGTCCCCATCACGCCGGAAAGAAAGAGCAGGTCGCCAACGCGGACTGCCGGCGAAAGAACGCCGCCAGGCCGAGCATCCGGCCGATTGTAGACCTGCTTCGTCGTCGAGCCCTGCTGCTGCTGGGCACCGACGGCTCCCGGAATTATCACCAACAGTGAGAGAAGCGCGATGACAACATGTCGTCGATTCACGGTGACCTCGAGTCGAAGTAAACCTCTCTAACCGCGAAACCCCTACCCTCGTTCTTTCACCTTCGCCCACGTGTCCCGCAGCGTCACGGTTCGATTGAAGACGAGTTTGTCCGGCCGTGAATCGATCGGGTCGCTCATGAAGTACCCCGTCCGCTCGAACTGATATCGCGTCCCGCTCGGATCCGCGCCGACACTCGGCTCGATCTTCGCGTTAGGCACGACGATCAGTGAGTTCGGGTTCAGTACGTCCGTGAACTCCTGGCCTTCCGGTAGGTCGTCGGGGTTCGGCACCGTGAACAGCTTGTCGTACAGCCGCAGCTCGCAGTCGAGCGCGTGGCGCGCCGAGACCCAGTGGATCGTCCCCTGCACCTTCCGTCCATCCGGAGCATCACCGCCACGAGTGGCCGGATCATACGTGCAGCGCAGCTCGACGATTTCTCCAGCCGAATCCTTCACCACGTCGCGACAGGTAATAAAGTACCCGTAGCGCAACCGCACCTCGCGGCCCGGTGCGAGCCGGAAGAATTTCTTCGGCGGGTTTTCCATGAAGTCCTCGCGCTCGATGTACAGCTCACGCGAGAAGGGCACCGGACGAGAACCCGTGAGGGGAACGTCGTGCGGATAGTTGGACGCCTCGAGCTCCTCGCCGTCGCCCTCGGGATGGTTGGTGATCACCACCTTCAGCGGATTCACGACGCACATCACGCGTGGGACGCGCATGTTGAGATCGTCGCGGACGTAGTGCTCGAAGGTTGCGAGCTCCGTCCGTGCCGGCTTGCGCGCGACGCCGATCGCCTCGGCGAAGTTGCGAAGACTTTCGGGCGTGACGCCACGCCGCCGGATCCCGGCAATCGTCGGCATCCGCGGATCGTCCCACCCACTCACGAACCCCTCGTTCACGAGCCGGAGCAGTTTGCGCTTGCTCAACACCGTGTAGTCGAGCTCGAGCCGCGCGAACTCGATCTGTGTCGGCGGATTCTCGAATGCCGCCTCCTCGACGAGCCAATCGTAGATCTCGCGGTTGTCCTTGAACTCGAGCGTGCATAACGAGCGCGTGATCCCCTCGAACCCATCGGAGAGGCCGTGCGCGAAATCATACAGCGGATAGATGCACCACTCGTCGCCACGACGATAGTGATGCGCATGGCGGATCCGCAGCAGCAGCGTGTCGCGCATGATCATGTTCGGGTGCGCCATGTCGATCTTCGCCCGCAACACGTGCGCGCCGTCCGGAAATTCACCCGCTTTCATGCGCCGGAGCAGATCCAGGTTCTCCTCTACCGAGCGCACCCGGTAGGGGCTGTCCACGCCCGGGGTCGTCACCGTCCCGCGATTCTGGCGGATCTCCTCGTCCGTCTGCGAGTCGACATAGGCCTTGCCTTTCTGTACGAGGAGCTCGGCAATCTCATAGAGCTTCTCGAAGTAGTCACTCGCGAAAAAAAGGCCATCCCACTCGAAGCCAAGCCAGCGCACGTCGTTCTGGATGGACTCGACGTAACGCACGTCCTCGGTCGTGGGATTCGTGTCGTCGAAGCGCAGGTTGCAACGGCCATCGAACTCGCGCGCGATGCCGAAGTTCAGGCAGATCGACTTCGCATGTCCGATGTGGAGGTAGCCGTTAGGCTCCGGCGGAAAGCGCGTCGCCGGCGCCCGGCCAAATCGGCCAGCCGCCACGTCTTCGGCGACGATGTCACGGATGAAATCGCGTTTCGGGGGGGCAGCAGTCACTTCGTTACTAGGGGTTCAGGTTTCCGAGCGTCGGGCGTTCAGCGTGGAGCGTGTTGCGTGGAGCGCGGAGGACGCGTCACGCGTCACGCTCCACGACGCCGAACTCGACGGTGCCCTGGAGTGTTCAAATTGGGATTGGCTCCCCGCTAAAGATAGGTCGCGTCCCCCTGTGACCCAACAGGAACCCCGTCTCCTTTGTACGTTGTACAGCGGCCTCAGACGGTGAACTTCCTTCTCCCTTCAACGATGTCCATGCGTCGCATCCCTCTCGCGCTGTACGCCACCGCCACGGTCTGCCTCGCCAGCGCCTGCCACTCGAACAAGCCGCCCGTGGTCATCGCACCACCGCCGCTCAGCGATTCCGCCGCCGCGGCGGTGCGTTGGGTCGACGCGCACGCCGTGCCGATCACCGTTCCAGACTCCCTGCATCCTGTCGCCGATCGCATTCCGGTCACGGACTTCGTCGGAAATGCGCGGGTGCTGGGCGTGAGCGAGCTCACCGAGGGTTCGCATCAATTCGCGGGTATCACGCAGAGCATCCTGGCGACGCTCAGCACCCGCGGCTTCCGCGCGCTGGCCGTCCAGGCGCCGATGGCTGAGGTGATGGAGATCGACCGCTATGTTCGCACCGGTACCGGCGATCCCAAACGCTGGCTGCGCGTGCTCGGCCTGCACTGGAATACCCAGGAAGTGTTCAATCTCGTGCAGTGGGTTCGCGAGTACGACCGCACGCGCAGCACCGCGGAGCAGATTGGCTTTTATGGCTTCGAGATTCCGAACGCGGGCCACGCCCTGCAGGTGATCACGACGCTGCCCGACAGCGTCGCGGGAAGTAGTCTGAACGCGTTCCTCAAACGTGAGCTCCAGTGTGTCACAACCGGCGAGAGCGCCGCGTGGGGTCGCGAGGGTCCGGCGTCCGACAGCACCTTCTGGAATCGCTGTCGTGGCGCGACGGCGAGCGTCGCCGACAGCCTGGAGGCACTTCGTAGTCGACTCGGCGGGCGTTCGGCAGCGCAGGCGATGGTGGCATTCGCCGAGCAGATGGCGCGTGTCGCGCAGCACGATGCCGACGTCGGTCTCCGCAGGCTGCCGCGTCACGAGGCCGTGGCCGAGCACATCCTGTGGCTCGCCAACCTCGGAGGTGCCGACGCCAACCTGCTCGTGTGGGGGCGGGACGTCGAGTCGGGGCGCCTAACGGGCGAGGGCAACCTCGTGCAGTCCGCGGTGCCACTCGCGAAGACGCTCGGCGACCGCTACCGGAATATCGCCTTCACTGTCGGCGAGGGCGTCGTGAGGGCCCAGCCGATCAACGTCGGTCAGCGGGAGCCCGGCGGCGAGACGAACATGCGCCTGCGTCCGCCGCGATTGGATTCCTATGAGTATGTGCTCAACCACGCCAGTGGTGAGGCGCTCTTCATCGACATGCGCGCCCTGGGCGCCGACACGGCGTCCACCTGGCTCAAGGGTCCGCGATCGGCGCGGCTCGTCAGTGGCGTCTACTCCGACAATCCAATTGGCACGTTCGAGACGCCGCTGCAATTTCCCACATACTACGACGGGCTGCTGTTCGTGAAGCACGCGACGCCCGCCACTCCGCTCAAGCGGTAGGGACAGAGGAGATATGTGTAGAAACATCAAGACGCTGGCCAATTTCGAGCCGCCCGCCACCGACGACGAGATTCGCGCCTCGGCTTTGCAATTCGTGCGCAAACTGAGCGGCACGACGCGTCCCTCCCGTGCCAATGAGGAAGCGTTCAACCTCGCAGTGGAGGAGGTCACCGCCGCGGCCGAGAGACTGATTCGGTCGCTGCACGTCCATGCGACGCCGCGCAATCGCGAAGAGGAAGCGCGGAAAGCGCGTGAGCGCGCGCAGAAACGGTACGCTTAGGACCTGCTCTCCTCATCTCAGCCTCTCATGTCGACACCGAAACTGCGCGGCTGGTGGTTTCGTCGTCAGGGTCTCGATGGATCACTCCGCAATGCAACGCCAGCAGCGGTGCTGGAGCGCGCGGGGTGGGCGCGTTCTGTCGGCGGCGTCGGTCCCTATCTCACACTCTTCGCCCGGGCACGCACGACTCGTGAGTCAGCCGACGCCGCGACGGCCAGGCTGCAGATTCACGAGCTGCCGGCGGCGCGAGGCTGCACCTACGTGCTCCCCGCGTGCGATTTCGCGCTCGGCCTCAAAGTCGGCGAAGACGCCGCCGCGGCGCCGATGAAAGTGGCGTCGAAGCTGGGCGTCACGGAGAAGGAGATCGTGAAGCTCGAGCAGGCCGTGCTCGATGCACTCGACAACGGTGGAGTGATGGATCCCGACTCCATTCGCGACGCGACCGGCAAAGCGTCGCGGAATCTCGGCGAGGAAGGCAAGAAAAAGGGTGTGACGACCACGTTGCCGCTGGCGCTGGGGCGTCTCCAGGCGCACGGCGACATTCGTCGGGTGCCCGTGAATGGTCGTCTCGACCAGCAGCGCTACAAGTACACGAGGTGGACGCCGAGCCCACTCGCGAAGTACCCAGCGTCGTTGAGCGAGGCGTACACGGAGCTCGCCCGTCGGTACTTCCAGTGGGTCGGCCCGGCGACGATGAGCGAGTTTCAATGGTTCTCCTCGTTAGGCGTCAGGGCCGCGAAGGAAGCCGTCGCGCCACTCGAGTTGATGTCCGCGCCCGGCGCCGGCGATCGACTCTTCCTCCCGGAGGACGTGGGCGAGTGGAAAGGGTTCGAGCCGCCGGACGAGCCGTGCTATGCGCTCGTGAGCAGCCTCGACTCCATCGCTGCCGCGCGCCGCGATCTCACGTCGCTGCTCGACGAGAAGGATCGCTCGCGCGCGGTGCTCGTAGATACCAAAGACAAGCCGCTCGGCGGGCTCGCCGACCTCCCGTCCCACGCGATTCTCGATCGTGGTCGGGTCATCGGGCTCTGGGAGTTCGACATCGAGGAGGGCCGCATCGCCTGGGGCACCTTCGACGTGAGGAAGACAAAACAGCTCTCGAGCGCGATCGAGGAGACGGAAGCCTTCGTTCGCGACCAGCTCGGCGACGCACGATCGTTCAGCCTGGATAGCCCGAAGAGCCGCACCGGTCGGATCGCGGCGATTCGGAAGCTCGCATGAACGTCGCGTGACTGTGCTCTCGGCTCGCCGTTTTCCCTTTTCCTCTTCCCTCAATTCCCACTCCCGATCAGTTTTGGACATGGTTCGCTCTCCTCTGCCTCGCGTGCGGAAGCTCTGTCTGGGTCTTCCCGAAGCACACGAGGTGGAAGCATGGGGTGAACCCACCTTTCGTGTGCGCAACAAGCTCTTCGCGATGTACGCCTCGTCAGGCAATCATCATGGCGCTGGTCGTCCCGCGATCTGGATGAAAGCGCCTCCCGGCAATCAGGAGATCATGGTTCGCGCGAAACCCGAGCGGTTCTTCGTTCCGCCCTACGTCGGACCCAGTGGCTGGATCGGCGTCCATCTCGACGGAGATATTGATTGGAAGGAGCTCGACATGCTCCTCCGGGATTCGTATCGACTCACCGCGCCAAAAGGACTCGCCGCCCGCGTGGAGGATCGATGAGCCCCGTCGAGCACGAACAGGGCAAGTGGGCGTGGGTCTTCACGCCACGTGCACCTAACGAGAAGAGGTACTGGCTCGTGAAGTCGGAGCCGGACGTCTTCTCCTTCGATGATCTGCGCGCGGCGCAGAAGCAGACCACCCAGTGGGATGGCGTGCGCAATTATGCCGCCCGCAACTTTCTCCGCGACGGGATGAAGAAGGGCGACCGGGTCTTCTACTATCACTCGAGCTCGAATCCGCAGGCGATCGTCGGGATCGCCGAGGTCGCGCGCGAGGCATACCCCGACCCCACCGCGACCGATCGCAAGCACGCGGGCTTCGACGCGAAGTCGGACCCGAATAATCCGATCTGGTGCGCGGTGGACATCAAGGCCGTCGCGCCCCTGAAGCGGCCGGTGACGCTCACCGAGATCAAGGCCAACAAGGCGCTGTCCGAGATGGCACTCGTACGCATCGGCCGGCTTTCGGTGACGCCGGTGACGACGAAGGAGTGGGAAACGATCGTCGCCATGTCCGAGCACTGATGGCGGTCCGCGTCGTTAGGCTGGGGACGCCGCGTCTCCCTGGCGAGGGAACGCGTCTCGGTACGGTCCGTCGTCCACCGCGCGGCGTACGGAAAGAGGACTTCGCCAAGCGCGACTGGTTCGACCTCTGGCTGCCCGATCTGGCGCCCACGGTCGCCGTCGTGACTTGGGCGCAATCGGAGCCGTGGACGCCGGCGCGCTGGGAGAAGTTCGCACGTGCCTATCGCCGCGAGATGCGCGCGCCGGAGCAGCAACGCCTCATCGCGCTGCTCGCCGCCTTCTCGCATACTTCCGACTTCTCGATCGGTTGCTACTGCGAAGACCCTTCGCACTGCCATCGCAGCGTACTCGCCGAGCTTCTCCGCGAAGCCGGCGCCAAGATCGCCGAGTGATTAAGGAGGAGCGGGAGCGCACGCGATCAGCGCGCGCGACTCCATATCGATTCGCTCCGAGCGTAGCGAGGAGCGCGCGCGCGATCTATCGCACGGTGACGACGATCGTCGACGTCGCGCCGCTGTGCGCCGAAGCGGCGACCACCGTCGCCACACCCGCCCTCAATCCCGTGATCCGTCCCGTCGACCCGTCGAGCGCGACGACATTCCCGTCGCTCGGCTGACTCAGACTCCAGCTCGGCGAGCCATGCGCTTCGTGCCCGCTGTCGCACCAGCTCTCGCTCCCGTTGGGCGTAAACGACTGGCCCACGGATACGACGACCACACCCGGCGCAACGACGAGGGACGCCGAGCTCCCACTGCACGTCGGATCACCGACGATGACACATCCGGAAACGGCAACGAGTAGCAGCGCAGCGACGAGAAGGCGTTGCATGACAGGCTCTCCATGTGAATGTCGAACGCAGCGTCGCCAATGCGAGACCAGTGCCGTCGGTCGGGAGCGCTCGCGCCATCGCCTAACTACGCGCCACACCTTGGCTTCGGATTTTTCGACGCGCGTCGCCAGCCGCGTGCTGTGTCACTTCGATCGTCGCCGCGCGTGTCGAGTTGGCTCACTCACTTGCGTCCGCGCGGGAGCGGCTCGCCATCGCTTCGGTAGGCCGGCGGCACGTAGATGTTGATCGTCTTCAACGACGAACGCCCCGTGTTGCGGATCTCGTGCGTACTCCCCTTCTCGATGAGAAGAATCGAACCATCACGTAACGACTTCCGCTTGCCGTTCACGATCGCGAGGCCGCGTCCGGAGACGACGAACAGCCATTGATCGGCACCGCGATGCCGATTGTCCGGCCCTCCCTCACAGTCGCCTGGCGGAATGACCATCTCCGCCGATTGAGCGCGCTTGTTGCCGATCGCGACGCGAAATCCTTTGCCGAATCGAAGCTGTTTGTAGAGCATGCGTCAGGGACTAGAGGCTAGGGATTAGGGGCTAGGGCTTAACGCAAGAAAGGCGGCGCGAAGCGCCGTCAGTCCGAATTCACCAGCCACCAACCACCAATCACCAGCCACCACTCGGGAACAATCTCTGCATTCCATAGCGCCGTCCAACACGGAGGCATTTATGGCGACCGATACCATCGCCTGGCAGAAAGACGTCGACGGCGCGATTACGGAAGCGACGCGCGCGCAGAAACCGCTCCTTCTCGATTTCACGGCCGCGCCTGCCTGAGGGGGCTGTGCTCGGCTGGAAGCCGAGGTGTATCCCGATCCCCAGGTGAGCGAGCTCATATCGCGGCAGTTCGTCCCGGTGCGCATCCACGTCAAGGAGCAACCCACGATGTGGAAGCGATTCAACATTCGCTGGACGCCGACCGTGCTCATCCTCGCGCCGGATGGGGCAGAGGCGTTCCGACTCGAGGGCTATCTGCCGCGCGACGAATTCCTGGCTCAGCTGCATCTCGGCCTGGGATTCCTCGCGGTGAACCAGAAGAAGTGGCAGCCCGCGCGCCAGGAATTCGAGTCCGTCGTCGAACGATTCCCCGAGACCGACGCGGCGCCCGAAGCGCTCTATTGGGCTGGCGTCGCCAAGTACAGCAACAGCCACGATCCCAACGAGCTGAAAGCGCTGGGCCGGCAGTTTAAAGAACGCTATACAGACACGGGTTGGGCGAAGAGAGCGTCAATCTGGTGAGCTGATGAGGGGCTAGGGCCTAGCCCCTCTTCTCGCCCTCCACATCGACCTGACTACTCCAGCCAAGAACACCGCCGCCGCGAGCGCGGCGCTCGTCGCCATCAGGCGGTCGCCGCGCACACGGGCCAAATACGCGATCACTCCCGCGCCCGCGGCGAGGACGCCGAACACCAGCTGCTGCGCGGCAGCGTAGACGAGATCGGCGCTTTCGCGCAACCCCTGCACGCGAACCTCGAGCTCGCCGCGGTTGGCGCGGCCAACCAATCGATTCACTCCCTCCGGCAGCGCCAGCACCGACATCGCCATCTCTTTCACCGTTGCCCTGACGAGCGCGACCCAGTCCCGGTCGCGGCCGAGGACGAACTCCTCGAGGTACGGCTGGATGGTGCGCATCGGCGCCATTGCCGGATCGAGCGTCGTGCACAGACCGAGCAGCAGGAGCACGGTGCGCTCGAGCAGCACCCAATCCTTCGGCACCTGGAAGGTGCGCGTCAGCTCGCGAAAGGACACGTCGAGGCGCCGCAGATCGGCGAGCATCTCCACCTTGCTGCGGACGTCCACCTGCACGTCGCTGAGACTGAAAGACTCGAGTGATACCTGCTCGAGAAAGCGGCGCTGAAAGTACCCGATCACCCGCTCGGCGACGTCTTCTTCGTTAGGCGGGCGTCCATTGGACTCGACCCGGGCCACGAAGCCCATGCGCCGCAGGGCACCGGCGATCCGCGACGGGTCGCCCTTGATGACGCCGTCGAGGAATTGCGGGATGCCTTCCTTCATGTCGCGCGACAGCTGGCCCACCGCGCCGAAGTCGACGAAGACGATGCTTCCATCGTCGCGCACAAGGATGTTGCCCGGATGCGGGTCAGCGTGATAGACCCCATCCACGAAGATCATCTGGCAGTACGCGGTGAGAATGCGCTGCGCGAGTGCCGGGCGGTCGATGCGGCGCCGTCCCAGCTCGGCGAGGTCGGTAACCTTCGTCGCCTCGACCAGCTCCGTCGTCAGCACCTTTTCCGTCGACAGCTCCGGCACAACGACGGGAAAACCGACCATCGGATCGTTTCTGAAATGCGCGGCGATGCGATCGATGTTTTCGGCCTCCTTTCGGAAGTCGAGCTCTTCGTGAATCATCGCGCTGATCTCGGAGTGATACGACTCGATCCCCCGGACCCGAGTGAAGAACTGCACGATGCCGAGAATGCGGCGGATCGCACTGAGGTCGAGCTTTGCGATCTCGTCGATGTCGGCGTGCTGCACCTTCACCGCGACCCGGCGTCCGTCGTGCAGTCGTGCCTCGTGCACCTGCGCCAGCGACGCGCTCGCCATCGGCTCCGGATTCCACCACGCGAACAGTGTCTGCGGCGAGCGGTCGAATTCGCGCTCGATCCGTTCGACGATCTGGTCGACCGGCCGCGAGGGAATGGAGTCCTGCAGCCCTTCGAGCTCCTGCCGAAACGCTTCGGGAAGGAAGTTTGCGAGGATGCTAATCAGTTGCCCGACCTTGATGAACAATCCATCGAGCTCGATGATCGCCCGCTCGATGCGCCGCGCGTTGATGCGGTGGCGATCGAGCAGTCGCCGCTCGTACGCACCGGACGTCAGAAACGGACGGCGCAGCCGAAGCGCGAGATAGCTCCCCAGCACCCGGAAGGTGACGCGATACGCCTTCGCGAGGCGAAAGCGCGGACGATCATGCGGTAATGACACAGCGGAAAGCTGCCGTGGGACTGACTTGGGGTCCAGGCCTGGTGACCGGTGGTCGATGATCGGTGGTCGGCGCACCAACCACCGGTCACGAGAAAAGCGTGCGTCTCGCCGATTGAACCACTATCGTTACCTCCGCTCGCCTTGGACTCTTCAGTTCACCCTCATTCGTTGACGGCGTGTTGACGGGCCCGATTCTCCTCTACGACGGCACCTGCGGTTTCTGCGCGGGCTCGATCCAGTTCGTCCTCAAGCACGAGCCGCCTAACGGTACATTGCGCTTCGCGCGTCTCGAGGGCGCGCTCGGCGCGGAACTCCGCGCACGGCATCCTGAGCTCGCAACCATCGATTCGGTTCTCTGGTACGAGCCAGCGACAGCTAGCTCGCCCGAACGCCTTCTCTGGCGTTCCCGCGGCGCGCTCCGCGTCGCCCGTTACCTCGGCGGTATCTGGCGCACGCTCGGGTCGTTGGGCACGCTGGTGCCCCCCTTCATGCGCGACGCCGCCTACGATTGGATCGCACGTCACCGCCGCCAGCTCGCGCCCGAAGCGTGCCTCGTACCCACCGCGGAACAACGCCGCCGCTTCATCGACTGAGGGACGGTGATAGGCGGGGCGCGGGCGCGGGGCGCGTGGCGCGTGGTGCGTGGCGCGTGGCGCATGGCGCGTGGCGCAAGGCTGCGGTCACCAAAGGCCAACCACCAGTCACCAACCACCAGCCACCAATCACTGCCGCGTCACCCTCAAATTTGTAAACGAGCCACCCGAGCCCTCTCCCACCCAAAGCCCAATCGCGCCCGATGAACGATCGCTCAACTCGTTCACGACCAGCGCCGGCTGCGGATTGTTGTTGACGAAGACGCTCACCTTCGGTCGCGCAACGACAACGCGAACGTGGAACCATGCGTCGCCATCCGGCTCCGGGATGACCGGCTTCTCGTACTGACCGGGCCGTTCGCTGCGCAGCTTTTCCCAGAACCAATCCGGGTGCGACACGTACTGCACCGCGTGGCTGTGCCGCGTCGAGTCGGCCGCGCGGAAGTTGAACGGGCGGAAATAGACTGCTTCGTGTGTGCTCGCGTCCACGACATGAAACGCAATGCCGACGAAGCTCCCCTGAAGCGGCTGGCTATGGCCGAGAATGTCCGCCTCGATTACGCCATTACCAAAGTTGTAACCGTCGAGCCAGACCACGCCCATTCCCGACCCTTCGCTGATCCGCAACGCGTGCCTTCCGTTGACGTCGGCCATCGACGTCGTGCGTCCTGACACCTTCCAGCGCGGGTCCTTACCGACCGCGGTGAGGTCGATGCCGTCAGGCGTCTGTGCGCCAAGCGACGCAGCCCCGGCCAGATAGGCGGCCACCAACGACCATCGAATCGTAGCGACAGCGCGGCGTCTCCTCATCGATCGATCTCCTCGGGCATCGGGTGAATTGTCCCCGCCGAATGTTCTACGGCACAGCCGGTCCCTTTGGATTCACCGTCCACCGGCCGATGGATCCGAAACGCGCCTGACGAGGTACAAAGGGTGTTTACCGAGCCGTCCCGCAGCGCACCCGTCATGAGTCGAGGCACTTATGTTCGAGGTCACGAGGAGGGCCAGCATCCTGGCCACGTCGTTGCTGCTTACATCGATCGCGACCGCCACGCACGGTCAACAGTCCGCGTCATCGTCCGATCCGAGCCGGCTCAAACCCGGCATGCACATCCGGGTGCAAAGCTCGGCGGCCGACACTCCGGTCACCGGAAGACTGAGCTTCCTCGAGGCGGATTCGCTGGTCCTGAATCCCGACAGTACGCGCGGGGTCCTAGTGCGTCCTGGACTCCTTGCGATCGGCCGCGCCGATATCACAAGGCTCGAGGTGCAGCGCGACGAGCACACACGTGACCAGTTTGCGATCGCGCTCGGCGTCGCGGGCGCGATCACCGGGGCCGTGGTCGCGATCAAGTACTGCGCGGACAATAGCGACACCTGCGCGGCCGAGCTTCAGCAGCAGCAACAGCAGCAGCAGAACGATTGCGAAGATGGCCAGAGCTATTTGACCACGGGCGATCTCCTCGTCGGTGCCGGCGCCCTCGCGGGCATGCTGATCGGCTTTGTGATCGCGCCACCGCCGCACTGGGATATCGTTGCGCTCCCGATGCGCGACACGGGACGCGATGGTCAGATGCACTACGGCCTTCGGGTCGGGCTTCGCTATGCTTTCAAGTAACTTTTCGCTGCCGGTTTCATTTACCAGATGCCGATCGATCCGGAATTCCGCGCGCGACTGCTAGCCTTCCTACGTAGCGAGCGCCTCGCCGTACAGGCTTCGAGTGCCGCCGACGGAGCGCCGCAGGCGGCGGTCGTCGGTTTCGCCGTGACCGATGGGCTCGAGCTCGTGTTCGACACTCTGGCCTCGACGCGCAAGGCGCGGAATCTCCGCAGGAATCCGAAAATCGCCCTTGTCATTGGCGGTCTTGTCGATCGCGACGAGCGCACCGTGCAATACGAGGGTGTCGCGGACGAGCCGTCAGGGCCAGATCTCGAGCGGCTCAAGCGTGAGTACTACGCGGTGTTCCCCGACGGACCGTCGCGCATCAGCTGGCCAGGCCTGACCTATGTGCGCGTACGGCCCACCTGGATTCGCTACAGCGATTACAATGTCGATCCGCCGGAGATTGTCGAGCTGACTGCGGACGAACTGAATCGGTGACGCGATTGCTCGGGCGAGTCGATACGATTGTTGACCAATCAACAACCACCAATCACCGGTCACCCGAAGCACCGACGTGCCACACAGCGGGCGTGCCCGCCACCCCCGTACGGCTGATCGGCGTCACCGCCACCCACTCCGCTCCGAAGGTGTCGGCAAGCGTCAGCGACAACGGTTGCGAAGTCGCCGGGAGCACCCGCTGCGACCAGTGTTCATCCTTTCCTAACGTCTGCACCACCCACCAGCGCACCGCGACGCTATCTCCTGGCGCGGCCACGAGCACCGCGTTCGTCAGGCTGGATTCTCCCCCGCGGTCGTCGCCGTTCGCCGATTCCTGGATCGTCGTGTCTACAGGTGCGAGGATCTTCGGCTCCGCGGGAACTGCCGCGCCGAGCCAGGCGCTCGCCGGCGGCAGCGCCGGAGTCGTATACTCCGTCGCGCGTAGCTCGGCGCCAAGGGTGAGCGTATCGTTGTCGACATGCGCGAGTAGCGTGCGCATGCGGAAGTGGACGTGGCCTAACGATTCAGTCGTGCCACGTCGCGCGGCGCGCAGCGCATCCACTTCTTGCGCGATCTCGTCCGCCGGCCAGGGATCGTTGCGCGAACCCACGCGCATCGTGAACAGGCCGGGCCAGAGATGCCGGCCGAGGACATTCTCGCTGCGCCACCACGCATCGAGCTTGGTGAAGCGCGCCTCGTAATTGTCGAGCGGCCAGTAGAGTTGCGGTACGAGATAGTCCACCCAGCCTTCGCGGAGCCAGCGCCGCGTGTCCGCAAACACTTCGGAGTACGAATCGAGTCCAGTGATGCCCTCTGGATGGCCCGGACGCCAGATCCCAAACGGACTGATGCCGACGAGTACCCAACGCTTTCGCGACTTCACCTCGCGGTAGAGCGTCTGGACGAAGTCGTCGATGTTGTTGCGACGCCAGGCGTCGCGATCGGTCCAACCCTGCGCGCGGCCATACTTCTTCCAGGACGCGTCGTCGGGGAAGCGCAGCGTCACGTGCCTCGTTATGCGCCGGCGATGCTTGCCGTGCTTTATCGTGCGCGTGATCGTCCCCTCCTCGAGATACGGATAGAAGTAGTCGTCGAGATGGACGCCATCGATGTCGTACTTGTCCACGACCTCGAGAACGGCGTCGAGCACCGCGCGACGTGCCGCGGGAATGCCGGGGTCGATCCACGTCGACTTCCCGTAATGCCGGATCCACTCTGGATGTGTTCGCGTGATGTGCCCGGCGATCGCATTACCCAGGTTGTCGGGCGGCATCGCCCGGAAGGGATTGAACCACGCGTGCAGCTGCAGTCCGCGCGCATGCGCCTCGGCTACGGCAAGCGCAAGGGGGTCGTAGTCGTCATAGTCTGAAGTCGATCCGTAGCGACCGATGAGATAGCGCGACCAGGGCACGCGTTTGCTCGGATAGAATGCGTCGGCCGCAGTGCGCACATGCAGCAACACGGCGTTGAGTCCGTCCGTCTTCGCCGCGTCGAGCACCGCGGTGAGCTCAGCCTTCTGATCGGCAACGCTGAGCCCCGGTCGGGATGGCCAGTCCCCGCCCTCGGTTGGCGACACCCACGCCGCACGGAACTCCCGCTCGATAGGCGGGGGCGTGGGCTGGGCGATCGCCCGCCCGCTCGCTAAGAGCGCGACGAGCGCGACCCATGAACAAGAGTGAAGGCCGCGCCATCGTCGGGCGGCCGATCGTTCGAAGACCATCAAATACCTCTACTCCGACGGAGAGCAAAGCCACCCTCTTCTCTCCACCCTTTGCAATCATCGAACCCTTTCGGCGAGGATTCGGTCCAGCGTCGCCACCAATCGATCCCCGTTTGCCTCATCGAACGGCATCGGCGGGCGAATCTTTACGACGTTGTGGAATGGACCGTCCGTGCCGATGAGGATTCCCTCGTCGCGCATCCGGTTTACGATCTCGGATGCCTCGTGGTCCGCTGGCTGCAGAGTGTGGCGATCACGCACCAACTCGATGCCGAGAAACAAGCCCGAGCCGCGTATGTCCCCCACCAGAGAGTATCGGTCCACGAACGGTCGCAATTGACCGAGCATCCGCTCGCCCACGTGCAAGGCGTGCGCTTGCAGCCGCTGTTCCTGCATGACGTCCAGCACGGCGAGCCCGATCGCGCACGACACCTGGTTGCCGCCGAAGGTCGAGAAGTACTCCATCCCGTTGGCGAACGATTCCGCGATCTCGCGCCGCGCGACGACCGCGGCCAAGGGATGCCCGTTGCCTAACGGTTTTCCCATGACGACAATGTCCGGCACGACGTTCTGCTGCTCGAAGGCCCAGAAGTGGGTGCCGATGCGACCCAGTCCGGTCTGCACTTCGTCGGCGATGCAGACGCCGCCCGCCGCGCGTACATGCTCGTACGCCGCCGCGAGATAGCCATGCGGAAAAACGATCTGTCCGCCGACGCTCGGGCAGCTCTCGGCAATGAACGCGGCGACACCGCGGCCGCGCTCGCGAATACGCGCGACGAGCTCGCCGACGTGCCTTGCGTACTTCACTCCAGCCTCGGCGTCGGTCCGCCTGTACGGCCCGCGATAATCGTCGGCGAGGGGCGCGACGTGAACCCAGTCTGGGGTGCCGGCTCCGCCCGGTCCATTGTGCTTGTAGGGGCTGATGTCGATGAGCGAAATCGTATTGCCGTGATATGCGGCCTCGAGCACGATGGTGTCGCGCTCCCGCGTGTGCGCCCGTGCCAGTCGCAGTGCCAGCTCGTTCGCCTCGCTCGCGGAATTCACCAGGTAGACGACGCCATTCCTCAACTCGCCCGGCAGCGTTGCCGTCAGCCGCTCGGCATACTCATTCGCGAGATCGCTCGGGTAGCGCGTGTTCGTATTGAGAATCGCCATTTGCCGCTGGCCGGCCGCGACGACGCGCGGATGGCAGTGGCCGACATGGGGCACGTTGTTGTAGCCGTCGAGGAATCGGCGGCCGACGTCGTCGTACAAATACTGCATCCAGCCGCGCTCTACCTTTACTGCCGTCCGATAGGCGACGCTCAGGTTGCCACCGAACCTCTGCCGCCGCTCGGCGAGAGTCGTTAGGTGATCTGGCTGTGGCGCGGGAAAGCGCCGCGACGGTACGCCAACGACGAGGTTCGGATCCGGTGACAAACTGCGCCACACCACGCGCTGGCTCGCCGGCGCGACGCCGGGGAAATCCGTGTCGAGGCCAAGCAGATCGGTGATGACCTGGAAATGCAGATGCGGAGTCCAGCCAACGTTCTCGTCGGCCGCGCCGAGCCAGGCGAAGCGCTCTCCGTGCTCGAGACGTCGGCCAGTCGTTAGGCCCGTCAGCGAGTCGCGGCTCAGGTGACCGTACAGGGTGTAGAAGAGGTCGCCGTCGTCTGTCTCGTGGCGAAGGATGATCACCGGCCCGTAGTCCTGCGGCACCGCGTTGTTCGCGAACGCCTGCACGACGCCGTCGAGGGGAGCGTGCACCGGCGTGCCCGCCGGCGCGAACAGATCCATCCCGATGTGAATCGTGCGGCGCTCGGCGCTCTCGTTAGGCCCGCCGAAGAACGGCGCCGTGTACAAGAGCCGCGGCTCGTCGTACCGGCCAAGGGCGATGCGAACACCAGCCTGGCGCGTTGCGGCGTCGATACGCGCCGTCAGGAAAGGCTCGGCGTTCTCGTTAGGATCACCGCTCACCAATGGACTCGAAACACTCAGGTCGAGCACGACGCACGGCTCCGAGCGGAGATCGACCCCGAGCAGCGGCGCAAAGCGCTCCGTGCGTGCGCCGAGCCATGCGCGCACCCGCTCTGAGCGCTCGACTGGCTCGCGACCAGCGGCCCCGCGGACGACGGCTGTCGCGAGCTCGTACGGTATTGCCGTTAGGCGTGGCAGCGTCCGGCGGATCGCCTCCTGGCTCACGCCGAGGTAGCCGTTCTCGGGGCGCTCGAGCTGCTGCTTGTTGGCGATCGCCGCGCTCAACGCCATCCTCAGGCAGGCGAGGCCGTAGAGGGCCTCGAGCTCGGCGTCGTCCAGTAGAGCCTCGAGCGTCGCACCGCGAACGAGCGCGGCGAGCACGGCGAGTGGGTCGGCGGCGTTCAGCATCACGTAGGCCGCGGCGATGGCTAAGTCGGCGACACGCCATCCAACCAGCATGTCACCGAAATCGATGATGCCCGTGACCCGATTCTCGTCCGGATCGACAAGAATGTTGTAGTCGTTCAGATCGTTGTGAATGGCTGCCTTTCGCAACTCGTCCGCCCGCGGCCTCACATGACGCGCGACGTTGTCGAGCGTTCGGTCGATGGCAGCAGCTAACGTGTGATCCGACACGATGCGGCGCAGTGGCGCCACTTGATGCTCGGCTGTCGTGAGATCCCAGTGAAACTCGCGCTCGATTGCCGGATGACGGAAGTCGGAGAGCGCGGCGCCAGCTCGGCCTATTGTGCGGCCCAGCTCCTCGAGCAGCTCGATCGGCCGGTGGCGCCGCTCGGCGAGCAGGACTCCGGGCAGCTGCGAGATGGCCCAGACGAAATGGCGGCCACCGTCATTTCCAGGAATCTCGAAGAGAGACTCTCCGGCTGGCGTGCAGAGGACGCGCGGCACCGGCACGCCGCGCGCTCCGAGAACCCTCATCGCTTGCTGCTGGGCTTCCAGCAACGCACGAGTCTCCCGGCCGTTCGCCACCTTGAGGATGATGGAGCTCTGGTCGTCGTCGATCGAGAAGTTCTGATCGCGCTCGCTCGTCAGCGGTCGGACGCTGCCGTGCCTCCCGAACTTCGTCGAAGCGATGCGCGCGGCGTCGTCTGTGCTCAGGGCGGGAATCCGATCGAGAATCATGCAGTCGGTGACGGGTGGTCGGTGGTCGCCGGAATCAGCCGGGCCAGGCTTCCAGCAGCCGCCTGACCACCACCAACTCGCCCACGTGGTACGCCGTGTGGTCGGCGACTAACAGGATTTCACGCAGGTATGTCTGCGTTGTCCCATTGGGCACCTTGGCCGTGAGATCCGTTTTGGGATTCGTCGTCAACACCTCGAGAGCCAGCCGATCGCGACGCACCGCGGCGATGCTATCGTCCCAGGCCTTCGGCGAGGGCGGCTCCGCGCTATCCGGCCAGTAATCCTTCGGCCACTGCTTCTCTTCGTACGAGTCGGCCTGACAGAACTCCAGGATGTCGGACTGAGTCCGACGAATGTGCTCGACGAGCTGCCATGGCGAGTAGGGCAGGCCCTTGGGCGTCCGGCCGCGCAGCTGTTGGGGCAAACCCTCCACGGCCCGGTCGAAGCCCGCGTGCCCCTCCTCCCATTCGAGCATCCGGGCAATCTGCTTTCGAAGTTCCTTGTCGTCAGGCATAAAAGCTCCTCGCTTCGCTCGGAGCGAGCTATATGGAGTCGCGCGCGCCTTGCGCGCGCTCCCGCGCTTGGCACCTCGAGGTCCTTCAATCCCTCAGTAATCTGCCGACAGGGAGGCTCTGTCAACCAGGACGAACCGTCGGGAGTCCCCCTTCTAGCCGGCGAGGCCGGAAGCGCGCATACTGAATCGTCCGATTCGTAACCGGAGGTTGTCCATGCCAGCTACGTCTCCGCCGATGGGGTCCACGAATCCGCCCTCCCCCGGCGTGCCGCTCAGCGACCCTCAGTCTCTCGAGCAATACTTCCGGTCGCACTTCACGGAGCTCGCGACCGAGGCCAAGGCGCAACTGGACGACGCGGGCACGGCGGCGCCGCGTGTCGTCGAGGGTGCGTTCCGACATGCGTGGGAAGAACGTGAGCGAATTCTCACACCGCAGGATCTCGACGCGTTTCTCCACGACGAAGTGCGGCACGGCGCGGCCCGCGAGAAGAGCCGTCGCGCCAGTCTTCACCGCCACGACGTGCACGGCGCCGCCAAAGCGTCGACGGCACACGCGCCGACGACGCTCGACGTCGATCAATCGTGGACGCACCTCTCGCACACGCTGCACCTGGTGCCCGACGACGTCAGTACCAACGCCTCGCAGGAAGTCGCGGCGATGCTCCGTCACGACGCCGCTGGCCACGTCGCGGAGATGGCGAAGAAGCGGTCATGGAAAGTGCCGATCGCGATCGTTGTCGTCGCGGCCGCGGTCGTTGCCTACGGCATCTACTACGTCGACCGGTTAGGCGACGAAGGCGCGATCACCGGGGCCCTCGCCTCGGGCGATGCGCGCGTCCATGTCGCGTCGACGGGGCAATTGGCGATCGTGACCCTCGACGACGGTACCAAGGTTCTGCTCTCGCCAGAATCGAAGCTGACGGTACCGAAGCAGTTCGGGGATCTGATGCGCGCTGTGAAGCTGGAGGGTGAAGCCACCTTCACGGTCACGCCTGGCAAGACGACGCCCTTCGACGTCCGGGCCGGGAACACGAGCACTATCGTGACGGGAACGGTGCTCACGGTTCGCGCCTTCGCGAGCGAGAGCAGCGTCGTCGTCGCGCTCAAGGAAGGGAGCGCGAAGGTCAAGGTGGGCGACAGTCTGCGGGTGCTGAACGCCGGTCAGGCGGTGCTCGTGAAGGGGAATACGATGCGCGCCCCCACTCCGCTCGAGCTTCAGGAGGCGACGACCTGGAACGACAACCAGCTCACCATCGCCAACCGGCAGCTGCGCGACGTGTTGCCGATACTCAAACGGTGGTGGGGTCTGGATATCAAGGTGGTCGACAAGCCGCTGCTGGATCGACTGGTAACCTTGCAGGCATCGCTCGATTCACCGAAGGAGGCGTACACCGGCGTCGAGCAGAGCGCACACGTGAAGTTCGGCTATCAGGGGAAGACGATGGTCTTCACGGACGCCGCGCCGACGAAAAAGAAGTAGAGAGTGCTAACTGGTAACGAGAGGCCGCTGAGACCACTGTCATTGGTCTCAGCGGCCTCTTGTCTTCGTGGCGTCGTACGTCTGACTAGCGCGTGGTCGCGACGCGCTCGAGTCGGCCGCTCTTGGCGAAATAGAACGTCACGCTCCCAAGTGCCACCGTGGTGTCGGTCGCGAAGATCTTGGCCTTCGGATTGTCGCGACGCAGCACCTTCAGGAGATTTGAACGGGTGACCGGCGGCTGCTGCGCCTCCACCAGGCGCGCGAGCATCTCCACATTCTGCTGCGCCCGATCCTGGCTCTCGCTGGCGTAAGTGACTTTCTTGTCGGAGCGGGCGATCAGGAGAATGCCGATCACCAGCACCGACGCGCCGAGGAGAATGAAGAAGCTCTGGCGCCAGATTCTGCGACTGCGTCCGATGTCCGTCATAATCCAACCGGGAAGCCTAGCTCGTGTGCAGCACGCAGTCCGTGATCAATCGCACAACTTTGAACGGCCTCATGCGCGTTGGGCGATGGGCGACGGGCGATGGCGAGAACCCATCGTTCACCGCTGACCGTTCACGACGCCCTGAGATACTTGCAACCCGCGTCCTGAGCATGGAGGGCGGCGAACACACCGGACGGCTGCACGATCACCCCCGGCACGAGGTAGGCGAGCGCCTGCTTTCGCGCTTCCTCGGCGCCCACGTTCTCCTTCTTCTGAATCCCTTCCTCCACTTCCTGCAGCGCCAGGTTGCAGGCGAGCGCGATGCCGCCGCGGGCGAGAAACTTGTCGAGCGCGGTGTCGTCGAACATCGCCGGCACCTCATTCCGCAACGACGACAGCAACGCGGGATTGCGGTCCGTCCCCTGCTGCGTCACCGGGTGCATGACGTTCTTCTCCTTCCCCACGGCGTACTTGTCCCAGTACGACTGCTGCATGGCGAGGTTGATGCCATTGTGCCGGAGCACGAGCACCGCCGACAGCTCGTTAGGCTTGGCGGCGAGGACGTCCTGATACTGCTTGCCCCAGATCGACGCACGCCACACGCCATAGCCGCTGTCGATCTCCGGCACGTCGAAGATCGCGCGGTACTTTCCCGTTATGCGCTTGACCCAGGTCAAATCCCAGTCTTCCGCGCTTGGCGCTGACAACGGGGATCTTTCATACAACGCAGACGCCTCGGGTGACATCGGCATCCCCGCCAGCAGCGCGCCGGCAGCAAGTCGTCCGACAAAGTCGCGGCGATCGATGGACATTGGTAGTGGCTGGTGGGTGGTGGCTGGTGGTTGGTGATCTGTAAGAGAAAAGGCGGCGCCGCGCGCCGCCAGTCCGAATTCACCACTCCCCAGCCACCAATCACCAGTCACCGCGACGTTCACATCGCCGTCAGCACCTGCTGCCCGGTCCATCGCTCGTTGGGCTCCAGATGAACTGGCGTTCCGATCACTGCCGCTTCGACGCACAACATCCGCAGCCAGCCGCTCGGCTCCATGTCCTGCAGCGCCGCGGCTCGTTCGGCACCCGGATTCCAGACGACCGCATCCGAGAATCCCGTCATCGACAGGCGCGTGCGGCGCATCGCGTCGCGAACTTCGATTGGGGATCTGACATCGTAGTAAATGCGATCCAGCTCACCCGACGGCACCACCCCCTCCGCGTCCTGGCATTTCCTCCCACCGCCCGCGGCGCTGTCGCGGTACTCCATTCCCTGTAGCCCCAGCACGGTCGTGCTCCGCACGTCGTCCACGAGCAGATACGTGTGCAGCGCCGCGGTGAAATCGAGTGGCTTCGTGTCCTCGTTGAACACCGAGAGCGCCACGCTGAGCGTCATCCCCTCGACCGAGACGACGAAGCTGGCGTCGAACCCATGATCCCACAGCGCACGCGTTTGTGGCGTCGCCGTTAGGCGTAGATTCCCCTCGCCCTTCCCCTTGCTCGTCCGACCCGCCCGCACCACCTCCCACTCCTGGATGCGCGCGAAGCCGTGCTTCGGCAGCGGTCCCATGCTCGCGAACTGCGGGAAGATGATTGGCACCCCGCCGCGGATCGCCGCGTCCGGCGAGAAGCTCGAACGTCGGCTGAGAAAGAGGCGCTCCTCGCCACTGGCCGGCTTCCACGACGTCACCTGCGCGCCGTGCGTGTAGAGCTCGACGCATGCCCCATCGCGCGCGACGATTTCTACTTTTTCCATTGGGGCTCCTGTCGGTCATCGGTGGTCGGTGATAACCGACCACCGATCTAATCCGAACGCAACGCGGTAATTGGATCGACTCCGAGGGCGCGGAATGCCGGCAGAACGCATGCCGCGAGCGCAACGGCGGCGAGCAGCAAAGCGACCATCCCCAGCGTCAGCGGATCCGCGGCGTCGATGCCGTACAGGAGACTCCCGAGGAACCGGCCGAGTGACAAGGCACCCACCAGGCCAATGGCGAGGCCCGCCATCGCGAGCCGCATGCCCTGTAACAGGACCATCCGGAGGATGTCGGCCGGCGTCGCACCCAGGGCGGACCGGACCCCGATCTCACGCGTCCGTTCCGCGACAGCACCCGCGAGGACGCCATAGATGCCAGCAACCGCGAGCACCAGCGCCACGCCGGCAAAGGCGGCGAACATCATCAGGGCGAGTCGGCGCTGCGCCGTCGATGTCGAGACGACCTCCTCCATCGTCGCCAGCGCCGTGACGGGCTGCGATGGGTCGATGCCCTGCACCGCAGTCCGAACCGCGCGCGCGAGCGAGGTGGGATCGTTCGCCGTCCGGACAACGACGGCGACGACGTTGTCCGCGAACTGCCACTGGCGCTCCGGAACGTAGAACTGGCTCGATTCGGTGGCATCGAGCGAGCGCTGATGAACGTCCGCCGCGACGCCCACCACCGTGCGCCATGGCGGGTTCGGGCCACCGATATGAATGCGCTTGCCAAGGGGATCTTGCCCCGGCCAGATGCGGGACGCGAGGCCCGCACTCACGATCGCCACCAGGGGCGCTCGATCGCTGTTGTCGGCCGCCGTGAAGTCGCGCCCCCGCCGCACCGGAATGCCCATCGCTCGCAGATAATCGGGCGACACGGCATATCGATCCGCGTACGGCGCCAATTCCGGATTCGCGAGTGGCTTGTCCTCCGCGTTCACGCCGTACATGTCGAGGTTTCCGCCTAACGGCAACTGGCTCACGGTGGCGACGCTCTTCACTCCGGGAAGCTGCCGCAGCGATGCGAGTATCCGCTCGTGATTGAGGTACACGGCATTGTTGTCCGCGTACTTCGGGCCGGTCGCCTGCGCCTGCAGCGTGAGCAGGTGCGTGGCATCGAAGCCGGTATTGACTGACATCAACCGGACGAGGCTCCGCGCGAGCAATCCCGCTCCGACGAGCAGCATCAGCGCCAACGCAACCTCGGCGACGACGAGTCCCGCTCGCGCGAGATGCCGCCGACCGCCCGTGAGCCGCCGGCCACTGCGCAACGAGTCCGCGACCTCACTCCGTCCGTCCTGCATCGCCGGGACGAGGCCGATCGCGACGCCAAGCGCCAGTGTGATCGCGGCGCTGACAGCGAGTGCCGTCTTGTCGAGCGCGATGGCGTCCAACCGTGGCATCGTCGCCGGCAGCCGAGCGACGAGCATGGCCAGTGTCACCCTTGCCGCTATCAATCCTGCCACGCCGCCGATGACCGCGAGCAACAGTCCTTCGGCGAGCAGCTGTGCCGTGAGTCGACCGCGGCCGGCACCGAGCGCGGATCGGATCGCGAACTCCTCCTCGCGTCGCATCGACCGGGCGAGCTGCAGGTTGGCGACATTGGCGGCGGCGATGAGCAGCACGAGCGCCGACGCGCCCAGCACGGCCCAAAGGACCGGGCGTGCCGCGCGCAACGTCGCATCGCCTAACGACAACACGATCGCGCCGGCGGCCGGATACTCCTTTGGGAACTCGCGCACGAGCCGCGCCGATAGCGCGCTCAGCTCCACCGCCGCGTCGGCCGGCGTGACGCCCGGCCGCAGCCGCGCGATCATCTGCAGGTGCCGACAGGTGCGGCACGCATACGGCAACGACGCGTCGTAGCCGAGCACGCGCCAGATCTCCGCCTGGGGCGCGACGCTTTCGTACGATGCCGGCAGCACACCGGCGACGAGATACGGCGCGCCGTTGATCGAGATAGTATGGCCGATGAGCGTCGAGTCGCTGCCATATCGGCGTGCCCACAGTCCGTGGCTCAGCATCACGACGCTGTTCGTGCTCGGCGCGTCTTCGGCCGCCGCGAAGTCCCTCCCTAACGCGGGCCGCACGCGGAGGACGGAGAAGAAGCTCGCCGACACCCGTTGCCCGGTCGCGCGCTCGGGCGCGCCATGATCGTCGAGCGTCACTTGCCAGCTGCCCATCGCCGCGGCGCGCTCGACGGTGCGCGATTCGCGAGCGAGGTCGCGATACGTGAGGAAGCCAACGTTGCTCATCGTCCCATCGGCATCGCGCTCGCCGACAATGGCGAGCCGGTCGGGGTGCGGATAGGGCAATGGCTGGAAGAGCACGGGATTCGCCACGCTGAAGATCGCGGTCGTCGCGCCGATGCCTAACGCGAGAGTGAGCACCGAGAGCAGCGTGAAGGCCGGCGCACGGCGCAGCAGGCGCGCGCCGTGGCGGAGGTCGGCGAGAAAGGTGAGCATGCGTGAATCTCCAGCAGGTTGGGGAACCGGCGTGAGTACTTTTCGACGGCGGAGCGTGAGCACGGCAACGAGACTCTCGCGCCAGAACCATCGGCGGGCGGTCGCATTGCCGTCGCGTATCGCCATCGCCTGCCCTTCCTCGAGCAGGTCTCCGATGAAGACCTCGCGCTCGGTGAGCGGCACGGCGCGGCGCAGGAGCCAGAGCGCCACGCGCGGCGGCGCGAACCACGCGGAGCTCATGACGGCTCCAGGCCGAGTCCGAGTCCGCGCGCCATCCGGCGCACGACCTCGATCGACTGCCGCAGCGCGCGCCGGCCGGCGGCGCTGAGCGCGTAGTAGCGTTTGCGCCGTCCACCGCGCTCGGGCGTCGGGTCGCCGACACGGGCCACGACGAGTCCCTTCTCTTCCAGTCGTGTCAGCGTTTTATAAACAGCAGCGAGACTCACGTCCCGCCGCGACTCGTCCACGATCGCACGGCGAATGGTCACGCCATACGCGTCGTCCTCGGCCCTGAGGATGGCGAGCAGCACGAGCTGTTCGAACTCGCCGAGCATGCGTCGACCTCGATATGAGAGACAATGTCTACTATATGGACCGTCGTACGTGATTACGCAAGAGCGCGATAGCTGTATCTCGATGCTTCGCGGCCTTCTCGTTAGGCGCGCGTCTCCGGTGACCGTCGCCAGGTTGTGACGCGAAGTTGTCCCGCTTCGTGGACGGAGCGTTCGGAAGCCCCGGGCCGGACGGATCATCCGCCCGACCAGACAAGCTCAAGCCAGAGCTAGGGTTACGAGCGTGGTACGGCGCCGCGATCGGCGCCATTGCCCGCGTTTGGCACTCGGCGCAGCCGTTGCTTCTTAGCGTGATGAAGGGGCGTCAGCGGACGCCGGCATAACGACCAATTGCGCTCGTTCTCGATGGAGGCGCTTATGACCATGATTCGTTCGACTCTTCGGATGTTCTCGTTCGCCGTTCCCCTGCTCGTCGGTGCTGCGCCGACGTTGATGGCGCAGAATCGCCCGCTCTTCACCTGGAGCGGCCGTGTCGACCGCGAGGTGCAGATCACGATGCGGGGGCGCGACGTGTGGACGAATGGCGCCGATCGCGACGACGGCGCGCGAAATCGCGTGAGCGTCGGCTCGGCCCTGCCCCGTACTGATGGCTACGTTCGCGTGCAGACGAACGGCCGCGGTGAGGTCTCCGTCGTGCAGCAGCCAACGTCGTGGAACAACTATACGACGATCGTTCGGGTGATCGATCGCAGCAGTGGCTCCGATCGCTACAGCGTGTCGGCGTACTGGGAGTCTCGCTACGCGGACAATCGCGGTGGTTACGGAAACAACAACGGCGGCTACGGTCGTCGCGACGGCGACAATGACGGGGACGACCGTGGCGGGGTACCGTCGCGCATCGATCCGCGCGACCGCAACAACGGCGGCTGGAACAACAACGGCGGCTACAACAATGGTAGCGGCACCGCGTTCCAGTGGTCGGGCAGTGTGGACAACGAGTTGGAGATTCGGCTGAACGGCCGCCGCATGGACGAGCGCGTGCTCGCCGGTGGCGCCGTGCTCAACGAGCGGAGCTCGGTGGTGCAAGGACTGCCGCGTCGTGACGCGCAGCTCGTGATCTCCCAGCGGCAGGGGCGGGGTACAGTTTACGTCGCCCAGCAGCCGACGTCGTACAACGGCTATACTGCGATCATTCGGGTTCGCGATTCGCAGGGCGGATACGGCTACTACGACTTCGCGGTCGACTACCGTTAGGCAGTCCGGGTCGGCCGAGAGCTCTCTCAGAGCTCTCGGCCGAGCTCACTCTTCCGGCGGCGGTCCGCCGGTCCTGGCCACCTGGTCCGTCTTCACCTTCGCCGCGTCGAACTTCCGCGCGCTCGCCAGCATCTTGTCGATCGTCTCGTCGAAATCCGCGGTGGGCTTGCGCTGGAAGCGCAGCGGGTTGATGCGGGCGACGACAAACGCCTTGAGATACGGACTCTCCAATCCCCGTTCCTTGAGCGACTTCACCGCGTCGTTCACCGCGTCGTTGAGCGCCAGCAGCTTCTCGGCCCGCTCGCGTCGCGTCTCCAGCGCCTTGCGCAGCTTCGTCGTCAGGAACTTGTCACACCGCTTCAGCACCGGATGATACGCGCCGCCGGAGAAGCGGCCATTCTGCTGGTAGCACAAGCCTAAGGTCACGAGCGCCGGCTCCTCGAACTCGATCGCGAAATCGCGCTCCGGCCGGTCGTCCAGGGCGGCGAGCGCCTCCGCAAGCCGTGCGACCTCGAGGGCGCGCTCCCGGAGATTGTGCGCTTTCTCCGTGTTGAGGAGCAGAATCCGGTGCGCCACCTCCTGCTCGGGCACGACGAGCGCGACGATCGACCTGGCGCCCAGCGCCTTCAGCGCGCCGAGCCGGTGATAGCCGTTAGGCGACCAGTACTTCCCGTCGGCCGCGGGAACGGCAATTACCGGATCGAGAAAACGGTCGAGGGTATCGATCGCTTTCGCCAGCCGCTCGACGTGCGTCTCCGAGAGATTGCGCTGATAGGGCGTCGGCTCCACGCGGTCGAGTGGCAACGCGGCCAGGACCTGCCAGTTTCCGCCGAGGGGATCGCGATAGCTCGCGAGGACGCTGCCCCCGTCGTCCGCGATGCGACTGGCGAGCGTCGTCACCGCCGCCGGAGGCGATTGACTCGTCAGGCGAGTGGCCTCGAGCCCGCGTGACGCCGCGGCGACTTCAGCCTTCTTCTTCTTTCGAGTGCGTTTGGCGGTGGCCACAGTGCCACGAAATGTCGCTCAGCTCCGCCGAACGCGCACCTCTTCGCGAACGTTCTGAAAGACGACCGGCTCCGGCGATCCGGGACCGAGGGCGGGCAGCGGCTGGGCGCCACCGAGCTCCTGTGCCCCCGCGACGCCATTATTGGCCGTCCCCCCAGGTGCCTGCGTCATCAGCTTCGTCATGAACCGCTGCCCCTCCGAGACGCGCTCCATCTCGACGGCGATCGTGTCGACCGCCTGTTCGAGTCGTTCGAGCCGCTGCGAGGCTTCATTCCAGCCCGGCGGCATCGCCGGTTTCGAGGCCCGACGCCACATCACGCGCCCCAACGCCAGAGCGAGCGGTCCGAGGACCACGGCGATGAAGACGATGGAGATGGCGGTTACCTGACCGGAGCTGACGTTTGCGAATTGCCAGGGAACCGATGTCGTGGACACTGACGAGCTATAGTACGCTCGCCCCGACGCATCGAGGTCGGCCTGCAGCTGAAGCAATCTGGCGTCGATTGACTGGAGTTGCTGCTCGAGCCCAGCGCGACTCGCGCCGGAGCTTCGCTCGTACTGCCGCGCGATCGACGCCCGCTGGTCGCGGACATTCGTGATCTGATCCGAGATGATCCTGCGTTGGCTTTGCAGGATCGCCAGCTGCTGCGGAGTTTGCGGAACCTGAAAAAACGTCGGGACCACGCCGGGCGTCGATGCAGGCGCCGGAGTCGGCACCTGAACGATGAAGCTGCGCGGTACGATCGGAGCCGGAGCGGGTTGTTGAGGCATGCCCGATATACGGCTATGGGGGGAGGGAGGTTACACGACTGAGAAAACCGAAGGGCGCCACGTTCCGAGGAGCGCAAAGTTCCGAACAGCGCCAACTTCCAAACGGCGCCAGGTTCCAAACGGCGCCGCGCTCCTAACGGCGCTCTTTTGGACTTCGCGCTCTTGGGAACTTGGCGCTCTTTGGAACGTGGCGCTCCTTGGAACTCAGCGCTCTTTGGAACTCAGCGCTCTCTGGAACTTCGCGCTCTTTGCCTTCCGACGAGCTATCTACACCCTCTCCGTTCCGTTCCCGTGTCCTCGCGACACCCAAACTGCGTGTCACGAGTGGCGCTCGCCGCGGCGCTGGTGCTCGCTGACGGGCGGAGATGGGAGGTGAGAAATTCGCCGACCCTGCGCTCGTACTCGGCCGGGGAGAAGTCGTAGATGTCTTCGTGCCCTGCCCCCAGCACTTCCCAGATCTGCTTCGGACTGGACGCTTTCGCGAAGAGCGCTCGCGACTCGTCGAGCTTGGTGTACTGATCTTCAGTGCCCGCGATCAGGAGCAGCGGCTCGTCGATCTTTCCGATCACGTCGATGGGACGCAGCCGGCCGGGTTCGACGCCAATCCTCGGTGCGACCAGCTGAATGAGCGCCGGGGCGACGGCGCTGCCGAGGAAGCCGAACGGTCCGAGCCAGACGTGCAAGCGGTCGGAGACGGCGTCGTCGAAAGTTGGATACACCGACTCGAGCACGAGAGCGTCCACCGCGAGTGGCTTCGCCCCGACGAGTGTCGCCGCCCCCCCCATCGACACGCCGATGATCCCGACCCGTTCGCCTGGCGCCGCGCTGCGAAGGAAAGCGAGCGCGGCTTCCGCGTCGAAGCTTTCCAGTGCGCCGAAGGTGATGTGCTGGCCAGGACTCTCACCATGCGCCTGGAAGTCGGGCGCCAGGATCGCGAAGCCCGCTTGGTGCAGAAAGTCGGCACGCGCTAACATGCTCGCGCGGTTACTACCCATCCCGTGCAGCAGGAGTACCGCGCCAGCGCCGGCGCGCCCTGGTGCGAACCACGCCCTGATCGAGCTTCCGGACCGGCTGGGAAAGACCACCGTTCGCGCACCCAGCGCGGTCGGTGCGCTGCCGACTATGCTGCGTGCCGGACGCGCCAGCACACATCCGCCGGCACCCATCAGAAACATTGCGGCGGTGATAGCCCGTATCAGTTGTTGGACACTCGGCGACTTTCTCATCGAGTGCCAACTTAGCACGAGCCGTTCCGCGAAGCCGCGGCGCACGACCAAAGGACGAAGATCTCCGTGACGATCAGAGTTTGGCGCGTGTCATTGTTGGCGAGCTACCTCTTATGCCTTTCGGTATAGCCTGGCACACCGTCGTGCTGTTCTTCGGCCTCGTCGCGTTCACGCCGACGAGGCTCGGGGACCTGCACGCGCACCCGATGCCTATCGCGGACTACGCTGCCGCGGTCAATCGCATCGCGGCGTTGCAGGCGCGCGAGGACAGTGTCGTCGCACCGGGCGGTGGCTCGCTCCTCCTCACGCATGGCCATCGCACCCCGCACGTGGTTGTGCTCTTTCACGGCCTGACAGATTCGCCGCTCCAGTATTTCCCCTTCGCGCAACGACTCTTCGCTGAAGGCTGTAACGTCTTCGTACCGCGCCTGCCGCACCACGCCGAGAAGGACGGACGCGTTGCTTCGTTGGGCAAGCTCACGGCGGAGGAGTTGCGCGACCTCGGCGACTTGTCGGTTGACGTCGCCCAGGGCCTTGGGGACACAGTCATCGTCTCGGGCCTCAGCGCGGGCGGCACGATCGCGGCGTGGGTCGGCCAGTATCGCGGAGACGTGCACCGGGTCGTTCTTGTCGCCCCGGCGCTCGAGGTGACCCACGTCCCAACGCTGCTCAACGGCACGGTGCTGCGGCTGGCACTCCGCGTGCCCAACGTCACGCGCGCCTCGCCGCGCGACAGCACCGAGCCGGACCGCGAGCCTGGCTGGGCGACGCACGCCGTTGCGCAAACGCTGAAGTTGGGTGTCGCTGTCCGTCGCTCGGCGGCCGAGCGCGCGCCGGCGGTGAAGGACGTCGTCGTGCTGCTGAACGCGCACGATCACACGATCGCCAATGGCGCCGCGATCGACCTCGCCCATAAGTGGGAGTCGCGCGGCGCAACGACACACATCTACCAGCTCCCCGACTCTCTCCGTTTACCTCACGACGTGATCGACCCGCGCCACCCCGGCAGCAACATCGATGCGGTCTATCCGCTGCTGGAGGCGCTCATCTACGGAGTGAAACCTTCGACGCTGGTGAGTGAAATTCGATGAGGGGCTAGCCCCTCAGTCAGCCCTCTCCATCAGACAGATCCCGCCCCACGGCCGCTTGCCTTGCGCCCCGTTGGATTCGGGGAAGAGGCCAAAGATCTTGAGCGTCCACGGCAGGCGGCCCGTCCGTGACGCGGCCTTGAACGTCGACTGCACCTCCAGCGGACGCCAGCCGAACTTGCGAAACAGATCCGGGCCTTCGGGCGGGGCGAACTTGAACGGCGCGCCGGCGCGCTCGAGCTCGGAGCCACCGCCTTTGCGCCGCAACATCTCCAACAAGCCGGGCGACACGATATCGAATGCCCAATAATGAAAGCTCGGCTGGCGCGCGAGATCACTCGCGAGTGTGCCCACGTCCTCGGCACTCAGATAGAGTAGCAGACCTTCGCTGAGGATCATCACGCGCTTCGACGACGCGCCGATCTGCGCGAAGAGCGCGCGCCGCTTGGCGACGTCCGAGAGATCCAGCGCAATGCGTTCGACCACACAATGCGGCTTCTCTCCCGCGAGCACTTCTTCCTTGTACGCGAAGAGCTCCGGCAGGTCGACCTCGATCCACCGCAGCGTCGGCGGGACGTTCATGCGATAGGGCCGCGCGTCGAGTCCCGCCGCGAGGTTGAGCATCGTATCAACGCCGCTCGCGAGCCCACGCGCGATGTACTGATCGACGAGATACGTGCGCATCACCCAGGACCACGAGTTGCGCAGGTGCATCGTCATCGCGGCCGCGATCTGCTCACCGCGGTCGCCGGCGAGGCGGCGCGCGAGCGGATCGCGAAAGAGCGCGTCGGAACGTTCAGTCTCCACTGCTCGGAACACGGCGGCCCAACGGGCAGTGTCGGAGATATTCCGTATCAATGGCTCGGGCATGGATCAGCGGATTGGCGGCAACTTCCTGGCAGAGCTCATTTCGCAGCGAGTGTCGAGTCTCTTTTCGCCTTGAACTCCGTCCCCTGCTTCCACTGCGGTATCGCGTTCTCTTGCGCGACCACGTAGCCCACCCGGAAGAGCGTCCGCACGTCCTGTACGCCGCCGGAGAGGTCCCAGTCCTTCTTCACCTCGTCGCTCGGCTTGTGGTAGTCCTTGCTCGTGTACTCGTCGCGCTTCTTCATTCCGTAGCCCGCCGGTTTGCCGACGAAGTCGATGCCGGCATCGGTGTCGAGCGCCGGGACACCCTGTTTCGCAAACTCGAAATGATCCGAGCGATAGTAGAAGCCCTTCTCCGGCTCGGCGTCGGGGCGCACCGTGCGACTGTCGGCCGTGAGAATGCGCGTCAGGTCGTCGTCGAGCGTCGAGTTACCCAGACCGATGACGGTGAAGTCGCTCGTCTTTCCCCACTGGTTGATGCCATCCATGTTGATGTCCGCGGCCGTCTTCGCCAGCGGATATAGCGGATGCGACGCGTAATACTTGGAGCCAACCAGACCCTTCTCTTCCGCGGTGACTGACAGAAACAGGATCGAGCGCTTCGGCGGCTGAGGTAACTTCGTGAACGCGGCGGCAATGTCCAGGAGCGCCGCGCACCCGCTGGCATTGTCGGCGGCGCCGTTGAAGATCTGATCGCCCTTGAGGCTCGTGTCGCGGCCGAGGTGGTCCCAGTGCGCCGTGTAGATGACGTATTCGTCCTTTCGGTCACCGCCCTCGAGCTTCGCGACGACGTTGCGCGACTGCACCTGGCGATGGTCGATCTTGACGTTGAAGTTGGCCTTCGCATCGAGCGTGACGGGCTTGAAGTCCTTCCGCTTCGCGGCCGCCTTGAGTGAATCGAAATTGAGCCCCGCGTCGCGGAAGAGCTCTTTCGCCTTCTCTAAACGAATCCATCCCTCCACCGGAACGCGATTCTCCGCGTCCGCCGATGGCACGTCGAACTGCTCGGCGGAGTTGCTCGATCGAACGACTTCGTAGGGATATCCGGCTGGCCCGGTTTCGTGGATGATGATCGCCGCCGCCGCGCCCTTGGTCGACGCGATCTCGTACTTGTAGGTCCAGCGGCCGTAGTACGTCATCGCCTTGCCTTTGAACATCGTCGTGTCGAGCGGCGCCATGTCCCCCTTCGCCCCGTTAGGCGCAGGCACAGCCGGATCGTTGACGAGCATGAGCATCGTCTTGCCGTGCATGTCCGCGCCCTTGTAGTCATCCCAACCATACTCCGGAGCGACGACGCCGTAGCCGACGAATACGACGTCGGAACCCTGGATCACCGTCGAGTCGCGGTTGTGGCGCGAGTTCGCGATGTAGTCGTCTGGATAGCGAAGGGAAACGGTCTTGCCCTTCGCGCTGAACGACGCGGTTGGATGCGCCTTGTAGCCGATCAGATCGACCTTCTGGATGTAGCTGCCATCCGGATTGCCAGGCTTGAGACCGAGCTTCTGGAACTGCTGCGTCAGATAGGCAACAGCTTTCTCCTCGCCGGGCGTGCCGGGCGCGCGGCCTTCCATCGAGTCCGCCGAGAGGTCCTTGATGTGTTGCAGCAGCGAGGCGCTGTCGATCGCTTGCGCGGCCGCGGTGACGGCGGGCGAAGTTGCTGCCGTGTCGGTGAACGGTGCGGACGAGTTGGCGCTCGTCGTCGAGCCGGCGGTGCCCGACTTGGCGTCGGCGATGCATCCAGCCGCGACGAACGCGGTGAGCAGAATGCTGATTCGGCGAGTGAGAATCACGGCGGGTCCAGGGTTGAGCGTTGACGATGATGCCGGGCGAAATCTCCGGAAGCCGCGGCTGAGCGGCAAGTGGTTGAACCCACCATATTCCGTTCGGGTCCGCGAGACGCTCCCGAACTTCAACTACGTGACGATGACCAGATCTCCATCCCTGTGCTTCCGTGACCTGATCGCCCTCGTCGTTGGCGGCCTTTCCTTCGCGGGTTGTCGCACCGAGAGCAAGCCGCCGAATGACAGCAGTCGAGCCACGGCGACAACGTCCAACACGAGTTGCAACGGTGACAACGCGGGGCTGACGTTGCCCTCCGGCTTCTGCGCGACGGTTTTCGCCGACAGCATCGGGCATGCACGCCACATCGTCGTCGCGCCTAACGGCGACGTGTACGTGAACACGTGGAGTGGCGAATACTTTGGCGGTGACAAGGGACCGCCAGGCGGCTACCTCGTGATGCTGCGCGATACGACGCACGACGGCCGTGCCGATGTCGTCACGCGTTTCGGAGCGAAAGCGGACAGTGGCGGGCATGGCGGAACGGGAATCGCGCTCCACGCCGGCGCTCTTTACGCCGAGGAAAACGGGACCATCCTGCGCTACGCTCTGCCAGCCGAGGGCGGCGTGCCGACGGAGGCTCCAACGACGGTCGTCAGCGGCCTGCCGCTGAATGGCGATCACCCGATGCATCCGTTCGTGATCGACTCGTCAGGCACCCTGTATGTAGCCCTCGGCTCGGCCTCCAACGCCTGCCAGCTGACGAATCGCGTCCCGAGCTCGCCCGGCCACAAGCCCTGCGCGGAGCTGCGCACGCGCGGGGGCATCTGGGCATTCAATGCCGCCAAGACGAAACAGGCCTTCTCTCCGGCGGGTCGTTATGCAACGGGCATTCGGAACGCCGTCGGCATCGCGATCGATGGCAACGGCCAGCTCTGGTCGACGCAGCATGGACGCGATCAGCTGGCCGAGAACTGGTCGAAGATGTACACGCCGGAACAGGGCCAGAATCTTCCCGCGGAGGAGCTGCTCCAGATCGAGAAGGGCGCCGATTACGGCTGGCCAACGTGCTACTTCGATGGCGATCAACAGAAGCTGGTGCTCGCCCCCGAGTACGGCGGCGACGGCGGGAAAGCGGTCGGCGAGTGCGCGACAAAGAAAGCGCCCGCCGCGTTCTTCCCGGCGCACTGGGCGCCCGACGGCTTGTTCTTCTATACGGGGAGCCAGTTCCCCGCGCGCTACCGGAACGGCGCCTTCATCGCCTTCCACGGCTCCTGGAATCGCGCGCCGGGGCCACAGGGTGGCTACCAGGTCGTCTTCCAGCCGCTCTCGTCAGGCAAGGCGTCGGGTCAGTTCGAGTCGTTCGCGAATGGCTTCGCCGGCGGGGTAATGCAGCCCGATGCGGCCAAGCATCGTCCGGTGGGGTTGGCGGAAGGGCCTGACGGGGCGTTGTACATCGCCGACGATAAAGGGGGACGTGTGTGGAGGGTGACGTACGTGGGGGCGAAATAGCGTGGCGCGTGATGCGTGATGCGTGGCGCGCGACACACATCACGCATCACGCATCACGCGCCTCAGGCCGTCCTCTTCGAGTACTGCCTAACCGCCAAGGTGAACACGACCGCGGCAAACACCACTAGAATCAGAAGTGGCTGCTGAATCTCGCGGAGGGTCGCTCCTTTCACCAGAACCGCCCGCGAGATCGCAACGAAGTGCCGCACCGGATTCAGCTCGGCCACCACCTGCACCCACCGCGGCATGCTGTCGAGTGGAGTGAACAGTCCACTCATCAGCAAGTAGATCATCATGACGAAGAACGTCACGAACATCGCCTGCTGCTGCGTCTCGACGATCGTCGAGATCCAGAGGCCGATGCCTAACGCGGATACCAGATAGATCGCGGAGACGCCGAGGAGAAGGAACGGGCTGCCGACCACCGGGACGCCGAAGACGACGCGGCCCAGCAGCAAGCCTGCCGACAGCTCGAACATGCCCAGTACCCAGAAGGGCAGCAGCTTGCCGGCGATGAACTGGCCGCGGGTGATCGGCGTGACGTTGAGCTGCTCCAGCGTGCCGAGCTCCTTCTCGCGGGCGATGTTCTGCGCCGTGAGCAACGTTCCGATCAGCGTCACGAGCGCGACGAGAATTCCCGGAACCATGTAATGCCGGTAATCGAGCGTCGGGTTGAACCAGGCGCGCGTGCGCACATCCAGCTGCGCCACGCCACGCTGCGGTGGACGATCGGAGCCGGCGCTTGCCGCCAGTGTGCCAAGCGTCGGGGCGATCTCGTCGGCATAGCGAACGAGGATCCGTGACGCATAGAACTGAACGATCCCTGCGGCCATCCCCTTCTCCGCGTTCACGACCAGCTGCACCGTCGCGGCGCGAGTGCGGACGAGGTCGCGCTCGAAGTCGCGCGGGATCGTCAGCACCATTGTGACGTCGCCGGCGAGGAGACGCTCGTTGGCTGCTTCGGGACTCGGCGATGCACCGACAATCGTGAAGTTGCCCGATGCGGCAAAGCGCGTCACCAGACCACGCGAGGCGTTGGTGTGATCCTGATCGACCACGTACGTGGGCGTGTCGCGAATCTCGAACGTCGCCGCGTTCGCGAGAACGAGCAGCTGCACGAATGGAATGAGCAGCGCCTGCGCGAGTGTCGCCCTGTCGCGGACGACGTGTAGGACCTCGGTCCACGCGAGAACGAGGATGCGTCGCATCAGGCCAGCCGGATGCGGAACGACCGCGTCGCCGCCGCGACGAGAAGCGTCGTCATCACGAGGAGGATCAACGTCTCGCGCCAGAGATAGTCGAGGCCGACGCCCTTCAGCATCACTCCGCGAGCAATGATCACGAACCACTTCGCCGGGACGATGTTGGCGATGAAGCGGAGTGGCCAGGGCATGCTCTCGATCGGAAAGATGAATCCGGAGAGCAGGATCGTCGGCAGCATCGTGCCGGCGAGCGCGCCGATCATCGCCACCCGCTGCGACGAGGTTCGCGAGGAGATGAGGATACCCAGGGAGAGCGACGTCAGGATGTAGAGCAGGCCCTCACCGAGTAGCAGCAGCAAGCTTCCTCTCAGGGGCACGGAAAAAACCAGCCGCGCCTCGGCGACCACCAGCAGCACGCTCACGAATCCGATCACGACGTACGCGAGCACCTTGCCGACGATGATCTCGAGCGGCTTGAGGGGCGACACGAGCAGGATCTCCATCGTACCGGTCTCCTTCTCGCGCGTGAGGGAGATCGCCGTCATCAGCGCCGAGATGATCGTCAGCACGAAGGCAATGAGGCCGGGCACGAACAGATTCGAGCTCGCCTGGGTCGGGTTGAAGCGCATGCGCGACTCGGCGAAGATCTGCACGCCGCCGCCGCGCGCCGCGAGGTCGCGTTGAAAGCCCTGAATGACCGCGACCGCATAGCTCTGCATCGCGCTCCCGCTGTTCGGTTCCGACGCGTCCGCGACGACGAGGACGCGCGCCGGCAATCCACGGGCGAGCCGATTGGCGAAATCGTCGTCGAGGATGACCGCTTGCTGAATCGCTCCGCTGGCGAAGAGCCTGTCGAGCGTGCGCGCGTTAGGCAGCACGCGGACGAGACGAAACGCGTCCGTCGCCGCAAAGCGATTCCGTAATTCTATCGACGACGCGTCGGGCGACGGGTCGACGAACGCGAGCCGGATTCCCGAGATATCGGTCCGGATGGCGTAACCGAAAAGCACCACCTGGAGAATCGGCATGAAGATCACGACGAACAGTGTGCGCCGGTCGCGCAGGATGTGCAGCCATTCCTTGCGCAGCAGTCCCGTGAACGCGCTCACGACGTCGCTCCCGCCGTTGGCCGCGCGAGGCGCACGAACAACTCGTCGATCGTACCGACGCCGAATCGCTCCTTGAGCTCCGCCGGCGTGCCTAACGCTTCGATGCGGCCCGATACCATGATCGAGATGCGGTCGCAGTACTCCGCCTCGTCCATGTAGTGCGTGGTGACGAACACGGTCGTGTCCCGCGCGGCCGCCTCGTAGATCAATTCCCAGAACTGACGACGGGTGATCGGATCGACGCCGCTGGTCGGCTCATCCAGAAATACGATCGACGGCGCGTGGAGGAGCGCCACCGAAAACGCGAGCTTCTGCCGCCAGCCGAGCGGCAGCGCTCGCACCTGAGTCCCGACTGCCTGCTCGAGTCCCAGCCGCGCGAGCATGCTAGCCGCTCGCTCACGCACCTGTTCTCTCGTCAGGTCGTAGATGCCTCCGTACAGGCGAATGTTCTCGCCGACGGTGAGGTCCTCGTAGAGCGAGAACTTCTGACTCATGTAGCCGATCCGTCGCTTGATCGATTCGCTGTCGGTGTATACGTCGCGGCCGGCAACGCGAGCCGTACCTGACGTCGGCGCCAACAGTCCCGTGAGGATGCGGATCGCCGTCGTCTTGCCGGCGCCGTTCGCGCCGAGAAAGCCAAAGACCTCGCCAACGCCGACATCGAAGGTGATGTGGTCCACCGCCGTGAAGCTGCCGAACTTTCGGGTGAGCTCGTGTGCCTCGATCGCGACCGACGACGGTTTCCCGGTCACGCGGCGCGCTCCGGCTCGCCCATACGCGCCATGAAAGTGTCCTCGATCGTCGGCGCGGTTTGATGGACTTCGACATCGACGAAGCCGCGCCGCTGGAGATACTCGCGCAGACCGACCGCGATCTCGTCAGGCTGGACGCCGTCGCGGCGGTCGGTGTAATGAAGCGTATCGCCAAAGGGGAAGACCGTCGCCGCGTGCTCGTACTCGCGCGTCGCGAGAAGCAACGGATACCGCTCGGCGGCGTGAACCGTGAACAGCGGCTTGCCGAAAGAGGCCGCGATGCGACCTGGCGCATCGACGCCAAGAATGCGGCCGCGCTGGATGAGAGCGACGCGCCCACAGCGGTCGGCTTCGTCCATGTATGGCGTCGAGACGACGATCGTCAGGCCGGTGGCCTTCAGCCGGTCGAGCAGCTCCCAGAACTCGCGACGCGACACGGCGTCGACGCCAGTCGTCGGCTCGTCGAGGAAAAGAATCTCCGGCCGATGCACGAGGGCGCAGCACAACGCGAGCTTCTGCTTCATGCCGCCCGACAGCGCTCCGGCGCGCCGATCCCTGAATGGCGCGAGCTGGTCGTAAATCGGCGCGATGAGATCCTGCTGCTGCTCGACAGAGGCACCGAAGACGGACGCGAAGAAGCGCAGGTTCTCCTCGACCGAGAGGTCCGGATAGAGCGAGAATCGCCCGGGCATGTACCCGACGCGTCGGCGAAGGTCCCAGATCGCCGTCGTGACGTCGCGGCCAAG
>DASXPH010000151.1:0-79311 GCA_036493735.1 Gemmatimonadaceae bacterium
CTCCAGCAAACGGCGGAGTCGATAATGCGGACTGCGAAGTCGATCTTGCAGAGTGCAGGCTCGATTTCCGAAAGGGCAGAATCGATCGAGCAAAGTGCGGAATCGATTTGACAAGGCGCGGAGTCGATTGTGTAAACGTCGCGGTCGATCGCGCAGTCGGCGATGTCGTTTCGGCAAACTCCCGCGTCGATTGCGCGTTTGTCAATCTCTGTCGGGCAAACAGCGCCGTCGATCCTGCAATTGGCGGAGTCTCTCGAGCAAGTGGCAGAGCCGATCCAGCAATTGTCGGCGCCGATCCGACAGATTTCAGCACCGCCCGAGCAAAATCTGACGCCGATCCGCCCTGCAACCCGCAACCCGGCAACCGGCCACCCGCCACCCGCAACCCATTCATTCGCTCCTTAGCGCCACGTTCGGGTCGACTCTTGCCGCCCGTCGAGCCGGAATAAGGCTCGCGGCGACAGCCACGGCGAGTAGCACGATCGTCACAATCGCATACACGGCCGGATCACGCGACGAGACCTCGAACAGCAGCGGCTTGATCCACCGCGCCGACGCCAACGCGATCGCCGCGCCGATCACGATTCCAGCGACCCCGTGTCTGACCCCCTGGCCGACAATCAGCCTAACGACGTCCCCCAGTTGCGCACCGAGAGCGAGGCGGACGCCCATCTCGTGAGTCCGCTGGACGACGTTGTAGGCGATGACGCTGTACAGTCCCACCGCGGCCAGTACCAGCGCCAGGATGCCAAATACAACAAACATCGTCGCGCCGAGCTTCCACGAACGCATTTCGCCGCCGATGACGTCGGAGAAGGGAGTGACTGTGATGTACGAGGGGGTCGGCATCAGCCGCTGCAATTGCCGTCGCACCTCGTTGCTGTGGAGCGCGGCGTCACCGCGCATCCGAACGAACAGGCCCGTCTGCTGCGGATTGAACTGCGCCGACGGCAAATAATAGAAGTAGCCGGTGTCGTCGCCGCCCAGGCTGCTGTTCTTGATGTTCTCGGCGACGCCGACGACGGTGGTGCAGGGCATCGTGTCGGCGCTGATGCGCACGCACTGGCCGAGCGCATCCTTGTTGGGCCAGAGTGTGCGAGCCATCGCGTCGCTCACCACCATCACCCGCGGCGCCTTGTCGAGGTCACTCGGCTCGATGCCGCGGCCGCGCAGGATGCGCGTGCCTAACGTGGCGAAGTAGTCGGGGCTGACGGCATTGAGGTAGAACGAGCCGAGCTTCTCGACGGAGTCGATGCCGGCGACGATCAGCCGCATGTTCCACTGGCTCCAGAAGGGAACCGTGACGTGCAGTGACGCCTTATCGACGCCGGGAAGATTCTGGGCGGCCGTGAGGAGCTCCTGGCGCAGGGCAATGGCCCGGGCGCTGTCGAGCTTGACGCCACGCATGTTGAGGTCGACCAGCAGCACGGGATCGACGTCGTAGCCGAGGCGCACCCCCTTCACGTTGCGGAGGCTCCGCACGAACAGGCCGGCCCCGACGAGGAGCACGACCGAGAGCGCGCCCTGCATAACGAGCAGGGCGACGCGGGTGCGCGAGCGATGATAGGTGCCTTCACGCGCGCCCGTCTTGAGATCGTTGGTGAGGTCGACGCGTGCGGCCTGGAAGGCGGGGGCCAGTCCCGTCAACAGACCGGCGACGATCACGGCGATGCCGGCCATGATGAGCGTTCTTGTATCGCCGAGCACCGTCGTCTGGGCGCCGTCCGGCAGGAACAGGGTTCGCAGGAGCGATCCACCCCATTGCGCGACGATCAAACCGGTGACGCCGGCGACGATGGCGAGGAGGACGCTCTCGGTGAGGAGTTGCGACAGGAGCCGCGCTCGGCTCACGCCTAACGCGAGGCGCACGGCGATCTCGCGCCGTCGCCGGAGCGCTCGGGCGAGGAGGAGGTTGGCGACATTGGCGCAGGCGATGAGGAGGACGATGAGCGCCATTCCGGAGATGAGCGTCGCGACCTTGCCGAGGTCGGTGGCGCGCGGTCCGCGTTCGGCGAGAATCGAACCGACGATCCCGTGCGGCCTGGCAAGGGCGATCGGCGTCGATTTCGGGCTGCTGACCAGCTGGGCTTCGTAATTCCGGCGAGCGGCGTTGCTCAGGTCGGCGTCGGCGGCCTCGATGGAGACGTTCGGCTTTCGCTGCGCGATCATCTGCGCGAAGCTCCAGTGGTAGCTCTGCCACCAATTCTCGTTGCCGAGGCGAACGCCCGAGTTACCGGCCGAGACCGTGATCGGGATGTAGGCCACGGGTGGAGTTGCCGGCCACAGCCCGACGAATCCGCGCGGCGCGACGCCTACTATGGTATAGAGCGTCGGTCCGATCTGGAGCTTGGCGCCGAGCGCGTCTTTGTTGCCGCCGTACTTCGTCTGCCACATGCCGTAGCCGAGCACGGCCACGGGCGTCCCGTTGGGCGGCATATCCTCGGCGGCGCTGAAGTACCTGCCGAGCGCCGGCGGCGCGTCGAAGAATCCGAAGAAGCTGGCGCTGACGACGCCGACATTCATTTCGCGGGCTTCGTCGCCGGTGCCGACGGCGGGTTTATTGAGGGTGAACTCGGCGGTACGGGTGAATGATCTGGTCCAATTGGTGAGGTCGACGTAGGTCGCGTATTGAATGCTCTGGCGGATATTCTCTTTGCCGCGGCTGGTCTGGACGAGATAGATCCGGTGGGTGAGGTCGGGATTGGCGAGCATCGGCGGCGGCCGGAAGAGGAGCCGGTCGACGATGGAGAAGATGGCGGCGTTGGCGCCGATGCCGAGCGCGAGGGTGATGACGACCGCGGCGGTGAAGCCGGGCTTGGCGCGAAGTCCGCGTGCGGCGTAGCGAACGTCCTGCGCGAGTGCGTCGAACCAGTCGAGGGCCATTGAATCTTCTCGGTCGAATTTTCTGACCCGTATGACAGCAGAGTTGGCGGGAATGGTTGTCGATTGGTGATTGGTGATTGGTGATGGTGGTTGGTGATTGGTGGATTCGGATTGGCGGGCGCGTTGCGCCCGCAGTCCTTGCCACCAGCCACCAGCCACCAGCCACCAGCCACCAGCCACCAGCCACCAGCCACCAGCCACCAGCCACCAGCCACCAGTCCCCAATCACCACCAGTTGACACCAGCCCTCGACGCAATAAATTCAAGGGGCTGAGGCTTTTGCGCTTCGCGCAGCGGCTCCGAGCAACGTCCGGCGAACTGCGCGCCGGCTCTTATGGGCTCGCTCGATAGCAGCGAGGGAAAGCGCACCAATGCAGTGGCGCGCGTTCGGTCGAGACACTCGGTGTCGAGACTCCCGAAAAGCAACGCAGGACAATCAGACGCCCGGCCGAGCGAACGCGAGGCTTTCGCATTCTTTCACGGGCGCGCCATGGGTCCCCGTTCGTGCTGCAGTGGCGAATGAACCCGGCGGTGGCGGATGGATACCGGTCCCTTTTTGGGGCGCAGGTCCACCCGCGTTTTTGCTGGTGGGAAGAGAACGAAGGGACAGGGCTTAGAGTTTCGGGTTTAGGAATCGCGAAAATTATGGCACGCACAACTCCGCTCGACCATTATCGGAATATCGGCATCATGGCGCACATCGATGCCGGTAAGACGACGACGACCGAGCGCATTCTTTATTACACGGGCAAGCAGCACAAAATCGGCGAGGTGCACGAAGGCACCGCGACGATGGACTGGATGGAGCAGGAGCAGGAGCGCGGCATCACCATCACGTCGGCAGCGACGACCGCCTTCTGGACCCGCAACGGCATTCAGTACCGGATCAACATCATCGACACGCCCGGGCACGTCGACTTCACGGTCGAGGTGGAGCGCTCGCTCCGCGTGCTCGACGGTGCGGTGACGCTGCTCGATTCCGTCGCCGGCGTCGAGCCGCAGACGGAGACGGTGTGGCGTCAGGCCGATCGGTACGGGGTGCCACGCATCATCTTCGCCAACAAGATGGATCGTGTCGGCGCCGACTTCGAGCGCTGCATGGCGATGATCCGCGACCGGCTCGCCAAGCACGCCTATCCGGTGCAGTTGCCGGTGGGCTCGGGCGAGCTGTTCACCGGGCACATCGACATCATCGAGCGGAAGCAGTACGTCTTCGATGAAGATACGTTAGGCAAGACGTTCAGCGTCGTCGACGTACCGGCGGACATGACGGACCGGGTCGAGGCGGCGCGGCACGAGGTCATCGAGCACGCCGTCACCTTCGACGAGCCGCTGATGGAGAAGTACCTCGGCGGTGAGGAGTTGACGCCGGACGAGATTCGTCAGGCGATTCGCAAGGCAACGGTCACCGGGAAGATGATCCCCGTGCTGTGCGGCGCGTCCTTCAAGAACAAGGGCGTGCAGGCACTGCTCGACGCGGTCATCGACTTCCTGCCGGCGCCGGTGGACATCAAGGCGATCGAGGGACATCTGCCGCATCACGACGAGCACATCGCGACTCGTGAGGCATCGGACGACGCGCCGTTCGCGGCGCTCGCGTCGAAGATCGCCACCGATCCGTTCGTCGGAAAGCTGACGTTCTTTAGAGTTTACTCAGGAGTGCTGAAGTCGGGCTCGTACATCTATAACTCGACCAAGGACAAGCGAGAGCGCATCGGTCGGCTCCTGCAGATGCACGCCAACAAGCGCGAGGAGATCGAGGAAGTGCGCGCGGGCGACATCGCGGCGGCGATCGGTCTCAGGGACACCCGGACGGGCGACACGCTGTGCGACGATGATCATCCGATCATCCTCGAGGCGATGAAGTTCCCGAATCCGGTGATCGACGTCGCCATCGAACCGAAGACGAAGGCCGACCAGGACAAGCTCGCGATCGCGTTGCAAAAGCTGTCGGAGGAAGATCCGACGTTCCGCGTCCACACGGACGCCGAAACGTCACAGACGATCATCTCCGGCATGGGCGAGCTGCACCTGGAGATCATCGTCGACCGCATGATGCGCGAGTTCAAGGTCGACGCGAACATCGGCCGGCCGCAGGTTGCCTATCGAGAGACGATCCGGAAGCGGGTCGAAAAGGTCGAAGGGAAGTTCATTCGACAGTCAGGTGGTAAGGGACAGTACGGTCACGTCGTGATCAACATGGAGCCGTCCGGTCCCGGCGCGGGGTTCGTCTTCGAGGACAAGATCGTCGGCGGCGTCATTCCGCGTGAGTACATCGCCCCAGTTGAGCAGGGTATAAAGGAAGCACTGGAGAATGGAGTGCTTGCCGGCTACCCTATGGTCGACGTCAAGGTCGAGCTGGTGTACGGCTCATATCACGAAGTCGACTCCAGCGAAATGGCGTTCAAGATCGCTGGATCGATGGCGTTCAAGGAGGCTGCGAAGCGCGCCCAGCCGGTGCTGCTCGAGCCGATGATGAACGTCGAAGTCGTCGTCCCAGACGCCTATATGGGCGATGTGCTCGGCGATCTGTCTGCGCGCCGCGGCAAGATTGGCGGGATGACGCAGCGCGGCGAGGCGCAGGTAATCGCCGCGACAGTACCGCTGGCCGAGATGTTCGGCTACTCGACGAAGCTTCGCTCCATGTCGCAGGGCCGCGCGGTGTACTCGATGGAGTTCGCGCATTACGAGGAAGTGCCGAAGTCGAAGGCGGAAGAGATTGTTTCTAAGGTGAAGGCGTGACTTAGTGGCTGGTGGTTGGTGACTGGTGATTGGTACCAGCCACCAGTCACCAACCACCAGTCACCAGAGAAGGACCCCAACACACACGGGATTGCACAATGGCAAAGGCAAAGTTTGAGCGGACCAAGCCGCACGTAAACGTCGGAACGATCGGCCACGTCGACCACGGGAAGACGACGCTCACCGCGGCGCTGACGAAGGTCTCGGCGGACAAGGGGTGGGGCACGAAGTACGTGCCGTATGATGAGGTGGCTAAAGCTTCCGAGTCGCAGGGCCGTCGTGACGCGACGAAGATCCTGACGATCGCGACGAGCCACGTCGAGTACGAGACGGAAAAGCGCCACTATGCGCACGTCGACTGCCCGGGGCACGCCGACTACGTGAAGAACATGATCACGGGTGCCGCGCAGATGGACGGCGCGATCCTGGTCGTGAGCGCCGTCGACGGCCCGATGCCTCAGACGCGTGAGCACATTCTGCTCGCCCGTCAGGTGAACGTGCCGCAGGTCGTCGTGTTCCTCAACAAGTGCGATCTGGTCGACGATCCCGAGCTCCTCGACCTCGTCGAGCTCGAGGTGCGCGAGCTGCTGAGCAAGTACGACTTCCCCGGTGACGAAGCACCGGTGATTCGTGGCTCCGCCTCCGGCGCGCTCAAGGGCGACAAGCAGTGGGTCGAAAAGATCAACGAGCTCTATAACGCGCTCGACACGTTCATACCGCAGCCGGTTCGCGAGACGGACAAGCCGTTCCTGCTCCCGGTCGAAGACGTCTTCTCGATCACGGGCCGCGGCACGGTGGCGACGGGTCGTATCGAGCGCGGGAAGATCAAGGTCGGCGAGGAAGTGCAGCTCGTCGGCTTCAACGCCGACAAGAAGTCGGTCGTGACTGGCGTCGAGATGTTCCGCAAGCTGCTCGACGAGGGTCAGGCCGGTGACAACGTTGGTCTCTTGCTGCGTGGTATCGAAAAGGAAGTGATCGAGCGCGGAATGGTGCTCGCGAAGCCCGGTTCGATTCCTCCGCACACGAAGTTCGAGGCCGAGGTCTACGTCCTCACGAAAGAAGAGGGTGGGCGCCACACGCCGTTCTTCAAGGGCTATCGGCCGCAGTTCTACTTCCGTACGACGGACGTGACGGGCAACGTCGAGCTGCCCGCGGGCACGGAAATGGTCATGCCCGGCGACAACATCCAGATGACGATCGAGCTGATCACGCCGATCGCCATGGAAGAGCAGCTCCGCTTCGCCATCCGTGAGGGTGGACGCACGGTCGGCGCGGGCGTTGTTACGAAGATCCTCAAGTAGTGATGCGTGACGCGTGGCGTGTGGCGCGTGATTAACGAACGCGCCACGCATCACGCACCACACGCCACCTTATCGCAGAGATATCAATGGCAGGCAGAATTCGTATTCGCCTCAAGGCCTTCGATCACGCGGTGATCGATCAGGCGTCGGCGGACATCGTTCGGACGGCGGAGAAGACCGGCGCGCAGGTGTCCGGCCCGATTCCGCTTCCGACGAAGACGCAGCGGTGGACGGTGCTTCGCTCGCCGCACGTCGACAAGAAGTCACGCGAACAGTTCGAGCTGAAGACGCACAAGCGCGTCATCGACATCCTCGACTCGCGCGCGCAGACGGTGGATGCCCTGACCAAGCTGGATCTGCCGGCAGGCGTGGACGTCGAAATCAAGGTGGAGTGATCGGGCCATGATCGGAATTATTGGTCGCAAGCTGGGCATGACCCAGATCTTCAACGAGAGCGGAGAACAGGTGCCGTGCACCGTCATCGCCGCCGAGCCCAATCCGGTGCTCGGGGTGACCGACAAGGCGGCAGCTGGTTTCGCGTCCGTGCAACTCGGCTTCGAGCGCCAGCGGACGACGCGTGAGGGCGGCGACAATGCTCGCACGCCGCGCGGGCGTCGCGCGACGAAGGCGGAGTTGGGCCACGCGAAAAAGGCGGGTCTCGAATACGCACCCCGCGTGTTGCGCAGCTTCCGGCTCGACGAGCCGGGCAACGCGAAGATCGAGATCCCGACGTACAACATCGGCGACATGGTGAAAGTCGACGTCTTTGCCGCGGGCGAGATGGTGAAGGTGCAAGGCACAACGAAGGGGCGCGGCTTTCAGGGCGTCGTGAAGCGACACGGCTTCCACGGTGGTCCTAACACGCACGGCAATACGCGGCACCGTAAGCCGGGCTCCGTCGGTCCAGGCACCGATCCGTCGCGCGTCATCAAGGGCAAGAAAATGCCGGGTCAATACGGCGCCGAGCAGCACACGCAAATCGGACTGCGCGTCGAGAAGATCGACGCGGAGCGCAACCTGATCTACGTCCGCGGCTCCGTGGCTGGGCCAAAGAACGGGATCGTCCTCGTCGAGAAGCAGGCGTAAGGCGATGGCTGAGACTACGACATTCCAGGCTGCCGCCTATACGGCGCAGGGAGCGCAACGCGATCGCGTGACGCTGCCCTCCGAGCTGTTCGACGGCACCGTGAACATGCCGGTGATGCACCAGGCGGTGAAGGCGTATCTCGCCAACCAGCGCCAGGGCAACGCGTCGACCAAGATTCGCAAATACGTAACGGGTGGCAACCAGAAGCCCTGGAAGCAGAAGGGCACCGGCCGCGCGCGCCAGGGCTCCATTCGCGCGCCGCAATGGGTTGGCGGCGGCACGGTCTTCGGACCGATCCCCCGCAGCTACGCCCAGTACGTACCGCGTCAGGTACGCCAGCTGGCGCGCAAGAGCGCGTTCAACGCGCGGGCGCGTGAGAACGCGATCTACATCATCGACGGCCTCTCGTTCGATGCGCCGAAGACGAAGCAACTGGCCGATCTCATCGGCCGCCTCGGCGTTGCCGAACAGAAGGTGCTCATTCTCACCGACGGCGTGAAGCAGAATGTCTTCCTGAGCGGCCGGAATCTTCCGACCGTGCACGTGATGCCATACAGCGACGTGTCCACGTATCACATCCTGTGGTCAGACGTCGTGCTGATCGAGTCCGGCGCGCTGGGCGCGCCGCTCGAGACCACCTCGGGCGAGGAGCCGAGTGCTCCGCGACCCACGCCGGCCGCCGCGCGCGGCGCGCGCAAGGCGGCGTCCAAGGCGGGCGCGAAGAAGGCAGCGAGCCGTGGCGCGACGAAGAAGGCGGCCGCCAAACGGCCAGCCGCCAAGAAGAGCGCCGCGAAGAAGTCCGCGTCGAAGTCGACCAAGAAGAAGGGGAAGTAAGCGATGCCGACCGTACACGAGACCATCGTTAGGCCGCTCATCACCGAGAAGAGCTCCGCGGCGTACCAGGATCGGAGCGAGTACACGTTCGAGGTGCATCCCAAGGCGTCGAAGCCGCAGATCCGTGCGGCGATCGAGCAGCTCTTCGGCGTGCGCGTCGAGGGTGTGTGGACCTCGAATCATCGGGGCAAGGTGAAGCGCCTGGGCAAGACGGCGGGGCGCCGTCCCAACTGGAAGAAGGCGATCGTGAAGCTCGCCGAGGGCGACACGATTCCGATCTTCGAAGGCTGAGGGAGATAGATGCCGATTCGTCAGTTCAGGCCAGTCACCGCGAGCTCGCGCTTCCGCTCGGTCCCGGATTTCTCCGAGATCACGCGCGAGGAGCCGGAGAAGTCGCTCGTCGAGCCGCTCAAGAAGTCCGGCGGCCGCGACAATCACGGCCACATCTCGATGCGTCGTCGTGGCGGTGGTCACAAGCGGAAGTATCGCATCATCGATTTCCGTCGCGACAAGTTCGGCGTGACGGCGACGGTGAAGGAGATCGAGTATGACCCGAACCGCTCGGCGCGCATCGCGCTCGTCGAGTACGGGGATGGCGAGCGCCGCTACATCCTGCATCCGAAAGGATTGAAGGTGGGCGATTCCGTGGTCAGCGGTCCCGGCTCGGACATCCGTACGGGCAACACGTTGCCGCTGTCCGAGGTGCCGTTGGGCACGTCGGTGCACAACATCGAGCTCAAGATCGGCAAGGGCGGTCAGCTCTGTCGGTCGGCCGGCATGGCGGCGCAGGTCGTGGCGAAGGAGGGCGAGTACGTGACGGTGCGCATGCCGTCGACGGAGATGCGCATGATTCACGGCCGCTGCCTGGCGACGATCGGCGTCATCGGCAACGAGGAGCACGAGCTGCTCTCGTGGGGCAAGGCGGGCAAGTCGCGGTGGAAGGGTCGTCGTCCTCGCGTTCGCGGTGAGGTGATGAACCCAGTGGACCACCCGCACGGCGGCCGTACGCGCGGCGGCCGGAACGTGGTGAGCCCGTGGGGCAAGAAGGAAGGCGTGAAGACGCGCAACAAGAAGAAGCATTCGCAGAAGCTCATCGTCCGCGGCCGCCGGCGCGGCAAAGCAACACAATAGTGACGAGTGCCTGGTGATTGGTGACTGGTGTTCACCAGCAACCAGCCGCCAGCCACCAGCCACCGATTACGAGATTCGAATCATGGGTCGAAGCGTAAAGAAAGGTCCATACGTTCAAGAGGCTCTCGCCAAGCGCGTCGAGTCGATGAACACGCGCAACGAGAAGCGCGTGATCAAGACCTGGTCGCGCGCGAGCACGGTGCTGCCGGAATTCGTCGGCCACACGTTCGCGGTGCACAACGGGAACAAGTTCATTCCGGTGTATGTCACCGAGAACATGGTCGGTCACAAGCTCGGTGAGTTCTCGCCGACGCGGCTTTTCCGGGGCCATACGGCCGCCGGCAAAGCGTCTGACAAGAAGGCGCCGACGCCAGCCGCGGGCACACCGACCGCGCCCGCAGCCCCAGCGGCCAAGGGAGGCAAGTAAGCCATGGCAGCCAAGAAACGAGGCGCGGGACGCGGGACGCGCGGCACCAAATCGGGAGCACGTCGTGGGACGCGGGGCGCGAAACGAAGCGCCGCCAAGAAATCCACTGCAAAGCGTGGCGGGACGAAGCGCGCTGGTACCGGTGGTGGCGCGCCCCGCGCCCCGCGCCCGGCGATCGCGGCAACCGCGCCCCGTCAGGCGCGCGCGCTGCAGCGCACGACGCGTCAATCGCCGTACAAGATGCGCCTCGTTATTGACGAGATTCGTGGCAAGGACGTGAACGCCGCGCTCAACTATCTCGCCTTCTCCAAGAAGCACGCTGCGAAGCAGATCGAGAAAGTGTTGCGTTCAGCAGTTGCTAATGCCGAATCGCACGCGCGGGCCGAGAACGAGCCGCTCGACGTCGATACGCTCTTCGTGAAGCACGCGATTGTGAACGAAGGACCGAAGCTCAAACGATTCACGCCGGCGGCGATGGGTCGCGCCACGCCAATTCAAAAGCGCACGAGCCACGTGGAAATCGTGGTCGCGGCGCGTCAGGGAGCTGCTCGCTAATGGGACAGAAGACCAATCCAATTGGGTTCCGCCTCGGCATCTCCAAGGACTGGCGCTCGCGGTACTACGCGGGTCGCGAGTTGCCGAAGCTCCTCAAGGAAGACGAGCTGCTGCGCAAGTACCTCAAAGCGCGCCTTGGTCACGCCGCCATCTCGGACATCGTCATCGAGCGCAAGCCCAGCAAAGTCGTCGTGACGCTGCACACCGGTCGTCCGGGTGTGGTGATCGGGAAAAAGGGCGCTGAAGTCGACAAGCTGCGCGACGAGCTCGCGCATCTCACGGGCAAGGAAGTCGGCATCAACGTCGAGGAGATCAAGCGGCCAGAGCTCGACGCGCAGCTCGTGGCGGACAACGTCGCGAGCCAGCTGGCGCAGCGCATCTCGTTCCGCCGCGCGATGAAGCGCGCGGTGCAGAGCGCGATGCGGATGGGCGCGCAGGGTATCAAGATCAAGTGTGGCGGTCGTCTCGGTGGCGCCGAGATCGCGCGCGTCGAGGGGTATCACGAGGGCCGCGTGCCGCTGCACACGCTACGCGCGGACATCGATTACGCGACGTCCACGGCGAAGACCACCTACGGCACCATCGGCGTGAAAGTCTGGATCTTCAAGGGTGAGAAGGTCGAGGACCGTCGCGGTACGACCTACTCGTCAGGCATGTAAGAGGGAGAACGATGCTGAGTCCGAAGCGGGTCAAATTCCGCAAGATGTTCAAGGGCAGGACGAGGGGCCACGCGCAGCGCGGCAGCGAGCTGTCGTTCGGCACCTATGGGCTGCAAGCGCTCGAACCGGGTTGGATTTCCAATCGGCAGATCGAAGCAGCGCGTGTCGCCCTAACGAGGCACATCAAGCGCGGCGGCAAGGTCTGGATTCGGATCTTCCCCGACAAGCCGATCACCAAGAAGCCGGCCGAGACGCGAATGGGGAAAGGAAAGGGCTCTCCAGAGGGCTGGGTGGCGGTGGTAAAGCCCGGGCGCGTGCTGTTCGAGCTGGAAGGCGTGACGCGCGATATCGCCGAGAAGGCGATGGCGCTGGCGTCGGCCAAGATGCCGGTGCGTACGAAGTTCGTCGCTCGGGAGGAGGCGCACACCGATGCGACCTGATTTCATTGTGCGCGCACCGATGCGGATTGATGTGATTGCGCGCGAGGAGGCGCACACCGATGCGACCTGACGAGATTCGAGAGATGGGCGCGGAGGATATCACCGCGCGCGTCAACGAGCTGCAAGAGGAGCGGTTTCGCCTCAAGTTCCGCAGCGCGACGGAGCCACTCGAGGAGCCGCTGCGTTTGCGGGTGATTCGGAGGGACATCGCGCGCCTGAAGACGATTTTGACGGAGCGCGAGAAGGGGATCGTGCGGGAAGCGGCTAGCACCGCGTCCGCGACGGCCAAGAAAGGAAAGACGAAGAAGAGCACGGCGCGTCGCCCGGCGAAGAAGGGCGCGACGAAGACGAAAGCGCGCTAACCGGGGACGAGCATGGCAGACATGACGAGAACGAACGCCACGGGCGCCGGTCAATCGGCGAAGCCGCGCGGGACGCGGAAAACGCGCCTCGGCGTGGTCGTGAGCGACAAGATGCAGAAGACGGTGGTGGTCGCGATCGAGCGGCGCTATCCGCATCCAGTGTATAACAAGATGGTCACGCGAACGAAGCGTGTGAAAGCGCACGATGAGGAGAACGCCGCGAAGAGTGGCGACACCGTGCGCATCATGGAGACCCGGCCGCTGTCGAAGGACAAGCGGTGGCGCGTGGTCGAGATCGTCGAGCGCGCGCGCTAAAGGGAGGGGTCCATGATCCAACAGGAATCGATGGTCAAGGTCGCGGACAACTCGGGCGCGAAGCGCGCGCTCGTGATTCGCGTCCTTGGCGGAACGCGCCGGCGCTACGCCGGCCTCGGCGACGTCGTCATTGTGGCTGTCAAGGACGCGTTGCCTAACGGAACCGTGAAGAAATCCGACGTTGCCCGAGCGGTGGTAGTGAGAACCGCGAAGGAGACGCGGCGCAAAGACGGCAGCTACATCCGCTTCGACGAGAACGCCGTCGTCATCATCAACGAACAGGGTGAGCCCCGCGCGACGCGCATCTTCGGACCCGTCGCGCGCGAGCTGCGCGACCGGAAGTACATGAAGATCGTATCGCTGGCGCCGGAGGTCATCTGATATGCGAATTCTCAAGTATCGCCGCACGGACCGGCCACGGCACGTCAATCGCAAGCGGCACACCGACAACGCCGTTCGAGTGAAGTTGCCCGTCGTGCGCGGCGACCAGGTGGTGGTCGTTCGTGGCGACGACAAGGGTAAGCGCGGCGAGGTGATTCGCGTCTTCCCGAAGAAGGGCCGCGTCACCGTGAAGGGCATCAACATCGTGAAGAAGCATCGCAAGGCACGCTCGGCCGAGGAGCAGAGCGGCATCATCGAGATGGAGGCGCCGATTCACGTCTCCAACGTGATGCTGATCGACCCGAAGAGCGGCGAACCGACGCGCACCAAGATGCGTATCGACGAGGATGGCACGAAAGAACGCATCAGCGTGAAGAGCGGCGATGCGGTTCCGAAGCCAGCGCGTTAGGCATTGCGCGTTGGGCGTGACGCGAACTGAGGATTGAATTCTTATGGCAACAAAGGATAAAAAGGGCGGAACTCCGGCCAAGGGCGCGCCAAAGCAGGATGGCGGCAAGCGCAGCGGCGGCGAGAGACGCGGTGGCGAAGCGAAGACTCGCGGACCGCACGCGGGCGCGCACATCCCGGCGCCCGCGCCGCGGCTGCGCGAGATGTACCAGGGTCAGATTCGCCCGCGACTGATGCAGCAGTTCAACCTCACGAATCCGCATCAGGTCCCGACGCTCGAGAAGATCGTGGTGAACGTCGGTGTCGGCGAAGCGATCAAGCAGCCAAAAGTTCTCGACAAAGTGGTCGAGGAACTGGCGACGATCACCGGCCAGCAGCCCGTGCGCAAGAAGGCGAAGAAGTCGATCGCGAACTTCGGCCTCCGTCAGGGGCAGGAGATCGGCGCGGCGGTGACGTTGCGCGGAGCGCGGATGTGGGAGTTCCTCGATCGCTTCATCTCCGTCGCGGTGCCCCGGATTCGCGACTTCCGCGGGCTCGGCACGCGCTCGTTCGATGGACGCGGCAATTACTCGCTCGGCGTCAAGGAGCAGATGATCTTCCCCGAGATCAACTACGACGACATCGAGCAGATCCACGGCATGGATATCACTTTCGTCACGAGCGCGGATCGAGACGACTTGGCGCTCGCGCTGTTGAAGGAGCTGGGAATGCCGTTCCGCGGCGACGACAAGAAGGGCGGCCGACTCGTCTAACGCGAGGCCGTCCGGCAACCAACGCACTTTCTCTGGTACTCATCGATGGCAAAGAAGTCCTGGATCGAGAAGACGAAGCGCAAGCCGAAGTTCCCGGTGCAAGCGCACAACCGCTGCAATCGCTGCGGTCGCGGGCGCGCATACCTGCGTCGCTTCGGCGTCTGCCGCATCTGCTTCCGCGAGCTCGCACTGTCCGGCATGATCCCGGGTGTGCGGAAAGCTTCTTGGTAACGGTGGCTGGTGGCTAGTGACTCGTGGCTGGTGAACACGGAAGGCCGGCGCAAAGCGCCGGCAACGCCGAATTCACCAATCACCAATCGCCAGTCACCAACCACCACAATGACCTCCCCCACGTCTCCGGATACGAGAGGAGTTTGATTTCATGAGCATGACCGACCCGATTGCCGATATGCTGACACGGATCCGCAATGCCTGTGCGTCGCGGCATCGCCGTGTCGACATCCCGGTGTCGCGCGTGAAGACCGAGATCGCCCGCATCCTGAAGGAGAACAACTTCATTCAGGATTATCAGATGATCGACAGCGACGACGGCAAGCGGCTGCTGCGCGTTCGACTCAAGTACGCCGGCACTGGGCAGCCGGTGATTCGCTCACTCCAGCGCGTCTCGTCGCCTGGACTCCGCCGCTACGTCGGCGTGAACGAGATTCCGCGTGTTCGCAACGGCCTTGGCCTGGCGATTCTCAGCACGTCGCAGGGCATGATGTCGGACCGCGAAGCGCGTCAGTCCCGCACCGGCGGCGAGCTGGTCGCCGTCGTCTGGTAAGGAGGGATTACATGTCACGAATTGGAAAGCTCCCGGTCAGCGTACCCAAAGGCGTCACGGTTGCCGTTGACGGCAACATGATCCGCGTGAAGGGTCCCAAAGGAGAGCTCACGCGCAAGATCGCCCAGGATATCTCGGTGGCCGTCGAGAACGACACGATCAAGGTGTCGCGACCGTCGGATGAATCGAAGCACAAGGCCTTGCACGGCCTGACGAGAACGCTCATCGCCAACATGGTGGAGGGCGTGACGAAGGGCTATCAGAAGCAGCTCGAGATCTCGGGCGTCGGCTACAAGGCCGAGGTGCGCCCGTTCGGGCTGCAGCTCGCGTTAGGCTTCTCGCACCCGGTGCAATACAAGGCGCCGGCGGGCATCAAGCTGACCGCGCCGCAGCCGACGCAGATCTTCATCGATGGCGCGGACAAGGAAGTCGTGGGCCAGGTCGCGGCCGAACTCCGTAGCCTTCGGCCACCCGAGCCGTACAAGGGCAAGGGCATCAAGTACGCGGGTGAACAGGTCCGTCGAAAGGCGGGCAAGGCAGGAGGTAAGTAATGCCAGTGATGCGTCCCCCGAAGACGAAGGACGAGCGGCGGTATCGCCGACACCTTCGTGTTCGAAAGAAGGTGACCGGTACGTCCGAGCGGCCGCGCCTCGTGATTCGGCGCTCGCTGAAGCACATCTATGCGCAGCTCGTTGACGACACCGTGAGCCGCACGTTGATGACGGTGTCGAGTCAGGACATCGAAGGAAAGAAGACGGAGAAGTCGACAGAGGTCGGTAAGCGAATCGCAGCGCGAGCGAAGGAGTCGGGTATCACGCGCGTCGTGTTCGATCGAGCTGGTTATCGCTATCATGGCCGCGTGAAAGCGCTGGCCGACGGTGCCCGCGAAGGCGGGCTGGAGTTCTAGGCACATGGAAACACACAGCACTGGTGGCGGCGGCGACCGCCCCGAGCGCCCACGCGGCGGCGGTGGTCCCGGAGGTCGTGGTGGTCGCGGCGGTGGCGGCGGCGGTGGTCGTGGTCGCGGCGGTCCGGGCGGCGGCCGCGGTGGTCCGGGCGGCGGCGGTGGCCGCGGCGGTCCGGGCGGCCGTGGCGGTGGCGCGGGTCGCGGCGGCGACGGCCGTGGCGGCGAGCGTGGTGGCGGTGATCGTGGCGGTCATGGAGGTCGTGAGGGTCGTGGAGCGCGCGGCGGCGGCGACGAGCGGTCACGCGAGGGCGGCGATCTCATCGAAAACGTCATTGCCATCAATCGCGTCGCGAAGGTCGTGAAGGGCGGTCGGCGCTTCTCGTTCAATGCCCTCGTGGCCGTCGGCGATGGTCAGGGACGCGTTGGTTTCGCATCGGGCAAGGCGAACGAGGTGTCCGAGGCCGTCCGCAAGGCGGTGGACGCGGCACGTCGCAAGCTCACCCAAGTTCCGCTCACTGGTAACACGATCCCGCACGAGATCGTGGGCCAGCACGGAGCGGGAAAGGTCCTCATGAAGCCGGCTGCCCCCGGCGCCGGTGTGATTGCCGGCGGCGCAGTGCGCGCTATCATGGAATGCGCCGGCATTTCTGATATTCTCACAAAGAGCCTCGGCTCGACGAACCCGCACAACATGGTGCGCGCGGCGATGGACGGTCTTCTCCAGCTCACCACGGTGGAACAGGTTGCCCGTGAGCGTGGTATCGAGGTCTCCTCTATTCAATATCGGTCACGCGCGAAGTCGAAGGAGGCGGTCTGATGCCGCGCACATTCGTTTGGCACCGCACGCGCGGTCCGAAGCATCGACCGAAGTTAGAGCTGCCGGAAACCGGTAAGGTGCGCATCAAACAGGTGCGCAGCGGCATTGGTCATTCCTGGCGCATGCGCGCGACGCTCGAGGCGATGGGCTTGCGGCATCACCAGCACGAGATCGTGAAGGACATTCACCCGGCGCTCGTCGGGCAACTCAAGCAAGTGTGGCACCTCGTCGAGGTGTCCGTGGTCGAGGAGTAACAGACAGTGGCGAAGAACGTCGAGACGACCGAGAAGGTGCAGAAGATTGGCCTTCACAACCTGGCGGCTGCGCCGGGCTCGCATCGCGACCGGAAGCGAATCGGCCGTGGTCCGGGCTCCGGCAAAGGCAAGACGTCCGGCAAGGGACACAAGGGTATCAAGGCGCGTTCGGGTCACCACGGTCCTGGTGGCGGCAAGCCCTCGTTCGAAGGCGGGCAGATGCCGATCACTCGTCGACTCCCGAAGCGTGGCTTCACGAACCCCTTCCGTGAGGAAGCCGAGGTGATCCGCCTCGACGACCTGACCAAGGTGTCCGGCGAGGTCACACCGGAGTCATTGGCCGAGGCTGGACTCGTCCGGCGCAACCATGGCAAGATCAAGGTGCTCGCCAATGGAACGGTCAGCGGCGCGGTGACGGTGCGTGGCGTGAAGATGAGTGCCGCGGCGAAGGAGAAGATCGTCGCCGCCGGCGGCAGCGTAGAAGGTTGAAGTGGTGATTGGTGGTTGGTGGCTGGTGGCTGGTGGTCACCAGGCACCAGTCCCCAGCAACCAGCAACGTTTTCCTGGTAGCGTCTATGGCTGAGAGCAATGCCGCAGCGACGGCGGTGCGTAACATCTGGAACACCACCGAGCTGAAGGACAAGATCCTCTTCACGCTTTTGTGCCTGCTGATCTATCGGGTCGGCGCGCACGTGACGGCGCCTGGTGTGAATCCCGCCGCGCTCGTCGATTTCTTCCGCCAGCAGCAGAATGGTGGCGGGCTGCTCGGCTTGTATGACCTGTTCACTGGTGGTCAGCTGTCGCGCGCGACGGTCTTCGCGCTCGGCATCATGCCCTACATCTCGGCGAGCATCTTCCAGCAGATCGCGGGCGCTGTCATGCCGCAGATCGAGAAGATGCAAAAGGATGAGGAAGGTCGGAAACGCGTCAATCAGTGGTCGCGGTACGCGACCGTCATCCTCGCGGCCGTCCAGGCGTGGGGCTTCGCGCTCTTCACGGAGTCGCTGCCGGGCGTGGTCGAAGGTCCCGGGTTCGCGTTCAAGCTTCAGATGACGTTCTTCCTCACCACGGGCGCGATCTTCGTCATGTGGCTGGGCGAGCAGATCACGGAGCGAGGCTTGGGCAATGGCGCGAGCTTGATGATCTTCTTCTCGATCGTCGAGCGCATCTGGCCAGGCATCGGTGACACCTTCCGCTTCGTCAGCTCGGGCGCGATTGGAACTTTCAACCTGCTCGTTCTGATCGTGCTCATGGTCGCCGTCGTCGCGTCGATCGTGGCGGTGACGATGGCGGCGCGGCGCGTGCTGATTCAGATCCCGCAGCGGACGATGGCACGGGGGCGCATGCGCGAGGCATCGCGCAGCTTCATTCCACTGCGCATCAACTCGTCAGGCGTGATGCCGATCGTGTTCGCGCAGTCTGTCGTCGTCATCCCAGGTGCAGCGGCGCAGTTCTCCGGCAACCCGACGCTCCGCGATCTCGCGGACAAGTTCCAGCCGGGAACGCTGCCCTACTACATCTCCGAAGCCATCCTGATCCTCTTCTTCACGTACTTCTACACGTCGATCATCTTCAACCCGATCGACATCGCGGAAAACCTGAAGAAGCAGGGTGGATTCATTCCCGGTGTGAAGCCCGGTGCGAGGACGGCCGAGTACATCGACGACGTCGTCTCCAAGATCACCTTCCCTGGCGCTGTTTTCCTCACGCTCATCGCGCTCCTGCCGATCTGGATCGCCAGGGCGTCGAACGTTCCGTTCACCTTCGGCGGTACATCGTTGCTCATCGTGGTCGGCGTAGCGCTCGACACGCTCACCCAGATGCAGCAGCACCTGCTCCTCCGGAAGTACGACGGCTTCATGAAGAAGGGTCGAGTCCGATTCCGTGGTCGGCAGCCGTCTGGCTACTGACCGCATCGGCTCATCGCCTGGTATTGGATACCGAGTTGCCCGGTCGCGCAGTGCGCGACCGGGCTCTGCATGAAGGGCATCACCGCAGGAGATCGCGTGCAGTAGGTGACGCGCAGGCGCCGCCTAACGAGACACGATTGGCCACTCGCTCGACAGAGATCCTCCAGGGCACATGAATATCGTTCTGTTCGGCAAGCCAGGCGCCGGGAAGGGCACGCAGGCGCCGAAGATCGCCGACGCGCTCGGCGTGCCGACGCTCGCAACTGGCAACGTGCTGCGCGCGGCCGTGAAGCTGGGCACGCCGCTCGGGCGCGAGGCAAAGGGGTTCATGGACCGTGGTGACCTCGTCCCTGACTCCGTAATTCTCGGCATCGTTCGTGAAGAGCTCGCGCGCCCCGAATACGCGCGCGGCGTCATCCTCGACGGCGTCGTGCGCACGGTGCCGCAAGCAGAAGGACTCGAAGCGATGCTGAAAACCTTGGGGCGGAAGGTGGACGCCGTCATTTCCCTCGAGGTGCCTGACGAGGAGATCGTGCGTCGGATGGGCAGCCGGACCGTCTGTTCGACTTGTCAGACGCCATACAGCGATTTGGCGCCAGGCGCGAAATGCCCCAACTGCGGGGGCGTCGTTATGCGCCGGAGCGACGACGAGCCCGTGGCGGTTCGCAATCGCCTGAAGGTGTTCAACGAGCAGACGTCGCCAGTCTTCGACTGGTACCGTCGCAACGGAGCGCGACTCGTGGTGGTGGACGCGAATGGGCCGGTCGGCGATGTAACGCAGCGCGTCCTACACGCGCTCGGCAAGTGATTCAGCTGAAGTCCGCTCGCGAGATCGAGCTGATGGCGCAGGGCGGGAAGATTCTCGCCGCGACCGTCGAGCATCTTGGGGGCGTCGTCCGTGCCGGTCTTTCCACGGGCGAGCTGGATCAGATCGCCGAGGACTTCATCCGCTCGCACGAGGGCGCCACACCGGCGTTCAAAGGGCTCTACGGCTTTCCCGGGAGCATTTGCACGTCGATCAACAACGAGGTCGTGCACGGCATCCCGTCGCGCAAGCGCGTGCTCAAGGATGGCGACGTGATTTCGATCGATGTCGGCGTGGGCTACAAGGGCTATTTCACCGACAGCGCCGTCACCGTACCGGTCGGTGAGATCGACGCCGAGACGCATCGGCTGCTGCGCGTTACGCAGGACGCGTTGGCGGCCGGCATCGCGGCAGCATCGCCTGGCAATCACATCGGCGACATCGGCGCAGCGGTGCAGGCCGTCGTCGAAAAAGCAAAGTTCAGCATCGTGCGCGATCTCGTTGGGCACGGCATCGGCACCGACTTCCACGAGGAGCCACAGGTGCCCAACTACGGCAAGCCGAAGCGCCGAGAGAAGCTCGTCGCCGGCCTCACGATCGCCATCGAGCCGATGGTGAACGCCGGCAGCCCGGCGACGAAGACCCTCTCCGACAAATGGACGATCGTGACGGTGGATGGATCTCGGTCGGCGCACTTCGAGCACACCGTTGCTATCACCGAGCATGGCCCTCGGGTGCTGACCGCTCTCTAAGTCTCACGAGTTCCTGAGACGATTGAAAAAATGAGCGAAGTCTGCCGTTGGAGCAGGCGTCCAGCGAAGCGGCCTATCGAAGCGTAGTTCACATCGATAAGCTCAACCGTCCACGCGCTCGACAGTTCGTCGGAGCGCGTCCCACCTTTGGAGGTTTCTCGATGCTGAAGCGCAGTCTTCGCCCCTGGCGAGCTGCGGCTCTGCCGCTGGTGTTCGCTGCGGCGGTCGCGCAGAGTCAAGGCCACATCACGAGTCCCAAAGAACAATTCGGCCACAACATCGGCGACGACTACTGGCTCGCGAACTACGACCAATTCCAGGAGTACTGGCACAAGCTCGCGAAAGAATCCGATCGGATGAAGCTCGTGGAGATCGGCAAGAGTGCCGAGGGGCGTCCACAGCTGATGGCGATCATCTCCTCGCCCGAGAATATCAAGAAGCTCGATCGCTACAAGGAGATCTCGCGTCGTCTCGCGCTCGCGGAAGGACTCACCGACGATCAGGCGCGCGCGCTGGCGAAGGAAGGCAAGGCCGTCGTCTGGATAGACGGTGGACTGCACGCGACGGAAGTGTTAGGCGCCGCCCAGCTGATGGAGACCGTGTATCAGCTTCTCAGCCGCAACGACGACGAGACGCGCCGGATTCTGAACGACGACATCATCCTCGCGGTGCACGTCAATCCCGACGGAATGCAGCTCGTCTCCAACTGGTACATGCAGGAGAAGGATTCCCTCCAGCGGAACATGAACATTCCGCGGCTCTACCAGAAGTACGTCGGTCACGATGACAACCGCGACTTCTACATGTCCAATCAGGCCGAGACGAAGAATGACAATCATGTCATGTACTGGGAGTGGTTCCCGCAGATCGTCTACAACCATCACCAGACCGGCCCCGCGGGCGCGGTGATGTTCGCGCCGCCATTCCGCGATCCATTCAACTTCAACTTCGATCCAGCGATCCCGATGGGGATCGACGCCGTCGGCGCCGCGATGCAGACGCGCTTCGCGATGGAGCACAAGCCCGGCGTCACGATTCGCTCGGGCTCGAGCTACTCCACGTGGTGGAACGGTGGGCTCCGCACGACGGTCTACTTCCACAACATGATTGGCCTCCTCACGGAGACGATCGGCAATCCGACGCCGCAGCGCATTCCCTTCATTCCGCAAATGACGTTGCCGCGGGCCGATCTCATGTACCCGATCGATCCGCAGCCGGTCTGGCACTTCCGGCAGTCGGTCGACTACTCGGTGACGGCGAATTATGCGGTGCTCGACTATGCATCGCGGCAGCGTGATGAGTTGCTGTTCAACATCTACCGAATGGGGAAGAACGAGATCGAAAAGGGCAGCCACGATACGTGGACGACGACCCCAAGTGAGATCGCGCAGGTCGAACGGGCAATTGCCGAGAGCTCGGGCGCGCAGCTCGCTGGCGAGCAGACGAATGGCGAGCCGGGCCGCGGCCGCGCTGGTCGCGGGCGCGCGACGGGTCCAGCCGGAGCGGGCGCGGTTGGCAATCCGGTGGCGCCGTTCGGGGAAGGCACCGATATAAAGTTCTTCAATACGGTCCTTCGCGATCCCGCGAAGCGCGATCCACGCGGTTACATTGTGCCGGCCAACCAGCCGGATTTCCCGACCGCGACGAAGTTCATCAACACCCTGCGGCACGTCGGGATTCCGGTGCTGCGCGCGACCAGCCCGTTCACAGTCAACGGTAAATCGTATCCGGCTGGCTCCTTCGTCGTGAAGACGGCACAGGCATTCCGCCCATACGTGCTCGACATGTTCGAGCCGCAGGATCATCCGAACGACTTCGCCTACCCCGGCGGTCCGCCGAAACGTCCATATGACAACGCCGGCTGGACGCTTGCCTACCAAATGGGCGTCCAGTTCGATCGCGTGCTCGAAGGCTTCGACGGTCCGTTCGAGAAGATCGACGGGCTGGCAACGGTCCCCGCTGGTGCCGTCATGGCCGCGAGTGGCGCCGCCGGTTTCGTTTTCTCTCATCAGGAGAACGACGCCTTCACGGCGATCAACCGCCTGCTCAAGGCTGGCGAGGATGTGTTCTGGCTCAAGTCGCCGGTGACGGTGAACGGGAAGTCGTACCCCGCCGGCTCATTCTATGTAACCGCAAAGCCTTCTGCTCTGCCGATCCTGCAGAAGGCTGCCACCGATCTCGGCGTCAGCTTCGACGGGACGACCGCGCGTCCGGCGGGCGACGCCACGAAGCTCTCCGCGCCACGCGTCGCGCTCATCGACGTGTACGGCGGTTCGATGCCGTCGGGTCAGATCCGCTGGCTGCTCGAGCAGTTCGAGTTCCCGTACACGGTCGTGTATCCGCGGGACATCGACGCCGGCAACTTGAAGTCGAAGTTCGACGCTCTGATCGTCCCGTCGGGAATCGTTGGGCAGAGCAGCCGTGGTTTCGGCCGTGGCGGCGAAGGCGGCGCGCGCCCGACGGTTCCCGCGGAGTATCAACACATGCTCGGCAGCATCACCGAGCAGCGCTCGATCCCCGCGATCAAGGAGTTCCTCGAGCAGGGCGGGAATGTTGTCGGTATCGGCACGTCGGCGCGGTTAGGCGACTTGCTCGGCTTGCCGGTCTACAACGCGCTGGTCGAGCGGACGCCGACGGGTGAAGAGCGCGCGCTCCCGGCGGAGAAGTTCTACGTGCCGGGCTCGATCCTGAACGTGGCCGTGGACAACAGTAACGGCATCGCGGCAGGCGAGCCGTCGCGGCTCGACGTGTTTTACGATAACAGCCCGGCGTTCCGCCTCGGGCCGGACGCCGCACTCAAAGGCGTGCGGCCAGTGGCATGGTTCGACTCCGACAAACCGCTGCGCAGTGGTTGGGCGTGGGGACAGAACTATCTCGAGGGCGCGGTGGCGATCGCCGAGGCGAATGTCGGCCGCGGACATCTATATCTGTTCGGTCCGGAGATCACCTTCCGCGCGCAACCGCACGGGACGTTCAAGTTCCTGTTCAATGGCTTGTACGGGGGAGGCGAAAAGTCCGCGGTAGTTCCTTGAGTCACGAGTAGCGTCGAGAAGCTCCGCGTAAGGCCTTGGATCACTTGCAATAGACGCGGACTGGGCCCTGTCCGGCCCAGTCCGCAGGTGCGACGAGAGACTACCCAATGGCTCGTTCCACCGCTTCCATTGCCAGCCGTCCGCGCTCAGCCGCCTGCCTGACGAGCTGATTAGCTTCCTCTAATAGCCCCGCGCCGGCCGACCTGTCCTCGAGCGACGCCACGTTGATGCGCACGTTCAGCGCCGCGCCTCGACATCCGGCTTCGGCGAGCAACGCCGCGACACCCGCATCGGACGCCGCGTTCGTGTTCCCCTTGTTCGCGACAACGACGGCGAGATCGGCGGCGCGCACGCAGGCCCGCGCGGTATCGAGTGGCACCTGCGCCGCGCCGAGCAAGGCCCCGGCGACAGCGTCGCGCCGCTTCGCCGCCGCCTCCTCCGGTTCGTTAGGCATCTTGTACGCCGTCGAGACCTCGGCGAAGGCGGCAGCATCTTTCGCGACGAGAGCCGAGAGCTCCGTCACCAGACCGGCCGCATCGAGCGCGACCGATCGCATCTCGGCGTCCACCGTCGCGTATTTCTTCTTTCCGGCGGTGAGGCCCGCGACCATCTGCACGAGCGCTGCCGCGAGCGCGCCGACGTGCGCCGCGACGCTGCCTCCGCCCGGCACGGGCGCCGACGACGCGACGCTACTCACGAATCCGCTCAACGATTGACCGCCCTGCACGGCATCACGGACGCGCCGCTCCAGCACCATCTCCGATGAGAAGTTGCGCAACTGCACGTGGCGCGCCGCCGTCTCGAGCAGCGCACGCTCCGGGACGAGGCCGACGATTTCGGACCATGTGGTAGCTACGCCCTGTGCGGCGGCCTCCAGTTTCACCATCTCGTAGGCACGAAACAGTGGTGTTTTCTCGGTGTCGACGAGATTCATGGAGACCTGAGCCTGGCCGTCCACTTCCAGACCCAGCGCCTTCACGTAGCGCAGCCCGCCCGTCGAATGCCGCAGCGCCTTGGCGACATCCTTCGCCACCTGGAGATTCGTGGCGGGGCCAAGGTACACGTTGTATGCGACGAGAAACGGCCGGGCGCCGATGGCGACCGCGCCCGCTGTCGGATGAATACGATTCGGGCCAAAGTCGGGCATGCGTGCCGGATCGGTGCCGATCTGGTCGCGGAGTCCCTCGAACTCGCCCCGGCGGACATCGGCGAGATTCTCACGATCGGTTCGAGTCGCCGCGCGCTCGTAGAGGTAGACCGGGATCTCGAGCTCGCGCCCGACGCGCTTGCCTAACGAGCGGGCGAGGACGATGCAGTCTTCCATCGTCGTTCCCTCGAGCGGAATGAAGGGCACGACGTCGGCCGCGCCCATTCGAGGATGCTCCCCGGAATGGTGATTGAGATCGATCACTTCGAGCGCCTTGCGGATGCCCGCGAACGCCGCGTCCACGGCGTTTTCGACCGGCACGACAAAGGTGATGACCGTGCGGTTGTGCGAGAGATCGGACGACGTATCGAGGATGGTGACGCCATCGACGCCGGCGATCGCGTCACGAATGGCTGCGATCACCTCGGAGCGCCGGCCCTCCGAGAAATTCGGAACACACTCGACGAGACGCATGACTGAGGGGCTAGGGGCCAGGGGCTAGGGGCTACGGAATACTAAAGAGCATGGAGCGCGTCCCGAGCCTAATTCGCAGCCCCTAACCCTTACCTCCACCCCTAGCCCCTCAGCAACTCCAGCAGCCAGCCGTGCATCTTCGGGTTCCCGGCGACGATGCTCGTGTGAGCGATCGCCGCAGGATTCCCCTCGATGTCGGTGACGATACCGCCGGCCTCACGAACGAGCAGGACACCCGCGGCAAGATCCCACGGCGCGAGCATCAGCTCCCAGAAGGCCTCGTACCGTCCGCAGGCGACGTCGGCAAGATCGAGCGCCGCCGAGCCGACCCGGCGAACGCCAGCTGTCTGTCGCATCGCTTCGCCGAAGCCACGAAGGTAGTCGTTCACCTGATCCCCGCGCTTGAAGGGAAAGCCCGTCGCAAGCAGCGCCTTGATCGGCTCCTCGATCGTGGAGACATGAATGGGCTGGCCGTTGAGGCGCGCGCCATTCTCACTGACCGCCGTGAAGAGATCACCCGTCGCGACGTTGAGCACGACCCCCGCGACGAGCGCTCCATCAATGAGCGCGGCAATCGAGATGGCGTACCACGGAAAGCCGTGCAGAAAGTTCGTCGTCCCATCGAGCGGATCGACGACGAATACCAGACCGCGCTTGAGCGTCTCCGCCGCGCCTTTGGGCGACAGCTCTTCGCCAAGTATGACGGCGTCTGTATGACGCTGGAGAATGAGATCGCGAATGGCATGCTCAGAGTCACGATCCGCGTCGCTGACGTAATCGGCCCGCGACTTCTCTTCCCAGCGAAGCGCCGAGAGGTTCTGCGCGTGGGACCGCACTTGCTCCGCGCCCTTGACAGCGCCGGCGACGCAGGTCGCGAGCAGCGCTCGCCGGTCGGCGGTTGTCGCGCGCAGCGTCACGTTGGCTGCATCAATCGCGTGATTTGCGTTTGCTTGCGACGACTCCGGAGCACTCATACCTTGCGCGAATGTCTCGAATATTCAGTGGAATCCAGCCGTCCGGGGAATTGCACATTGGAAATTACCTCGGCGCGGTGAAGAATTGGGCGAAGCTCCAGTACGAGCACGAGTCGATCATCTGCATCGTTGACTATCACGCCATTACGGTGCCGTACGATCCCGAGCAGCTCCGCGTGCGGCGCGGCGAGATGGCGTTGTCGCTGCTCGCGGCAGGGATCGATCCCGAAGCGGCGACACTTTTCGTACAGTCGCAAGTCCCCGCCCACACCGAGCTCGCGTGGATATTGAACACGGTCACACCCCTCGGTGAGCTCGAGCGACAGACGCAATTCAAGGAAAAGTCACAGCGCCAGGAGAGCGTCAGTGCTGGATTGTTGAACTATCCCGTGCTCCAGGCTGCCGACATTCTCCTGTATCGGGCCAATCTCGTTCCGGTCGGCGAGGATCAGGTACAGCACCTGGAGCTGTCCCGTGTCGTCGCGCGCCGATGGAACGCGCAGTTCGCCGGTGATGAGGAGTTCTTCCCGGAGCCCCAGCCTGCGCTCACGCCAACGCGTCGCGTGATGGGCCTCGACGGCCAGGCGAAGATGTCGAAGTCGCTTAACAATACCGTTGGCCTGCTCGAGTCATCGGATGAAGTGTGGGCGAAGCTCCGGCCCGCGGTCACCGACCCCAAGCGCATCAAGCGCACCGACCCCGGCACTCCCGAGGTTTGTAACATCTATCACCTTCACAAGGCCTTTAGTCCGCCGGCGACTTCGGAGCACGTCGCGGTACAGTGTTCGACCGCGGGGTGGGGATGCATCGACTGCAAGCGCGTGCTCCTCGAGTCGATGGAGAGCGAGCTGGTTCCTATTCGTCGACGCGCGACGGAGTTGCGAAAAGATCCGGGTACCGTCGACGCGGTGCTCGCGGCCGGCGCGGAGCGTTGTCGCGATCTGGCAGCGGACACCATGCGTGGCGTGCGCGAGCGGATGGGTTTCGACTAGTCGCCCTTCGGGCATGTGTCGTGCATTTTGCCGCTTTCGGTAGCCGATCCGGCATTGATGATACGCCGCGCATTTGCCGGAGCGCGTGTGGCGAATAGCGCGGCTGGAATCCAAGCGACCGATGCAGCTCTTCCGCCGACTCATTGCCCGGGTGCAAGCATGGCGCACCTCGCGACGCACGCTTCGCATGAAGCCAAACGATGTCCTGCCCTTGATCGCGTTCCACGCCGCGATCCATCGTGACGTGACGTCCTCTGGCGTGCGGGTCTACAGTCTTTGCGGAACCTGCGGCGCGCGTCTCGAGGCCAGCGCCACGCTGTGCGAGGAATGCGCGAGCCGGCGGAGCCTCTCATGAGTGACTCGTGGCTGGTGACTGGTGGCTGGTAATCAAGGAGTGCCGGCGCATTGCACTGGCGATCCACGCTACGAGCCGCCAACCACCAACCACCAACCACCAATAACCAATCCCCCCCATGTCCGATCAATCCGGTCCGCGCGGCCTCCTCACCCTCGTCTGCTTGACGTGCGGCAACGAGAAGTTCTACGATCAAACGGTTCCCGCCACGGTAACTTGTGATCGTTGTGGCGGAACGGTATTCCGGAACTTCGCCACGCCCACCGAGCCAGACCAGGCATCGATTGCCCAACTCGAGGATCAAGCCCGCAGCATCGCGTACGGTGACTCGTCGCCTGATACGGCGCCCGGCGACATTCGCGATCTCGATACCCGCTGACCGCGCGCGGCGCGCGTACCAACGGCGAGGAGGCCGGTAATCGCTCTGCTCGCCTTTTCGCTTCTCGAGCAACCTCAAGTCCAGGACTCACTCGGCGCGTTGACCGAGGTTCTGCGACTGACGCTGCTGTTCAAGCTGCTCCTCGCGGCGCTGCTCGGCGGCGCCATCGGATTCGAACGCGAGATCGCCGGCAAGCCCGCCGGCCTCCGTACGAACATACTCATCTGCGTTGGCGCGGCGCTCTTCACGCACCTCTCGATTACCATCGCGCAGATCGGCTTCACCCCTGACGGGCGACCCTACGGCGATACCACGCGCATCGCGGCCCAGATCGTTTCCGGAATCGGCTTCCTCGGCGCCGGGGCAATTCTCCACGCCCACGGCGCCATCGTCGGCCTAACGACGGCGGCGACCATCTGGGTGGTTGCCGCGATCGGCGCGGCAGTCGGGGCGGGCGCCTACGTGGAGGGTATTGGGACCTCGGCGCTCATCCTCCTCGTCCTCGTCGGTCTGCGACCTGTCGAGCGCAGGCTGCTTGCGCGTCGTCGGAAGGTGACCGCGACCCTGCGCGTTCGCCGAGAGGCGCGCTTCGACAACATCGAGGACATTATTCGCGGCTGCGGTCTGCACATCTTCTCCAGGCGGACGTACGAGCACGAGTCGGATCGCGCTTTCGAGCTGGAGTTGATCGGCACGTCGAATCAGGTGGACGCCGCGATCGACGAGATGCGCCGGCGTCAGGACATCATCAGCGTAACGGTCGACTAGATGCCGCTGCTCGTCGTCGATGGGAATGCGGCATCCCGTACCTGGACGCTCACGCGCGACGCCGAGCAGCGTATTCGGCGTGAAGCACCGGCCGACTGGGACATCTACTTCGTGCAAGCGCAGACGAGCTCCGACGGCGACGGACCGCGCGGCTCGAGCGACGAGGTGATGCACGCCATCCCGAACGCGGACGTCTACCTCGGATTTGGAATACCGCGACCCCTATTGCTCGCCGCCAAACGACTGCGATGGGTGCACTCGGCTGCGGCCGGCGTCGGCAACGCGCTCTATCCCGAGATGCGCGATGGTGACGTTTTGCTCACGAACTCCGCTGGCGTTCACGCCATTCCAATCGCGGAGTACATCGTGGCTTCAGTGCTCTACTTCTTTCGCGGCCTTGATATCGCCGTCGATCAGCAGCGGCGCACCGAATGGAACAAGCAACCGTTCGTCGCCGCGGACTCGCCACTGCGCGAAGTGGGCGGTGCGTGCGTGCTGGTCGTCGGCGCCGGCGGCATCGGGAGCGAAGCGGCACGCCGGCTTACCGCACTGGGCGCGCGATGCGTCGGCGTGCGTCGCCGCCCCGCGCTCGGAACGCCTGACGGCTTCGATCGGGTCATCGGCTTCGACACGATCGACCGCGAGCTGTCAAATTGCGATGTCGTCGTTCTCGCCGCGCCGCTCACCGATGAGACTCGCGGCCTTCTCGACGCACGCCGCTTGGACGCGCTCAAGCCGAGTGCGATACTGGTCAACGTGTCGCGGGGCGCCCTCGTCGACGAGACTGCGTTGATCGAACGGTTGTGTACTGGCCGTTTGCGGGGCGCGGCGCTCGACGTCTTCCAGGATGAGCCACTGGCGTCGAATAGTCTGCTGTGGCAGCTTCGATCGGTGCTTGTGACACCGCACGTGTCGCCGGTGTCCCCCGGTCGCTTCTGGTCCCGAGAGCTCGATCTGTTTCTGGACAACTGGCGACGGTTCACGCGCGGCGAGCCACTGCGCAATGTCGTCGACAAGCGCGCGGGCTACTGAGCGCCGCGGCTACCACGGTACTCTTGAGGCATACAAATGCGCCTTGAAGGAGTGTTCGGACCGGTCGTCACGAACTTTCATCCAGCAACGGGTGAGCTCGACCGCGATGCGTTCGCCGCGAACATTCGAGCGCACCTCGATGCCGGAATGAGCGGCGTCGTCGTCACGGGATCGACGGGCGAAGCCGCGTTGCTCGACGAGCGCGAGCGTATGGCGCTCGTCGAAACGGCGCGCGAGCTGATTCCCGGTGAACGATGGCTCATCGTCGGTACGGGCGCCGAGTCCACGCGCACGGCCCGTCGTTACGCATCGCTCGCCGCCGAGCGTGGCGCCGATGCCGTGCTTGTTGTCGCACCGCATTACTACGGCGCGAAGGCGATGAGCATCGGCGCGCTTCGCGCCCACTATTCGGCCATCGCCGACGAAAGCCCGGTACCGCTGCTCCTGTACAACATTCCGAAGTACATGCATTTCGCGCTGCCGCCGCAACTCGTCGCCGAGCTCGCGAAGCATGAGAACATCGTCGGCATCAAGGACAGCTCCGGCGATCTGGAGCTGCTGGGTGGATATCTCCAGGCACAGAGCGAGATCTTCTCCGTGCTCACCGGCAACGGCCAGACTTTCAAGCGCGCCGTCGAGCTCGGAGCCCGCGCCGGCATTCTCGCGGTGTCCTTGTTTGCCGCAGGTCTCGCGCTGGAGGTCTACTCGGCGCTGGCCGAGGGCAATACCTCCGCGGCGAGCCAGGCGCAGGAGCGACTCACGCCCCTGTCGGCACGAATTGTTGGTGACATGGGCGTGCCGGGGGTCAAGGCCGCGCTCGATCGTGTCGGCCTGCGCGGCGGACCGGTGCGGCCGCCGCTGCTGTCCCTGGGAAGCGCCGAGGTCGCCGAACTGACGGAGCTGCTGCGCGTCGCGGAGCTCTCGCACGCGGCGTGAGCGACCAGCATTGTCGTGAGCGCCTTGAACGCGGCGACGCCTAACGACACAGAGCTCGACGCCATCGCGCGGAGTCATCTTCGCCGCCTCGCTGGCACGCCGCGGCCGACGTCTGGCGCCGCAACGGCGCGCCAGTACTGCCGCTCTGCTCTCTCGAGTCTCGGGTTCCGAGTTCGTGAGATGCCCTTCGAGTACAGCGCGGCCGTGGGCGCGTACGGCACACCGGCGGGTGGCGCAGCGGTCTGTCTCGTCCTCATCGGCGCGGCAGAGGCAGCGTTGGGAAGCCGCGCCGCCGCCGCCCTGGCCGTTCTGATCGTCGGCGGGCTCGCTGTCGCGTTAGGCGGCCGCTGGCTCGCAAGCCATGGTGTGCTCGCGCTGCCGTTCATGCGACGTCATGGCGTGAATCTCGAGGCGACGCGTGGCGACGACGATCCCGACGTCTGGTTCGTTGCCCACGTCGACTCCAAGTCGCAGCCTGTTCCATTGCTCGTTCGTGCCGCCGGCATCGTCCTGATGGCCATCGCCTGGATCGCCGCCGTCGTGCTGGCCATCGCGACTATGCTCGGCCACGCCGCGCCCGACCTATGGCGAGCCGTGATCGTGATCGCGGTGGTCGGTGCTATACCGGTGCTCGGATCGGTCGTCGGTAACCGCTCCGCGGGGGCGGTCGACAACGCTTCCGGCGTCGCGACTGTGCTCGGCGCGGCCGCGACTCTTCCCGATGCGAATCTTGGAGTGCTCATCACCGACGCCGAGGAACTTGGACTTGCCGGTGCCCGGGCCTGGTGCGCCGAAACAACGCGCCGGCGCGTTCCCGTACTCAATTGTGATGGCGTCGACGACGACGGAGTGCTCACGCTGATGTGGACGCATCCGCGCTCGCTCCGCGTCGAAACCGTCGTTCGCGAGTCGAGTCGGGATTTCGGCGTGCTGCGCGGAATCCCGCTCGTTCCGGGCGTTCTCGTGGATGCCGTAGCATTCTCCGACGCCGGTTGGGAAAGCGTGACCCTGAGTCGCGGCACGCTCGCGACGCTTCGCCGCATTCACACCCGGCGCGATAATCTCGATCATCTCGAAGGGCGTGGCCTGTCGACCGCGGCGCTCACGCTCGCACTCTCCGCGCGCGCAATCATGGAGCAGCACTGATGGAAGTCATCGTTCTCGCCGCCGTACTGCTGCTGTCGCTCATCATGATCCCCTTCGGCATGCCCGGGACACTCGTGATGTTCGGGGCGGCGCTCTGCTACAAGCTGCTTGTGCCGCAAGGTGGAATCGGGTGGGCCTCGGTCGTCGTGGCCGGCATCCTGATGGCGATTGCCGAAGGGCTGGAATGGACGCTCACCGCACGGTTCGCGAGGAAGTATGGCGGTTCGCGTCGAGCGGGCTGGGGCGCGGTGATCGGCGGAATGGTCGGCGCATTCATGGGCGTACCGGTTCCGATCGTGGGCTCCGTCATTGGCGCGTTTGCCGGCGCCTTTGCGGGCGCACTGGTCTTCGAGTACAGCCGCGGCAGCGGCGGCGGCACCGCGACAAAGGTGGCGTGGGGTGCGCTCCTCGGCCGCGTGACCGCGGCCGCCGTGAAGATCGGGATCGGCATCGTGATAGCGGTCTGGTTGCTATTCGCGGCGCTCACGAAAGTGTGACGGGCGGACGGTGATCGGTGTTCACCGGCCACCGACCACGGCTCACCGATCGCCGCTAGATTCCCCCTCATGTTCAGCTCTAACACTCGTACGCTCGTCGTCGTCGGGGCACAGTGGGGCGACGAAGGAAAGGGAAAGCTGGTCGACGTGCTCGCCGAGGGCGCCGACTGGGTCGTTCGCTATCAGGGTGGTGCCAACGCGGGCCACACCGTGCACATCGGCGACACGTCCTTCGTCTTGCACCAGATTCCGAGTGGAATTCTCCATCCGGGCGTGCGGTGCGCCATCGGCAATGGCGTCGTGCTCGATCCCGATACGCTGTTCACCGAGATCGACGGCCTGGTGCGCGACGGTGTCGATGTCGAAGGACGCCTCTACGTGAGCGATCGCGCGCACCTGGTGCTTCCGTATCACAAGCTCGTCGACGCGGAGAGCGAGGCGAGCAAAGCGATCGGCACGACTGGCCGCGGCATTGGTCCGGCCTACGAAGACAAGATCGCCCGTCGCGGCGTTCGCGTGCTCGACCTGCGTCATCCGGATCGATTGCGACAGCTCGTCGAACAGGGCGCGGCGCACGCCGAGGCGCAGCTGAACCGCTTCGGGAGCAGCAAGCGAGTGAATTGTGCCGAGACCATCGCAATGCTCGAGCGGCTCGGCGAACGCCTGCTGCCGCTGGCCGAAGACGTCGGACTCGTTATGCACCGGGCCGTGCGAAGCGGTGCCGCGGTCCTCCTCGAGGGCGCGCAGGGCTCGCTCCTCGACATCGATCATGGGACGTATCCCTTCGTGACGTCGAGCAACACGACGTCGGGCGGCGCGGCCGTCGGCGCGGGCATCGCCCCGACGGACATCGACGCCGTTCTCGGCGTCGTGAAGGCGTACACGACGCGCGTCGGCGCGGGTCCGCTGCCGACGGAGATGGACGACCCGCTCGCCGGGCATATCCGCACGTTAGGCAACGAGTTCGGAGCGACCACGGGCCGCCCCCGCCGCTGCGGCTGGTTCGACGCCGTCGTCGTGCGATACGCGTCGCGGATCAACGGTCTCACCGACCTTGCCGTCACGAAGCTCGACGTACTCGACACGATCGAGAAGATCGCGATCTGCGTCGGCTACGAGTACGAGGGCGAGCTTCATGAGGAGTTTCCCGCGGACCTGACCGCGCAGGAGCGCGTCGTTCCTCGTTACGAGTGGCTCGACGGCTGGCGTGAGCCGACAGCTGACTGCCGCCGTATCGATGAATTGCCCGCCGCCGCAAGAGTATATCTCGATCGCATGCAGGAGCTTGTCGAGACGCCCATCACGTACGTGAGCGTGGGCACGAAGCGGGATCAGATCATTGGAAAGGGGCTAGGGACCAGGGACTAGGGCCTCTCTCCTCATGTCCGACGTCGACGTGCTCATCGTAGGTGCCGGCCCGTGCGGGCTTGCGGCGGCGATCTCCGCGCAACGCGCGGGACTGCGAACCGTCGTCATCGAGTCCGAGATGGTCGTGAGCACCATCGCCCACTATCCGACATACGTTCGCTTCTTCTCCACGGCCGAAAAGCTCGGTATTGGCGATCTCCCCTTCATCATCGCGACTGAGAAGCCTACACGTCGCGATGGGCTCGCGTACTATCGAGCAGCCGTCACCCATTTCGGGATTCAGGTTCGGCAACACGAGCGCGTCACCGCCATCGAGCGCGCACCCGACGAGCTCATTGTTCATTCGCGCACGCGCGGCGGCACGGAGCGCCGAACGAACGCGGGGGCGGTCGTTGTCGCGACCGGATACTTCGGCTCGCCGAATAGACTCGGCGTTCCCGGCGAGTCGCTGCCTCACGTCACGCACGTCTACCGAGAAGGCCACGAAGCCTTTCAGCAACGTGTGGTCGTGGTCGGCGGCGGCAACTCGGCGGCGGAAGCCGCGCTCGACCTCTGGCGATCGGGAGCGCACGTCACGCTCGTCCATTTCGGCCCCACCTTCGACAAGCGGATCAAGCCGTGGGTGCAGCCCGATTTCGAGAATCGTGTGAAAGAGGGAAGCATTCACGTTCGCTGGAACAGTCGGGTCGCGTCTATCGAAGCGGACTCGGTGTGTATTCGCTCTACCGACGATGTCGGCCGGAGCGAGCGACTGCCTGCGAGCCTCGTCTACGTGATGACGGGCTTTGCTCCGAATGTGGATCTGCTGAAGCAGGTTGGAGTGCCGATCGATCCGACGACTGGGATTCCCGAGCACGATCCTGAGACGCTGGAGACGAGCGTACCCGGCGTCTTCATTGCGGGCGTCGTCGTCGCGGGCTTCGACGCGAACAAGGTCTTCATTGAGAACGGCCGCTACCATGGCGATCGGATCGTCGCGCGCCTGCTAGGCCGCGCCGCACCGCCGTCCCCGAAGCTGAGTGCGGAATTGGACACGTAGCGCGACTGCACGCCTCCACCGAGACCATTACTTTCTTCAAGCTAGGCCCTAGCCCCTAGCCCTAGACCCTAGCCCTTCATCAGTCAATTGTCTTCCGTCTCCGCCAACCCCGACGTCCTGGAGAAACTCGTGTCGCTGTGCAAACGGCGCGGCTTCATCTTCCAGTCCTCCGAGATCTATGGCGGAACGGGCTCGGTCTGGGATTACGGTCCGCTAGGCGTCGAGTTGAAGAAGAATCTCAAGGACCGCTGGTGGCATTCGATGGTGCGCGCTCGAGACGACATCGAGGGGATCGACGCGGCCATTCTCATGCACCGCGAGGTCTGGGTCGCTAGCGGACACGTCGCTGGCTTCACTGATCCGCTCGTCGATTGCCGGAACTGCAAGAAGCGCTTTCGAGCCGACGATCCCCGCATCAAGGGAACACCCGGGACGCCCGACGCGCAGTGTCCCGCCTGTGGCATGAAAGGCACTCTCTCCGAGCCGCGGTTGTTCAACCTCATGTTCCGGACCTTCATGGGCCCGGTCGAGGACTCCGCCGCCGAGATCTTCCTGCGTCCGGAAACTGCTCAGGGCATCTATGTGAATTTCCTGAATGTCCAGCAGGCGATGCGGCAGAAGGTGCCCTTCGGCATCGCGCAGATCGGCAAGGCCTTCCGCAACGAGATCACCCCTGGCAACTTCATCTTTAGAACTCGTGAATTCGAGCAGATGGAGATGCAGTTCTTCGTCGAGCCGGGTACGGACATGCAGTGGTTCGATTACTGGAAAGAACAGCGGATGGCCTGGCACCGCTCCCTCGGCCTTGCCGAGGACCGTCTGCAGTTCCACCAGCACACCAAGGACGAGTTGGCGCACTACGCGCGGGCTGCGTTCGACATCCAGTTCGATTTCGGCGGTACGCTCGGCTTCCAGGAGATCGAAGGCGTGCACAACCGCGGCGACTTCGATCTCACACAGCATCAGAAGCATTCCGGCAAGAAGCTCGAGTACTTCGACCAGCCGAACAACCGCCGCTATGTACCGAACGTCGTCGAGACGTCGGTCGGCGCGGACCGGACGACGCTCGCGCTATTAGTGAATGCATATCGCGAGGAGCAAGTACCAGGGGAGGAAGAAGGCCGCACAGTCCTGGCCCTCGCCCCGTCACTCGCTCCGGTAAAGGCGGGCGTGTTCCCGCTGGTGAAGAAGGATGGCATGCCGGAGTTCGCCGCGAAGCTCGCCAAGGAGCTGCGAAAGGCGTTTCCGGTGTTCTACGACGAGTCGGGGGCGATCGGTCGCCGCTATCGCCGCCAGGACGAAGTCGGTACGCCATTCTGCGTCACCGTCGACGGCCAGACGACGCAGGATGGAACGGTCACGATTCGCGACCGCGACACGCTCCAACAGGAGCGCGTCGCCGCCGATCAGGTGCGCGCGGTGATCGCGGAACGAATCCAGCTGTAAGGAGCGAGCGAATGCCGGTGGTGAACACGACGTCGCTTTCCATCGATCGCCTCCGGCGCGATGGCGAACGGTTCATGGAAGAGCTGTCGCGCGAGTACTATCTGGCTCATTCGGGACAGAAATCGTCCGCCGAGCTGCAGCCGGTGTACGAGAAGTACGCCGCCATCCTCGGCCCCGACGCGTTAGGCATGACGCTCGAGCAGTTCCGCGGCGCGGCCCCGGAGAGCGAGGAGCATCGCGGGCTTCGTCTCCTCTCCGATTGGCTGGCGGAATCCCAGAGCGCGCGCGCCCTGGCCGCGCTCGACGAACGGGAGATCAGCTGGGAAGGGAGCGCCATCGTTCGACTGGCCGATGGGCGCGAGCTGGAGTATCAGCGGGTGGCGATCGAGCTCGCCAATACGTCCGACGTGCGCGAGCGCCACGCGATCGACGACGCGCGGGCGACGCTCGTCCAGCGCGAGCTGGCGCCTTTGCGGCGCGAGCGGTTCCAGCGCGAGCGCGACATCACCGAGGAGTTGGGAATCGGCGATGGCTACAATGCGACGTTCGAGCTGCTCAGCGGCCTCGACCTGAGCGCGCTCCGCGCCGAGTGCGAGGTCTTTCTGCGCGAAACGCAGTCGATGTGGGACGACGTGCTCCCCGAGTTCCTGCATGCGCGGTTAGGCATAACGAGAACCGACGCGACGCGCGCCGATGCCCTCGCGCTCTTCCGCGCGAAGGAGTTCGACCGCTTCTTCCCGCCGACGTCGATGGAAGCGTCGATTCGCAACCAGGTGCGCGAGATGGGCATCGACGCGACCGCGACCGGGCGCGTCATCTTCGACACCGGCGACCGGGAAGGGAAGCGGTCTCGCGCCTTCTGCGCGCCCGTTCGCATCCCAAACGAGGTGTACCTCGTCATGCGGCCGCACGGCGGCCAGACGGACTGGAACACCTTCCTCCACGAGCTCGGGCACGCGCTCCACTTCGCCTACATGCGCCCCGACCTCCAGTACGAGTATCGCTGGCTCGGCGACAACTCGATCACCGAAGGCTACGCGATGCTCTTCGACCATCTGATGCAGGACGTCGGCTGGCTGAAGCGGTACACGGAGCTGGGACCAGGCAATCTGCCCACCTTCCTCCGCGCCGTCGGCTTCGAGGAGCTGCACTTCCTGCGTCGCTACGCGGCGAAGCTGAGTTACGAAATCGATCTCTACGGCGGCGGCGTGTCGTGGGATGCCCTGCCGGACCTGTACACCGACCGCCTGACGACCGCGACGGGCTTCCGCTATAGCCCAGCGGACGGGTTCGTCGACGTCGATCCGCACTTCTACGCCGCCCGCTATCTGCGCGCCTGGCAGCTGCAGGCGCTGTTGACGGAGACGCTTGTCGAGCGCTTTGACGCGGATTGGTGGCGCAATCCGCGCGCGGGTCCCTGGATATGCTCGGCGCTCTTCGGCGAGGGCCAGCGGGAGCTCGCCGGTGAACAGGCGCAAAGGGTCGCGGGCAAGGAGCTCTCCTTTTCGCCACTCGTTAGGGCGGTCACGAGGCTGCTCGAATAGCTGGCGAGCGCTACTCGATCCGGCGAGCAGCGAGGGGTCTCATCCCCTGATCGAGCAGGAACTCCGTTGCCTTTCCGTTCGAAAGAGTGAACATCACGCGGGCGCCCGGCTGTCCCTTCACGGCGAAGACATCGGGCCCCACCGCGAGAAGCTGTCCCCGCTGTCCGTGCGCTTCCAGCATCAGGTGCCCGTTCTCGTCCACCACCCGTGCCGGCACCCGCGACGCGTCGGGATTCTGGAGGGAGTAATTCCCCACGTAGCGCGCCCGCTGCGCGCTGTCGAGCGCGATCTCGGTCGGGACCGATGGGCCCTTCATCAAGGGAAGGCCGAGCACCAGCCGCGCCGCGTTGCGCGCAATCCCCTGCGACGGCGCCGGCGCGGTGTTCGCGAGCACCACCACCGTTAGGCTGTCACTCGGGTAGATCTCCTCGTGCGAGATGAAGCCGTTGATCCCGCCGCCGTGGCCAACGGCGCGATGTCCGCCCACCGTGTCCGGCGCGAGGCCAAAGCCGTACGGCATCGGCCGATTGCTCGTGAGCTTGGCCGGTGTCGTCATCTGCGCCAGCGACGTCGCCGACACGACCTTTCCGCTGAACAAGGCGTGCTCCCACTTCACGAGGTCGCCCACCGTCGAGCAGAGCGATCCCGCCGCGAACGGAAGGCCCATGTCGATGTACGACGCGTTCACCAGCTTGCCCTTCTCCGTCGCGTAGCCCTGGGCGCGATGCTTGATGAGCGGCGCCGTTGCGCAGTAGTACGTCGAGTGCAAGCCTAACGGCTCGAACAGATGCTGCGTGAGGTAGTCGCCGTACTTCCGGCCCGTCACCTTCTCGATCAACACGCCCAGCATGTAGTAGCCCGAGTTGTTGTAATAGAAGCCGCTCCCCGGCGCGAACATCAGCGAGTCTCTGCCGACCATCGCGAGCAGCGAGTCGTGCGGCAGGTCGAGGGTGATCACGCGTCCAAAACCCGGTATGTCGGTGTAGCTCGGGATACCTGACGTATGGTTGAGGAGGTGGCGCACCAGAATGCGTTGGCCGTGCGTTGGAAAATTCGGGAAGTACTTCGTGAGGTCGTCGTCGAGATTGACCTTTCCCTGCTCGACGAGCTGCATCACGGCTGCCGACGTGAACTGCTTCGTGATCGAGCCGATGCGATAGACCGTCGATGCGGTTGCCGGCACGTCGTTCTCTACGTCCGCGAGCCCGTAACCCTTCATCACGAGTGTGTCCTGGCCTTTCACGACCGCCACCGACAACCCCGCGACCGGACCATTGCGTAATGCGGCAGTGGCGAGTGAGTCGATTTGCGAGACCAGCGCGCCCCGGGACGGCTTCTGCGCTTCCGCGAGCGTGCCAACGGTGAGAAGAAGTGTGGCCGTGACGACCGCACGCGAGCGAACTGCACCAAAATCGAACATCGAATCGGTTCCGGAGTGGGTTGTCGATACGATGTAGCGTCAGCGTCGTCATCGCCAGACACAGCTGGACGTGAACTTACGCTATGGTGCGTAACTACCGTCCAGTTCGATCGTCAAAACGACGACTATGGCCACCGTCCTTCTTGTCGACCAGGATCCGTCCGTTCGCGGCGTGCTCACGAAGGCGCTCGCCCGCTTCGGGCATGACGCACTGACCGCGAGCAATGCAGCGGAGACTCTGCATGCCGTCGGGACCAGTCATATAGATCTCGTCATCTGCGACTGGAACATGTCGGGGCAGGTCGACGGCCTCGAGCTGCTCCGGCTGCTGCGTGAGGAAGATCGCGACGTCCCCGTCATCATGCTCACCGAGTTCGGCACCATCGAGCACGCGGTGTCGGCGATGCGGGCAGGCGCGACGCACTACCTCGCGAAGCCCTTCCAGAACGAGCAGCTCCAGCTCACGATCGATCAGGCGCTCGCCGTCGCCAGGTTGCGCGACGAGAACCGCTCGCTGCTCCGCGAGCTGCAGGGGCGCCGCAGTGAGCACGAGATCATCGGCGAAGGCCGCGCGATTCGTCAGCTGCTCGACAGCGTGGCGTCGGCGGCATCGAGCCGCGCGACGGTGTTGCTGCAGGGTGAGTCGGGCACCGGCAAGGAGCTCCTTGCGCGGGCAATCCACGCGCAGAGTGATCGGCGCGAGGGTCCCTTCATTCGACTGAATTGCGCGGCACTCCCCGCGGGTCAAATAGAGAGCACTCTCTTCGGCCACGAAAAGGGCGCGGTCGGCGGAGCGCCGAAGCGTTCCCTCGGCGCGCTCGAGCGCGCGGACGGAGGCACGCTGTTGCTCGACGAGATCGCCGAGCTGCCCTCCGACCTCCAGCCGAAGCTGCTGCGCGTGCTGCAGGACCGTGAATTCGAGCGCATCGGCGGCCCCGAGACGGTGAAAGTCGACGTGCGGATCATCGCGACGACGAGCCGAAACCTCGAGGGAGAAGTCAACGCCGGCCGCTTCAAGCAGGACCTCTTCTTTCGGTTGAACGTCTTTCCGATCTCGATTCCGCCATTGCGCGATCGGCGCGAGGACATCCCCGTGCTCGCGCAGCGCTTCGCCGCGCGCGCGGCTGCCGAGGCGGGGAAGGAGATCGCCGGGTTCGAGCCCGACGCGCTGGAGCTGCTCTGCGGCCACGAGTGGCCGGGTAACGTTAGGCAGTTGCAGAGCGCGGTCGAGCGCGCCGTCATCCTCAGCACCGAATCGCTGCTTCGCGACCACCTGTTCGCGTCGCTCCGCACGACCGCGACGCGCGAGGATGGCTCGACGGCACCAGCATCGTCGCCCGCGGCAGCCACCAACGGTACCGGCGGAGCCCACGTCCTCGAGCTGCCGTCGCTCGACCTGATGGAAGTGGAACGCCGGGTTATCGAGCAGGCTCTCGCCCTCACCAAGGGCAACCGCACGCGCGCCGCGCACATGCTCGGCATCAACGTGCGCACGCTGCGCCGTAAGCTGAACGGCGGGCGCGAGGAGCCCGACGACGAGGTGCGTGGACGGGTGGCCTGAAGCGTTGAGCGTTGCGCGCTGGGCGTGGGGCGCTGGAGTTCGGAAAGGCCGACGGCATTCGCGTCGGCTTTTTCCATATTTACCCTTCAGGCTAACCAAACGCTCAGCGCCCAACGCCCAACGCCCAACGCCGATGGACTGGAATTCCGCTCGCCACGAGACCGTTGAGCATCTTCAAGCATTGATCCGTTTCAACACCACGAATCCTCCAGGCAACGAGCTGCCGCTCGCGCGCTATCTCGCGGACGTGCTCCGCGCGGCTGAAATCGAGACCCAGCTCCTCGAGCCCGCGCCGATGCGTGGGGCTGTCGTCGCGCGTTTGCGCGGCGACGGTCGCGACGCACCGGTGCTCCTGATGGCGCACATGGACGTCGTCGGCGTGGAAGCCGAGCACTGGTCCGTGAATCCCTTTGCCGGTGAGATCCGCGACGGATTCCTCTACGGCCGCGGCGCAATCGACGATAAGGGGATGCTCGCCTCGAATCTGATGACGATGCTCCTGCTCGCCCGCGAGGTGGCGGCGCGGCGCATCCACCTGCGGCGCGACGTGATCTTTGCCGCGACGTCCGACGAGGAGGTCGCTGACGAGTGGGGGATGGGATGGCTCATCGAGAACCATCCCGAGTCGATCCGCGCCGAGTTCGCGCTGAACGAGGGCGGACGAACCCGCGTCCTGGACGGCAGGCCTCTGTATCTCGCGGTGCAGACTGCCGAGAAGGTCGCGCACGTCGTCCGCCTAACGGCGCACGGTCCCGGTGGCCACGCCTCGGTCCCGCTCGATGGTAATGCCGTCGCCCGCCTCGCCCGAGCGATCGCGACCATTCACGACAATCCGTTGCCGGTGAAGCTGCTGCCAACGACGCGCGAGTTCTTTCGGGAGCTGAGTCCCGTCTGGCCCGTACCCGCCGAGCGTGCCGCGATGGCGGATCTCGGGTCGGGCGATGCGGGCCGCATCGAGCGTGGTGAGCTCGTGCTGCGCGACATTCCGATGCTCGACGCGCTGCTGCGGACCACCGTGTCACCGACGATGCTCCAGGGCGGAGTAGCGCCTAACGTCATCCCGACCGAAGCGTCGGCGACGCTCAACATCCGCACCCTCCCGGGCGATCCCATCGACGATGTCGTCGCTGCACTCGCGCGAATCGTCGGCGACCCGCTCGTCGACTTCACGATTGTCGAGCGTGGCGAGGAATCTCCCCTCTGTGAGTCCTCTTCACCGATGTTCCGCGCCATCGCCGACGCGACACGCGCGTTGAATCCCGACCTCGCCGTCGTCCCCTTCCTCGGCACGGGCGCCACCGACAGCGCCCGCATGCGACGCTGGGGGGTGCAGGCCTACGGCGTCCTCCCCTTTCCGATGGAGCAGTCCGACGAAGAGCGCATGCACGCGAACGACGAACGCATTCCGCTCGACTCGCTGCATTTCGGAACACAGCTCATCTACGGCGCCATCCTCCGCGTCGCCGCCGCCTAACGGCCTTAACGGCTGGCCTATCCCTTGGAGCGACACTACATTAGCGCCGTGTCAATGGACAAAGGTGGCGGCGTGACGACGTCCGAGCGCGTGAAGCCAACCGCCCACGTCGATCCTGGCGTTCGTGAGCTCATCGCCGTTCGCGAGATCGTTCACGCGTTCCTCACGGCCGACCGACCCGAAGATGTCTTCCAGTTCGCCCTGGATCGCGTCAGCCCCATCGTCGGGGCCTCCTTCGCCTGCGTCTACCTCATCGATGGCGCGTCGGAGTTGATGCGACTCGGCGCCGTCCACAACTGGCCTGCACAGTTCTCGCCCTTCCTCGGCGAGATGCGCGTCCGTCTCGGCTTCGGGCCCAGTGGTGAGGCGGCGAGCGAGCGACGCACGATCGAAGTGGCCGATGTCTTCGCGGATCCCAGCCTCGAGGATTGGCAGGAGGTCGCGTCAGAGCTGGGCTTCCGCTCTCTCGTCGCACTGCCACTCCAGACCGGTCAGGCGGTGCTCGGCGCGGTCACCTTCTACTTCGCCGATGCGCACTCACTCACGCCGGACACGCGCAGCCTCCTACGCATGGTCGCCGACCAGATGGCCGCGACCGCCGATAAAGCTCGGCTCATCGAGGAACTGCGTCGCGCCAACGGCGCTCTCGTGGAATCCAACTCCGAGCTCGAGCGACAGTACGTGGCCCTCCTCGAGGCGAGACGCATAAAGGATGAATTCCTTTCCAACATCTCGCACGAGCTTCGCACCCCTCTCACGGCCGTGATCGGTTACATCTGCCTCATGCAGGAGGGGTTGGCCGGTCCCATCAACGATGAGCAGCAGAAAACCCTCGGCCAGGTGAAGAGCGCGAGCGAGCAGCTACTCGGACTCATCGGCGATCTCCTCGAGCTCACGACGCTGAAGCGTGGCGGACTGGAGGTTGTCGTGAGCGGCTTCGATCCGCATGAGCCGCTGGAGATGGCAATCGCCAGCACTCAGGGCCGTGCGCCGGACGTAGAGCTCCGCGTCATCGAGCCGCGGCGCATCGAAACGGGCGACGGAGACCATCCGCCACCGGCACGCGTGATGTGGAGTGACAGAAAGAAGATCGCGAAGATCCTCGCTAGTCTGCTCGGCAATGCCTACAAGTTCACCCACGCTGGCGAGGTCCGGATCGAGCTCGAAGTGCTCGAGGATCGGGTGATTTACAGCGTACAGGACACCGGTATCGGCATTCCGCCCGAGGCGCAGCGATTCGTCTTCGACGAATTCCGCCAGGTGGACGGCTCGATCACCCGGCGCTACGGCGGCTCTGGCCTGGGACTCGCGTTGGCGCGTCGTCTGGCGAGATTACTGGGCGGCGACATCGTCCTCGTCTCCACGCCCGGAGTGGGATCGACCTTCCGCGTCGAGATCCCCCTGGCCTACGAGCCTAACGAGGAGCCCGCGCCGGACGCACCCTGACCACCGATTAAAATTCTCGAAATGTTACCCTCAGAACGCACGTTGCAGGAATGCACGACGACCCTCGCGCCGGCGGAAGTGCTGGCGCAGGCGAAGGACTTCTTTTCCCGCCGTTCCACCCTCTATGCCGCCTTCCTCGACATGGAGGGTCCGACGTTCTGTACCTTTCGCGGCCAGGGCGGCGAAGAGCTCGTGATCGGCGTCGCGCCCGCTGACGGAGGCACGCGCGTCACCGGCTCGACGTATCTCTTCGATATGCAGATCGCGCGCTTCTTCAGTACGCTGCCGACGGCGCAATCATGACCCAGCCATTCGTCGCCCAACTGCGCGCACGCACCTCGACGATCCGTCTCCTCCCCGCCGGCGCGCAAGGCATCACGATTCGTGTCGAGATGCCGGAGGTATGGGACACCGTCCGCATCGCCACCGCGGCGCGCGAGCCCCTCCTTACGATCAAGGTGCGCGCACTGGAGGCCCTCTTTCCCGAGGCCGAGCTCCACAGCGATTTCGTCCTCAAGTTCCGCGGCTGGGACATTCTCGACGAAGCGTCACCCCTCACCGACCTCGGAATCGAGAACGGCTCGATTCTGCTGCTGACGCATCGGCGAAGAAGGCCAGTGCGATAGGGCTAGCGGTTCGGGACTAGGGGCCAGGGCCAAGCGCAGAGATGGTCGCCGGCGGCCGTAGCCCCTAGCCCCTAGTCCCTAACCCCTTTCGGCCCGATGTCCGTCGCCTTCATCTCGAACTCCGACTGCGGCCGCCACGACACCGGCTGGGGACACCCCGAGCACGTTGGCCGGCTCCGCGCCATCCCGCGAGCACTGCGTGACCATCCGGAGCTCTTCCACGCCCTCGTCCACGTCGAGGGAAGGCACGCCAGCGAAGACGAGTTGGCCCTCGCCCACGATCCGCGATATATCGAGCGAGTTCGCGCGGTCGTCGACGCCGGGGGCGGGCGGCTGGACCCTGACACCGTCGCCAGCTCAGGCTCCTGGGATGCCGCCACCGCGGCCGTGGGGTGCGTGCTCGACGGCGTGGACATGGCGATGGATGGCCGGGCAACGCGAAGCTTTTGCGCCGTGCGCCCCCCCGGCCACCACGCGCTTCCCGCCCGGGCGATGGGCTTCTGCCTCTTCGGGAACGTCGCCGTGGGAGCCCTCTATGCGCGAGCGAGGCATGGAGTCGAGCGCGTCCTGATCGTCGACTGGGACGTGCATCACGGGAACGGCACCCAGGCGATTGTCGAGGACGAGCCGAATGTGCACTTCGTGTCGATGCATCAGTGGCCCTGGTACCCGGGGACGGGCGCATCCGAAGACCGCGGTCCGCACGGCACGGTGTGGAACGTGCCTATGCCTGCCGGGTTGCCAGCGGAGCAGTATGTCACGGCATTCCTCGGTGCGGTCGACGCCGCGACGAAGGACTGGACGCCCGACCTGGTGGTCGTTTCCGCGGGTTACGATTCGCTCGCTGGAGACCCGTTAGGCGGGTTTACTCTGGAGCTGGAGGACGTTGACCGACTCACCCACGAGATGGTTTCTCGTGCCGAGAGCTGGTGTCGGGGGCGCCTCGTCGCTGCCCTCGAGGGTGGCTACGTGCCCGAGCGCCTCGGTGAGGCCTGCATTGTGACCATGAAGGCGCTGGGGCCTTCGGATTAGGCTCCGGCCGAGGTTGATTTCGCCAACGGTACCGCGACCTTTGGCGCGGGGTGATCGTCTTAGTGTAGCGCACCGTGGGCTCCCGAATTGATCGCGCGAAGGGGATTTCGATGAACACGTCCGATTTCGGACAACGTACGATGGACTCTAGCGGCGACGGTCCGAGTGCCTAACGCGCTTCGATTGTACGGGATCACCGACATCCAGCATCACGCGCAGGCAAAGCCCCCCGATGGGGCCGAGCTGATACCCTTTCGCGATCTCGCCGCCATTGTCGAGGCATCGGATTACTCGGCTGTCTCGCCAACGGGCGAGGTCATCGAGCAATACCGCAAAGTCGTCGACGACGTCTTCTGCAAGGCGCCCATCCTTCCAGCACCGGTCGGAACCGTCTTTCGCTCGCGTGACACCCTGCTGCGCTGGCTCGAGCTCCACTACATCGCCCTTACCGAGGCATTGAGCTTCGTCGAGGATCGTGCGGTGGCGCGGGTGCATGTAGGACGCGTCGACGGCAAGGTGGCGGACCGTGAGACTGGCTCCGAAGTCGCGGCCGCGGCTGCCGATTCGCTCCGTCTGCTGCGCCGTCATGCGGTAGTCGCCGTACCCCTCAAGTCGGAGCAGGTCACCGGCATCGTTCTCAGCTCCGCCTTCCTCGTCGACAAGGAGCTGTGGGACGACTTTGTCGCCGCCGTCGACGACCAGCGACGGCGCAGCCCTGGTCTCGCGCTCGATCTCAGCGGGCCCTGGCCGCCCTTCGATTTCGTTCGCATGCAGTTCGGGGGCTGACCATGTTTTGCCCGGACTGCGGTACCTGGAATCGCGCGTCAGCCGCGGCGTGCACTCGCTGCAACAACGGGCTCCCCGAGCTCGTCGCCGCTCCATTCGAGCAGCCCGACGCGGAGCTCTCGAAGCTGCGTCGCGCCACTGGAAGCCGGTACAGGGTGCTTCGTCGCCTCGGCGGCGGAGGCATGGCGGACGTGTACTACGCCGAGCAGGCCCTTCTCGGTCGTCGCGTCGTGATCAAGGTATTGCACGCGCATCTCGGGAAGGACCCTGAGATCGCGGAGCGTTTCCGCCGCGAGGCCGAGTCGGCGGCGCAGCTCTGCCATCCGCACATCTGCCCCATCCTCGACTACGGCGATGTCGATGGCGTGGTGTACACGGTGATGCCGTACTACGAGGGCGGGTCGCTCGCCGACAAGGTGCAGAAGCAGGGGAGCGTGGACATGCTCCTCGTAGCCGCGGCCGCGGCACAGGTGGCGTGCGGTCTCGACTATGCGCATCGCCGCGGAATCGTGCACCGCGACGTGAAGCCGGACAACGTCCTTTTCGACGAGGACGGCAACGCGATCATCACCGACTTCGGCATCGCGACGGCCCGGTTCCACGGCCGCCTAACGGCAAGCGGCCGCGCGATGGGTACGCCGCACTACATGTCGCCGGAGCAGGCGATGGGTAAGCTCATCGATGGCCGCAGCGACGTCTACGCCATGGGCATCATGCTCTATGAGTCGCTGGCGGGCTATCCGCCCTTCGACGGCGCCGACTCCTTCTCCGTCGGCTACAAGCAGGTGCACGAGAAGCCGGTCGCCCTCGACGAAGCGAACAAGCGCGTGCCGGCCGCTCTCTCGACGGTCGTCATGAAGTGTCTCGAGAAGAGCCCGAGTGATCGTTATGCACGCGGCACGGAGCTCGCCGATGCGTTGATCGGGTACATCGCGTCATCTTCCGGTAACTCGAACTACTTCCGGATGGCACGTGTGGCGAGGATGGCGAAGGGCGCGTGAGCGTTGTGTGTCGTGCGTGATGCGTTGTGCGTGACCGGCGACTACATTCTCACGCTCAACGCCGAACGCCCAACGCTCAACGCGTCATGAAGCTCTCCTACGATCTCCACACCGTTCACACGAAGCACCCCTTCGTCATTGCCCGCGGCGGCTCGAGCGAGTGGAAGCTCGTTCGCGTCCGCCTCGTCGACCGCGACGGCGTCGAGGGCTGGGGAGAAGCAGCGCCCAATCGCTTTTACGGCGAGACCACCGAAACCGTCATCGCCGCGCTGGCGAAGCTCGCCCCCGTTGCCGAGCGCGTGCTCGGTGAAGATCCATTCGCGCTCGAGAATCTCGAGTCGGAGATGAACAGCGCCATCCGGCTCAATGGCTCGGCGAAGTCCGCCATCAGTGCGGCGGCGCACGACCTCGTCGGCAAACGGTTGGACGTTCCCGTCTATCGGCTGTGGGGGCTCGACCCCTCCAAGGCGCCCCTGTCCAGCTTCACGATCGGCATTCCCGCGACCGAGAAGGAGCTCATACAGCGCGTCGACGAGGCCGAAGCCTATCCCGTGCTCAAGGTGAAGCTGGGAAGCGATCGCGACGCCGAGATCATACGCGCGGTACGTCGCGCCGCGCCGACGAAGACTCTTCGCGTCGACGCGAACGCCGCGTGGACGACGAAACACGCGCTGCGCATGATCGACATGCTCGTGGAGTACGGCATCGAGTTCGTCGAGCAGCCGCTGCCCGCGCACGATCTCGAGGGTTTGCGCTTCGTACGCGAACGGTCGCCGCTCCCGATCGTTGCCGACGAGTCCTGTATCGTCGCGAGCGATGTCGCGAAGCTCGCCGGCGTCGTCGACGGCATCAACATCAAGCTGTCCAAGTGCGGCGGCCTCCGCGAAGCGCTCCGCATGATCGCGACAGCGCGCGCGCACGGCATGATCGTGATGTGCGGCTGCATGATCGAGTCGAGTCTGGGCATCAGCGCCGCCGCGCAGTTCGCGTCGTTGCTGGATCACGCCGACTTCGACGGCGCGGCGCTGCTTGCGGACGACCCGTACGAAGGCGCGACGATCGACCGCGGGCAGATCAGGGTGTCCGAAGCGCCAGGACTAGGCGTGACGAAGCGCGCTATGGTCACGGCGTAGCGCGTCGCGCAACGCCCAACGCCCAACGCTATCTTCCGGCATGCTTGTCGACGTCGCGCTGCCGCTACCGCTCTTTCGGACGTTCACCTACGCGGTAGAGGGGCGGCGCGAGCCACTCGACGTCGGGACGCGCGTCCTCGTCCCATTCCGCAATCGCAAGGAAATCGGCATCGTCGTCGGTGAGGGGAGCGCGCGCGAAGGCATCACCCCCAAACCCATCGCTGCTATCCCCGACGACGCTCCTGTCGTCGACGCGGCGATGCTCGCGTTATGCAAGTGGATCGCGCAGTACTACCTCGTGCCACTCGGTGTCGCGCTCCGCTGCGCACTGCCGGCGGCCCTCAACGGCGCCGACGCGCCCGTGCCGGCCCAGAAGAAGCGGCGCGTTGCCCGCATCGTGCGCGAGCTGCCATCGCTGCTCCATCGGGACAACACCTTCGCTCGCGCGCCGCAGCAGCGCGTCCTCTTCGAGCTCGTCGAGTCGTTAGGCGGACGCGTCGCCGTCGACCACCTCGTCGAGCGGCTCACCTTCTCGCCGTCAGTCCTCAAGGGACTCGTCGCGCGCGGCCTCGTCGTCATCGAGCGGGACGTCGTCGCCCGCGATCCATTTCAGTCGCGCGCCACGCCCGCCGCTCGCGCCCTGGTACCGTCGGAACAACAACGGGCTGCGATCGACGCGCTCCGCGCCGGCAAGAGCGGAGAGACCTTTCTCCTCCACGGCATCACCGGCAGCGGCAAGACCCTCGTCTACATCGAGCTGCTGCGCGCGATCGTCAACGAGCGCAACCAGAGCGCGATCGTGCTCGTGCCGGAGATCGCGCTCACCCCGCAGACCGTGGACCGCTTCCGCGCCGCCTTCGGCGACCGCGTCGCCGTGCTCCACAGCGCGCTGAGCGACGGCGAACGCTATGACGCCTGGCTCGCGCTGCGCCGTGGTGACAAGCGCATCGCCGTGGGCGCGCGCTCCGCCATCTTCGCGCCGTTAACGAACCTCGGCGCGATCATCGTCGACGAGGAGCACGAGTCGAGCTACAAACAGGGCGAGGCACCGCGCTACCACGCCCGCGAGGTAGCGATCGTGCGCGCGCGCACCGAAGGCGCGATCGTCGTCCTCGGCAGCGCGACGCCGAGCCTGGAAAGCTGGGTCAACGCGACCGCGGGCAAGTATCGCCTGCTCGCGCTCCCCGACCGTGTCGGCGGCGCGCGCCTCCCGAGCGTCGGCGTCGTCGATATTCGGGACGCGCAGAAGCCGAGGCCGGGCGGCGAGCCTAACGACCCATTTCGCCGCGTCGTCAGCGAGGAGCTCGAGCGCGCCCTCGCGGCGCGGCTCGCGCGCGAGGAGCAGAGCATCCTGCTCCTCAATCGCCGCGGCTATGCCGCCTTCGTCCAGTGCGGCGACTGCGGTGATGTCGCCGCCTGCCCCCATTGCTCCATCAGCCTCACGTACCATCGCACGCCGGAGCGACTCGTCTGCCACTACTGCCAGCACGCCGAGGCGCCACGTACGCGTTGTTCGCGATGCGGCGGGACGATGCTGCGCCAGAAGGGGCTCGGTACCCAGCAGGTCGAGCGGCTCGTCGCCGAACGCTTCCCGGCAGCGCGCATCGCGCGGATGGACGTGGACACGACGAGTGGGAAGTGGGCGCACGCGGAGATCCTCGATCGTGTCGGCCGCCGGGAGGTGGACATCCTCCTTGGCACTCAGATGATCGCCAAGGGATTAGACTTTCCGAATGTCACGCTCGTCGGCGTCGTTGACGCGGACGTTGGAATCAACCTGCCTGACTTTCGCGCGTCGGAACGATCGTTCCAGCTCCTGAGCCAGGTAGCGGGACGCGCCGGACGAGGGCCGAAGGGCGGCGAGGTCATCATCCAGACACGGGTGCCGTCGCATCACGCCGTCCGCTACGCGCTCGCCCACGACTATCACTCGTTCGTGCGCAAGGAGCTCGAGGGACGCGAGAAGCCGATCTACCCTCCATTCATCCGCATCGCCAACGTCGTCTTCAGCGGCACCATCGAGGCCGCGACGGCGCAGCTCGCGCTCAGCGGCGCCGCATGGCTGCAGCGGCTCGTTAGGCGCATGGAGGGCGAGGTCCAGATCGTTGGACCCGCGCCCTGCGCCGTGGACCGCATCAAGCGCCGCTGGCGCTGGCATCTGCTCCTGAAGGCGAACAACGCCGGCGAGCTGACGCGGATGGCCAGGTACTTCGCGGAGCGCTTTCCAGTGCCGAAAAGCGGCGACCTTCGGGTCACCATTGATCGGGATCCGGTGGCGCTGCTGTAAAGCTGACTCTTATCTTTGGACCGTGTCTTTCTCGCCTCCTGACTTCAAGCGCGCCGAGCTCGCCTCGGCACCCGACGCCCAGTTCGTGGCCGCGCCAGCGGACGGCGTGTTGCCCGATGGCTTCTTCTCCACGACCAATCTTCCCACCTACGCCCACATCAAGGGCGAGTGGAAGATGCCTCGGGAGCCGCGGATGGACTCGGCGCTCGTGCTCGATCGCGACGGTACCCTCTGGGTGAAGGAAGGTCGCCGCGTCAAGAAAGACGATCTCGTCGCCGTCGGCGTGGCCGAAGATGGCTCGGAGGGCATCTTCGTACAGACGGAGCTTGTTGGCACCGAAGGTCCCGACGAGTTCAAGTTCATGACCTCCGAGGTCTCGCGCGAGAAGCCGATCGACTACGCGCTCATGGCCAAGCTGCTCGTCGACGAGCGCGAGCGCGGTGGCTATCCGGTGTGGGTCACCGGTCCCGCGCTCGTGCATTCGCGCGCGCGCAACGACATGAGCTGGTTCATCACCAATGGCTTCGTCGGCGCACTGCTCGCGGGGAATGCCGTCGCCGTGCACGACATCGAGGCATCGATCTTCGGCACGACGTTAGGCATGACCAATACCGGCGAGGCGACCAGCGGCGGCCACGGTCTCCACATGCGCGCGATCAATAAAGTCCGCGCCGCAGGTTCCATCGGAAAAGCAGTCGAGCAAGGAATCATCCACGATGGCATCATGTACTCGTGCGTAGTACATGACGTTCCATATGTCCTCACCGGCTCGATTCGCGACGATGGCCCGCTCCCCGACGTCGTCACCGATTCGATTGCCGGTCAGGATGCGATGAAGCGTCACACCACCAGGGCGACGATGGCGATTCTCATCGCGACCGCGCTGCACGCCATCGCCACCGGCAACATGCTGCCCGCGTTCGTGACCGAGCCTAACGGGTCGATGCGCGAGCTGCCGACGATCTGTGTCGACTCGTCCGAGTTCGTCGTCTCGAAGCTCAAGGATCGCGGCACGCATCAGGCGTTCGGCGTCGTCACCAACGCTCAGGATTTCATGCACATTCTGCGACTCTACGTCGAACGGGAGGTGGAGACGCGCGGTATCGGCGCGAAAGGCCAGGGCGCGCGACGCACCGCCGTAGGTGCGCGGTGACGCGCTTCCTCGACCCGACGCGCGAGCGATTCCTCATGGCGATCGCCGCCGCACTGCCGCCCGAGCGGTTCATCGAGCTGCACTTCTTCGCGCCGATTCGCCAGAGTGGCGTCGAGAGTGGCGTCGCGGTCATCGCTGCGCACCCGGAGGTCGTCGCCGAACCGATTCTTGCCGACGCGCCGCCTGTCGAGGAGCCCGAAAGCGACCTGCCTCACGTGGAACAGCTCTCGGCGCTCGAGGAGCTCCCCGATCCCGACGATCTGTCCGGCATCGATGACGTGCCTGCCGAGGAGGCATCGTCGCCGCCACGTCGCTACACGGTGTACGCGGCGAAGTACCGGTTCGTCCTCAAGGGCCCCGACCGCGGCAAATGGGATTCCAGCCTCGTCGCCGAAGCCGACGCCCCCCTCGTGACCGTCGAAACGGTCGTGCGCGGCGTGCAGCGACGCTCGGGCGACGCCGAAGATCCCGAGCGCATGTCCGGCGACGAAGCGCGCGAATTTGTATTGGCCGCCGCTGGGGGCTTCGTGCGCGGCGCACGGTAGCTAATCGCCCCGCGGCCCGCGCCCCGCTCCAGGCTTCACATATTTGCTCATGAGCTCCCGGTGCAGGTCCCGCGCATCGTCCAGCAATGCGTCCTCCAGACCCAATTCGTGGGGCGCGATGAGGAACGGGTGCAGCTGGCTTCCGCCCGCCGCGCCGTGCGCGCCAATCTGGTCGTCGAAGCACACGATCTCGTACCCATCGTAGGCACCGAACAGCACGAGGTCTCCCGCGTTCGACTGCCTCACCAGTCGCTCGAAAGCGCGCGCGAGCACCGGCTCCGTGCCATACGGCTCCAGCGGGTTCACGCCGGTGACGTGCGTGACCTCCCCATTCACGATGATCGCACGCCCCCGCGCGCTCTCGGCGCGAACGCCGTCGCCGTGCACGGTGCCGATGAGTCCTATCCCCGGGTGCACGAGCAGCTCCGCGTACAACCGCGCGCGCCGTCGTTCGCGAACGATGTCGTCGTAGGTGAGCCGCTCTGCCACGTCGGCGTAATAGACGAGCGCGAGCGACGAGCTGTAGGTCACGACGACGTCGTGGCGGTCGTCCACGCGGTACTTCTCGGGGAGAATGAGCTCGCGAACGCCGTAGTGCCGGCGCATCCAGTTTCCGACGCGGCGCAGGGTGCGTCGCAGCGTCCGTCGGCGCGGCGAGGTACGCCGCGCCAGCGACTCGAGCAGGTTCGCGCCCACGTCGCCGTACTCCGAGATTGGGTTCTCGCTCGTGTGCGCGCTCAGGCTCATTCGCCCCCGGCGCGCCGCGTCGCCATCCAGGATACGTTGCACCGTGCTGCCTAACGATTCACCGTAGAGTACGCGATAGCTGGCCGACGGCGCCATGCCGTGATCGGAGATGATCACGAGATCGTAATCACGCCCGGCCGCCGCCCGAATCATTCGCCGGATGGAACGGATCCGCGAATCCGTCCGCCGGAGATCGCGGAGCGCCTGCCAGCTGGACGGCCCGAAGTGATGCGCCAACTCGTCGTATTGCATGTACGTGCTGTAGATGACGGGCACGCCGAGGTAGATGTCGAGCAGGATCGCCATCGTCTGCAGCTCGCGCACGACGACATTGCTCAGAATGCGAATGAACGGGAACAGCCCCTCGCTGTGCGTCCGCTGCCGCGCGAGCTCACCGACCGTCCGCTCCCACTCCTCGCGCAGCCACTCGAGCACGGAATAGACGACGATGATGGCCGCGCGGATGGGATGCAGCGCGATGAGGAACGCCATCCGCGTCCCGCCAAGGCGGCCGTACACGGACATGCGCTGCCTGGTCGCCACGGTGAAGGCGACGGTCTGCGCGTCGCCATCCAGCAGGTTCACGTAGCTCGAGCCGCCCGCGAGCGCGCCGGGCGTGTGAATGCGATCGCGGATGTACTGGACGCCGCGCGGGCTGTTGCACGTCACCACGAAGCGCGACGCCTTGTCGTAAAACCGAAACGCCGGGATGCCGTCGTTCTCGCCGTGGAAGATGCCCGCCTGGCAATACGGCGTCGCCGCGGGCAGCCCGCAGAACCAGCGGCGAAGATCATAGCCTTCCTCGCGGACCATCTTCGTGATCGTCGGGCAGTACCCCAGCTCGATGGCGCGGCGCAGCTCCGTGTACGCTAGCGCGTCGATCTGCAGCACGATCAGCCCGCGCCGCCCGTCGCGCGGTCGCCGCTCGCGGCGAAAGACGCGATATTTCAGCGCGTAATAGAGCCGCAGCAGCCGGGTGCGCACGGACCCGTGCTGCCGCACGGTCTCGCCGTCGCTCCCGGCGCCCCCTTCGCCCCCGTCCGGGCTCCGAGGTGGCACGACGGTCGTCCCGGAGGAGGGAATGGAGTCTGTCTCGTTAGGTGTGTTGATCGCGTTCACCGCTGGGTTGCTGAGCTTCCTCTCGCCGTGCGTGTTGCCGCTCATTCCGAGTTACGTCACCTTCGTCACCGGCCTGAGCCTCGAGGATGTTCAGCATTCGCGAAAGACAGCGCTCGTCCACGCGTTGCTCTTCGTCGTCGGATTCACACTCATCTTCCTTGCCCTCGGCGCGACGGCGACGGCCCTCGGCCGCTTGCTGCTCGTCAACCGACGCTGGATCAGCCGGATTGGCGGCGTGCTCGTGCTGCTGCTCGGTCTGTACCTGCTCGGCGCCTTCAATATGCGCTTTCTCGCGCGTGAGCGCCGCTTCCACATCAGCGACAAGCCACTGGGGTACCTCGGCTCCATTCTCGTCGGCATCGCCTTCGGCGCCGGCTGGAGCCCCTGCATCGGTCCCATCCTCGGGGGCATCCTCACCTACACCGCGACCCAAACCGAGTTGCGCCGGGGCCTCGTTCTCCTCGGTTCCTACTCGCTCGGCCTGGCAATCCCGTTCGTCCTCGCCGCCGTAGCGGTCGAACGATTCATCGCGTTTTTCCAGCGCTTTCGCTCGAAGCTGATCTGGGTGGACCGAGTAGCCGGAGTGCTGCTGGTGGTCGTCGGCGTGCTGATGATGACGAATTACATGACGGTGCTCACCGGCTACTTGCAGGCGTTCACCCCGTCGGTGTTGAGAAGCCGGCTCTGATTTTATTCTCAGCTGGCCTCAGCCTGCCGTATCACGCAAGCCACTCTTCCGCCCGTCTGAGCAGCTCTCGAGTCGGCACCGGCTTGAGCAGCACATCCGCACAGCCTAACGCCGTGCAGCGCTCCACGATTGCCGGTTCGTCATGACCCGTCAGCGCGACCGCCACTCGAGGCGCCCGATTCTCCTTTCGCAGTGCCTCGAGAATCGCCAGCCCACTCCCGTCCGGCAGCGTCAGGTCGATGAGCATGAGGTCGGGGCGGTCGGCGCTCGCGACCGAGATCGCGTCCGCCACCGTTCCCACCGTCGACACGCGTCTACCCGTCTGCTCGAACAGGACGCGCAACGCCCCGCTTACGAGGTCGTTGTCTTCGACGATGAGCACATGCGCTACGCGCTCATCCTTGCGGGTACGGGATGGTAAAGAAGAATCGGCTGCCGGTTCCAAGTGCACTCTCGACCCAGATCTGTCCGCCATGGAGCTCCACGAGCTTTCGCGCGATCGTCAGTCCAAGTCCCGTGCCATGATGCGGACGCGATGGTGTTGCGTCGACCTGGGCGAACTCGCGGAAGATCAGATCGTGATGCTCCGACGCAATCCCGACTCCAGTGTCGCCAACTTCGACGAGGAGCTCGGTTCGATCGGCCCGCTTTCGCAACTGCGCTCTCAGCCACACGCGGCCGCCGGCGGGCGTGAAATCGATGGCGTTGCCAAACAAGTTACCGACAATGTGCGTCACCTTCTCGCGATCGGCCACGATGGGCGGAATGGACGGCTCGACGTCCACGCCGAACTCGAGCCGCTTTCGCGCGAGCAGCGACTCGTTGAGCGACGACACCTGCTGCAGCACGTCCGCGATCGCGAAGGTCACCGGCACGATGGTGAGCTGATCCGCCGCACCGCGCGCATAGGTGAGAATCTCGCCGACCTGCGACAGCAGCTGCCGGCCGCCGCTGATGATGCCGTTGATGCTCTCCATCTGTCGAGTGGAAAGCGGCCCCAGAAGTCCGTCGCGGAGGATCTCGGCGTGCGTGATCACGGCCGTGAGCGGTGTGCGAAGATCGTGCGAGATGTTGGCGAGAAATTGTGTCTTGAGCTGATCGCGTGCGCGAAGATCCGCGACCTCTTCGAGGGCGGCTCGAAGCTGCTGCTCGAGGACGGCGGCGCGATCCTCTGTCGTCGCTGACGGCGGTGGCACCAGCGGCCCCGTTTTCGTTTCCACTCGCGTCATTCCGTCATTCCGCCGTCGATGACTGGCTGGGCCAGCTCGATCTCCTCGTCGTCATCCTCGATTGCGTCCTCGAGTTGCTGCCGGTTGAGAAGCGCCCAGTATCGTCTACCCGCCGCGATCAGCTCTTCGTGCCGCCCCTGCTCCACGATCTCACCGTTCTCCAGCACCACAATCCAGGTTGCTTCCCGAATCGCGCTCACGCGATGCGACGCGATGAGCGCCGTCCGTCCAGCCAACGTTGTCCGAAGCGCATGGAGAATCTCCGCTTCGGTATGAGTATCCACGGCGGACAGCGCATCGTCGAGTAGCACGATGTTGGGTCGCCGAGCGAGTGCACGGGCCAGAGCGACACGCTGTTTCTGGCCGCCCGAGAGATTGATGCCCCGTTCGCCCAGCATGGTGTCGAAGCCGCCGGGGAACTCTTCGATTGTCTGCGCGAGCTGGGCGACAGCTGCCGCCCAACGCCCTGCCTCGTCTGATGATGCACCGTAGGCGAGGTTACTGCCAATGGTATCGCTGAAAAGAAAACTCTCTTGTGGTACGTACCCTATTTCCGTGCGCAGGGTCACGAGACTCAGCTCACGGATGGGTACCCCGTCGACGAGAATCTCTCCCTCCTGAGGGTCATAGAGCCGCGGTACCAGATCCATCAACGCGCTCTTGCCGCTGCCCGTTGAGCCGACGATTCCGATGGTCGCGCCCGCCGGGGCCACAAACGATATATGCCGAAGCACCCAGCGAGGGCGGCCGTGGTCACTCGACTCCGTACCGGGGTAGTAAAAGCCCACGTTTCGGAACTCGATCGTTCTGCCCGCGCTCGCCTGCGTGTGCGGTAACGTACGCGGATTGGACGATTCGGCCAGGGCGGAGCGAGCGTCGAGGATGTCGAGCAGCCGGGTCATCGACGCCGCGCCGCGCTGGAAAAGGTTGATCACCCACCCCAGCGCGATCAGCGGCCAGGTGAGCATCCCGAGGTAGAGTCCGAAGGCGACGAACGCGCCAACGCTGATGACCCCCCGGATCGTGAGCGCGCCGCCAAACCAGAGCACGGTCACCATCCCGATCCCGGCCAGAAGCACAAAGGCCGGGTGCATGGCGCCGTACAGGCGCGCCAGACTCATGTTCTTCTCGAGATACTCGTCGTTCATGCGGTCGAAGCGATCGATCTCCGACCTTTCCTGGCGATAGGCCCTAACGACGCGTACCCCGGCGAGATTCTCCTGGGCGAGCGTGGTGAGCTCGCCGAAATGCTCCTGCACCGCCTCGAAGCGCTCGTGAATGCGGCGTCCCATCCAGATGCCGATTGCCGGCAGAAAGAGCATCGGCAGAATCGCGATCAGCGTTAGGCGCGTGTCGATGTGCAACATGAACGCGAGCGCGAACGCGCCGCCCGCGATCGTGTTCGTCAGGTACATGATCGCCGGCCCCACCGCCATGCGGACGGCGCTCAGGTCGTTCGTCATGCGCGCCATGAGATCGCCGGTGCGCATGCGCGCGTAATACGAGGGATCCAGCGCCTCGAGCGACGAGTAGAGCGCGTTGCGCAAATCGTACTCGATCCATCGACTCACGCCGTTGAGCAGATCGCGCATCCAGTAGCGCAACACACCGGCGACGAGCGACAGCGCGACCATCGCGAGCCCGAGCAGCCAGATGTTGCGGAGCGCGACCCCAGCGCGTATTCCATCCAGCGCACGCTTCAGGAATATCGGAACCACACTGGCGAGCGCGGAAGAAACAATCACCAGCCCGAGACCGATGGCAACATTTAGTCTGTACGGGCGGTAATAGGGGAGCAGCCGAAGGAGCGACCTCATACGGCTTGCCTTTCGAGACCGGATACGCTAGGACTAAGTCGTTGTACTTCCAACAGTTGGAAACTCAAAACCACGTTAGGCCGCACTCGCAACAGGAGGGGGGATCGATGGCGAAATATATCGGCCGCTTTATGGCGCCGCTCGCGCTCGGGGCCGTTGTCGCGCTCGGCGCGTGCAAGACAGACAGCTCGAAGCAGGATTCGACGAGCGCACTCAATCGCGACACGTCCGCGCTCGGCCGCGATCTCGCAATGGCCAACCGTGACACCACTGCGCAACCGCAGCTGAAGGACGTGCCGGCCAATCCGCCGGCGACGTCGGCGCCCACCCGGACCACACCGCGCAGCACGGCGCGTTCGTCCAACGAACGCGGCTCGGCCCGTTCCAACCAGCCGCGCAACGAGCCGCGCACGACGGCGAGTGGCAACACCGAAACGCATCCCGCCGGGGGCGCGTCGAACAGCGGCGGCGCGGTCGGGACCATCGCAGCCGGCACGTCGATCGGGTTGACGCCCACGTCTACCGTGTGCACCAACACCAACAAGGTCGGCGACAGGATCACGATGACGACCCAGAACGCGATCAGCGGTTCCAATGGCGCGACCATTCCCGCTGGCGCGACCGTCACCCTAACGGCGACGACCCTCAAGCGCAGCGAGAACTCGAACGATCAGATCGTGATGGAGTTCGCCGTCAACTCGGTGACCTTCGGCGGCAAGAGCTATCCGCTCGACGCGAGCGTGGTGAACGCGCCAGTTCAGCGTGTTCGTAACGAGCCGAAGAGCAAGGACGCGCAGAAGGTAGCGATCGGCGCCGGCATCGGTGCCATCGCCGGCCAGATCCTCGGCAAGAATACGAAGTCGACCGTGATCGGCGGCGCAGTCGGCGCCGCAGCCGGTGCTGCCGCCGCCGCGACGACGGCGAACTACGAAGGCTGCATCCAGAATACGAGCACGGTGACGATCAAATTGAATTCGCCGGCGCAAGTTCGAGTCGCGATGTAGTGTGGAGCGTGGTGCGTGAAGCGTGGTGCGTGAAGCGTGGCGCGTGAAGCGTGGCGCGTGAAGCGTGGCGAGCTATAAGTGAACGAAGCGTTGATGCGGTGGTGAGCGTTTGAACGACTCACCCCATATCAACGCTTCGTTCAGTTTACGCCCGTCGCCCGTCGCCCGTCCCCTCACCAGGCTACAGGCATTCCCGAGCTCCTCGGATCCGACATCCCCTCGTATCCGCCGCGCACTTTCATGATCGCGTTCACGAGCCCGATGCCGCCTGTCCACGAGACCGCATAGCCCATCGCGCGCAGCGAGTCCATCACAGCTGGCTCCAGCCCATTCCGTTCCACCCGCAGCGTGTCCGGCAGCGCCTGATGATGCACCCGCGGCGCGCTCATCGCGTCGGATAGAATCATGTGGTTGTCGAGCACGTTCAGGATCACCTGCGACGTACTCGTTATGATGCGCGGGCCGCCGCGACTCCCGACCACGAGCAACAACGAGCCGTCGCGATCGAGGACGATCGTCGGTGACATCGCGCTGAGCATGCGCTTCCCCGGCTGAATCGCATTCGCCTCCCCCTGCACGAGACCGAACATGTTCGGCTTGCCCGGCTGCGCCGCGAAGTCATCCATCTCGTCGTTCAGGAAGAACCCCGCCGCGCTTACGTAGACGCCCGATCCATAGAGCGCATTCAGCGTCGTCGTCGTCGCGACGGCGTTGCCGGCGCTGTCCACGACCGAGTAATGCGTCGTCTGCATGCCCTCGCGCAGCGACTTCGCCCCGTCAGCCCGCGTGCCCTCCATCGATCGTTCGACGTCCGCGGTCGGCGTCGCCCGCATCGGCTGGATGCCCGCACGCAGACGGCTCGCGTACTGCTTGTCGGTGAGCTCGGCCACGGGCACGTGAGAGAACGCCGGATCGGCCAGTTGCGAGTTGCGGTCGACGAACGCGCGCTGATACCCGTCGGTGAGCAGGTGCACGTACCGCGCGCTCCCGAACGGCGACAGCGAGTCGAAGCCCTCGAGGATGTTGAGCGTTTCAGTAATAGTCACGCCACCCGATGACGACGGCGGCATCGTGAACAGCGTGTAGCCGCGATAGGTGGAGCGCACCGGCTCCCGCCACACCGGCTCGTACCGCCCGAGGTCGGCCGTGGTGATGATCCCGCCATCGCGATGCATCTCGTCGGCGATCGCCTGCGCCGTCTCGCCATGATAGAAGCCAGCCGCCCCTTGCGCCGCGATGCGACGCAGCGTCCGCCCGAGCGTCGGCTGACGGAAGCGGGTACCGGGCGCGGGCGCCTTGCCGTCCGGAAGGAATACCTCCTTCCCGCCGAACTCCTCGATCAGCGCTGCATTGTTCGATACCGACCGCGCGAAGCCGCTGTCGACGACGAATCCCTCGTCCGCATAACGAATGGCCGGCGCCATGACCTCCGCGAGCGGCATCGTTCCGTACTTCGCGAGTGCCGCCGTTAGGCCCGCGACCGCACCCGGCACCCCTGACGCAAGCGGCCCGACGATGCTCTTGTTCGTGAGATTGCCTGACGCGTCGAGATACATGTTGCGCGTCGCCGCGAGCGGCGCGATCTCACGGTAGTCGAGCACCGCGGCGCGGCCGTCGGCCATGTGGATGACCATGTATCCACCGCCACCGATGTTCCCCGCCTCCGGATACACGACCGCGAGCGCGAATCCCACCGCGACCGCCGCGTCCACGGCGTTCCCGCCGCGCCGCATGATCTCGAGCCCCGCCTGCCCAGCCAGCGGCGCATCGCTCGCTACCATCCCGTGCGTCCCGAATACCGAGCGCCGCCCGGCCTTATATGGCCACGCCGCCGGGAACACCGCCGGCCGCCGATCGCCCGCGTACACCGCGGTCCCGAGATTCGGTGCACGACTTGGCGAGCCGACATCAGTCGCGCCGGACGGGTAGGGAGCACGCGGCAGCGCCGACCGACACGCGAAGACCGTTGTCGCGACGAGGGCGCACAGGAGAAGATGTCTTTTCATGTTGGGGCCTCGGAGAACGCAATGCAGGGAATTTACTCGCGGGCGCAGATGGGGTCACTCAGACCGTCGATAGCTCCTCATCAGCCAAGCATCAACGGTTGAACTCCGCGGATGCCGCGGACACTGCGCGGAAACTGCGGGATTGCTCCGTTGAGCATTCGAGCTTCTCTCCCCCGCGAGGCCGGATTTCTTGGCTTGACGGCACATGCATCAGGTTCAATGCTCCCCACCGTGCAAATCGAGGCTGAGGATTAAAAGTTGTGAACCGCAGAGGACACGAAGAACTCAGAGGCGACTCTTCACCACGAGCCATCGATTCGGCGCCGCAAATCATGATGCGTGTGCCGGTGTCAAAGAATCAGGACTCGTTGCGCAACGGAGATGCAGATGGGCGCGGAGCAATCCGGCAGTTTCCGCGCTGTGTCCGCGGCATCCGCGGTAGTTCAATTCGTTGAAGCTTGCCTGAGAGATGAGCCATCGACGGTCCGAGTGAGTCGACGGTGGGTTTGCCGAGACGCCCCCACTAGGTATTGCCCCTTAACCGGGCTTTATTAAGCTCCGTGCCGCCAAAAATTGTCGACCCACGCATCACCGAAAAGCGCAATCCGCGCTCAGCGAACATCGATCTCGCGTCCCCCCTCGAGCTCGTGGATCTCATCGCCGCCGAGGACGCGCGCGTGCCCGACGCCGTCCGCTCGCAACGCGAGCCCATCGCGCGCGCGCTCGAGGAAGCCGAGGCGACATTTCGTCGCGGTGGACGCCTCTTCTATGTCGGAGCCGGGACGTCCGGCCGACTCGGTGTGCTCGACGCGTCCGAGATGCCGCCGACGTACGGCACCACTCCGGAGATGGTGCAGGGCATCATCGCCGGGGGGCACAAGGCACTCACGCGCTCGCAGGAGGGCGCCGAGGATCGGCTCGAATCGGCGGTGGAGGACCTGCAAGCGCACGGCGTGCGTACCGGCGACTTCGTGATCGGCATCGCCGCCTCGGGCACGACGCCATATGTGCGCCGCGCCCTTGCTTACGCGCGTGACGTTGGCGCGCGCACTGCCCTCGTCGCCTGCTCGCCGCCGCCTGACGAGACGCTCCACTACGTGGACATTCTCATCCTGCCCATCACCGGCCCCGAGGTTGTCACCGGATCGACGCGCATGAAAGCCGGAACGGCGACGAAGCTGGTGCTCAACACGATCACCACCGGCGCGATGATCCGCCTCGGCAAGACGTACGGCAACCTGATGGTCGATCTGCGCGCGACGAACAAGAAGCTCGAGGACCGGAGCGAGCGCATTATCGTCGAAGTCTGCGACCTCTCGCGGGAAGACGCGCGGGCTCTCCTTGCGCGCGCGGACGGCACCGTGAAGACAGCGATCGCGATGCATTTTCTCGACAGCTCGCGCGAGGAGGCGGAGCGCGCGCTCGAGCGCGCCGGCGGCGTCATTCGGCGCGCGATCGGTCGTGAGCCGCCGCCCGTGGCCGAAGACTCTACCGCGAGGTCGCCCCGGTGAGCTCGTTAGGCATCACCCAGGATTCGCACGTCTACGTCGGCCTGATGAGCGGCACGTCGCTCGATGGCATCTCCGCCGCCGTCGTCCGCTTCGCCGATCGCCTCGGCGCGCCCGGCGTCGTCGGCGAGCAGAGGGCGACGCTGCTCGCCTTTCGTGTCACACCCTACACCGACGAGCAGCACGCGCGGCTTCGCAAGGCGCTCACCGCCGGCACCGCCCAGGAGTATTGCCGGCTCTCGTTTGACCTCGGCGGCTGGCTCGCCGAAGCCGCCGTCGCTGTTCTCGCCGACGCCGGCGTCGCGCGCGACGAGGTCCGCGCCATCGGTTCGCATGGCCAATCGCTGTGGCACGAGCCACTTCACTCCACCTGGCAGCTCGGCGAAGCCGCGGTCATCGCCGAGCGCATGGGCATCGACGTCGTCAGCGACTTCCGCGTGCGCGACGTCGCCGCCGGCGGCCACGGCGCGCCACTCGTCTCGATGGCCGACGCGCTGATCTTCTCCAGCGATCACTGGCGCGCCCTGCAGAACATCGGCGGCATCGGGAACGTCACCGTCGTGCCACCTAACGGCATCTTCGACGGCGTCCGCGCCTTCGACACCGGCCCGGGCGCGAGCGTCATCGACCGCGTCGTGCGCGCCCTGAAGCCCGAGCTCCCGTACGACGTGGATGGCCATCTCGCCGCCGCCGGCACGGCAATCGACGAGATCGTGACCGAGCTGCTCGCCGCCTCCTACTTCAAGAGCGCGCCGCCTAAGTCTACCGGCCCCGAGCTGTTCGACGCGAATTATGTGCAGACGCTCATCGAGCGCTGCCGATCCACCATGCCGAACGCGACGACCGAAGACATCGTCGCGACCGCGACCTCGCTCACCGCGCGCAGCATCGCCGACGCCTATGGTCGGTTTCTGCCGGAGCCGATCACGGAGACGATCGTATCAGGTGGCGGCGCGAAGAATCCAACACTCGTGCGGATGATCGCCTCTCTCATCGCGCCAATCGAGGTGCGCTCCTTCTCGGACGTCTTCTTCGACGGCGAGGCAAAGGAAGCCGTGGCCTTCGCTCTCCTCGCGCACCTGCACGTGAACGGCAGAGCAGGGAACGTCCCCCGAGCAACCGGGGCGAAAGGGCCGAGAATTCTGGGGAAGCTGACACCGCGGTAACGACTTAGAATGGCGAGGCCGAAAACTTCGGCTCGCCCCTTTCGGTTCGCCGTTTTCGGTTCGCCCTTCGCGCAGTCTACGGTCGTAGGACGGAGGGTGCTCTCGCATCAAGAAGCTCGACCAGCCTGGAACTAGGCACTGCATATGTGAGCCGCCCCCCACTCTGCGGATCTCCTCCGTATACGACGCCGATCACCCACCCCCGCGCGTCGAAGATCGGGCTTCCGCTCGATCCATGGCTCGCGTACGCGTCCACCTGTAGCAACTCTGGCAGCAACTTGCTCAGCGTTCCAGCCGTTAGGCTCGTCTTCACGAAATTGCCGTCCATCGGTGAGTCGAGCGCGTGCGGAAAGCCGATCGTCACCACCGGCGAGCCCGCGTGCAGATCGTCGAGCGACCGCGCGACGCCCGTGACCATCGGGTAGCGTCCCGCTTCGTCCACCTGAATCAACGCCAGGTCCAGGCTCGAGTCGCCGGGCAGCTGAACCACGTGCGCATGCAGCAGCACATCCGTATTCGCGTACTTCACCCCCAGCCGCGTCGATGCGCGGCCCGTGACTGGGGAGCGAACATTGTGCTTGTTCGTCACCAGGAGGCCCGTCGCCGAGACCCCGAACGCCGTCGCCCCGTACGGCTTGCCGTCCAGCTCCGAGACCACGAACGCGATCGCGCTGTCGTTCTCGACGCTGATCTTCGACAGATCCATCAGCGCCAACCCCTGCTGCATCACCTCCCGGCGTACCAGCTCCGACCTGAGCGAGTCCATCTCGTTAGGCGTGCCGCCCGTGCTCGTCGCGCGCACCCGCTCGGCGAGCTCCGCGTGCTGCTGCCGGAGCGCGGCGGCAAAGGTCGTGTCCCCCGCCGCCCGCAGCCGCGACTGCAGCTGCGTCGTCGTCGAATCACTCCGCGCCAGCAGCGCCAGCAGCTCGCTCACTCGCGCGCGCGAATCGCGATGCCCCACCCAGTAGGCCGCGCCGATCCCCCCGACCAGGAGCACGACGGCGAGCAGCACCACACGCCGCAGCATCGCGGTCTGCTCGCGCACGGCGACGCGGACGCGTTCTCCCGTCGATCGGCGCGAATGGCTCACGCGGGTCGATGGGATTCCCGCGGCGACCGCAGGCTGCTGATCCAGCAGCTGAATCTCGACCTGTGGTCCCTCGGCGCCGAGCCAGATGACGTCCCCGCTCGCGAGAGGCTCCTCTCCCGTTATGCGCCGGCCGTTGAGAAAGGTCCCATTGGTGCTGCCGCTGTCGCGCACGACGTAGCCGTCAGGGCCCGCGGCTATCTCCGCGTGACGCACCGAGACGTCGAGATCGGTGTTCGGATCGAAGCGGAGATCGGAGTGGAGATGGCGGCCCAGCGCGATTGCCGGTTTGTCGAACCGTTCGCGGTGTCCGCCGCGCGCCCCGGTGAGGATGCGCAGCTCGATCGCCATCAGCTTTTCGGCGGTGTCGCCGCGGGCTGCACCGGGGCGCCGCGGCTGCTGTCGACTGCCGGCGTCACCTTCTGCGCCATGCGAACGACAAACCACACCGCGGTGATGACCAGCGCCACGAACAAAACGATGGCGATGATAGTGCCCGATTGCCGGCGCGTCGGCGAGACCGTCGCCGAACCCGAGGGCGGCGTCGGCGCCGTCGAGAAGTCGGGGTCAACGTCGATTGGAGCGGCGCTCGACGATGGTGGACTTGGAGGAGACACGTCGGCCGCGGCGACTTCCGGCTCCTCGTCCCGCGCGATCCGCAGCGGAGGCGGTGCCACGTTCGCCGGAATGTCGGTTGTCACCGCCGGCGTCTGCCCGGTTTCGGGCAGTGGGAACACGTGATGGCCAACTTCGTCGGCCGGGCTGGGTGGCTCGAGCCGTGAACCTTCGAAGCGCGCCGCGATGACCGTGATGTTGTCCGGGCCGCCGTTCTCGTTGGCGCGGTCGATCAGCCGCTTGCAGACGGACACGAGATCCGGCTCCTCGGTGACGAGCCGCGCGATTTCATCTTTGCTCACCTGACCCGAGAGTCCATCGCTGCACAACACGAGCACGTCGCCGCGGCCGACCTTCTGATGCGTCATGTCGATCTTGACCAGCGGCTCCGGGCCAAGTGCCTGGAGGATGATGTTGCGCCGCTCGCTCTGCGCCGCTTCCTCTTCGGTGAGCTCGCCCGCCTCGATCAACTTCTGCATCAACGACTGGTCTTTGGTGATCTGACGCGCGACGCCGTTGCGCACGAGATACGCGCGGCTGTCGCCGACCTGCGCCACATACAACGTGTCACCGAGCAGGCCGGCGACGGTCGCCGTCGTGCCCATACCGCGATACTCGCTGTGGCTCCCCGCGAAGTTATGAATTTGCTGATTGGCGGCCACCGTCGCCCGCTTGATGGCGCGGACGAATTCTGCGCTATCGTACGCGTCGCCGCCGATCCATTTCTCGCGCATCTCGCTGAGCACGACCTCCACCGCCATCGCGCTCGCGATCTCACCGGCGGCGGCGCCGCCCATGCCATCGGCGACCATGAAGAGCGTCCCCTTGGGGCCGAGGGTGTGGCGGCGGACTTCAGGCTGAAGTGTCGCATTGTTCGTCGACAGATCGGCGACGACGAACGCGTCCTCGTTGTGCTCGCGCGTGCGGCCGACGTCGGTGCGGCCGAAAACGTTGACGACGACGTCGCCGTGCGGATCAGCCTCGAGATCGCGCATCGCCCGGAAGGAAGGATTGCTGACGGACACGGTCAGCAGGCAAGTTGTAGGGTGTTCGCGAAGACCCGCGCTCGAGTCGTTCCCGGCGCGATCGGTTCCACGCGACGCAGCGCTCTGCATGCCGCGGCATTGTCATGACGGCTGCTCTCCGCGAGCGCGTCGATGATCGCGGCGTGCACGAGTTGCTCGTTTCCCTCGATGCTGCTCTTCATCTCCTCCAGCGAACGAATCACCCGGCCAGCGGCGTTAGGCGTGACGTCGCCACTGACGACGTGCTCCAACGAGTCGAGCGCCCGCGCGACATCGGCGGACGACCTCGCGGCGCTGACGCTCTTCGTGGCTCCGGCTCCCCCCTCCGGCTGCGCGACATTACTCGCTATGGTCTTCGAGTACTGCGTGGTGTCCAAAGCTTTGACATGGGACGTCGGCGATCCAGCAGGCGTCACACCGTCGCCGTTCACGGTTGGCCGATTCATTACCATGACGGCCCCGATCAGCGCCGCGACCAGCGTCACCCCACCCACAGCGTAAGCCCAGGTGTACCGTCGGCGCCGGATCGTAGATCGATCAGACACCCCTGTTGGCTGGGGAGCCTCCGAGCGTGGCGGCGCGACGCGCGTTACCGGAAGCGTTGCCTGTTCAGCCTCTACCCTCTGCCCAGTACCCTCCACCCGAAGCCCGTCCAGCGCCGCCGCCAGCTCCTGCCCAAACTCATTCGCGGTCGCGTAGCGCGCCTTCGCGTCCCGCTCCAGCGCTCGGTCGAGCACCCGTTGCGCATCGCTGGACCAGGCGACATCCGGGCGCATCTCGGCGAGCTTTCGCGGCGCTTCGGTGAGTCGCATGATCATCGATTCTTGGACCGTGTCCGCGGGGAAGGGAAGTCGTCCCGTGAGCATGTTGAACGCCACGAGCGCCAGCGCGTAGATGTCGCTCCGTCCATCAAGTTTGTCGCCCGACAACTGCTCGGGACTCATGTACTCCGGCGTGCCAATGACGAGTCCCGTCTTCGTGACCTTCTGCGACGCGTTGTCCGCTGCCTTCGCGATCCCGAAATCCACGATCTTCACGCAGTCGCTCCCATCGCGATTCCGCGTGATCATGACGTTGTCCGGCTTCAGGTCGCGATGAACGATACCCATCTCGTGCGCAACCGCGAGGGCATCCGACGCCTGACGAACGATTGCCGCCACACGAGCCGGTGAAAACGGGCCCTCGTGTTCGAGGAGCGTCGTCAACGACTGTCCATCCACGAACTCCATCGCCAGATAAATAATCCCGTCCGGCGTCTCGCCGAAGTCGTAGACGTCCGCGACATGCGGATGATTGATCCGGCTCGCATTGGCCGCCTCACGATTGAAGCGGCTGATCGCGTCGGCGTCCTTCACCATCGCCGGATTCATCACCTTCAGGGCGCTCTGGCGCCCCATCTTCACGTGCTCGGCGAGATAAACCTGTCCCATTCCGCCTTCACCAAGCTTCCGTAGCACGTGATAACGATCGGCGATGATGGCGCCGACCAGATCACCGTTCGCGTTCTGGAGACGAAGGGTGGTTCCGTCCTTGGGGCAGAAGCGTTGGTCGAGCTCATACTCGGCCCCGCACTGCGGGCAGATCTTCGGACTGCTCACGCGCTCTCCACTCGCAGAATCTCGTTGCCGATGAGAATTCGCTGTCCCTTCCGGAGCGCGCGCTCGCCACGAACCGCCATAGCGACGCCGTTTCTGCTGCCGGCATCGTGAATGTAGTACTCGCTATCCTCCGAGCGGACTTCGGCGTGCTTGCCGCTCATGGTCTGGTCGTACGGGAACAACCAATCACCCGTTTCGCGGCCGAGCAGCACCGACCGTCCCGGCGAAAGGTGCATCGTGTCGCGCACACTCGAGTCGGCGCGCAGCTGCTCGAGCACCGCGACGTCGGCCGCGGGCACGAGTGAACCAAGGCGCCGCGTGGCATCGGCTTCCGGGGGGTGTGGCCCAGGATACCCAAGCCGGCGAAAGCGCAGCACCTGCGATCCTATGAGAACGAGGTCTCCATCCGTGAGACGCATCGGTTGTTCGATGAACATCCAGCTCCCATTGCGCGAGCCGAGGTCGCGAATCCAGAGCTGGCCGGCGCGCAGATCGAGGCGTGCGTGCAGCGGCGACATATATGGATCGCTCTCGAAGCGAATGTCCGCGTCGCCGCGGCCCATGATGGCCTCACCCCGCTCCAGCACGTACACCCGCGCGATATTCCCTTCATCATCGAGCAGCGCCAGACGAGGCTGCGTGTCACGGCGCGACGCGAGCATCCCCTGAGTTGCCGAACCGCCAGCCGCCGATCCGGCTCCCGGGGTCGAGCCACGCACCAACTCGATCGAGACGCGCTGCCCCACCCGATTGCCGCACCGCGCGCAGAAGAGATCCACGCCCTGGAGGTAGGTGGCGCCGCATTGCGCGCACATCCCTGCGCCCGCCGGGGCGATGCGGGTGCCGCAGTATCCACAGAAGGGAAGTCCGCTGTCGGCGGGTTTGGTGCACCGTGGACAGCGCGTCGGCGCTGTCGGCGCCATCGGCGCTCGCAGTGGCGTACCCTCCCAGCCCGCAACGGCCGTGGCCGGAGCCGGAGCAATCGCCGGCGCGGCCGGAACCGCGGCCCGCGGGACGGCCGGCGTAGTCGGCATCGTCGCCGAAGCCGAGCTATCGCCGCCCGGACTCCCGGCGCCGCTCCGGGCGCCGATCTGCGCGGCGGAGGCAGTCATCGGCTTTCCGCAGTCGATGCAGAACCGCGAGGTCGTGTCATTCTCTCGTCCGCAGAACGAGCAAAGGGTCAACCGTCACCCCCCGAGGCGGGAAAGCTCATGGCGCGCGAATATAGGGTCAATATCGACAATTCGCACAGGGGACGCCCAGTCGTGTCATCCCGAGCGAAGCGAGGGATCTGCTTTCCGCCCATCGCCCATCGCCCACCGTCCGCCCTTCACCCGCGATAGCCCTTACCCTAACGTTCGGCAATGCGTCTCCCGCCTCTGCTGCTTCTGCTCGCCGCCCTGGCGTGCACGCCAACTCCGGCTCCAACCGTCTCCCCGTCTCCCACCTCCGCGCCCCCTCCCGCGGACACCACGAACCGTGTCCAGCGCGAGGCGTCGTCCCCGGCGCCTCCCCTGCCGCCAATGCCGGTCGTGAGCGGGCCGCTCGCCATCAGGATCGTTTATCCGCCGGCTCAACATCTGATCGAGTCCCGAGACTCCAACTTCATCTTCGGCTCGATCGGCAATGGCCAGGCGTCGTTGACGATCAATGGGCTGCCGGCGCGAGTCTATCCGAACGGCTCCTTCTTCGCCTTTCTCCCCAATCCGCCGGCGACCGCTCCCCGCTACGATCTCGTCGCCATTGCCGGAAACGACACCGCCCGAGCCTCGCACCCTGTCCGCGTTCAGGAGCCACGTCCCGCGCTCGCCACCACCGGACCGCTCACGGTCGACACAACGACCATCACGCCGCGCGCGCCGATGACGAGCCCGATGCTGCTGCGCGCCGACGAGCGCGTCCGCGTCGCCGTTCGGGCGCCGGTGAATACCAGCATCTGGGCAGCATGGCCGTCCGGCAGCCAATGGCTCCTGCCGACGCCGGCGACCGATACGAGCGCTGGCGCTCTGTTCGCGGCAGACATCCCCGCGCGCTCGCTGCGCGACGGAGCGATCCTGTACGCCGCGCGCGGCGCCGACACGCTGCGCTATGGACTTCTTCGTCCTGATCTGGTCGACACTCTCGCGACGCATCTCGTCCGCACCGGCGACGTGCCGATCAGACCCGACACGGATCGCGTGATCAACGGACGTCCCGTCCCGGGCGGCACCTACAAGTGGTTTCTGCTCCCTGGTACGACGCTCGAGATGACCGGTCGCATGGCTGGCTACACCCGTGTTAGGCTCGACAGCGGTCTCGAGATCTGGATCGCGGACAGCGAGATCGTCCCCGTACCCGCGGGCGTGCCAGTGCCGCGCCGCGTCACACTCAACGCGCGCATGCGTTCGGCGCCGGAATGGGTGGACATCGTCGTGCCCATCCAGGGTGGCGAGCGCCCAGCCTTCTTCGTCGACGAAGACGCGCGCTCTCTCGCCGTCACACTCTACGGCACGCGCGCCAACACCGACATCATCAACTACGCCGAGAACGACACCCTGCTGCACACCGTCGAGTGGAAGCAGGTGCTCGACGACCGCGCCGAGCTCGATATCGGTTTGCGCCAGCCGCTCTACGGTTACCTCGTGATGTGGGAGGACGGCAATCTCGTCATCCGCGTTAGGCGCCGTCCGGTCATCGATCAGCGATCGCCCCTACGCGGCCTAACGATTGCCGTCGACCCCGGTCATCCGCCCATCGGCGCCACCGGTCCCACGGGTCTGTATGAGGCGAACGCCGTACTCCCCGTCGGCGAGAAGGTGCGCCAACTGCTCGAAGCACGCGGCGCGAAGGTGGTGATGACGCGAACGACCGACGCGCCGGTGGAGCTCGGCCTCCGCCCGATCATTGCCCGTCGCGAGAACGCCAACGCCTTCGTCTCCATCCATCTCAACGCCTACGGCGATGGCGTGAATCCGCTAGCAGCCCGTAACGGCTCCGGCACGTACTTCTTTCACAAACTCTCCGAGCCCCTCGCGCGCCCCGTCGAACGCGGCCTCGTGCGCAACATGGGCCTTCCCAACCTCGGCGTCTTCTACGACAACCTCGCCGTCGTCCGTTCGACCTGGATGCCCATGGTGCTCACCGAGGGCGCCTTCGTGATCATCCCCGAACAGGAAGCCGCGATGCGCACGCCGGAGTTCCAGGCTCGTTATGCCCAGGGCATCGTCGAGGGGCTGGAGGAGTACTTCCGCTGGTTGGGGAAGCAGTAGTGTTGTCGTCCTGAGCGGAGCGAAGGATCTGCTGTTCACGAACGGCGTTCTTCAGCCCAGCCAAGAAGCTGCCGGCTTCGTGAGCGATCAGCTTCCAGCGTCGCCTCCTTTGCCTAGTCAGGATCCTATGGACCACGAGCTTGCGAGCGCTTGCAGCTCTGCAAGTCCGGCCGCCAGCTAACAGCTGAGCCGTCGGCTGATCCGCTGAGTGCTCTCGCGCTGCGAGCTCGAGACGCTCGCACCCGCAGAACCATCCAGTGTCACCTGTTTGGCTGCCCGATAACGAAAGTCGTCGCTGCGAGCCGGTAGACTCACGAGCTGGCAGCTTCTTGGCTGGGCTCGTGGCCGCCGCGCGTTACTGCGGATACAATGAGTGTCGGATTCTGACTCGCCCCACCGTTTCTCCCCCAAGGGTCGTGCCCCACTCCCGCCTCGCCTCGCTCAAAAGCAGATCCCTCGTCGCTGCGCTCCTCGGGATAACAGTTGCGACCGTCCTTCGCGCCCAGGTGTCCCCGAACAAGCAGTACTTCACCCTCCACACCAAGCACTTCTACATCCACTTCACCCGCGCCACCGAGCCATCCGCCCGCCGCGTCGCGGTCGACGCCGAGCGGGCGTATGCCCAGCTTGCCTCTGAACTACACCCACCTCGTGGGCCCATAGATGTCGTGATCTCCGACGACGTCGATTTTTCCAACGGCTCCGCGACGCCCTTCCCGACGAATCGCATCGTCGTCTATGCGAATCCACCCATCCAGAGCTCGTCGCTCCGATTCACCGATGACTGGGGCGCGATGGTCATCACCCACGAGCTCACCCACATCTTCCACCTCGATCGCAGCCGCGGACTCTGGCTCGTCAGCCAGTACATTTTCGGCCGTTCGCCATATCTCTTCCCTAACGAGTACAGCCCGTCCTGGCTCACCGAGGGACTGGCGGTCTACTACGAGTCGCGCTTCACCGGCGCCGGGCGCATCGAAGGCTCCGAGCATCGGATGATCGCGCGCGCGAGCGCGATCGACCACTCCTTCCCATCGCTCAGCCAAGCGAGCCTCGCCTCGCCGCGCTTTCCATTCGGCGAGGCCGCGTACGCGTACGGGTCACTCTTCGTGGACTATCTCGCGAAGACGCGTGGTGAGGCAGCCGTTAGGCGCTTCATCGAGAAATCCAGCGCCGACATCATCCCGTACCTCATCGACATTCCCGCGCGCCAGGGCTTCGGCATCAGCTTCACGAAAGCCTATCGTGAGTGGCGCGACTCGATCTTCCGCAGCGTCAGCGCAGTCAACCCGACCGTGGCGCCGCTGTTCGGTTGGCACGACCTCACGCGTGAGGGGGTGCTAGTCTCCTCGCCGCGCTGGCGGTCTGACTCCACGCTCGCGTATACGGGCACCTCGGGAAGAGATGTCTACGCCGCATGGTCTATCGATCTCTTGGGTCGGCGCACCCGCATCGGTCGACGCAACAGCGAGTCGCCGCAGCTGGGTCTTCCCGACGGATCGCTGCTCTTCGCGCAGCTCGAGTACACGTCGCCCTACGAAGTGCGGTCGGATCTTTTCGTGCAGCGCAACGGCCACGAGGAACGGCTGACCCGAGGCGCCCGTCTCTCGCTCCCCGACGTGCGCGCCGACGGCCAGATCGTCGCCGTGCAGACGATTCCCGGCGCCACGCGCCTCGCGCGTGTCTCGCCGGACGGCCGTCACGTGGTCCCGATCACCAACGGCGGTCTCGACGAGCAGTGGAACGAGCCCCGCTGGTCCCATCGTGGCGACCGCATCGCGGCTATTCGCTGGCGCTACGGCGGAACGTCCGAGGTGGTCGTCATCGACAGCGCGGGACACGAGCAGTTCGCTTTCGCGAGCGGTCATAGCGTGCAGGCGACGCCCGAGTGGACGCCGGACGACGCTTCGATCGTCTACACATCCGATCGCACTGGCACGGCGCAGATCTACCTAACGAGTCTCAGAAACCGGTACGAGATACGCCTCAGCGACGCGGCGGCGGGGCTGTTCGAGCCCCAGCTTCGTTCGGAGCCCGGCAGCTTGCCGACGCTCGTTGCTTCGAATCCTCGGCTCGGCCCCGAATTCTTTCCCATGGCTGCCGTTGCCTTACGAGGCGACGGTTACCACCTTGGATTCGTCGCATCGTGCTGCGAAGCCCAGGCAGCCACGCCGAGTGTTGTGCAGACCGGCACTCCCGTGCCGACGATCGCCATCGATTCGTCGCCCGCGCTTCCATATTCCCCCTGGCGACAGCTGGTACCTCGCTACTGGGTGCCGTCGTTCAGTGAGGGCATGTTCCCGAATCGGCCGCGCATCGGCGTGGAGTCGGGCGCGTACGACATCATAGGCCGTCACGCGTGGGACGCGAAGGTCGAATTCCCCACCGACAACAGCGGCATCACCGGCGCACTCGCGTACTCCTACGCCGGCCTCGGTCTCCCCGTCATCGACGTCTTCGCGTCGCGCGACTGGGAGCTCCTCGGCAACGTCGTCAACCAGCAGCGCGCCATCATCGGCGACGTTCGGCGTCGCATCGACGACGGCGAGATCGACGCCTCGTGGATTCGCCAGCGCTATCGCAGCGCCTTCGCCGTCACCGCCGGCAGCGGCGTCGAGCAGTACACGTACGTCGGCGTGCCTGACGGCGTCCTCGCTCTCGTCGACACCACGGGTATCTTCAGCTCCCGCTTTTACCCGCGGCTTCTCCTTGGCGCTCGTTATGCAACCACCCAGGCCGCGCCGAACAGCATCTCTCCCGAAGATGGCTTCACCGTCGCCGCCACCGCGCGCGAGCGCTGGCGCACCGATGCCGCCAGCTCCGCGACGCTGAGCGTCGTGAGCGCCGCGACTGCTTACAAGTCGCTCGACTTACCCGGCTTCGCGCACCATGTCCTGGCCCTGCGCGGCGCCGCCGGCTGGCGCGACGACCGCGCCACCGGCTACTTCGAGGTCGGCGGCACGAGCGGCACCCCCGTCCCGATCATCGCCGACTATACGGTGGGAGAAGGCGCTCGCGACTTCGGCGTCCGCGGCTTCTATCCCGCCTCCCTACTCGGCACCCGCGCCCTCGCCGGCAGCGCCGAGTATCGCCTGCCACTCGTTATGCCCGGCCGCGGCCTCGGCACGCTCCCCCTCTTCGTTCAGCGCAGCTCGTTGACGTTTTTCACCGATTACGGCTCCGCCTGGTGCCCCGCCGTGCTCACCTCGCTCGTCTGCACGCAGTCGGTCGAAGATCAGTATCGACTCACGCTCCACCGCTGGCTCGGCTCCTACGGGGCCGAGCTGAATGTGAACGCGGCCGTCTTCTCGTGGGATGCGCCGTACCGCTTCCGCTTCGGTGTCGCCGCGCCGTACCACGACGATGGATTGCTGTTCCCGGCGAAGAAGGTGACGTGGTACTTCACGTCAGGGCTGTCTTTCTAGGCTAGCTCCTTGTTGCCGGGGAGGACTCCCCGTTAGGCTAAGATCAACTGCTGGAAACACGGACACGGCGCGGAAACTGCCGGGGTCTGCTCCGCATGCATCTGCGTCTCCGATGTGCGACGAGCCCTGATATTTTTGACAACAGCACGCGCCCCACGTCCGAACCCGATGCGTGTGCCGTTAGACCAAGAAATCCGGCTCGTGGCGAGAGGAGACGAGCAGTACACGGAACGATCCGCGGCAGTTTCCGCGCAGTGTCCGGCCGTGTCTGCGTTTTCAACAGTTTGATGCTTGTCTCCACACGGAGTCGTCGACGGTCCGAGTGAACCGGAAGGCGGCCTACTACCTATTCCTCCAGAAAGCAGCCGCCGACTGCGCCGACCTCTCCGTCACCTTCATCCCGAACGTCACGAACCACCCCGCGCCACCATTCACACTGAAATCCGGATCGCGCAGGTCGCCCACGCGATAGCCAACCGCTGCCTCCAGCCCCGCGCGGCTGAACGCGAGCTGCGGCGCCATGTCCCAGTGCGCGGTGTTCGTCGTGTGCTCCACCAGCAGCCGCGTCTCGGCGCGCGCCGCGAGCCACGGAGTGAGGTCCACGCCAACGCGGTTGCCGACGTAGTCCGCGGTCGATTGCTGCGGCGTCATCGTGCCGTCGAGCTGCGGGATCAGCGCCGACGTGCGTCGCGTCGCATAACGAGTCGCGATCTCGATGTCCTGGCGCGGCGCCCACACCGTCTCCAGCGCCGCGATCGTCCGCGTCTCCTTCCCGTTCGACGCCAGCACACCCGCCGCGAGCGGGTTGAGTGCGTCGACGTACTGCACCTTCGCCAATGCGTTGAGTGCATCGCCGCCGATCGGTCGGAAGGCGAGACCGAACATCGTCGACAACTTCCGGCTCAGCGCCGACGCCGCCGTCGCTGTCGCGGTCGCGTCATTCTGCATCGTCTGCGTGAAGTCGCTCCGCTCGAGTAAAGCGAGCGACCGCGCAAGCGATACGTCGCCGGCAGCGTTGAACATCCGCACCGAGCGCAGCGTTCCGTCGCGATACTCACCCTTCGCGCTCAGCCGATACGGCGACTGCGGCTTGAGCAGCTCGGCGCCGAATCCGAGCGCGGTGTAGTCCTCTTCGTTCTGCAGGAAGGGAAGGGCGCGCACCGGATCGGCGATATTGGCGTGGCCCACGCCCTCGCGACGCTCGGCCGACGCGTTGAGCGTCAGCCCACTCGCAAAGCGGATCTGGTTGTTCAGGCCAACGATGGCCGCGTTGTACTCGCCATTCGCGCCCGCGATCTGGTACGAGCTCCACGCTTCCGTGTGGTCGCCGACGCGGCTGCGCACGCCGAGGTTGGTGATCGCGTAGCTGCCGGAGTCGTTAGGTAGCATCACCTCGCGGCGACGCGCCTCGAGTGAGACGCCCGGCAGGATGCGATACGTTGCGCCGGCGCCAACGAAGTCGGGCTGGATGGTGCTTCCCGTCGAGCTGAAGTTGCGGTGCGCATCGGTATAGAGATCGAGCGACGGCAATGCCGTCCACGTCACCTTCATCTCGCCAGCCGTCGAGCGGTCGTTCGTCGCCGACGTCGCATAGGCGTCGCCGACGATGTTGGACTCGATCTTCACCTTCGCCGGCAGCGTCTGAACGACGCCCGCCAGCGTACGGTCACGCGACACGTCCGCCGCGTCGAAGCGCTGCTGCTCGTGCTCGAGCCGCAATTCCGTCGCGCCGAATCGTGCCTTCGCGCCGACCGTCATGTCCGCCGTTCCCGACATCAGCGTCAGGTTCGCCGGATTCGCGAACCCATTGCCGATCTGCATCCACGACGCGCGCATCGTCAGCGCATCGCCGAAGAACTTCATCGCGCCATGTGCCGCCGCGGCCGTTCCGCTCGAATCCGGGTTCTGCGACTGCGTCAGCTCGGCGCCGACGTCGAGCCAGCCGCGCCAGGCCGCGCGGAGATCGAGACCGGCCAGATGTTGCGCGCCGGTTGCCTGCCCGTCGCCGACGTACACTGCGCCAATGCGCAGCGTGTCGAGCGACGACTTGGAGAAGTAGCGCGCCGCATCTGCCGATGCGCGAGCGCCCCACACCGTGCTGCGCGCACCGGTGCCCTCGGCCTCGAACGTCGCGACAATATACGTCGGATTGCCGTACGAGTCCGTCGCCGGGAGCGGCTGCTTGAGCAGTAGCGTGCCGTGATCGTAGTCGATCTGATAATCGACGAAGCGTATCAGCTCCTGCCGGCTCATCACCCGCTGCGCGTTGTCGATCGCCCGCGTCTCGATGACAACACGATCAGTACCTGGCACTACGTCCAAGGCAAGCATATAAGGCCCTGAGACGCCCTCGCCGCGCAATTGGATCTGACGCACCGCCTGCGCTGTCGAACTGCCGAAGCCCTGGAGCACGAGCGCGCCATTGCTCACCCGCGCCGCCGCGCCCGAGAGCGATCGTCGATATCCGCCGAGCTCGAGCCCCGATGCGAAATCCGTCGTCGTCACGTCGCCGAGCGCCACCCAGTCGTAGCCGCGCTCGATCTTGGCCGACAGCGCATAACGAGACGCCGCTTCCGCGCGCTGCACGCTCGCATCGCCCAGGATTGGATACTGCGACTCCTCGAGCGGGTCAGCCGTGCGCGCGAAGGCATCGCGTCCCGCGTCCAACCGGCGCGTGTCGTACGTGAGCGTCAGCGACGTGTGATCGTCGAGCCGCCCCTTCGCCATCAGCGACGCGAACGCATCTGGAGCGGCGCCGATGCCCGCGCGGCCCACGCCCGTGAGCATCAGCGGCCGTGCGACCGGCAGCAGGTCCAGTGGCAGCTCGCCGCGCGCGTCCCCTGCGCTGAACACGACTCGTCCTCGACGGACGTCATGACCCGGCCGGAGTAGCACGTTCATCGTGCCGCTCTCGTCCGCCTGCACCTGCACGCCGACCGACGACACGTCCGCGTCGATGTTCGCCGGCGTCGCGCCATCCGCGGCGACAGTCACCAGCGCGCCACCCACCACTGGCACACCCCAGCGGTCGAGCACTCGCACGCGCACGCTGTCGAGGGTGTTGCCGTCCGCCTGCAACTTCACGACGGTACGCTCGGCCTCGAATGTCGCCGGTATGCCGGACACGTGCACCGCGATGCTGTCCCAGCGTTCCATGTTGAGCGAGTTCATAAGACTGGCGCGCAGCCGATGCGGCCCGCGGTCCAGCTTTACCGCGATGAAGTCGAACACGCCGTCGACGCGCATCACCGCCTGCGCGACGAGCGAGTCGCCGTCGTAGAGTGCAACCGGCCGCCCGGCCTCGCCGCGTACGCCGACGTACACGTGGTCCGTGCCCATCACGAAGCCGTCGCGCGGCGCGAAGATCTCGATCCCGGAGCCCTGGGTCAGCGAGCGGCGCTTGTCGGCGGCGCGGTCGTCGGCGCTCCGCAGCGCGACAACTCGTGCGCTGTCCACCGCTCGCGCGCCCGTCGCGTTTTCCAGCCGCACCGACAGGAGCGCGAACGCGCTCGGGAGCTTCTCCCACAACAACGTGCGCGCACCGCTCCGGTCCCGGCCGACCACTGGCTCGCCGATGGATTTTGCGCCAAAGAACGACGTTCCTGGCACCACCCGCCAACCATTGGGCAGCACGACCGAGGCTTCGGTTGGCCACCCGGTGAGCGGCGGTTGGAAGACGACATCGATCCGCGAGCCGGCCGGCATCTTCCCCGCGCTCGGGAAGTCTTCCGAGCGCACGCGTGCATCCACGCGCTGCGCCACGAGCCGCGCACTCGACGAATCGATCGGCAGGCAGATGACACAGGTCGAATCCACCGGCGTGCACTCGGGTCGATCACTCGGCGCTGCCTTCGTCGTATCCCGAAGGGCGTCGCCCTGCTGCACCACACCTGACGAGGAGTCAGCGCGCAACGCACCACGCGTCACGCGCAACGCGGAGGGGCACACATACGCCGTCGCGACTTCACCCGACTTCACCACGCGCGCGCCGACGAGCCGTCCGGCCGACGACACGACCCGGAAATCGACCCGCGGCGTCGTCCAGCCGCTCGCATCGCGCACCGCAACGTCCTCGGCGCGATCGGCTGCGCCCGCGCGATAGCCGGCAGGAAGCGTCGACCGATCGATCCGGAAGCTGTGACGTCCAGGATTCAGGTTATGGAAGGAGTAGCGCCCCTCCTTGTCCGTTGTCGCGACGTCGCCGTCGTCCGTCCAGATATCGACGCCTTCGATGCCGGGCTCGCCGGCGCTCTGCTTGCCGTCGCCGTCCACGTCCACCCACACCTTACCGAATGCCGTGCGTGTCTCCATCGGCATCTCCGTCCGCACTCGCACCGACGCGGTGACGCGCGCCGAGAGCACCGACTCGTTCTCGGCGCTCGCGTACGCGCTGTTGTCGAAGGTGCGGCCTTGCGCGGCGCCGACGATGGCGATTGCATAACGAATCGTCGTCGCCGCTCCGGGCGCGAGCGTGCCGGGCACGAAGATCGTCATGTCGTGACCACTCGCGCTCACCTGCACCGAATCCGCGCCGATCGCGCTCTTGCCCGAGAAGCGCCCCGCCGCTGGCAGATGATCGTGAATGCGCAGCCCGGTGAGTGGCGCGCTGCCAGTGTTCTGGATGATGAGCGTATACGGAACCGACTCGCCCATCCCGGCCTCGAAGACGTCGGCACGCTTGACCAGCGCCAGCGAGTAGCTCGCGGTGCCGATCATCTGCAGCGCCGCCGCCACCGCCGATTGCGACGCCACATTGCGACCCGAGAGCGACGCGCCGTTGACTGCATTGATGGTATCGACGACGCTCGGCGTCACGCTCACGGTGACGACGATGTCCGTCGTCGAGCCGGGCGACTGATCGCCCATGTTCCACGTCAGCACCGAGCCGCTCACCGTCGCCGCCGGCACCGCCGACACATAGGCGAGGCCG
>DASXPH010000152.1:0-51078 GCA_036493735.1 Gemmatimonadaceae bacterium
CGCGCAGGGATTCCTTCGCGTCGTCAACATCATTCCCGGTCCGATCGGCGTCTTCCGCCGGGATGCGCTGGTGCGCGTCGGCGGCTACGACACCGACACCTTCGCTGAAGACGCCGATCTCACCCTGAAGCTGCTGACGGCAGGATGGCACCTGTCGTATGAGGAGCGTGCCATCGCGTATACCGAGGCACCGGAGCACTACCTCGATCTCATCAAACAGCGCTATCGCTGGACGCGCGGCATTCTCCAGGCACTCCGCAAGCGCGCGACATGGCTCTCCGCTCCCGGACGGGGTGCCGCCGTCTGGTCGTCGCTACTCGTGATGCTGTTCGAAGCCATCGTCTGGCCATCGATGAACGTGCTCGGCAATCTGCTATTCTCCGTTGCCGCGCTCTCCGCTGGCGTTGCCTCCGGCGTGCTGTACTGGTGGGCACTCCTCACGATGCTCGACGTCGCCGCCGCGCTCTATGCCGTGGGCATGGAGGGCGAAGACCTGCGCCTCGTCCCCTACGCCGTCGCGTATCGGTTCTTCTTCATCACGATGATCGACGTCGCCAAGCTCTTTGCCACCGCCGAGGAGGTCGCGCGCGTCCGGATGACGTGGGGGAAGCTGGCGCGCGCCGGCCGTCTCTAGATGAGTAAATACCAAACAAACCTCCGACCACCGATATGTCGATCAACCTGCTGCTCTCGACCATCATCCTCGTATCGTTCCTCATCACCATTGTGATGGCCGTGGGGAGCTACGTCGCCTACAAGCTGCGTGAGGCGCGCCGCCCTCAGCTCGAGCTCCCGGCCGTCGAGGGTGAGTCGCCCTACTTCGAGCGCATCACCGCCGACGAATGATGCGGCGTCCGCGGCCCACGACCCTTGCCTTTGGCAGCGCGGCGGCGCTCGTCGTCGTGCTGTCGGTGCTGCTCACGCTCCGGCGCGGAGACGCGGCCATGCGACCGGAGCCCGCTCGCTTCTCGGGCTCGCGTGTCGTGCAGCGAATGCCCTCGCTGCTCCCGGAGCCCCGTCTCCCCGCCCCGATTGCCGTGGACGTTCTGCGTGACGACGCGGCTGCCAGCTTCTACACCTCCGCCGCCGCCTTCGACTCCATCGTCGACGCCTGGCAGAGCGCCGCGTCGTCGGCCGGCGCCACGGCACGCATCGTCTCCGCCGTGACGGCCAGGGCCGATCGTGCGGCGCGGGTTCTCATCGTGCCGTCGTCGCCATGCCTAACGGTGGAAGCGCGCGAAGCCATCGATGCGTTCACCGCGCGTGGGGCTGGTGTCGTGATCTCCGGCCTCACAGGCATTCACGATGGCGGCTGCCGGCCCATCGGCTACGGTTTGATCGTCGGCAGCACCAATGCCTCGCGCGCCGACACGCTCGAGTCGCGGCCGATGACGTACGTCACGATACCATCAGGCAGCCCGCTGACAGTCGACATTCCTCCCGGGTCGCGAATCGACCTGAACCCCGGACGGCAGGTCGCGCTTCGGTTGCCTCGCCGCGACGCGTTCTATTCGGATTACTCTCTGCAGCCGCAGCCGGCGGGCGGCGCGCCACTGCTCGATGCGGCCATCACTCATGCAACCGCTGGCCGCGGCCGCATCGTGTACTGGGGCTTCGAGCCCCGGGACATCGTTAGGTTACCCTGGGATCGGGCTCTGCTCGATCTGCTCGCGCGGAATACGATCGCCTGGGCCGCCAGCTTGCCGATTGCCGCCGTCGAGCCCTGGCCAAAGGGGCACATCGCCGCCGCCGCCATCGCCCAGGACGTCGAGGCCGGTTTCGCGAACGCTCAATACGCGCTCGACTCCCTGCGGGCGGCGCACATCCGCTCGAGCTTCTTTCTGACCTCCGATCTCGCCGAGCGATACGGCGCCCTCTCGCACGATCTCGCCAACGCCGGCGAGGTTGGCAGCCACACCGAAAACCACCGACTGCTCGGCGGACTGCCACCAGCCGAACAGCGAAACCGGCTGGAGACGACGCAACGCAATCTGACGCACCTGTTGGGTCTTCCGGTGGACGGGCTCCGTCCGCCCCAGGAGCAGTTCGACGTTCCGACGATGAGGAGCTGGCTCGCCGCCGGTGGCAGTTATCTCTTCGGTGCGAACGATTCTCGATCGGCGTCGCCGGAGCTCCTGCCCATCGAGCGCGACACGCTCGTCCTCATCGGCCGGGTGGGCAGCGATGACTTCGCCGCCGCGGCCGCCGCGCACAACGACGTCGCCGCGACCGTAGAGGTCTTCCTCGGCGAGTACGCGCGTTTTCGTGCCCTAGGCGGTCTGTATGCCTTGAGCTATCACTCGCAACTTCTCGCCAATCGAGATCTCGTGCCGGCGCTTGCCAAGGTTGCTCGCCACATTGCCGCCGACACGGCGGTCTGGCTTGCCACCACGGGCGAGATCGCCGATTGGTGGCGAGCTCGCGCCCAGATCGATGCTCGCGTCACGCAGCGCGCCGACGGTTTCGACGTCACCATTCGAAATCGAGGGGAGCGTCTCGTCGCCGGCGCCGTCGTGCGTCTCGACCTTCCATCAGGTCGAGCGATCGGGAGCGCGGCGACGGCATTGCTTCCCGCCGGCTCGAGCTCGGCGCGTCTTCTCCTGCCGCCGATTCCCGGAAAGACAACGCGGGTATTCTCGGTGGACTATGCCGGCGTCAAACGGGCGTCAGCAGTTCACGCCGTATCGCGCCCACGTGCAGCGCCACGCAAGAAGAAGCGATTCTGGTGGCTACCTTGGTAAAATCCGCAGCGGCTCGTCCGTGTCGCGCTTGCGTCCCTTGTCGTCGGTGACAATTACCGTCAGGTGATAGCTTCCCGCCGGCAGCGTGGAGATGGCGAGCGCGTGCTGGCGCCGCGTTCCGATGCCGATCGAGGAATCATCGAAGGTCGCCGTCATACGGTCAGCGCTGTGGCGCGTTCCATCACGCACCATCGACATCTTGACCTTGAAGGGAGTGCCCTCGCTCAGGCCGCACACGTCGTACTTCACTTCGACCTCGCTTCCCTGCGGCGTGGCGCCGATCGAGTCGAGAAGGACGCCGAACGGCCGCCTTCCATCCATCGCCACGTCAGTTGGGCAGCGTGATTGATTTCGCGCGGCACCGGCCGTCATTCGGAACGCCGAGAAGGTGAGCACGGCGACGGCGATGATGAACGCGGAGGCCATCGACACGGTGGAGAAGCGGGAGGTGAGCGTTCGCCGGAGGAACTGTCCGACCACGACGCCGCGACGTCCGAACACTCTGCTCATCGACCGGAACGCGGGCGCGAGCGCCGTCCGGCCTCGGGGAAGCGCACGTCTGAGGCTCGCAATGGCGGGAGCGATTCCTCGAAAGGCGTCGCGCAGGCCCGCCCCGAGATTCTGGAGCTTTGGCTGCTGGCGCTTGAGCAATTGAATGCTCGCGTCGAAGGCGGCGTCGAGCGCCGGCGACGACCGCGGACCCTGCGCACCATCATTTGCGAGATCCGGTACGGCGGGCATCGGCGCCGTGCGCACCGCTGGATCGTTAGGCGATGACAGGATGGGCGTCGACCAGCGACGATGCTCGCCGGTGTGTACCACGACCTCACGGCCGCCAAGCGAGGCAATCAGCTCGTCGGCATCGCGGAAGCGCTCCTCGGGATGCTTGGCGAGCATTCGCTCGATCACCGTGTACAGTGCGCGATCGGCGTCGCTGTCGAACTGCGGGCGCGGCACCGGTGACTGGATGTGCTTCATCAACGTGCCGAGCGCATCGCCGGCGTCGAACGGCGGGTTGCCCGTGAGGCATTCATAACCGACGATGCCGAGGCTGTAAATGTCGCTCCGTCCGTCGACGTCTTTCGCTCGCGCCTGCTCGGGACTCATGTACTTCGGTGTTCCAACAGACATACCCGTCGTCGTGAGGCGGGTCGCGCCCGCCGATCGCGCGATGCCGAAGTCCGTCACCACGCAGCGTCCGTCCTCGTCGTGCCGCAGGTTGTCCGGCTTCACATCGCGATGCACCACGCCGCGGCGATGCGCGTAGCCCAACGCGGCCGCCGTCTCGACGATGATCTGACGCGTCTCGCCCGCAGTCAGGCGACCCTTCGCCCGCAACCGGTCGGACACCGACTGGCCGCGCAACAGCTTCATGACAAAGAAGATCACGTCGCCGCGACGGCCGACGCGATAGATCGGGACGATGTTCGTATGCTCGAGCGCCGCCGCCGTGCGCGCTTCACGCAGGAATCGCTCGACGAGCTCGCGATCGAAGGCGAGCGTGAATGGCAGGACTTTGATCGCGACCTCGCGCTCCAGCTGCCGCTCGCGCGCACGATAGACGATGCCCATGCCGCCGCGGCCGAGCTCCTCGAGGATCTCGTATTCGTCGTCCAGACCCGACCGCACCAGATCGAGATCGGTGACCTCGAGCTTGCGGCGCATCTTGCCTTGCTGGCGATTAGTCACGGTGCGCTCGCGGCGATCAACGTCGCACCGGCTCGTTCTTCAGCCGGATGCGCTGGAACCATTCACCCATCAGCGCGACGATCACGACGCCGCCCATCATGCTGAGTGAGTTCTTCCAGGTGAGGTGATAGGCGCCGAGCGTGATGAGCAGCGCGGTCGCCGCGGACGGCGGATGGAAGGCGCGGAGGGACGGCTGGACGAGGGCCGTCAGCGCGACGGCCATCGCGCTCGCCCACACGCGCGCGACGCTGATGTCGGCCATCGAGCCGGTCGCGGCCGACGCACTTACGAGCACGACGACCAGCCACGCGCACAGCAGTGCCGACAGATGCCCGATGACGACGCTATGGAAGCGCGAGGTCGGCTGTCCGGGCGTCGCTGCGATCACGACGGCGGTCGGGCCTAACGAGGCGAGCAGCCACGGCTGCGATGTCGCGAGCGTCAACGCACCGGCGACGAGAATGAGGATCGCCGACATTGCCGCACCCCACGCGGCATCGCTCGCGATCAAACGCGAGCGGCCACGCCGTGTTTTGGCCGCCGTGCGTCGCTGAGCCGTGGGCCCCGGCGAAACGACTCGGGTTGGGCCAGTGACGGCCGGTGTGGGAACGGTAGGTGTGATCATGGTGTCGGCTGGAGCCTGCCGCAGCGGCGCGAGGATCGCCGCTTAAGAGACGGTGCCGTAGTCGAGGCCGTCACGAAATCGGGCACGACTCGTCTGACATCGGGATAGCCCGCGTCGGGTTCCCTGCGACGGAGATTGGCAGCGTCGCGTCACCAGCTCGTAATCCATGTCGTTTCTGGTCATCGCGCGGGAGCGCTACCCGCTTCGAATCGGAGAGAACATGCTCGGCGGGCGAGGGGCCGGGTCGGTCAACGCGCCCGCGCTCATCGGCTTGCCCCTCTTCGCCGTCATTACGGTGATTCCCGGAACGCCGGCGTCAATTCGCTCGGCGGGGAATACACTTCCGGTTCGGGTGGAGGGTTTCGTGCTTGGCGCGGAGCCGAGGCAGCTGAGTCACGGCGCCAGGATCGAGGTGCGAGACTGTCGCATCCGCTACGGTGAACTGTCGCTCGTAGACAGCACCGCGTCGCAGGTGGGCATCGAGGACGAACAGCTCTCGGCCATTCCGCCCGTACTGCCGGACAGCACGACGCCAGACGATTTCGGCGCACGTATCATCGATCTGAGCAAGGGATCGGTGTATGGCGTTCCGCCGAGCGGGTTGCACATTGGCCGCGACCCGGTGTGTCAGGTCGTCCTGCCGGCGACGTCAGTCTCGCGCCAGCATGCGCTGATAGCGCCGGCGCTGCATGGCTACATCATCACCGATCGGAGCACGAACGGGGTGCTGGTGAACACTTCGAAAGTCCGTGGCTCGCAGCAGCTTGGACAGGGCGATATCATCCGAATCGGAGAGCACGAGTTCCGCTTCGAGATCGTGGCGCCACTGACGCGCTCAGAGCCAACCGATGCGGATCGCCGCGCGCTCGCGACCATAGAGGTGCTGAGCGACGGGCCGCTCAAGGGAGCGCGCTTTCCCGTCGAGAGGCCGGTAATCCACATCGGCCGGAGCGCCGAGAACGACGTGCGGCTCGCTGACGACAGTGTCTCGGGAGCACATGCGACGTTGCTCCGGCGGGGATCGGTCTGGCACCTGATCGATCTCGCCTCCACGAATGGCACCTTTGTGAACGGCCGTCGGATCGAGGGCGAAGCAATCATCCAGGGCGCGGCGGAAATCCGCTTCGGCGGCATTCACGTGACCTTCCGCCCGGGCCGTTCCGGCGACGCTGGACAGCCGACCGAGCGATACCGAGAAAAATCGGCCTGAAGCGACGATCAGCGATGGGCAGGTAGCGGTCTGTGATTTCGGAGCGAAGCGTTTCTTGCAATTTGGCTGTTGCAATTGACGCGGCGTTTCATAATCACTGATAGCTGCTATGTGCTAGCTGATAGCCGCCAAGGAGGCTTTTTGTGAAGGGCGTTGCCCGTAGCGGTTTCTCGATCCTCGAGACCGTCGCCATTCTGATCATCATCGCGATCCTGCTTCTGATCGTGATACCGCAGTTCACGAGACCAAGTCTCGCGGCCGTGGCTGGCCCCGACTCGGTCGTCGCACCAGGCTCGTTCGGTAGTCTCGCCGTCAAAGTCTCCGATTCGCGCGGTGCCCCGCAGCGTGGCGTTGCTGTTCGCTTCGAGGTCGAGGGCAAGGGCAGTGTTTCGCCGACCGAAGCGGCGACGGACAGCGTGGGAGTGGCGAAGGTCGTGTGGCAGGCAGCTGCCGACACGGGCACTCTCCAGGTGACTGCGCGTGCCGCCGGCCGCGCGCGCCCGACGCTCGTGTACCACAGCCGGGTGCGCGGCCAGCCGAATACGGCCGGCGCGGCAGCCGCAACCAAGACCGCCCAACCCTAACGAGTCGACTCTCCACGTGAATCGAGGGCCTCTCGACCGGCTCGCGGCGACCGCGAGCCTGGTCTTCATCGCCGACTTCGCGACGAAGCAATGGGCGCTGCACGCGCTGCCCGACAGCGATCGCTGGTTGGGCGCCGGCTGGCATCTCTCGCTCGTGAGCAACACCCACCTCGCGGGTGGACTCGACGGACGCGGTCTCGAGGTTCCAGTCACGGTCGTTCTCACGACCGTCGCCGCGCTGCTCATGCTTCGCATTTGCGGCCCGCTGACGTCGATCGACCGAGGCGCTCCGTCCACCCTCGGTCTTCTGATCGGAGCCGGAGCGGCGAACCTCGCCGATGCGCTCTTGCCGCCGCCTGGTGTTGTCGACTTCATCGCCTTCACGGGCTCTGCCGGTCGGACCGTCAGCTTCAACGTTGCCGACGTGTTTCTGGTGGTTGGCCTGGCGATGTGTTTTCGCACGGTATGGCGGCTCGCGCTTGCGATCAAAGCGGGCAACGAACCAACCAGCCTAACGAATTTTCGAAACTACTCAGGAGCACTGCCGATGCGCGAACGTTTGATCGTATCCGCTGGGCGGGCGCTGCTCGCCATGTGTGGGTTCGTCTGGCTCTATTCGATGGGGATCGCGTTCACGCCAGATGCCGGCCGTTCCTCGCCGAACAGCCTGGTCTGCGGTTTGGCGGTGTTCGGTGTCGTTTTCGCCACCTCGCAGCTACGCCTATCCATCGCCGACCGCCGCTACGCCGAGAGTTTGCGGGCGCTGCGGCAGTCGACCGCCCTTGAGCGCGTCGTGCTCGATGGCTCCGTGGCGACGGCGCCGCTCGACGACGCCGAGCCGGAGCGGCCCCGTGCGGTGCCGCTTGGCGATCGGCCGCGAAGCGAGGAGCGGCAGGGCGAAGACCTCGCCTAGCGAGCAATGGGCACCGCGTCTGCCGGCGGCGCGGCCGCGCCTAACGGGCCACGGCGTCCGCGCTTTCTCGAGCAGCGGTATCTCGCCGCGGGCTCAGCCGCCCTTGTCGCCATCGTCCTTCTCGCCACGGCGTTGCATTACCGGGGCGGCTCGCAGCGCCGTCAATACGAGAAGCTGCTCAAAGACTCTCTCGACCGTCTCGTCACGGCCCAGGAGGGTTTTTACTACGATTCGACGAAGTACACCGCGTCGCTCGCTGCCCTGCCGGGCGTGCGGCTCCCAACGGGCGTACACGTGCGCATGTTCAACGATCCCAGTAGACGGAGCTGGTGGGGGGTAGCGACCCACGATCGACTCAGGGGTCGCCATTGCGTGGTGTGGGTCGGAACAGCGCCACTCTCGCTGCCGCGCGACGCTCGCGCGCCCGAAGACGAGACCAAGGTCCTCTGCTTCGACGATGCGCGGTCCGGCTCCTGAAGCTCGGTGAATCTCATCGGACGTCGGCAGTGGTCGTTCATTGGTGCTGGAGTGGTGGCCGCTCTCCTGATCCTCTTTCCACCATGGCGCGCTCAGGCTGTCCGGACGACAACCCGATATGCCGCTGTCGCTGGCGTTGCGCCCGCGATCGTGCTCGATACCGTCGCCTGGCTGCTTCCCTTCGAGCCGCTCTACGCGCCACCACGTACCGATCTCACCGGGGAGCGGATGCGCGATCTTGCCGCGCGGTCTATGGCTGGCGATAGTGGTGCGCGCAGCGAGCTGCGTGAATCGGCCGCTCGTTTCGAGCCTCGGCTGCACGTCCCCGACATCCTCAGGACCGATGGTGAGCTCTGGCGAGACAGCGTACTCCGGGCCGCCGGTGTGCCGGCGATGAGCAGCTACGATCTGACGGTCAGGATCGACCAGCGCTGGCTCGTCGAACGTCTCGTCCTCCTTGGACTCGTCGTCTTTCTGTTGGAGTGGCGCGCCCGGACGCGGAGACGGTCAACGATCTCGTGACTATCGTCACGATTTACTTTGGCTCCCCTAGCCGCGTCGTAGCGGCCTGAATCTTTCAGCGTAATAAGGGACTCATCAGGGCGTGGTCTTTCGACGCAGGGAGCGCTTCGGCATGGCCCATCGCAAAGTGCAGGACGAAAGCGGTCGCTGGTGGGATGTCTGGGATACGCGACCGACGATCATCGATCGCCGTGACGGCCGCGAGCGGCGCACGCGAGGTCGTCCGTTCGGCGATCGTCGGCAGAAAGCAGAGCCGCGCGTTTCGGTCGAGCCGGAATTCCAGAAAGGATGGCTGGCGTTCCAGAGCGGAGTCGAATGGCGACGCCTCGCTCCGATTCCGGAGTCGTGGGAAGCGCTATCGGACAGCGAGCTGCTCGGGCTTCTGCAGCGCGCGGGGACGTCCGAGGCGAAGCGCGGCGCCTAACGTGAGCACAACGTACTCGCGTTAGGCGCGACCTCCCTATCGCCCTTCCACAGGCCTCACGCGGACGGTTTGCTGCGAGCCGGAGCGGAGGATCGAGAGCTCGGCATCGCGGCCAATCAGCTCCTCTGTCAACAGCCGCTGCAGGTCGTCGACGCTGCCGACCACACCGTCGCCCATGCCGATGATGATGTCGCGCGGCCGGAGTCCAGCGACCGATGCTGGACTATCGGGAGCCACGTCCGTTACCAGCACACCACCCTGAACCGCCAGGTGAAAGCGATGCGCATGTCGCCGCGTGAGCGCGATCGTCTGACCGACGACCCCGACGTAACTTCGGCGGACGCGCCCGTCGCGAATGAGCCGGGACGCCACGAACTGCGCTGTGTTCGCCGGAAGGGCGAAGCAGATCCCTTGCGCACCAGCGATGATCGCCGTGTTCACACCCACGACGTGCGCCTGCGCATCCACGAGCGGACCACCCGAGTTGCCAGGGTTGAGCGCCGCGTCGGTCTGAATGACGCCATCGATCAATCGCCCGGACTGAGAGCGCATTGTCCTGCCTAATGCACTGACCACCCCCGCCGTCACCGTAGCCTGGAAGCCCAACGGGTTGCCAATGGCGACGACGAGCTGACCCTGACGAATGCGGCCGGAGTCGCCGAGTGCCGCGAATGCGGGCGCGCCATGGTCGACTTTCAGCACGGCGAGATCGGTGGACGGATCGTCGCCTACTGGATACGCGATGTGAGTCGCGCCGTCGATGAACGTCGCGCGAATCTCGCGTGCGCCGTGAACGACGTGACTGTTGGTGAGCAGAAAGCCGTCAGGCGTGAAGAAGAATCCCGAGCCGGTGCCCGCAGCTTCGGCAGGCGCGCGGCCCGGTCGGCCCGGCGAGGGAATGCCACTCACCTCGAGATGCACCACCGCCGGTCCGACCTTCTCCACCGCGCCAATCACGGCGCGCGAGTAAGCGTCGAGTGCCTCGCTGTCACTGACAGCGAGGCCTTCCATCTCCGCTGCTGCGATCATGCCGCCGATTCCTGGAACAGTTGGCGCGCCTTATCGCTCCGCAGCCGGCCAAGTGCTCGCTCGCGCAGCTGACGCACACGCTCGCGGCTCACACCGAAAGCATGGCCTATCTGCTTGAGCGTCATCGGCTCGTCTCCACCGAGACCGTAGTACATCACGAGCACCTGTCGCTCGCGTGGGCTCAACACATCCATTGCCCGATCGAGGGCGGCGCGGCGCGACTCGTTTTCCAGCGACGGCGCACTGCTGGAGCCATCGTCCGCCGGCTCGACGGCGATGACGTCTGCGAGCGTGAGCCGCGACGGGTCACCACGACGACCGGCGACGGGCTCGTCGAACGAGTACGTCGGCTGCGAGAGCGCACGAATGCTTCGTACGAGCTCCACATCCAACTCGGCGATCTGCGCAACCTCGTCGTCGCTTGGCTCGCGCCCAAGCTTCTCGCGCAAAACGTGCTGCGCCCGCGCGATGCGCGTCACGTCAGTTGCCCGCCCGAGGGGAACGCGCACGGCGTGACCGTGCTTCGTCACCGCGGACGACAACGCCTGACGGATCCACCACACGGCGTAGCTGATGAAATTCACTCCGATGTCCGGATCGTACTTGTCCGCCGCGCGCACCAGGCCCGCGTTGGCCTCGCTCACGAGATCCTCGAGGTTGAGGCCGCGGTGCTGATACTGCTTCGCGATGGAGAATGCGAAGCGAAGATTGGCGCGGATAAGGTCCGCCCGCGCCGCCTCACGCTCAGCGTAGGGTAGCGATGTGTTGCGATAATGCCGTGCGAGCTCTTTCTGATCCGCGGCGCTTCGAACCGGCGCTCGCGAGAGCTCGGCAATGTACAGGTCGAGCAGCTCGGCACCTTCGGCTGCCGTGACATCGGCGCGCGCCGGCAGGCGCTTGGCCACTCTCGAATTCTTCGACTTCATAGTTTGTCCTCCCCGCCCTACCGTCACCGTCCTCCTCACGCCGCGAGCTTGGCGATGCGCGCGGCGAGCTCGTTCTTCGAACGCAGTCCGACGACGGCTTCAACCAACTTGCCATCTCGGAAGAAGAGCAGCGTCGGGATCGACCGCACGTTATAACGCGCGGTGGTCACCGGATTGTTGTCGATGTCCAGCTTGGCGACCTTCACTCGCCCTTCGAATTCACGTGCGAGATCGTCGACGATGGGTCCCAGCGCCCGGCACGGCCCGCACCATTCTGCCCAAAGATCAACGATGACTACACCTTTATGCGATTCGACTTCAGTCGCAAATGACTCATCCGTAACGTCCCGGACGAGGCTGTCGGTCTTCACTCCGTTCATCCTTCACCTCCGCCGACTCAGAGAATCGGCATTTCTATATCCATCTATATAACGCAGAAAAGGCCGAAGAAGATCCCACTCGATTACGACCCGATGGGATCAGGCTTCGGAGCGACGGTGAGGTCGTGCTTCGACCTCACCACTGCGCGGCTCGGCGACCCGACCTGTCGCGACCTGAACGCTCATGCCGAGCCGATCCTCGAGCGCCAGGAGGTATTCCTGTAGCACGTCTTCACGAAAGCGATAGAACGCGAACTGACCTTCCCGCCACGGCTCGATCAATCCCGCTCGGGCCAGTTCCTTGAGATGATGCGACATCGTTGGCTGCGCCACCGGAAACTGCTCGCATAGGCGCTGACAGCCGACCTCGCGACAATTCGCGATTTTCTCGAGAATCTGGAACCGCCGGGGATCGGCGAGCGCCTTGGCAATACGGGCGAAGCGTTCGTGATCGATCGGCATCGATTATATAGATAGCCGTCTATGTGTCTGGAGTCAACGTCTCAGGATCGCGGCTGTTCCGCGATCCTTCGCTGACGACCGAAAGGAGCGAGATCTGGACGCGGCAGCCCCATCATCAGATCGGCAATCGCCTCACCTATCGCGCTTGCGAATTTGAACCCGTGGCCGCTACACGCGCTTACAATGAGCACGTTGGCGTCACGCGAGTGCGGTGCAAACAGAAAGTGGCCATCGACGGTGTTGGTGTAGAGGCAGGTCGCCGACGCTCGGTGCCGCCCCGCCGCGGCCGGCAGGTACTTTTTCAGCATCTGCTCGGCAGGGGCGACGTCGTCCTCGGCAATTTCCCGTCGAACTCGGTCGGGCTCCGTTGTTTCGCCCTCGTGATGAATGGCCGCCTTCACCCCGTCGCCGCCGTCCGGCACGAAGTAGAAGATTCGATCTGGCTCATACTCGACCATCGCGATGGGGCATCGAGCCGGCGTGAACAGCTCGGGGTCGCGCGCCGGGATGAACCAGTTCATCACCTGCCGCTCCACGCGAAGCGAAACCGTGTCGTCGGCAATCAGTGACGGGTTCCACGCTCCGGCGCAGAGCGCGACTCGCGCCGCGGAGTACTCCCCGGATTTGGCGACGACGCGGATTCGGTCGCCGCTTGCGCGCCACTCGAGCACCGGGTCATTCGCGCGCACCTCCGCGCCGCCAGCAGCGGCGAGGTCGAGATAGGCTCCGACACATGCCTCGGGATCGAGGATACCGGCGCGCGGCTCGAACATCCCGCTCATCTCGTTCGGAAGTACGAACCCTGGAAAGCGGCGGTGAACTTCGGTGGCCGACAGCAACTCGTGGTCGAGGCCATGCTCGCGCGCGCTGCGAAGTGCGCCGGAGACGAGCACGCCGCGCTCGTCTCCGATCATCAGGCCGCCGGTCTGATAAAAAAGTCGCCGCGCGGAACGGCGCTCGAGGTCCGCCCAGAGCTCGTACGCGCGCTGCACCAGCGGGACATAACGTGGATGTTCGTAGTAGGCCTCACGAATGATGCGAGACAATCCGTGCGTCGAACCAAGAGTGTGCGGCGGCGTGTAACGATCGAAACCGATGGCGCGGACGCCGCGCTGCGCGAGATGGAACAGCGCGGCGCTTCCCATCGCGCCGAGTCCGACGACGATGACATCCGTGGTGTGAGTCATAAAATCGGACACTGAACTGGCGAGCCGACGACGTCAATTACCGCGGATGCGCATCGACGCTGGCGCGTCTAAGCTGCCGCAGCCTGGCGCACGGCCCCGAGCACTGCCGGGATCGCACCCACGATCCAGATCAGCACGCCCGCAATCGCCGCCTGCTGCTTCGACACCTTGCCGGTAACGTAGATGCCGATCGCGAGCAAGACTGTCACCCAGATCGTGAAGAGGTCGAAGCGATTGAGGACCTGAATGAGCACGGGGCTCGCCGTGGCCGGATCGAGGAAGCGCGCTGGGCTAAACGAGAGCTTGATTATTCCAGTCATCTGATCTGGCTTCATAATCAGGCCCTGCACGGCATTGACGACGAACTGGATGATCCGCGGTACGTACGCGTAGGACGCCACGACCATGGCTGCCGAAAGGGTCTCGCGGGCATCCACGAGCTTCGAGATGAGCCAGGTCAGGAACCCAACGACGATGACGGTGATCGGCGTGAAGATCACGGGGCCCCAGGTCTGCGAGAAGAGCATGAAGCCGTGCAATTTCTGGATCATGTCTTCCGTGACCTGCGGATTCTTTCGCATGGCATCGGCGGCGCGCTCGAACTCGGCCTCCATCACCGGCTGCAGAACTCCGCGACTCGCGAGGGCGATGATCGCAACCGCGACGGTCACGATCACGAGCGGAATGAGCCAATTGCCGTTCTCGCGCCGTCGGAAGACGCTCGCCGGGTCGACAATGATGTCGACAAAGTCCTCCCAGAGGGATGCGCTGGGAGCCGTGGTTATGACGTTAGGCTGTGACAAGGGGAAAAAGGGCTCGGGGGTGGTGTTCGACGGCGAGCAGGCGAAGAGTGCCGATACTACTTGACTAGAACAACCCCAGCAATGCAATGAGAAAGGGTCGGGGCATTCGCCCCGACCCTTTGCCGATGCTCAGGCGATGTGCTCGCCGGAGATGTCGGATACCGCTCCGTTCAGCGCTGCACGATGATCAGGTACTTCGAAGGTGACCAGAAGCGGTCGGCGTCCTTGATCTTGAGGTTGCCGCGGAAGTTGGAATGATCACGGTTCGCGACGTCCGCGTCGTCCAGGCTCTGGCGAGACACGATCGCGTACTGGCGCGTCGAGTCTGGTACAGCGATTTCGTGCACCTCGCGCTGGTCGATTGCCGTGAAGAGTGCAGGGTCGAGCATTCGCGCGGGCTGCAACGTGCGCCCTGGGTGTGCGACGAACAGGTTGGCCCCTCCCTCGCGGACGACGATCCCCTTCTTGACCAGATCGTCTTCGCTGCCAATCACGTAGTAGACCTTGTTGTGCGTCGTCTGCAGCAGCGCCAGCTCGGTGCCGAGCTTCGCGTTGGCGCCAGCGAGGCTGTCGACGGCGAGCTGCATCGTGTTGAGGCGCGTGGTCTGACGCTGAATCGTCGAATTGAGCTCGGCGATCATTTTCAGCTGGCCGTCGATCGACTGCGCAAAGTGGGTGCTGTCGTTGGTGAGGTGCTTCACGTGCGACCGGCTAGCCGCAAGATCGCGAGCGGTTGTCTGTGCTCGCTTGACGAGCGCATCGACGCGCACGAGAAGATCCTTGCGCGCCTGGAGCTGATCCTGGATCGGGCTCTCGGTGTCCTTCTTCCGTTTCTGCGCCGGCAGGTCACGGACCCGGCCGATCTGGCTGTCGATGTGGGAGATGAACTTGTCGGCGTCGAGCACGACCGTCATCAGGGAGTCTTTCTGGGCGGCAAGCTGATTCGTGAGCTTCACCTGCTCGGCCACATGGACGCTATCCGCACGAACGTCTTCGTGCGACATCTTGCAAGCCGATGCCGCCACGAGGATGGCAAGCATGGCCAACGGACGCAGCTGACTCATTGTATGTGTTTGTTGAAGACCGGGGCATTTTACGATTCAACACGTGCGGTCTTCTGTGACGACGCGCACCATCGGGAAGAAGTGTGCTGGTCGGGTCCGCTCTGATGAGTAGAGGGTAGAGGGTTGCGGGTGAAAAACGGAACGAAGGCCGACAGCGCAGCTGTCGGCCTTCCTTGTTCAGCCCACAACCCACAACCCACTACCGTTCTATTAGGTCCTTCAAGAACTCCTTGACCCGCGGATCGTCGGAACGGGAGAGCTGGGCGATGGTGCGGCGACGGATGTTCGGGTTCTCGTCGCTCTTGGCGATTGCGAGCAACTTGTCGACTGCCGTTCGGTCTCCGCTCTGTGCATAGAGGCCGATCAGGGCATCCTTCATCTGCGGGTCCGTCGTCGTGTCGTATAGTCGTACGAGATCGGCCATCGGAACGCCGGCTCGAGACGCGTACGATAGCGCGCGGCGACGGGATGCTATCGGAGTGCTCTCATCGCGCGCAACGCCGAGCAGCCAACGAGTGTTTTCGGTACCGCCGATCTCGGCGAGCACCGAAAGCACCGCGTCGCGCGAATGATCTCCGGTGAGCTTCGGATACAGTTGCCGCAAGAGGTCCGCGTCGCGGCCGGTGGCGTATTCGGTGCCGAGTCCACGAATGGCGGTGAACAGCACATCGTCGGCGACGTCACCGCGCTGCACGACACTGCGCAGGAAGTCGCGGGCTCGGGGGTCGCCAGATCGCGCCAGCGCGCTGAGCGCCTCTTTCGAGAGCCAGGTCCGATCGCCATTGAGATTGGCGCGAGCCAACTGGATGAGCGGTGGAATGCCCGCTCCATGGTCGAGCCGTGACAGCACGCCTAACGCGGAGCGTCGGACGTCCATGTTGTCGGTTTCATCTCGCGCGATCTGGAGCAAAGCGTCCGTCACTCTGGAGGGAACGAGGCCTTCGGAGCCCGCGGTCTGGCCCAGCCAGGAGAGCGCGGCGCGGCGTGTCTCGCGTGGACGCGTTGCATCGCGGCCTATCGCGAGCAAGTCATCGCTCGCATCGACATTGTCGGCGAGCATCGCGGGCATGATCGCGTCGCGCCCAACGCGACCTTCGGCGTCCCGTGCCAGCGAGAGCAGATAGTCCACCGCCTCCGCGGGACGGACGGCACCGAGGTCCGTCGTGCCCGGATCGACGTTAGGCGGGCCGACATACGTCTGCAGCGAGATTACCATGCGGTCGGCGCGGTCGACGACCACACGTACGGGACCAGCGACACATGGGTCCGTGCGCCGACTGTCCTCGTACGATCCGTTCCAGGAGCCGGAGTAGCTGTTCGGGCCAGTCTGGATGTAGCTCTTTCCGTTGCCGCAGACGCCGGAACGCGCGGGGAAGTTGAACTGAACGCGTCCATCCGACGCGGATGAGATTCGTCGCGCCAGAGACTGGGCCGCGCATGGAGCGGCTGACGTGGCGATGGCGAGGAGGATCGTCGTCGTGCCGCGAAGCGTGCGGCCGAAAGAGTGGTGGTTCGTCATTTTTCGATCAGCTCCATGAGCAGCTTGGTCGCGCGCGGATCGTTCCTGCGCGAGAGGTAGTTGATGGCCAGCCGGCGCATGTCGAAATCAGTGCTGTTTTTCGCGATGTCGAGCAGCTTGTCGGTCGCTTCCGGCTCCTTTCGGCCAGCGAGGGCCGAAAGGAGCTGCTCGCGCATCGATCGCGAGTCAGCGGCGTCGTACATCCGACCGAGATCCGTAACGGCAATGTCCGACCGGCTGAGCCGCTGCAGAGCGGTCGAGCGCAGCTGCGCCGACTCGTTAGGGTTGCGTACCAGGGCGGCGAGCCAGTCCTGGTTGTCCTTCCCGCCAATTCGCGCGAGTGCGCCGATGATCGCGCCCTTCATCCGCTCGCTCTCCGACCGCGGGTAGAGCCAGCGGAGATAGGCGGCGTCATCGGGCGTACTTCGCTCGCGGCTGTACGCCTCGAGAACCTGAAGCCGCAATGTCTCCGACGCGTCGCGTCGCTCCAGCAATCCTCGAAGACTCGTGCGCGCCCGGGGATTGTCCGACGTCATGATCGCCCGCACGGCGGCGCGCTGAACGCGCTCGTCATCGGAACCGCGCAAGATCTCCTCGAGTGCCGCCAATCCGCCGTCGCCGGGCATGCGAGGCAGATAGGAGATGGCGTCCGTCCGCACGCTGGCGTTCGGATCGTTCTTGGCGGTGCTGATGAGCATCGAGGCGGCATCCGCGTCACCGCGACGCGCCAGCATGAACACCGCACGCCGGCGAAGCTCGACGAGGCATTCATCGCGTCGCTCGAGAACGTTCCTGAGAATCGGCAGCGCCGCCGCGGCGTCCATCTGGCTGAGCGCGTTCAGCGCTTCGACGCGCACCATGAGATCTTCCTGATCGCAGGACGACGTGGCATTGCGAGCGGTCTGCTCCAGGATGTCGGCGGCTCCCGAGTCACCGCGCATCGCGAGTGCTCCGCGAATCCTCGTGCGCAGGCCATTCACATCGGTGTCGCCACCCCAGCCGTTGGAGCGTGGCGCTGAGCGATCCTGGATTCCCTGAAGCGCACGATCCGCTGCCTTCAGCTCTTCCGTCGTACCGATGCGATAGCGCGAAAATGCTTCGTAGTACGCGCTGACGTACGCGTACGCAGAATTCGGGTAGCGCTGTGTGAGATCGTTGAAGAGCTGGGCGGCCCGCCGATAATCGCCATGATTGAGCGCCTCTCGAGCCACGCGGTAGAGTGAGTCGGCGGGATCGGGGTGCGCCCACAGCTCGCGCTGACGCTCGGGCTGGGCATCTTGCGTTGCGCGCTGATGCTCGGGCTGAGCGTCCTGCGTTGCGCGCTGACGCTCGGGTTGTGCGTCTTGCGCTGCGTGAGCGCTGATTGGCAACGCCGCGGTGAGGCCGGCTACGAAACCGAACAACGTCAGAAACTTCATCGGAGATAGTCTCCTCGAATGCAGTTGGTGTCGGCGAGTGAGCCCAGCCTCAGTCATCGGAGGCATACTCAGTCGCCGCGTTTCGCAGTCTCGGAATCACGTCCCGCTGATCGAGCGCCTGCTGAATCAGCTCCAACTCCGTGCGGCGAGTGGGAGCGCGCTCCTTTTCCAGCCGAACGACCTGTACGAGCACGAGCTCGAGGTCCTCGAGCAGATTGCGCATCGCCGGGTCGGAGCCCGCCTGCGAGTCGAGCAACAGGCGGGTCGTGAGCAACAACTCACTGGCGCGCCTCGCGAACGACTGATCGGGCGCGCGAACGTTCGCCTCGGCCGGCAGAGCAATGAGCAGCGCCGCGGCCTGGCCGAGGTAGCGCGAGGTGGTCGGGTCGATCGCTGACGCGGGTGCGTCGGCCGCGACCGCCGGGCGCTGGGCCGGAGCCGGAGTAGTCGACGCGCCGGGACGGGTGGCGACCGGCGAATCAGAGTGCCGGCTGTATAACGAGAGCCGACCGATGCCAACGCCGACGACGAGGGCGGCGGCGATACCGAACCACGGTACATAACGAGTGGCGCGCCGGGCATGGGGAAAGGTCTGCGCTTCGATCGAGCTCCACATGTCGTCGAGCGGCATGTCGCGCTCGTCGGGCGGACGATTGTATGTGCGCGCGGCGTCGCGCAACAATTCGTCGAAGCGATTGTCCATCTCGTCGGTCATGACTCGTACTCCGTCGCGAAGTCAGCGAGCGCAGCCCGGAGCTGAGCGCGCGCGGCCGACAATCGGCTCTTGCAGGTTCCTTCGGCGACGCCGAGCACCTCGGCGATCTCCGTGTGCGTGTAGCCTTCCATGTCGTGCATGATCAGGGTGATGCGATAGATGTCGGGCAGTGCATCGATGGCTTTGGCGAGCCGGTCACGCAGGTCGGGATCGAGTCGGCGCGCGCTGGCGTTCGCGGGATGAAGCGCATCCAGGTCGTCGAGGTCGGTCTCCCGCTCGCGGAGGCGGCGGACTTTGCGCATCGCGTTGGCAACGACGGTGACGGTGATCCGGTGAATCCAGGTGGAGAAGGCAGCGTCGCCGCGGAAATCGGCGAGCCGCTGGAACGCGCGAACGAACGTGTCCTGGGTGAACTCTCGTGCGAGCTCCGCGTCGCCGGTTAGGCGAAAGGCGAGTCTGAAGACCCGGGGTGCGTGCGCGTCGTATAGCTCGCGCCCGGCAAGCCGGTCTCCGGCGAGAACCCGGGCGATGAGCTCGGGTTCGTTCACCTGTGGGGTCGTCTGGAGGGCAAACGCGGTCCGTGTCACGGTGCTCGAGGGGATTAGATGCGCGCCGCGGGCAAAGCGTTCGATGAGGCAGGGGGGAAAGGGGCCATCGTCGTCGCCGATGACTAATCACTAAGGCCGGACAGGAAACCCGGAAGGGCGATGGCGTCATTGACGCGAAGTACTCTATTTTGTAAAGTACATCGTCATCTTCGGCAAGACTCCCATGCCTCTCGCGACTCAGCTCGATGGCGCGCTGCGCACAGCCGACGCGCCAAGGACGAACCTCGAGCGCCGCGCCCGCGCCCGGCGCATCCTCATCGACGCGTTTTTTCTCGGTACGCTCGCCGACAGCCTCCTGCGCCAGGGGTTTGGCCTCGGCCTCGCTATCTGGACGGCCGTCCTCGGCGTTGTGGCCGCTTATTTCGCCCGATCACGCGGGGGCCTGACGCGCGAACAGACCGGCTGGCTCGGCGCGGCAGTCTTCTTCGCAGGGTGCTTCGCGCTACGGGACAGCGGCGACCTCCTCTTCTATGACTTCGCCGCATTGGCGGGAGCATTGCTTCTGTTCGGCGCGACTCTCACGCCCAGCTCGCCGATGCATACGATTCTCGGGCAACGGTTGCGCGACATCGCGCGAGCACTCGGCATCACCTTCGCCCGATCGCTCGGCCACGTCGTCGTCGCCCTCCGCGATAGCCAGGTTGGCACGCTGCGCGGTTGGAGGGCCGGCCGAGGGGGACAGCTCGCGCGAGCCGTGGTGCTCACCGTGCCTGTCCTGGCGATCTTCGCCGTGCTCTTTGCGAGTGCCGATCCGCTCTTCGGCGCGCTACTGGCCATGCCGAACATCGATCTCGGAACGCTCCTCTCGCATGTCGTCATCGTGGCGTTCTTTACGTGGCTCACCGCCGGCTGGCTGCACGGCGCGTTTGGCGACGATGCCGGGACGCCATCGCCGAAGAGGGCCCTCAACGAGCGCGCGCTTACGTTAGGCACGACCGACGTCACGGCAATTCTTGGTGGTGTCGTGCTGTTGTTCGCGCTCTTCGTCGGGGTACAGGTGCGGTGGCTTTACGGAGGCGAGCAGCTGGTGCGCGCGACCACTGGACTGAGCTACGCTGAATACGCCCGCCATGGCTTCTTCGAGCTCGTCTGCGTCTCTCTCCTCGTATTGCCCGTGTTGCTCGGGACGCGCGCGCTGGTCGCCGACGAAGACTCCCGAGCCACTCGCCGACATCGCCTATTGGCGACGCCGTTGCTCGTGCTCGTCGGCGGTGTGATCGCCTCGGCGCTCGGTCGCATGGCGCTCTATGTCCACTACTATGGTCTGAGCACAGACCGAATCTTCGCGAGCGTCTTCATGATTTGGCTGGCGATCGTGTTCGCCTGGTTCGGCCTAACGGTGCTGCGTGGGCGGGTCCGCGATTTCGCCGCCGGCATGGCGGTCACCGGCTTCATGACGCTTGCGGGACTGAACATCGCCAACCCAGAGGCATTCGTCGCTCGCGTGAATATCGCGCGCGCCGCGGAGGCGCGTCTCGTGAACGACAGTGGAGCAACACGAAGACCGGAAAGTTCGGGGTCTATCGACATAGACACGAAGCCGCCGATCGATTATTGGTATCTGACCGAACGACTTCGGGCTGACGCCGTGCCTGAAGTAGTCACCGCGCTCCTGGAGCCGCCGACGGCACCGTCGGACTCGCGCTCTCACGAGAGCGAGGTACGCGCGCGATGCAACGCGGTTCGCAAACTGCTGGATAGCTGGGGACCGCATGCGCCGTCCAAGGACTGGCGTCTCTGGGACTACGGCGCGGAACGAGCCAGGCGCGCGGTGATGGAGAACGAGAGATCGTTAAGAGCCGTGACGTGCCAGGACGCGCTCGGCGAGCAGCCCTTTGGTGCGCGCGAGGGACGGCCGCCCCGGGCCGACGAGCAACGAGACCAGACGCGGTGAGGCGGCAGAAGGCGCTCTTTTCCGCCGGCTGACTGTATGGTAGCGTTTGGGCGTGCCCGCCCTCGCGATTCCAGACGACTATGTCGAGTACACCCCGCCACCGGCGTTGCGCGAGTACGTCGAGTGTTTCTGGACGCGCGGAGCGGCGCCACAGCCTAACGCCTCGCACCACATCCTTCCCGACGGATGCATCGACATCGTGCTTTCATATCGTTCGCCGGAGCCGGGAGAGAGCCCCTCGGCGACGCTGGCGGTGGGCACGATGACGCGTCCGTTATCGATCGCGGTGAGCGAGGCGGCGGCGTTCGTCGGGGTGCGCTTCTGGCCGGGCCGCGCATTGCCGTTTCTCGGTGTGCCGGCGGCGGCCATCACCGATCTTCGCGTTGACGTCGGCGACCTCTGGCCGCGACGAGGCGAGAGTTTAGCAGACATCAGACAGAACGAGTTGGGGGACTGGCGCGCGGCGTTCGAGCGGCTACTCATGCGGCGGCTGGAGTCGGCGTGGCCGATCGACGTCACGGTCGATGCAGCGCTCGGCGCGATTCTCCGGTCGGGTGGCAATCTCTCCATCGCGTCGCTCGCGCCGGCCCTTGGTGTCACGCGGCAGCATCTCGCGCGAGCATTCGCATTGCACGTTGGCGTACCCCCGAAGATGTTCGCTCGCGTCACACGCGTCCGTCGGGTGTTGGCAAAGGCCCGTGTCGCGACGCGACTCGATTGGACCCAGCTGGCTCTCGACGCCGGCTTCTACGATCAGGCGCACTTGTCGGGCGAGATACGAGAGCTCACGGGCCGGAGCCCGACGGAATGGCTGGCTCGGAGCTGATCACCACTCGATTCCATTTCTCCAAGACGGCGTGAGCGGCCGGCGACAGATTGGGCTCGACCAACCAACAAGGAGTGAACGATGTCGTCGAGTGAGATGCGCAAGTTGAGTCCTCTGCTCACAGTGGAAGCGATCGAGCCCTGCCTCCCCTTTTGGGTCGATCGTCTCGGTTTCGCCAAAGCGGTCGAGGTACCAGATGGTTCGGCCCTCGGGTTCGTGATCCTTGCGAAGGACGGCGTCGAGATCATGTATCAGTCGCGCTCGAGCGTCGAGAAGGACATTCCGGCGCTGGCAAGAGGCGCCGCGAGCGCGATGCCGGCGATGGGACTGTTCATCGAGGTGGGCGACATCGACTCGGTCGAGCAGGCGCTCGCCGGCATCGAGCACGTGATTCCGCGTCGCCGCACGTTCTACGGCATGGATGAAGTTGTCGTGCGAGACCCCGGCGGTTACGTCGTGGTGTTCGCGCAGCCCGTCGCGGCCGCGACCTAACGAGAGGCCCCTCTGGTGAGATCGAGACACGTCGGAGGATGACGGCCGCCAACGAATCGATACCACTCGCGCGACGACTGGGCTTGTTCGACGCGACGATGATCGTGATGGGCGGGATCATCGGCGCGGGAATCTTCAGAAACCCGTCGGTGGTTGCGCGAGTGGTTCACACCCCGACGCAGATCCTTCTGCCCTGGCTGGTGGGCGGACTGATCGCGCTCGCCGGTGCATTCGTGTACGCGGAGCTCGCGGATCGAAAGCCGGACGTCGGCGGGCAGTACGCGTACATCCGTGACGCGTTCCACCCAATGGTGGCTTTTCTCTACGGATGGGCGCTGCTGCTCGTGACCCAAACGGGCGGCATGGCGGCGGTGGCAATGACGTTCGCGGAATACTTCAACGAGCTCACGGGCACCGCCATAACGACGCAGCTCCTCGCCGTGTCGACGCTGCTGATCCTGACGGCGATCAACTGCCTCGGTGTGCGCGCCGGGAGCAATGTGCAGAGCACCCTGATGGTCCTGAAGATTCTCGCCGTGGCGGTGCTCGTGCTCGCCGGCGCGGCCGCGCACGGCGCGCCGGCGCCAGTCGCCTATCCCCGCGGTAGTGTCTCGGTGATCGCGCTGGCGGCGGCGATGGTCCCCGTCCTGTTCGCGTATGGCGGCTGGCAGACGGCGTCGTTCGTGAGCGGCGAGATTCGCGAGCCACGGCGCGACCTGCCGCGAGCGCTCCTCATCGGCGTGCTGGGTGTCGTCGTGCTGTATGTCGCCGTGAATCTGGTTTGCCTTCATGTCCTCGGCCCGGACGGATTGGCGGCCACCGCGACTCCGGCGTCGGAGGTGATGCGACGCGTGCTCGGCACCACGGGCGGGCGGCTGATCGCGGCGGGCATCGCCGTATCCACCGTCGGATTTCTCAGTCAGGGAATGCTCACGGCGCCGCGGGTCTATTTCGCGATGGCCCGCGATGGGGTGTTCTTCCGGGGCGTTGGCTACGTAAGCGTGCGGTCACGCGCACCCGTCGTGGCAATAGCCGTGCAGGGAGTGTGGGCATCGGTCATCGCCCTTTCGGGGAAATACGAGCAGATACTCAACTATGTAGTGGCGCTCGACGCCGTCTTCTTCGGGCTGACGGGGGCGGCACTGCTCGTATTTCGACATCGCGATCCGAAGCCATCTGGTGGATTCCGTATGCCAGGTCATCCCTGGACCACGCTCGTTTTCGTCGGCGCGTTCTGGGCGTTAGCCGTGAATACTGTCGTGCAGAATCCACTTTCAGCTGGCATCGGAGTGTTGATTCTGCTCGCCGGCATTCCCGCCTACTTCTTCTGGCACCGTCAGCCGCGCGGTTGACCGGGGACGTCGATCACCGCCTCGAGTGCAGACGCTCCGGTGTTCGCGTCCACACGATGAGAGTGCCGCAGGAATTCTTGGTGCGGAACTCGGCCGGCGTCATCGCGGCGGAGTACACCTCCATCCCGACCAATTCGTCGGGCTGGATGAGACTGTTGAGGTCTGCGATCTCCCAGTAGACGAGCTGCTTTCCATCCACAAAGATGGCAGGCGTACAGGCAACCTGATCTCCGCGGACGCGGATCTTCACGTTATGCGAGTTGTCCGTTGAGAGATCCAGCAGCGGCGTGTGGCGCAACAGATCGCTCAGCTCCTGGGGGTGCAACCGTTCGACGTCGGCGGCGGTGAAGAATCGGCCGGCACCGCCCTTCTTTCGGTCCTCGAACCCAACGGTGCTGATGAACGAGTTGCGATCCGCGCGTACGTGCACGGTGTCGAGAAACCGTCGCAAAGCGAGCAACCCCACCGTGATGGCGTAGTGGTGATCGGTGAGATCGACCGCTCGTTCGTCAGGCACGAATCCAATTGCGCGGGTGATGAGTGTTTGTGTACCGCCCGGTACGCCGGTCAGCTCGAACTCACCCTCGCCATCGGTGACCGCGACCATGTCGCTCGAAAAGATGCCGACGCGCGCGCCGGGAATCGGTACGCCGTCCTCGGTGCGCACCCAGCCGTGAAGCGACGCGACGAGCGCCGGCGCATGATCGACGTACAGCGTGCGGCGGGCAACGCGGGACTTCGGCACCTCGACTTCGATCGCGCCGCTCGTGTCGCTGCCGGTAAGCGCGCGAAGGATCACCGACGAGCCAGCTGGCACACCACACAGCGCGAACCACCCTTCAGTGCCCGTCCGCGTTGTCCGATACAGCAGGGTGCGTGAGACGTGGCTCTCCCCAATGGCAAACTCGGCCCATTGAGCGACCACGGTCGCGTCGTCGATCGGGGCGAACGAGTGTGCGTTCAGAATGTAGCCGAGGACGACGCCGAGGGAGTCTTTCTCGCTGGTCTTGCCACAGAGTGCACCCTCGAGACGCTCAGGAGCTGGGACGGCGAGCTCCAGTCGCATCTCACCGACGTTGTCGACGACGAGTGACCGCTGCGCCAGAACGACGCCAAGCGAATCGAGCATCGGATGCAGGAAGCCCGCGATGTAGTGCCCGCGCGCGACGCTGTCCACGACGAAGCGTCCTAACGAATCGGACGTGGTGCTGAAGGCGATTCGAGCTCGGTCCTCGGCGTCGACGAGCTGCACACGAGCGCCGGCGAGAGGCAGCGCCGCAACGCTATCGAAAACGCGGCCGCGCAAACGCGCGAGCTGACCACGCGCCTGCATCGGCAACGCGCTAACGAGAAGGAGAACGGTGCCGCCGATCAGCTGTCGAGTGGTCATGCGCCCGTCCGAAGCGACGAAGCAGTATTGCAATCGGCGCGGCAAGGCGCAATGCATCGCCGCGCCGGATCGTCCCAACCGTTAGGGTCCGCGGTCGCCGAAGGTGTCGCAGGCCTCGATCTGACCCGTCGTGTAGCCGCGCTTGAACCAGGCGACGCGTTGCGCCGAGGTGCCGTGGGTGAAGGTCTCGGCATTGACGTGGCCAGTCGCTGCGCGTTGCAGACGATCGTCGCCAACCGAGGCCGCGGCGTTCAAGCCTTCTTCGATATCTCCCTGTTGCAGGAGACGACGCTGCTCGGTGGTGTGGCCCCAGATTCCCGCGAAACAGTCCGCCTGCAACTCGAGTCGCACCGACACTGCGTTCGCACTTCCCGGATTGTCGCGTTGGAGGCGCCGGGCCTGCTCGTCGATGCCGAGCAGATGCTGCACATGATGGCCCAGCTCATGAGCGAGCACATATGCTTCGGCGAAGTCGCCCGGCGCGCCGAACCGTCGCTGTAGCTCGTCGTAAAACCCGAGGTCGATATAGACCTTCTGATCGAGCGGACAGTAGAACGGTCCCATCGTCGATTCCGCTGTGCCGCAACCCGACTGCGTCGCGTCTCGGAACAGCACGAGTTTCGCATCTTCATACGGGACGTGCCGCTCGGCCAGAATGGAGCGCCATGTATTCTGGACGTCATCCAGCACGAACGAGACGAACTGCACCAGGCGCTCCTCGGCCGGTGACTGAGAGATCTCGCCGTTCGCGGTTGCCGGCGCGGGATTGCCGGCGGTTGTGTTCCCAGTCACAAAATCGCGACCGAAGATCAAGCTCAAGACGAGCACCACGACCGCGCCGCCGATTCCCATTCCAGCCCGGCCGGGAATGAAGCCACCGCCTTGCCCGCGCCGATCCTCGATGTTCGAGCTTTCACCACCTGGCGTCCACCGCATCTCTGCTCTCCGCGCGTTGCTTTTTTCATGAATTGAGGCAAGAAGCTCGCCGTGTGGTGATTGGTGATTGGTGATTGGTGATTGGTGGTTGGTGAGTAACGAAAGGCCCGCGCGTTGCGCGGGCCCACCGAATTACCAGCCACTAGCCACCAGTCACCAGCCACCACCACGCATCGCCGACAGATCGTTGAGCAGTCGTACGCCGGCGAAGAGCAGGGACACGAGGAGCACCGCGCGCCACGCCGCGCGGCCAAGAATGCGCCGGGCTTCGGCGACGGCGGCGCGCGCTTTGGCTTGCAGGCGTACATCATCTTCGCTACGCAATGGCCACGCGTCGATCTTCTGCGAGCGCCTGACAAGATACGCCGCGGTGCCGAGCAGCAGCACGACCGCGAGCGAGAGCGGATAGAAGAGTCGGTCGATCAACTCATGGATAGGCATCGTAGTACTCCGGTCCGATGCGAGTGCGCTTAGATCGGCGCACGGGAGAGCGCGGCGAGGAGAGAGAGCGCTCCGACGAGTGCCACATAATACCCCACTGCACGGACATCGGCACGCTCCGCCGGCTTCGTGGTGAATATCGCCCAGCCGGCGCCAATGAAGGGCAGCCAGAGGATGCGCTCGCCCGAGAGCACTGCCGCAGCGAACACGGCCGCAGCTGCCGTTATGCGCTGCGGCCGGGACATCGCCTTGAAAGCGTGGGCGCCATCGAGTTGCCAGACCGGAATCAGATTGAAGGCATTGATGAGGGCGCCCCAGTGCGCAAGGGTAGCCCAGTACGGAACTCCGGTCGCTCGAAACGCCGCGTATGCCGCCAGCGCAGCGCCGCATCCCCAGAGTGGGCCGGCGAGGCCAACGTCCGCTTCTGCCCACTCGCCGTGGATTCGTTGCTGCGCGCGAATGAAGGCGCCGAGTCCGGGGATGAACATGGGCGACGACGCCTTGATCCCGTGACGATGGAGGGCGGCGACGTGCCCCATTTCGTGAACGTAGATCGACAGCACCAGGCCGAGCGCCAGCGACCAGCCGAGAAATCGTGCATCGAAGCCGAGAAAGAGCGCCATCGATGAGAGAGTACTCAACTTGGTGAGGCCAAGCAGAAGCAGCTTTCCCTTCGTGAGGATAAGCAGGATCACAAACTTGAACTTCAGCAGAAAGACGGCGATGGCGCTGACGAGAGCGCCGTGCTTGCCGTACTTCGCGCGGACGCGCTCCACTTCGGCCTGGCGAACGTCCGTCGCGGTGCGATCGCCGAGGGCGCTGACGCGATCGAGGATGTCGCGGTACTGCTTGGTGTCCGGTGGGAGGAGATCGAGCGCGCGCCGCCAGTTCGCGATGGCGCCGGGGTAGTCCCCGTTCTTCTCGCCCTGCTCGGCGGCGGCAGCGAGCGACCGCAGCTCATCGGCGTGCACCAGCGCGTGGCAGGATGGGCAGACGAGCAGGGCTGCGGCGAGCTCGGTTCCACAACGGCTGCACTCGCCCTCGGCGAGGGGAGCGTGCGCGAACGCCGGCTCAGCCAACCGTGCGCACGACCGAGGTCCCACTCGCAACCCGATAGGGACCTGTGATCGTGACCTTGATTCGACGGTTCAGCTTCCACGCCTCGAACACGGCGATGCCGATGATGACGATGCCGATGATGTTCGAGAACCCTGCGAGAATGGGAATCATCGCCGCCATGAGCACGAGAGTGCCCACGCCCAACAATACCGTTCCGAAATCAAGATGGGCCGGGCGAGCGTGAATGGGCTGGGACACGCCGGTGGGTGCGCCCGACTGCATAACCGTGAAGCCACTGTCGGCGCGACGTTCGGCTGCGGCGGAGTCGATCGCACGACCCACGTCCGGCCCTCGCGCCGAGATGGTAATCGTGTCGGCCATTGGAACGGCATTCGTGCTACGCGACGTATGCGCCAACGCCGACTTTTGAAATTCTCGAGCGATCAGCGGAACGTAGCTGGTCACGATGGCGAGATACGTGAGGCCGATGGCGAGTGCCTGGTACGGCCAGCCGCCGCGACTGCGCGAGCCCTTCCGAACCGCCATGCCGACCATGTAACCGACGACGATGGCCACGAGACCGAACTCGCGGCCGGTAATCGCGGCGACGGCGAAGTAAAGCAGCGAGCCGCCAATCGCGGCGAGCGTACCGAGCGACGCCGCGCGCACAATGCGCTGCCAGCGCGCTCCCGCCGGACGCTCCAGCGAAGCGCGGCAGGCGGTGCAGACGATGGAGCCATTGACCTGGTAATACTCGCCAGTGATCGGCCGCGAACATCCGCGGCAGGTGCTGGAAGGCCGCGACGAGTTCGATGGTGCCGCGGATTCCGCGACATCGAATTGCAGCGGGCCATTGCTCTGGGCAGGTGACTTGGCGTCAGCGCTCATTCGTAATTCGAGTAGATACCCCCGTCATGAATGAGACGAATGGAGCGGCCTCGGCGGCACAGATAGACCGCGCGCATCGCGCGCGGTCTATCTGTGCCTTGGTCAGTCGCTAGCGCTCCCGACAAGTTTCATTTCAAGTCGCTCGCGCTCCTCGCGCCGTTTCGCCCTAGCCCGTAGCCCCTAACAATGTCTCGGGTGCATGATGCGCTCGACGATCTGCTGAACGCGCCAGGGGTTCACGCCATCGCGTTGTTCGATGGCGAGAGGATGATCAGTCGCTTCGAGCTGTACGTACGGGCGCGTTGGCCAAGGGCGAACGTGGACGACAGTCTTCAGCAATTGGGTGTCGGGATAACCCGGAATCGCCGTGCACAACCAGCCAAAATAGTTGGTGCTGCTCAGTCGCTTTACGTCGTCGAAGGACGATGAGTATTTCCTGAAGCTCTCACGACTGAGCGAGAGCCAGACGCCATAATTGAGCGGCTCACGGTATCCGTGAACGGGAATCTCGAGGCAGCCTCTGATGAAGAACCACTGATCGTCGATGACACACGCGTCGTCCGAGAGCGTCATCCGCGTCGCACGCTGGGCATCCGGAATGGTGAGACATTGCGCCGGGTAGTCCCAGCCGAAGGTGGGAATGCCCTCGTGCACCGAGCCGCAGGTCGCGCACTCGAATCGAAAGGGCTCTGAGTCAAGGAAGCCGACTGTCGTTTGAATCGGATGCGTCATCGCATACTCCGTCGTGAAGCTCGTACCGCGAACGCGGACGTTCTGCTTCATTGACGATCGAAACAGATGGACGCGCACAGCCGCGGCCTGGCTGACTGCAATTGCGTTAGGCTGTCGCGTTGCGAGACGAGATGTCGCGGCGCTGTCGGACGAGTTGACCAGCGCAAAAAGCGGCGGCGCGGACAATCGCGCCGCCACTGCATCAGGAGGATGTTTTGTCAGCGCTGCGCGCTTGCCCGCATGCGATCGGCGCGGCGAAGTGTCGCGCCCTCGAGATCGAGCTTGCTCGGGGCGCCATCGCGTCCGATGGTGAAGGTGACGAACGACGTTCCTTCCCAGGCGTTGTCCCAGTGGAGACGGAACGTGTCGTATTCCCAGTGCTCGAGCGTGCCGGCATGAGTCGAGCTCGCGCGAAGTCGCAACTTGCCATTCTCGAGCGAGACCACGACGTCGCCGACGAGCGAATCGCCATACGTGCCGGCATAGCGATCCAGCGCCAACGAAGGATGGGTGTCCGGGATGCGTCGTTCGGCGGCACGACGTTGTGCGGAGTCAGCGGCCATGCGCATGCCGCCATATAGCTTCAGGAGATCACCGCTCCAGTCTCTGGGTGGATTCCCGAGATACGCGTCGAACACGCGATACATGAGCGCATGACGCAGTTCGGCGTGATCGAGATTGGCGAGCACATAGACGCCGAGGTGCTCATCGGGGATGAGTCCGATGATCGCGACCATGCCGTCGATGCTGCCGGTGTGAAAGTCGACCATCTTGCCGCTGTAGTCCTCCTGGAACCAGCCGAAGGCGTACGTCGTCCAGTGCGGTTTCGTTAGGCTGGCCGTTGGATAGAACTCCGCGGGGGTGACCATCGTCTCTGGCTTGAGCCACTCGGCGAACGTCTCGGACTTGAGAAGGCGCTTTCCATTCACGCGGCCACTGTCGAGCACGAAGCGCATCCAACGCGCCATGTCCGCCACGCTCGCCCACACCGCCCCCGCCGACGCAACGGCATCGACGCTGGCGTTGCTCACCACACGCACCGTGTCGCCGAGGAGGTAGTGGGGCGACGCGACGTTCGATCTGCGGCGCGCAGAGTCGAGCAGCGGCACGCTGTTAGGCATCCCGACCGGGCCGAAGATCCGCGTCCTTACGAATTGCTCCCACGGCATGCCGCTCGCCGCGGCGACAACCTGTCCCGCAACCGCGTACATGATGTTCTGATAGATGAAGCTCGAACGGAACGAATACGCCGGATCGGCGAAGCGGACGCGGCGAATCACCTCAGCGGGCGCGTTGTCGGTCCGATACCAGAGCACGTCGGCGTTGCCAAGACCAGCGCGATGGGTGAGCAAATCGCGGATCGTCAGCTCACGAGTGACGTATGGATCGGCAAGCTGGAAGGTGGGGAGGATCTTCGTCACGTGATCATCCCAGTGCAGCTTCCCCTCGTCGACGAGCATTCCGATGGATGCGGAAGTCATCGCCTTCGTGGTCGAGCCGATCGCGAACAGCGTTTGCGTATCGACAGGCGCGGGCTTACCCACCTCCCGCACCCCGTAGCCCTTCGCGAAGACGATCCGGCCATCTTTGACGACCGCGATCGCCAGGCCGGGTACTTTCCAATCGGCGACGGCTTTCGTTGTGTACGCATCGAGATCGCGCAGCGGATCGGCCGGCGGACGTGCTTGCGCGAGAGCGGCAGCGATCGGGGAGAAGCAGAGAAGGCCGAGGAAGGCGGAACGACGGCGAGGCATTCGTGTCTCGTGAGGAAGGCGGTGGGATGTTAGCCTGAGGTCGCTCGTCGCGCGAGCCAAGTTTCGCTCGCTTCGCGCGTACGCCGCCGGTTCGTCACGGCGCGCTGGAAGCCAAACGGACCATCGCGTAGACTCGGACGAGAACCAAGTGGAGGTACCATGCGGCAACGCTACAGATTGCACTACCTCATCGCTGCCGGGGCGCTTGCGCTGGCGGCGTCTGGCGCCGCGGCGCAGGTGCAACAGGACCAGCGTCCGAATTATCCGGAGAGCAAGAAGGTCGATCAAGTCGACACCTACTTCGGTACGAAGGTGGCCGACCCGTACCGCTGGATGGAGGATCTCAACTCAGCCGAGCTCGCGGCGTGGGTGAAGCAGGAGAACGCACTGACGGAGCAGTACCTCTCCGCGATCGGAATGCGCGGACAGTTCAAGAGCCGCATCACCGAGCTATGGAACTATCCGAAGGTCTCGCTGCCCTTTCGTGAGGCAGGGCGGCTCTTCTATGCCCGCAATACCGGACTACAACGTCAGAGCGTCTTTTACAGCCGTAAGTCGTTAGGCGGGCCGCCGACACTGGTGATCGATCCAAATGCTCTCTCGACCGATGGATCGATCGCGCTGGCGGGCTTCGCGCCGTCCCCTGACGGCCGATACCTCGCCTATGGAATCTCCGAGGGAGGCGCCGACTGGCGTACCTTGCTCGTCCGCGAGCTCGATTCCGGGAACCAGCTCGCCGACAGCGTGCGTTGGCTCAAGGGCGGCGGCATGAGTTGGACCAAGGATGGTCGCGGGTTCTACTACTCGCGATTCCCCGAGCCGGAAGCGGGCAAGCAGCTCCAGAACGCGATTCACGACGAGAAGATCTACTATCACGTCATCGGCACGTCGCAGGCGCAGGACAAGTTGATCTACGAGCGGCCGGATCACCCGGATTGGTTCGTCAGCGGCGGTGTGAGCGAGGACGGTCGTTACCTGCTGGTATCTGTCAGTCGTGGGACGGAGCCGCAGAATCGGTTGTACGTCGCCGAGCTGGGTGATCCGAAGAACCCAAAGGTGGACGCTCCAATACGCCCCCTCTTCGACAAGGGCGACGCGTCGTATTCGCCGATCGCCAATGTCGGCTCGACGATCTACATGCAGACCGACCGCGATGCGCCACGAAGCAAAGTCGTCGCGTTCGACATCGGGGCGCCGGAATCGTGGCGCACCGTCATTCCCGAGCAGATGAACGCCATCGAGCAGGTCGCGCTCTACAAGGGCGGCATCGTCGTAAACTATCTCGAGGACGTGAAGGCACACGTCCGGCTGTACGCTCTTGACGGAAAGTTCGTCGACGATCTACCACTGCCTGGCGTCGGTTCACTACAAGGGCTCTCGACGCGCGAGGACACGCCGGAGATCTTCTACGCCTTCACCTCACCGCTCTATCCGACGACGGTATTCCGCTACGATCCGGCCACGAAGAAGACGACGCCGTTCGAGGCCCCCAAGCTCGGCTTCGATGCGAGCCAGTACGAGACGCGCGCATTGTTCGCAACTTCTAAAGACGGCACGCGCGTACCCCTGTTCGTGACGATGAAAAAGGGGCTCGTGCTCGACGGCAACAATCCCGCGATGTTGTATGGCTACGGCGGCTTCGACATCAGCACGACGCCGAGCTTTCGGCCCGACGTGCTCGCCTGGCTCGAGCAGGGCGGCATCTGGGCGACGGCGAGCATGCGCGGCGGAAGCGAGTACGGCGAGGCCTGGCACAAGGAGGGTATGTTCGAGCGCAAGCAGAACGTGTTCGACGACTTCATTGCCGCGGCCGAGTATCTCGTCAATCAGCGGTACACGTCGCCGGCGAAGCTCGGCATCATGGGCGGCTCGAACGGTGGACTACTCGTTGGCGCCGTCGAGGAGCAACGCCCGGAACTGTTCGCGGTCGCGCTGCCGGCGGTGGGTGTGATGGACATGCTGCGCTATCACAAGTTCACCGGCGGCGGTGCCTGGGCGACGGAATACGGTTCGGCCGACGACTCGACGCAGTTCGAGTATCTCGTGAAGTACTCACCGCTGCATAACGTGAAGCCGGGCACGTGCTATCCGGCGACGCTGGTGACGACCGCCGATCACGACGATCGCGTGGTGCCGAGCCACTCGTTCAAGTTCACTGCCGCGATGCAGGCCGCGCAGGGTTGCGCCAAGCCGGTGTTGATTCGCGTGGAGACGCAGGCCTCCCACGGGTATCGTCCCACGGACAAACGGATCGCGGAGCTTGCGGATGAATGGTCATTCGCCGCGAGTAATATGGGAATGAGTGCGAAGGCGACGCCCTAGGGTTGCGGGTAGCGGGTTGCGGGTCAAAACGGCGAGAGGGGCGGGAGCGAGCGCAAAAGCGCGAGCGACTCCAGATCGAACAGCAACAGGGTCAGCCCCAAGGGGCTGACCCTGTTGCGCCTCGGTCGGATTGCCCGTCCTCATGACGCCATGACCACCGGCCAACTCTTCGCCGCCACCGGAATTCTGATCGCAGCAGGCGCTGCCACCGCTTCCTGCTCGCGCGCGAGCGCGCGCACCAACGCGGGCAGCGACACGCTCTATATCGGCGTCGCCGCGGCGCGAACCAGTCCCACCTACTTTCACGGCGTCGAGCTTGCGATCGACCGATTGAACGCCGAACGGCCGCGTACCGCGCGGCCGTTCGGCATGCGCATGCCGCTGGCGTCGCAGACCAGCCAGGTGGCGATCGCCGCGCGTTTCCGCGACGACCCGTCGGTGATCGGCGTCGTCGGTCACACGGGCAGCGCCCAGACGCTCGAGACGGCGCCTGTATACGGCGATATCGCCAATGGCGGAAGACGCGCGCTCGTCGCGGTGACGCCAACGGCGACCAATCCGGTCGTCACCCATACGAACCGCTGGGTGTTTCGCGTCTGTCCAACCGACGACGATGCCGCGCGCGCGCTCGCCCGCTTCGCGGCGGACTCGTTGCATCTGCAGCGAGTCGCGATCGTCTATCGCAACGATCTGTTCGGCCGTGGCTTCTCGCGTACGATCGCGCCGGAGCTGGAGCGCGATCATATGAATGTCACGGAGCACGATCCGTATCTCGCGGGTATTACGGAGTACCAGGCGTATGCGGCGCGCATCGCGCGGAGCAGGGTCGAAGCGGTCATCTTCGCCGGTGGAGGCGTGGATGCAGCGGATCTCGTCAGGGCGCTGCATAACGAGTCGGCGAACCCGGTGATTCTCGGCAGCGACGACGTCGCCAGCATCCTGGACGGGGTGAAGCCGCTCCCGCCACCGCCCCCGGTAAAGCGCCGCAAGGGACGCCCACTCGTGCTGCCGCCGCCGCAACCCGCAGACGATCGCGGCCTCTTTCGAGGCGTGCGATTCACGGCCTTCTACGACGCATCGCGCCCGGCCGACGGGGAGGCGAAACAGTTCACTGCGGAATACGATCGCCGCTTTGGCCAGACGCCGACGCCGCAAGCAGCGCTCTCCTACGACGCCGCGATGCTGCTCGGGCGCGCGGTGCTTGCCGCCGGTCCCGATCGGCAGCGCGTCCGCGATTGGGTCGCCTCGGTTGGGACGGCCACTCCACCGATGCACGGCGTCACAGGCGACATTCGCTTCGACAGTCGTGGCGACGCCGTCGGCAAGCCTGTCCTCATCGGACGGATCGAGCCATGAGGCGCAGCGTCAACATGCGCCCGATCTGGGGGCAGTCCTCGGGCACTGGGCTGCAACACTTCATGTCGCGCCTGCGACGATGGCGTCTGCGCACGATTCGCGGCCGGTTGCTTGTCGGGTTCTCCGCCACTCTTGCCGCCCTCGTCGCCTCGGGCGTCTTGAGCATCCTTGCAATCCAGCGGCTGTATCGGGACATGGGCATCGCCGTCGCGTCGGGGAACAGGATCTCGACGATGCTGTTCGAGGGATACGACGCCACGCTGCGCTATGTCGCCACCGCGCAAGCGACGCTCCTCGACGAGAGTGCCGAGCGCGTAGCTGAAGCCGAGACTCTCAGCGCGACTGCGGACTCGCTGCGCCGCGCCCTGCTGCGCTCCGACGGCCTCGACATCGACGACCGTCGCGCCCTCGAGCAGCTCGGCGCGATGCAGGGTCGGATCGAGGTGCGCTTCAACGTCGCGCGAGCGTTCAAGGACGTCGGGAAGCCGGCGGCAGCCGCGCGGCAGTCGATGCTCGCGACGGCGATGCTCGACTCGCTGTTCGCCGAAGCGCGGCACCTCACCCGGGTGCAAGATGAACGCGCCGCCGAGTCCTTGATCAGCGTGCACCGAGCGATGACGGTGCGACGTACTCTTCTCGCGATGGTGCTCGCGCTCGGATTCCTCGCCGCGGCGCTTTTCGGCGTGTGGACCTGGCGAGCCATCGCGCTGCCACTCGACCGACTGACGGCCGCGGCCACCGCGTTAGGCGAGGGCGACCTGCGCGTCACCGTGCCACTGTCCGGCCTCGACGACGAGTATCGCGTGCTCGCGACGACCTTCACGCGTATGGCCGACCGACTGCGGCGCGTCGTGGACGACATTCAGCGTGAGGCGGCGGAGATCGCGCGTGCCGCGGAGTCATTGAACTCCGCCGCCGAACAGGCCGCGTCGTCGACCGGCCAGATCAGCAGCGCGATGGCCGGCGTCGCGCGCGACGCGGAGACACAACGCCGGCACATCGTCGCCTCGGAGGGCGTCCTTGGCGAAGTCGGACAATCGGCGCACTCGCTCAACGACGTGGCCACGCGCTCTCGTGAGCTCGGCGAATCGATCCGATCGACGTCGCTCAAAACGCGCGCCGGCATCCTGCAGGCGCTCGAAGTGCTCGACCGAGCGAAGCTCGTGATCGACGGATCGAAAGGGGAAGTCAACGCCCTCGAGCTCGCGTTCGCCGAAGTGGTGCGTTTCACGAGCGCGATCCAGGCCGTCGCCGATCAGACCAACCTTCTCGCGCTCAATGCGGCGATCGAAGCGGCGCGCGCCGGCGAGCATGGCCGTGGGTTTGCCGTCGTTGCCGAGGAGGTGCGGAAGTTGGCCGAGGAGAGCGGCCGTGCCGCTGACGAGGTGAACGGCATCGTGCTCACGATGCGGACGCGAATCGCCGCGACCGCGAAGGCCTTCTCGCAAGGCATTCACGAGCTCGGGGACGTGGGATCGGTGTCGCGCTCGGCCGTCGCTGCGCTGGGAGCAGTGGACGACGCTGTCGCCGGCGTGAATCAGGTCGCCTCGTCGGTGAGCGCCGCCGCGGCGTCGCACGCCGGCGCGGTGTCGCAGCTCGTCGAGAGCCTAACGGCAGCGGGTGCTCAGGCCGAGACGCAGGCGTCGAGCAGTCAGGAGGCGGCCGCCGCGGCGGAGGAAACAGCCGCCAGCGCCGAGCAAGTTGCCGCGACCGCCCAGCAACTGGCGACCAACGCGTCGAGGCTCGAGACGCTGGTGGTGGGGTTCAAGACCTGAACCTCGGTGGTTCGTGGTTGATGGCTGGTGAAACGGAAGGGCGGCGTGCAGCGCGCCGCCACTCCGAATCCACCAGCCACCAACCACCAACCACCAACCACTAGTATCGGTAATGCTCCGGCTTGTACGGCCCCTCGAGCGGCACGCCGATGTACGACGCCTGATCGCTCGTTAGGGTCGTGAGCTTCGCGCCGAGCTTGTCGAGGTGCAAGCGCGCCACTTTTTCGTCCAAGTGCTTGGGCAGTACGTAGACCTTTTTCTCGTACTTCCCGGGGTTGGTATAGACCTCGATTTGGGCCATCACCTGGTTTGTGAAGCTCGAGGACATCACAAAGCTCGGATGACCAGTAGCGCAACCAAGGTTCATCAGGCGTCCCTCGGCAAGGATCATGACGCTGTGGCCGTCGGGGAAGGCCCACTCGTCGTACTGCGGCTTGATGTTGATCCGCTTGACGTTCTTCACTTTCTTCAGGCCGGCCATGTCGATCTCATTGTCGAAGTGGCCGATGTTACCGACGATCGCCTTGTCCTTCATCCGTGACATGTGGGCCGCGGTGATGATGTCCTTGTTGCCCGTGGCCGTGATGAAGATGTCGGCAGTGGAGACGACATCGTCGAGCGTCACAACTTGATAACCAGCCATGCACGCTTGCAGCGCGCAGATCGGGTCGATCTCCGTGATGACGACACGGGCGCCCTGGCCTCGAAGCGCTTCCGCGCATCCCTTTCCGACCTCGCCGTAGCCGCAGATGACGGCGAGCTTGCCCGCGATCATGACATCCGTCGCGCGGTTCAAACCGTCGATGACCGAGTGCCGACAACCATAGATGTTGTCGAACTTCGACTTGGTGACGGAATCGTTGACGTTGATGGCCGGGAAGAGCAGCGTGCCAGCCTTCATCATCTCATAAAGTCGATGGACGCCCGTGGTGGTCTCCTCGGTGACACCCTGAATGTCGGCGGCGACCTTCGTCCACCGACCCGGGTTGCGCTTTGTCTCCTGACGGAGCAGATCGACGATGACACCCCATTCCTCGGGGTCGTTCGCCGGATCGAAGTCGGGAATACGGCCGGCCTTCTCGAACTCGGCGCCCTTGTGCACGAGGAGCGTGGCGTCGCCGCCGTCGTCGAGCAGCATGTTTGGACCTGAGCCATCGGGCCACATCAGCGCCTGTTCCGTGCACCACCAGTACTCCTCGAGTGTCTCGCCCTTCCACGCGAACACGGGAGTGCCGTTAGGCTTCTCGACGGTGCCGTCGCGTCCCACGACAGCCGCCGCCGCGGCGTGATCCTGGGTCGAGAAGATGTTGCACGATACCCACCGGACGTCGGCGCCGAGGTCGACGAGGGTCTCGATCAGCACCGCCGTCTGAACCGTCATGTGCAGGGAGCCCATGATCCTTGCCCCGGCGAGCGGCTGACGACCCTTGAATTCGGCGCGGATGGCCATGAGGCCGGGCATCTCCTGCTCGGCGAGGCGAATCTCCTTGCGGCCGAATTCCGCGAGTGAAAGATCGCGAACCTTGTACGCCGGACGCTCGTCGGCGTCCTGTTTCGTCTGCTTGCGTTCCATGCGTTGTGCGGTAGCCATGATTCGATAAAGTGAGAGAGATGCCTAACGAAAACGAAATGCCCTCGACGAACCGCCGCGAGTGAGTCCTACCGGCTGTTGACCGCCTTACGTGACTTCTTGCGCGCCGTCGCCGCAAAGAGCGACGGCCCCTTGGCTGCGGGATCGGCCGGCAGCGGACGATACCGCGAGCCGATGAAACCACCGCGCTCCAGCCAGTCGACGACCTGCGCTTCGTCGAACCCCTGCCAGACATGGCCGAGCTGGATGGCGTAGTCGGCGCGCTCGTGGATCATGAAGTCGACGAGCAGCACCTTTCCGCCCGGCTTGAGCACACGCTGAACCTCGCGCATCAGCGCCGGTGGATCGGCGACGAAGTGCGCGACGAGAAAGAGGATGGCGACGTCGAGCTCGCCGTTCTCAATCGGGAGATCCTCCACGGTACCCGAGCGAAACTCCACGTTCGCGACCTTCGCGAGCCGCTTGCGTGCCGCGGAGAGCATCGGTCCAGATTCGTCCACCGCGATCACGCGGCCCACGCAGGATGCGAGGACCTCGCTCACGTGTCCCGTCCCACAGCCAAGATCGCCAACGACCCAACGCTCATCGAGCAACTCCAGCAACGCGATCAGGTCGGTGCGCCGGCCAATCATCTCCGAGCGCATCTCGTCCCAGCTCTCGTGAGACGTCGAGAAAAAAACCTGTGACCGATTGCGCCGCGCCTCGACGCGCTGCGCAAGCACGCTGTCGAGCCGCCGCGTATCGTGCCCGGCGCCGGGCGCGGCCGCGACCTGCTCGCGCACGACGTGCCACAGTCTCTTCGTAGACGGGTCGAGCCGACTCTGGACCATCGAGTAGAAGCGGCTTGTGCCCTCTCCGCGCGCGACGATCCAGCCTTCGTCGCTCAGGATCTTGAGATGTCGGCTGACAGTGGACTGCGGCAGCTGCAGCACGGCGCAGAGCTCCCCGACCATGAGCTCGCGCCCGTCCAGGAGCAGGAGGATTCTGCTCCGGGTTGCGTCGGCGAGAGCGCTGATGCGATCGAGGATGGAGACGGACATCTAGGTAATCGGTGATCCGTGATCCGTCGGCGTTGCCGGTATATCCTAATATCCGGATGAAAGGTCAGATCATTGTGGCCACAAGTCAAGCGTCGAAAGAGTCCCATCCGATACGAAGCTCCGGTCCGCTGTCTTCGGCGCGGGTCACGCGCATAGCGCTCAGGGCGGGGAGGACGGCGGTCGCGCGGGCGAGCGCGGCAGCGGGAAAGGTGCCGGCGATCCCGATCGAGCGCATGCCCGCGGCGCAGGCGGCGTCGATTCCCGCAGGCGCATCTTCGATGACGATGCAGTCGCCGGGAGCTCGTCCCAGTGCGCGCGCCGCCGCGAGATAGCCCTCCGGGTGCGGCTTGCCCCGCTCGACGTCGTCGGCCGTGATGAGTACACGCGGAATTGGCAGATTCACGTGGCCGAGCCGTAGCGTCGCCACGGCGCGAGCGCCGGAGGTCACGATAGCCCATGCGTTAGGCGATAGCGACGCGAGAAGTGCGTGCGCTCCGGAAACGGGATAGAGACCGTCGGTCGTCGTTGCCTCTATACCGACGAGTGCGGCCACCTCCGTGTCGACATCGAGATGTGGCGCCACCGCGCGCACGGTGTCCTGCACGCGTCGGCCCTGCCCAAAGCCGAGGACGTATGCCGGATCGAGGCCCCGCGCGACTGCCCAATCGGTGCAGACGCGCCTGACACATTCCGCGGAATCGACAAGCACGCCGTCAAGATCGAAAAGGAGAGCCGATGCGTTCACGGTCGTCGGTGGCTGTCGATGGTCTGTGGATCGGCTGCTCATGATCGGTGATTAGTAATGGGCGAGTAGCGATCGGGCGCTTATTCCAGGAACTAGTGTCTGAGCACGCGCATTCGTTGCATCGCGCTGTTAGGCCGTCGTAACGAATCGATGCAGTCGGGGAAGAGACTACGCCGCGACACCATTTGCCAAACCTATACTGTGCACCGAGTTGGTTGTCTTGTCGGAGCGCCGAAGAGGTGGCGCCTGGCCTGCCTATAGGGAGCCTCGAGAAAGCCGCTAACGACTCATTCGCTTCAACGGAGACTCCCATGACCTCCCCCCTCTCTCCCAAGTTCCTCCGAGCCACGATGCTGGTCGCTGTCGCAACCAGTGCGGCTGCCTGCAGCGATGCCACGGCAAGTCACGGTGGTCGTGCGCTTACCGTGTCACTCACCACCCAAGGGCAGGCGGCGGTTGCTGACCGTGCCCCGCTCGCCGACGTGACCGTCGGCGTCGGCGCCAATTCCCTGGTGATCACCAAGGCGCAACTCGTCGCGCGCCGCATCGAGCTCGCGCCGGTGGACGCCAGCGGTTGCGCCGGCGTCGCGGAATCCGGCGATGACGACACGTCGGTCGAAGATGGCTGCGCGGAAGTGGAGGTCGGTCCCACGCTGCTCGATCTCCCGCTCGACGCGAGCACGAAGACCAACATCACGGCGAGCGTTCCGGCGGGCACGTACCGTGGCCTCGAGATCCGCATCGATCCGATCTCCAGCGGCAATCGCGCGTCGACGGCCCTTCTCGTCGCGCACCCGGAATTCAAGAACATGAGCGTGCGCGTCGAGGGCACGTTCAATGGCAAAGCATTCGTGTTCATGAGCCCCGTGGATGCACGCGTCGAGACGCTCTTCTCGGCGCCCGTGACGGTGGACGCGGGCAACCCGAACGTCACCGTCGCCATCGACATCGCGAATTGGTTCAGCGATGGCGCGGGCGGCACGCTCGATCCCGGCAACAGCAGTAACGCTTCCCGCATCTCGGCGAACATCGCCAACTCGTTCCACGCTTTTGAAGACGACGATCACGACGGTCACGACGACCACACTCGCTAACCGCGTCGCAGTCCCGCGCTGGCCCTTCGTTAGGCCAGCGCGGCGGCGCGACCGTTCGACTCCTCGCGCCGCCCTTGAATAAGCTCGTCGTTCTCTCACTCTCCGACTCCTTCTCCGCCATGTGGTCGACGCTTGCCGACCAGACTGGTCTTGCGTATGCCCCGATCGACGCGCCGGCGGGCTTCGATCGCCTAACGGGCGCCATCGGCGTGATCAGTGCTGGCGGCGCCGAGGAGGAGCTCGAGGCAGCCATTCGCCAGACGGCGGGTCGCCAGAATGGCGCGATGCAGATCGCGGCGGTGGGCGCGCGCGCCGATCATCATCTCGCGTCGTCGCTCGTACGAGCAGGGGCTTCGACCTATTTCTGTCTACCCGAGGACAGTGCTCTCCTCGGCTCGTGGCTACGGGACCGCGCCGAGGCACTGAAGGCGGACGTTCGGCGGTTGGAATTCGCCGCGGCCGAAGCATCAAAATTTCGCTTCGACGGAGTGCTCGGCGACAGCGCCGCTCTCCGCGCAGCGCTCGCGCGGGCGGCGCGCATCATTCCCCATGCGTCGCTCACGGTGTTGCTCACTGGGGAGACCGGAACGGGCAAGGAGCTCGTCGCGCGCGCGATTCACTACAACGGACCACGCCGCGGCGCCCCTTTTGTCGATATCAATTGCGCCGCGATTCCCGAGCCGCTGCTCGAGAGCGAGTTGTTCGGGCACGAGAGGGGGGCGTTCACAGGTGCCACCGTCGCCAAACCTGGATTGTTCGAGCTTGCTAATGGGGGCACGCTCTTTCTCGATGAGATTGGGCATTTGCCGCTGGTGCTGCAGGGCAAGCTGCTAAGGGCGCTCGAAGAACGAGTCATTCGCCGCGTCGGTGGAACGCGCTCGATCGCGATCGACGTGCGCGTCATTGCGGCAACGCACGTCGAGCTCGCGGCGGCCGTCGCACGCCGCGAGTTTCGTGAGGACTTATTTCACCGTTTGAACGTCGTTCCGATCGAGCTACCCGCGCTTCGCGCGCGCCGCGATGACATCCCGCTGCTCGCGCGACATTTCCTCGGACGCTTCGCCGGAGAGTATGGCCTTCCTCTGCCGTCGCTCTCCGCGGACGCCGATCGCGCGCTGTCGCGTCGCCATTGGAGCGGCAACATCCGCGAACTGCGCAACCTGATGGAGCGCACGCTGCTGTTGACATCGAAGGGAACGCTCGACGCCGACGATTTCGCGGAGCCGGCACCGGTCCAAGCAAGCAGCGAAGTCATTCCCTTTCCCGCGACGATGGCGGCGATCACGCGTGCCGCCGCGCACAGTATGCTGGCTTATTTGGTGGTAACAAAAGCGAGGCCGCGCGCCGCCTGGGCATCTCTCGCCCGCGTCTGCAGCGGCTCCTGGACGCGACCGACGACCGCGTCGATCTCAATGACGAAGCCGAGGTGGAGCAATGAAGAAATTCATAAAACCCATATTGATGCTCACCCTCGCGGCCATGGCGGCGTGCGGCGGTGACAGCAGCAGTCCGACCGAGACGCAGAGACAGACGAGCGATCTCCATTTTGTTCGGCTCAGCGCCAGTGCACCGCCGCTGCTGTCGACGGTGGTGTCGTTCTATGCCGTGAGGGGCCAGGACCGGGAGGTCCGTGTCCAGCTCCGCGATGGCTCTGATTTCTTGCGCTTTCGCGTCTTCGCGAACTCACTGGACACTCGGCCAGACGGCACCCCGATCGCGCCGGGCGACTCCATTCTCATCACGATCACGGTCGCCGACCCCACGGTGTACGCAGCAGATTTCCAGCCAGCGGGCTTGAAGTTCTCGGCGCCGGCGCGTCTCCAGTTCGAGTTCGCCGATTGCGATAGGGATCTCAACGGCGATGGCGTGGTCACGGCAGCTGACACCGCCATCATCCCACAGATCTCGACATGGCGACAGGAAACAGCGTCGGCGCCATGGGTGAAGATCAGCAGCACGGTCGAGGTCAATATCAACGAGGTGCAGTCCGACATCTCTGGCTTCAGCGGGTACGCGCTCGCGTATTGACGCGCGACGATGCAATTCCGCCCCGACATCGACACGCTACTTCGACTCGTCCGACATCATGCGACCGCGGCGGAGTGGAGCGACGCCCTCACGATTCTTCGTGAACAGGGTGATGCCGCTCGTGCGCATCCGGAGCTAGCGACGCTGCGCGCCGACGCCGAGCTGCGCACCGGCCATCCGCGAGAGGCACGGCAGTGGCTAACGTCGGCGCTGCCGGCCATCGAGCGCAGCGGTGATCGTGCGGCGCTGCGAAAAGCCGTCAACCAACTCGGCGTCGCCGAAGTCGAGCTTGGCGCACTCGATGCCGCCGAGCATGTCTTTGGCCGTGCCCTCGAGCTGGCACGCAGTGATGGCGACGATCTGCTCATGGCGCACGCGACCAACAACATGGGCGCGATCGCCAATATCCGCGGGCGTCGTGAGGAAGCGCTCAGCCTCTACCAGCTCGCGATTCCCGCCTACCAGCGGTTGGGCAACGTGGCGGGTCTCGCGCAGAGTCTCCATAACATGGCGCTCAGCTTCCGCCATCTTGGACAGCTCGCCCGCGCGAGCGAGTACGAACAGCGTGCCATCGGCTACGCGACGGAGTGCGGGAACGCAGCGCTCACTGCGCTTGCCTGGCGTGGCCGCGCGGAGCTGTCGCTGCTGGCGGGCGACGCGCGCCTGGCCGAAGTTGGCGCGCTCCGCGCGGCGTCCCAATTCGCGCAGCTGAGCGACGGGATCCGTGAGGCGGATGCCTTGCGCGTTGTGGGGGCGGCGCGCCTAACGCTAGGCCGCACGGCCGAGGCGCGATCGGCGCTCGAGCGTGGACTGGAGCTCGCGCGTCAGCATGGCAGCAAGCTGGTGGAGGGGGAAACGCTGCGTGTGCTGGCGGAGTGTCTCACTGAAGTCGGCGATCACGACGCGGCGCGAGAGCAGCTAGCGATCGCTATCGGCCTCTTCGAGGCACTTGGCGCGGAGGATCAGCGTCGCGATGCGATGGAGTGGGCGAAAAGGGTAGAGGATAGAGGGTAGAGGGCGCTGCAGCCGATCGCGACGGTCAGGCATTCCCGTACATGGGACAGCCAGTGGCCTTACCGAAGTTCCGCCCTTGTCCTGACTGAGAACGACCGTCGGCGCGGGCAATTTCCGGTGCGTTGCCACCAGTCAACCGGAGATTGCCTCATGCGGTCATATAAAGCAGTTGCACTCGTTATGCTCGGCGTCGGCGCGGGCATGCTCAGCATCACGGCGGCGCGGTGGAATGGCGCGGCCCGGTCGCGTATCGAGTTCACGGATTTCGGCAAGACAGCGCGAACGACGACACCCGCTTTCGACGCGCGGCTGGCACCAGTGTCCGACGCTGGGGTGAAGGCCTTTCGTATCCCGATCAAGGATGCAACGATCGAGATCGCGAAGGGCGTGGTCTACCAGGGCTGGACCTTCGGCGGGACGGTGCCGGGGCCGGTGATCCGGGCCCGGGTCGGCGATCGAGTGCGCGTGACGGTGGTGAATCAGTCGCCGATGCCACATTCGATCGACTTTCACGCCGCGCGGATTCCGGCGAATGTCGCCTACCGCATGATCATGCCTAACGACTCGGTGTCTTTCGAGTTCGTGGCGCGGGACGCGGGTGCCTTCATGGTGCATTGCGGAACGCCGCCGGTCACGATGCACATCATGCAGGGGATGTATCTCCCGATCATCGTCGATCCGCGAGACGGCTGGGGAACGACGGCCGACAAGGAGTTCATCCTTGTGCAGAGCGAGTTCTACGCGAAGGCGGGCGACACGACGAAGGCCGGCGGCGCGGTCATGGTGCCGATGCAGCCCGACTGGCAGGCGGCGATGGCGAAGCAGGCGAGCCACGTCGTCTTCAATGGCCGCGCGTTCCAGTACAAGGACAATCCGCTCAAAGTCGACGTCGGCGACAGGGTGCGCTTCTTCGTGGTGAACGCGGGTCCGAGCTTCAACAGCGACTTCCACATCGTCGGGGCGATGTTCGACCGTGTGTATCCGGACGGTGATCCCGGGCATGCGCTCGCCGGCGTACAGACCTACATGATTCCAGCCGGCGGCGGCGCGGTGTTCGAGACGGTGTTCGCGCCCGACGGCAGCAGCGAGGGACTCTATCCGTTCGTCACGCACAGCTTTGCCGATGCGGAGAAGGGGGCGGTCGGCATCATTCAGGTCGGGACACCCAAACAGTACGCCCACATGGATCACTGAGCGCCGCGCGGCCCGGTGTCTGCGTGCGTTCCCAGCGTAGGTCGGGGGATCACCAACGTCGGAGGGTTCGCATGGCGCTCATGGACATGGTGCAACAGCACCTCGGTCAGTCCGAGGTGAATCAGATCAGTCAGCAGCTCGGAATCAGCCCGGCAATTGCCCAGACCGCGATTGGCGCAGCGATCCCGATGATTGTCGGCGGGATGGCTCGCCACGCATCGCAACAACAGGGTGCCGATAGCATTCAGCAGGCGATCACAGCGCACGACGGTGTGACGGATGATGTCGGCGCTGTGCTCCAGGCTGGTCCGCCAGCCGACGTTGGCAGTTCCGGAGGATTGTTAGGCAGGATTCTCGGCAATCATCAAGACAACGTGCAGCAGGGTGTCCAACAGGCGAGCGGCCTCGACACCGAGAAGGCGCGGAAATTGTTGATGATGCTCTCACCACTCGTGCTCGGCGTGCTGGCACGGCGGCAATTCGGTGGACAGAACGCGCAGCAAATGAATCCAGGACAACTCGGCGGCGTCCTGCATCAGGAAGCCCAGAGCGCCGCTCAGCAGTCGCCACATGTCGGTGGACTGCTCGGTAAGATTCTCGGCGCCGTGCAAGGGTGATGGGGTAGAGGGCAGCGTGTAGAGGGTGGAGGGTGGGAATATGGAAGGCCGACGGTGCTGCCGTCGGCCTTCGTCGATTTCACTCTCTACCCTCTGCCCTCTGCCCGATCACTTCACCGTGAAGCCTTTCGTCTGCACCTCCTGCCCATTGACCAGGACGTGCAGCGTGTAGTTTCCGGTTGGCCAGCCCGATGGTTTGGAGATGTGAAACTCGGTGAAGGCGTCGCCGTTAGGCGATATCGTTTCAGTGCGCTCGTTCACCGTCTGGCCGTCCTGGAACGTCCAGCGGGCGCCAATCGTGACGCTGGGCGCCGATCCGGTCGTATGCACCGATGCGGCAATCGTATCGTGCGGTGAGAAGCTGTCCGTCGGATTGGCGACGCGCTTGTCAGCCGAGATGCCGCGGCCGAGTGTGACGTCGGCCACCTGCACGGCACCCGTGGCGGGGGCGATCGCGCCGCCCGACGTCTCTGTGGCGGGCTGCTGCTGCGATTTCTTGCCGCAGGCGCCGACCATCGACAACGCGAGTGCAAGTATCGCAGTGCGGCCAACGGCCGTCGTCAGAATGAATCTCGTCATCGCGAGTCTCCTCAGGCGTTCGGTGGTAACGTCAGGATCTGACCGGGCTGAATCAGATCGGGGTTCCTGATCTTGTCCCGATTCGCGTCGTAGATCGCGTGCCACTTGTTAGGGTCTCCGTAGACGCGTTTCGCGATCTTCGAAAGGTTGTCGCCCGATTGCACGGTGTAGCTCTGGGCCTGATCGGCGGGTGCGGTGCTCGAGCTGCCGCTCTGCACGTCGGAGAAATTCGCGGCCGGCCGGTCGCTGTTGTTCGGATCGTTGTCGGGCATCGATGGCTCTCCTCATTGCATGAGAATGCCTCACGACGAGCAGGATGCATTCCGTTCGTCGCGCTTGGCGTCGATACAGGGCCGCGGGCCGAGCGGGATGTGACCCAAGTCGCATTGCGGTCCGGCTGCGGAAGTGCCTCGGGGGTCGGCACGCTGTTCGGCGCGCCTCGTCAACCGCCAGAACGAGCGTCGGGGATTCGCCGACGCCAGCTGCGGAATGAATCGGACTGACGCGCTGACAGGTGGCGCCGAGCTTCAACCCGTAATCGAATTCCGCGGCGCGTGGCGGAACACACGCCGCTTCACCCAACGGAGGGACAGAGCACCATGCGTCGACTCTTCGGTAGTCTGCTCATCCTGCACGGCGTCGCGCACGCCGGCGCGGGCATGTGGGTGATCGGTGTGCGGCCTCACTGGGCGGTGAGTGCGCTGTGGCTCCTCTCGGGCGCTGGATTTCTGACTGCTGGCGCGGGCCTGCTCGGCGTGCGGTGGCTCGATCGGCATTGGCGTCCGCTCAGCGTGATTGCCGCGCTGGCCTCGCTCGCATTGCTCGCCATGTTCCCGCATCCGGCGCTGATGATCGGCGCCGCCATCGATGGCGCCCTGCTCGTCACGGCGATTCCGTTCGCGCGTGAGATCGTCGTGCGGAGCATCGGCGTGCCAGCGCATCCACCGCAGCGGCACCTCTCGGCGTTAGGCACGACGCTCGCCCTCGCGCTCACCGCGTACTTCGCAACGCTCGTCGTGCTTCGACCCTGGCACATGCGGTGGGGTGTCAGCGACGCCGAGCTCGCGAGCACCCTACCGGGTGACGAGCGCGTGACCCATCCGCGTTATCGCATCGACCACGGGGTGACGATCAACGCGCCGGTCGACGCCGTTTGGCCCTGGCTAGCACAGATCGGGCAGGATCGCGCCGGCTTCTACAGCTACGATTGGCTCGAGCGGCTCGTCGGCGATCCAGTCCGCAACGTCGATCGAGTCGTTCCGGAGTGGCAATCGATTCACCGCGGCGACTTCGTGCGTGCGGCGCCGCCCGACTATCTCGGTGGGGCGTTCGGCGCCCATCTCGGTTGGCCGGTGGCCGACGTGCTTCCAGGTCGGGCGATCGTACTCGATGGCTGGGGCTCGTTCGCACTGATAGCGGTGAACGACACGACGACACGGATTCTCGTGCGGACGCTCGGCGACGCCACGCCCAGCCTCATGGGCGTGCCGCTCGCGTCGTTAGGTACGCTCGTCGGCGAGCCAGCCCATTTCCTCATGCAGCGACGCATGCTGCTCGGTATCAAGGAACGCGCCGAGGGCACGTGGACAAATCGATGAGGTACATATGCCATCGAGACGGATTCTCATACTGTACGGAACCAGCTACGGACAGACGGCGAAGATCGCGAGCCGGATCGCGGACACGTTCTGCGCGTGGGGCGAAGAGGTCACGCGACTGAACGTGAGCGAGCTCCGAATGCCGGTGGACGTGCACGCGTACGACGGCATCATTATCGGTGCCTCAGTGATTCGCGGACGGCACCAGCCGGCCATTCAAGCATTCGCGCGGACAAACGCGTCGGCGCTCAACAACCTGCCAACGGCATTTTTCTCTGTGAGTGGATCGGCCGCCAGCCCCGACGAGCGCGGGCGCGCCGAAGCGCGGCGATGTGTCGAGAAGTTTCTCGACCAGACGCGCTGGCGGCCAGCCATCACGGAGATGATTGGCGGCGCGATCGCCTATACGAAGTACGGCCCGGTACTCCGCTGGATCATGAAGCAGATCGCGCGGCGAAATGGCGGCTCGACCGACACGTCTCGCGACCATGAGCTCACCGACTGGATGCAAGTGGAGAACTTCGCGGCGCGATTCGAAGCGAGGCTGGCCTGGCGGCCACATCGGATTCCGGGCAGCACCTCCAGCCGGGGCTCACCGATCCAAATCGCCTAACGACTCTACTGCGCCTGGTGATCTAAGTCGTTCCTGAAGCTGGGAGTAGCGCCCGGTGGGCGGCATGGAGCGATGCCGCCCGCCATGGTATTGCGCCGATACGTCCCGGCTGTCGGGTGTTCCCCGACAGGAGCTCGGGAAGAAGAGGAGCCGAGCGTCGCGTTCCCCTCACGCGAGTTCCACGAACCACCCGACAGAGGAGAACGCCAGCAAATCCTAAACTCTCTTCCACAACGAAAGAGTCGGGAGCGCATCGGAGACACCGGTGCACCTGCTCTGGTGAGAGGAGAAGCCCGATATGAAAACCCGTTACTTCACGAGCCTCGCGCTGACCGCGCTCTTCGCGATCGCCGGCTCGGCGCGCGCCCAATCCGTTCGCCTTTCCGTCGGCGCGGATAGCAAGCTGTGGATCGAAGGCGGCTCCAACCTCCACGACTGGACGTGCCGAGCGAGCTCGATCGACGCGGCCATCGACGTCGACGAAACGTTCCTGAAGACGCCAGCCGCGACGCCGTCAATGCTGAAGAAGGTCCTGGTGAAGGTACCCGTGCGGAATCTCAAGTGCGGGCATGGCGGCATGGACAACAATCTGTACAAGGCGCTCAAGGTCGACGACTCACCGGAAATCAGCTACATCGTCGGCACGTTCGAAGTCGTGGCGGGCGCGACGAGTGACTCCTTCACCGTCAAGACGGTCGGCGCGCTGACGATCGCTGGCGCCGAGAGGAGCGTGAACCTGGACGTGACGGCGACTCGACTCAGCGACGGCGGCATCCGCGCGGATGGCGAACTGCCGCTGTTGATGACGGACTTCGGTGTCAAGCCGCCGACCGCGATGCTCGGCACGCTCAGAACGAGCAACAAAATCACCGTGAAGTTCTCACTCCTCGTCGGACCAGAAACCATCGCCGCCGCCGTAGCCGGCGTACAACGCTGACTCGACGTTCAGCACCCACCCTTCCACTCACGTTCGAGTCGAGGTACGGAGGATTTATGAAACGCTCAATGAAGCTGATGCTCGCTGCCGCGGCAGTTCCGCTCTTCGCCGCTTCCCTGCTCGGTCAGCAAACCACCCAAGCCGTGGACTCCGGCACGAAGACGGAGACCGCGAAGACCAAGCCGGAATCGACCACCACTGCCGCAAAGAAGATCAGCACCGTCCCCGCGATCGAGTTTCAGCACATTCGTCCGGCGGACAAGCGCGGTTTGAATATGTTCGAGACACCGAAGTTCGACACGGTGCCCTACACTGGGTTCAAGCTCGGCTGGGGCGCCGCCATGACGCAGCAGTTCCAGGGGCTGCGGCACAGCAACACCGCGGACTCCGTCGGGACCGGCATCAATCAGAATCGGCTGATCGCAATCGGCAATGGCTTCAACAACGCGGTCGCGAATCTGTACCTGAACGCGCAAGTCGCACCGGGGATCCGGCTCGCGATGACCAGCTACGCCTCGGCGCGGCATCACCAGGAGTCGTGGATCAAGGATGGCTATGCCCTCATCGACGCGTCGCCGATCGATAACTCGATTCTCAACAGCATCATGAAGTACACGACACTTCGTGTCGGTCACTTCGAGATCAACTATGGCGACGCACACTTCCGCCGCAGCGACAACGGTCAGGCGATGTTCAATCCGCTCGTAGGGAATTACATCCTCGACGCCTTCACGACCGAGATCGGCGGTGAGCTCTATGTCCGCACTGGTCCATGGCTCGCCATGGGCGGCGTCACCGGCGGTGAAGTCCATGGTCAGGTGACCACACCGACGAAGCGCTCCGAGAGCTGGTTGGGCAAGGTTGGCTTCGACGAATCCTTCTCGACGAACGTCCGCTTCCGCCTCACGGGCTCCATGTACGCGAATAGTCAATCGGCGAGCAACACACTGTACACCGGCGACCGCGCTGGCTCCCGCTACTACGACGTGCTCGAGAACTCCCAATCGACGGAGACCGCCAACGCGTGGTCGGGCGCGATCCGCCCCGGGTTCAGCAACAACGTGCACGCCTATGTCGCGAATCCATTCATCAAGATCGGTCCCCTCGAGTACTTCGGGAACTACGAGACGGCGTCGGGTAAGGGCGCGGCCGAGCTGACGAACCGCTCGATCCGGCAGTACGTGAGCGAGGGAGTGTTCCGGTTCGCGGGTGATGCGCTCTATGGCGCCGTCCGGTACAACACGGTCACTGGTGAACTGGCCAGCATCCCCAACGAGGTCAACGTGAATCGCTGGCAGATCGGTGGTGGCTGGTTCGTGACGCCGCTGCTCCTGGCCAAGATCGAATGGGTGAATCAGAAGTACATGAACTTCCCAACGACGGACATCCGCAACGGTGGGCAATTCAAGGGCTTCATGATGGAAGGGACGCTGGCCTTCTGACTGCCGCAGACCAACATGGTCCGAGAAGCATGAACGCGGAAAGAGCGAAGGACAGCATGGGGGCGGGGGGGGG
>DASXPH010000153.1:0-11104 GCA_036493735.1 Gemmatimonadaceae bacterium
CCCCCCCCCCCCCCGCTTCTCTTTCTGCCAGTCCTCCGCGTCCTCCGTGCACTCCGCGTCCCCCGCGTTTAAAACTTTGCTTCCAAGCCCGCGGAAATGGTCCTACCCGGCAAGACGGTGAGGTTGTCTGGTTCGCCGCGCTGAACGTCGAGGAGATTGCGACCGCTGAACACGATGGTGAACCCGGAGAAGAACTGGCGAGAGAAGGACGCGTCGAAGCGCGTTACGCCCGGGTACACGCGCCAGTACTGGCGGAGCGCCGCTCCGGTGGGCCGACCATCTGGCGGAGTCATGGCCAGCGCGAGCGCATCGTAGTCGATCCAATCTTGAGCGCGCGCGAGCGTGAGCGACGTGGACCATCGCAACGCGGTCCAGGTTGTCGTCAGACCGGTGGTGACCGCGGGCACGCCGAGCATACGGTCGCCGGTTTGCAGGTCACCCCTGTAATCAAACGCTAAACGACGGATGCGGCTGTCCACGAGGGACATCGTGCCGCCGACGGAGAGTCGACCTTCCGTGAAGGAGCTCTCGAGCTCCCAGCCGCGATTGCTGATCTGCCCGACGTCTTGCAGCGCGTACATCATGGGGCCGTCCGCATCCGGCGAGGGGAGGAGCGTCGATTTCACCAGCACCGGCTGGATGAGGCTGTAGGCAGTCTGGTCGAAACGGGTAAGATGCAGCGCGAAAGCGTGTCCCACGGTGGCATCGATGCCTGCCTCGACGCCCGCTTGCTCTTCGGGAGCGAAGCCGGTCTGCAGTAGTGCTTCGCGACCGATCCACGAGGATCGCAGCGCCGAGCCCACGGGACGGATGCTCTTGCCATACGACGCGCGCAGCTTGGTCATGACAGGGCCGAACTCGTGGACCGCGGCGCCGCCGAACATTGGTAGGCTCACGAGACCATTCATAGCTCCGAACCCACCGTCCCGCTCGAAACGCAATCCGCTCGTCGCGAACAACATGTTTCGCCACGACGCATCCAACTGACCGATGATGCCGGTGTTGCTCTCCCAACCACTGAATGATCGGTCGGCCTGGGGCAGCATCTCATATGCGGAGTGCTGCTGCAACGCGGAGTGCTCGGCGGCGAAGCTCAGCGTCGCGGCCGCTCCGTCGGCTGCCCCAAAACGGCCCTCGCTGGTCGCGCGAAACGTCGCCCGATCGGCGGAGCCGCGCGCCGCGCGCAACGCCGAGTCCAGCGGCGACGGAATGGACGTCATGGTGGCCGTGGGATCCCCGGAGAGGCGATATCCATCGATGCCGACGGTGAGCACGTGGGACCATCGCTCACCGGTGGAGAGCGTGCCCGTCGTGCCTAACGTGTACTCGCGAATCGACTGCGTCGCGTTGGCGCTGGCCCCGTCCTGCGGTCGATCGTAGCCGTGACCCATTTCGCGCCACGCGTCGCGGTCGCTCTGCATCGGGCTCACCGACGGCGAGCTCGAGGCGATGAGTGGGCTCGTGCTCACGCCGGCGTCTTTGGCGTAGAAGCGCGCGCTTCCCGTGAGCATGCTCCGTTCGCCGACGAGCCGGAATCCGCCATCACCATGCGCATTCCAGCTCTGGCCACCCGGAACGTAAGATCCGACACTACCGAGCGAGAGCGACAGCACCGAGGATTTCACATCCCCGCCGCCGTGCAGTGCGAGCGTATGCTCCTGGACGAGCACTGGCCGCGACGCGAAAACGCTGTGCGACATGCCAGCGGTGCTGCGCAGGCGCGCCAGCTCGCCGCCATCACCACCGTCGTGACGCATGACGATATTCACGACGCCGGCGATCGCGTCCGCACCGTACAGCGCGGCTCCTTGTGGCCCGCGAATGACGTCGATGCGCTCGACCGCGTCCGGACTCAATTCGGTGAGGAGGAGTGGATTGGCGACCTCGATGCCGTCGATGTACACCTTCGGCGCGCTGACGCCGAACGAGCTGGCGCCACGCAGGCTGCCGTACTGGGCGATGAGACTGCTCGGCGCCTGATCCCAGAGCCAGTAACCGGGCACGGCACCGTTCAGCGCTTCTGAAAGCGTGCCCCCGCCCTGCTTGGCGAGTTGCGTGCGGTCGATGCTCGTGACCGCGGCCGACGAGCCGCGGGGTGAGACGCCTAACGACTGTCCGCTGACGAAGACACGATCGAGCATGTTGACGCTCTGCTCGGCATGTGTCGTCGTTTGATGCCGCGGAGTGGCGGGGGCAAGGACGACCTGATCATTCCCGGCGACGACCGGCGCAACGGCACTTCCTTCCAGCAACTCGGACAGGACAACCCCTGCTGCGACAGAGTCGGCGGACACACAAACGCGGTGGTCGAGCGGCAAGAGCTCGGCGGAGTACGAGAGGCGAAGATGGGCCGCGGCCGCGAGACGATCGAGCGCGTCGCGGAGCGCGAGGTCCCGCCCGTGCAGCGTCACGAGGCGGTCGAGGGGCGACGGCCAACTCCGCGAATCTCGAGCGTCTGCCCGTGCCATGCACGTCGGCTCCGCGCTGGCAATGGCCGGCGCGGCGAGCAAGAGCAGCGAGGCAGCGCGGAGAAGAAGGCGCTGCCCTCTCATCCGCGCGCTCGAGACCGAGATCATTGCGTTCGTGCGCTCCCAGTGGACGGTCGAACGATCAATGTATCCCCGCGGCGCTCGATCTCCGCCCGATTGAGGTTGAGCGCTATAACTCGCAGCACCACATCGAGCGAATCACCGGAGAAGGTCATGGTCAGGTGCTGGTTCGCCAACGCCGAGTCTTCGACGCGAAGCACGACGCCGTACCACCGACGCAGCTCACTGCTCACCTCGGAGAGCGGCGCCTCGCGGAAGACCAGGCTGTCGCGCATCCAGGCGAGATAGGGCGTGGTGGATTGACCGTGATGCGACGTGACGGTCTCGCTGTCGACGACGACACCGATGTCGCCCGCCGTCAGCACTTCGTTCATCGAGCCCTGTTTCGGCCGAAGGAGAACAGTGCCTGACGTCACGACCACCTGCACACGACTGCCGCTGTCATTCCGAACGGCGAAGCTCGTTCCGATGTCGCGAATCGTCGCGTTCCCCGCGCGAACGACGAACGGATGCGTGGTGTCGTGTACCACGTCGAAGTAGGCTTCACCATGCAGCTCGACCTCTCGCACTCCGTGTCCGTATCCAGCTGCCACCGTCAGACTGCTCGCCGGACCGAGAGTGACTCGGGTGCCGTCGGACAGCCGAACAGAATCCCGCCTGCCTACCGCGGTGACAAACGTCGGCTTCCCGCTCGCTACAAGTGGCCCCAACGAGCTAGCGCCTTCGTTTCGTTGAAGCACGAGACGCGCCGCCACGACGACCGCCGCGGCCGCTGCGAGAAAGGTGACTGCGCGCCAGATGGGCGCGGTCTTTCGAGAACGATGCCGAAGTTGGGGGATCCGGAGCGGAACGGTGTCTTGCACAGGCTCGGCGGCGTCGCGCCGGGCAACAACGCTGCTCAATGCTGCCTCGACATCCACGTCGGGGGCTTCGCGCAAGGCCAGACCGGTGATGGCGTTGTCGAGTGCCTGCAGCAGGGCCGCGTCTGCTTTATGCTTTTCGAGCCAGCGAGCGATTTGCTCCGATTCGGTCGCGGAGCTCTCGCCTGCGAGGTAGCGTGCGAGGGCCTCCCATTCGATGGAGGGCTCGGTGTGGTCGGGAGTGGTGGGGTCGTTGTGCATATGGCTGTGTCAGGGACACGCGAGTCCTGGTGTCCCCTTATCGACGCAGAAGCTGTCCACCAGAGGATACACGGCCAGGGTCGCGGGGACAGTGGCCGAGTGATTCAGGGTTCAAAGAAAACGCTGCCTTTGTGACGACTTCCGCTATCGACGACCGTGAATTGCTCGCTCGCCTGCGAGCCGGTGAGACCAGCGCCTTCGACGCGATCTTCCGCGCGAACTACGCACTCCTCGTGCGCGTCGCCGAGGCGATGCTCCGAGAGCGCGGCATGGCGGAGGAGATCGCGCAGGACGTGATGCTCGAGCTCTGGCGTCGCCGAGAAGCGCTGGAGCTCACCGACTCGGTGCGCGGCTATCTCCTGCAGGCGACGCGGAATCGATCGCTGAACGCGATCCGACATCGGGCGATCGAGCGGCGGAGCGAGCCGCAATTAGTCGACGGTGTCGCGCGGTTACCGTCCACGGACGCGTCCGCGCGTGAGAAGGAGTTGGAGAGTGCGATCCAGGCCGCGATCGGCAGTCTGCCTGATCGCTGCCGTCAGATCTTCCAGCTGAGTCGCGTGGACGGGCTCAAGTACGCCGAGATCGCGCTACGCTTAGGCATCTCGATCAAGACCGTCGAAGTGCAGATGGGTAAGGCGCTCCGCATCCTGCGCGAGCGGCTCAAGGCTTGGCTGCCGTCGGGAGAGGAGCTCTAATATGGTAGAGGGTAGAGGGTGGCGGGCAGAGGGTGGCGAAAAAGGAATAAGGCCGACGGCAACTGCCGTCGGCCTCCCTTGTTCCAACCCGCAACGCTCAACCCACAACCCTCTACGCGCTACATCCTCCATCCCAGCAGATTCCACTGCGCGAGCGACCAGGTGAAGAGCAGCGCCACGGCAACCGCGCCGCTGTAGCGGAGACGCGCGGCGGTCGTACCGGCGCCTAGGCGCCAGTGGCGAGCGGCCATGTACACCGCCGCAAGCGTACAGATGGTCGCGATGATGGGAAGTAGCAGCGCGACCTTGAGACCGGTGAGCGGGCCTTCGAGCAGGCCACCGCCGCTCCCGACGATGACGACGACCGCAACGATGAAGATGAGGTCGAGCACCGCCAGGGAAACGAGCAGCCAGCGACCCGGGAGCTCGTCGTCCCGCCGCGCCTCGCCAAAGCGGCGTCTGACGAACCGGCCGATTGCCGCGAGCACAACCCCAACGAAGACGAGGATGCCGAGTCCGAGGAGAATCCAGTGCAGCATCACCGAGTGGGCAAAAGAGACGCGCTCCATCGTCATCATCGGCGCCTCACCGAGAAAGCCGCGCGCGATGTTGCCTTTGTTGTCGGCCTGAAAGGCCACGAGGTCTCCACCCAGCTCGTCGCGATACAGGAGCGGGCCGACCGGCACGAGGCGAGAATCGCCGAGCGCCGAGTGCATAACGAGTTTGCCGCTGTCGGTGGCGGCGATCTTGATGTCGCCAGCGAGGCCGATCGCCTTCTGGAACGTGGTGTAGGAGCGTCGATTGAACTCGTACTCGCCGGCGACGCGTTTTGCCTGCTGTTTGGCGTCGGCGGGCAGCGCGACGATCGACGGCGGCGCGGCGTAGTAGTGATCGAGGAATTGCGTGAGGAAGGGACCGAAGCTCAACTCGCCGCCGCTGGCCGTGTTGTACGAGACGAAGACGCCGAGCTTCTCCTCGGGAATCAACGCCAGGTCCGTGTGGAACCAGCGCGTATCGCCGCCATGGCCGATGATCCGCAGCCCGTGACTGGACTTCTCGTAGAAGCCTAACGCGAAACCGGGGATGCGTGGATCGTGGCCGAAAGCCCGCGAGTGCATCAGCTCCGCCGTCGAGTCGGCGAGGATTCGCTGACCGTTGTACGAGCCGTTGTTGAGGTGGGCGAGCATGAACTTGGCCATGTCGGTCGCGCTCGAGGCGACGGAACCTGCCGGTGCGGCATTCACGATCTCATACTTCTGCGGCTGGTAGCCGCCGCCGGCGTAGAGATAGCCCCCGGACATGTCGCCGCGGAGCCGCGCCGGCAGGGGCTGGCGCGTCGTCGTCTGCGTCATCCCTAACGGCGTAAGAATGTGCTGATCGATGTAGTCGTCGTAGGACTGGCCCGAGACGCGCTGCACGATGTAACCCGCGAGCGCCGTCGCGTAATTGGAATACGACGAATAAGTGAGCGGAGGCCGCACGCGTCCCGGAATGTGCGTCTTGAGCCAGTTGCCTAACGTGTACATCTTGGCCGTGTCGTCGATGATGAGATCGCGGCCGTCTTCCTCGAAGCCGGGCGTGTGCGTCATGATGCTGCGCATCGTGATCGGCTGCGGATACGTCGCCGGAATCTTGAAGTCGAGATAGGTGTTGACGTCGGCGTCGAGGTTGATCTTCCCCTGTTCGACCAGCTGCATGACGGCCGTCCAGGTGAACAGCTTGCTGGTCGAGCCGATGCGAAAGAGTGAGTGCTCGGCGCCGACCGGCGCTCGTTTGGCAACGTCGGCGTAGCCGTAGCCCTTGGCGTAGAAGAGCGAACCGTCCTTCACGACGGCGACGGTGGCGCCGGCGACGTGCTTGTCGCGGAGGTTGGCCGCCATGACACCATCGAGAAAGGCCGCCAGCTCGGCGCGATCGTGGACTCCACGCGCGGCCGCCGGAACGACGGGCGCGGGACCGAAGACCTGCTGTTGTTCCTTACGCGGGCTGGGAACGAGCGGACGAATGGAGGGAGGTTGCGCGATTGCGGGTGTGGCGACGACGACGGCAACGAGCAGGAGGGAAAGGCGCATTGCGGGAACCTGTGGGTTCGAGGGCGTCCTATGATGAATCACGCACGGCCAAAACGCTACCCAGCCTTCGCGCGTGAGGGCACCCGACGAAATCGCGGAATTGTCCCGTCAAATCCAGCGGACGTCGACCGGTACGCGGTGAAATCGTTCGAGGGCTGTCGTCGCGGCGAGAATTCGTTGGCGCTCAGCAGCGGTGACGCGCGTGCCCGCACTCAGCTCGATGACGATGCCGTCATTCCTCGCCGCGCGTCGCCATGTTCCCACGAGCTGTCCATCGACGACGATCACGTGCGGCACGAGGGCGGTGCCGCCCAGCACCGATCTGACATCGCCAAGGCGCGCCGCGATCGCGCTGCGATCCCGGTGGCCAATGAAGTATTCGTCGTAATTCGGGAGTAGATGCGCCGAACGGACGCGAGGGGGCGGCGACTGGGCGGCACCCAGCCAATAATCCGTGCCGCCTAACGTTACACGCTCGAGGGCGCCCGCGTTCGAGGCGATGCCACGTTTCGCGTCGGCGACGGTGAGTCCCGACCACCAGGCGAAGTCGTGCGGCGTCGCTGGGCCACGCGTCGTGAAATAGCGGCGCGTCAACTCGTGCAGGGCTTCGTCGTTCGAAATCGGCGGAGCGGCGGGTGCGCGCTCCTCGAGCAGGGCATACGTGAATTGTTTCCCGCGGCGCGGACCGCTGCACAGGATGCCCTCGAGCTCCGCCTCCATCATCAGGTGGCCGAGCCGTTGTCCCGTGACGACACCCAGCCGCGCACCATGCAGCTCGGCCGCGAGCTCCGATCTCGTTAGGCTCCGGCCGCCGGCGAGCGCCTTCTCGAACACCGCATTACTCCGGCGAACGAACGCGCGGTCCAGCTCCAGCCGGCGATTCGGGCCCGCCATCTTCGCTCTCACGCGTGGGGCGGTGAGCGCGAGCATCCAGCGAATGTCTGCCGGCCTCACGAAGTGCCAGGTGGGCCGCAGAACGTGGGTGCGAAGAATGTCACCCGCGTCGAGCGCGGCCTCCAGTGCGTCGTCCGTGATGTCGCGCACGCGCTGAGCGAGCGCCCACTTCGCGCCCGCGTAGTCCTGGGCCTGTACAGCGCCGAGAAGCCTTACGACATCAGGTGGTGTGGTGGGTCCGGTGGTGGTGAGAAACTGTCCGGCCAGGCGCCAGCGGCAGATATCGAGTGGCATCGCGTATCCCGTACGGGTCTTCGATCGTTATGTGGGTGGTTCCCCCACCCTCCCCTCTCATCCTAACCCCACCTTCCATGTCCCTCTCGCGCCGAATGCTCGCGCGTGCGGGAGTGCTCGCGATCGGCGCGCTGACGCTCGCCGCCTGCAGCGACTCCAGCACCGCGCCGCTCAACATCACGCCCGACCAGCTCCAATCGATGGGCTCATCCGTCGCCACCGAGATCGAAGGCAGCATGGCGGAGCTCACCGCGCAGGACGTCATGAACACCAACGGCGGCGCGCCGACCTTCTCGCGCGTGCCCCGCACCACGGTCGCAATGATGCGCGGCCTGGCGCAAAATCGATACGGGCTCTCGTTCAATCGTTATGCATCGAACGCGAGCGCGAGCGACATCTCCACCTGCGGCGTGGCCTCGCAGACTCCCCCCGTCGACACCGACGGCGATGGCGTCCCGGACAACTTCAACATCACATTCTCGCTCCCGGCCTGCCATTTCGCGGATGCGACGAGCAGCTACGATGTGACTGGTGCTCTGAATATCTCGGATCCGCAGCCCGGCACATCGGGCATGGCGCTCGACTTCGGGCTCCAGAACTTCAAGATCACCTTCAACGGCTCCGAGGGAGGCGGCTATGTGTCGCGCAACGGCACGGCGTCGGTCAGCGTGTCGCAGACGGGACTCTATCAGAGCTCGACGTGGACGGACAATGCCGTCCTGACGGGCGTGACGAGCGCCAGCGACAACATCCACTGGACGAACAGCTTCACGGCGGCGCAGGGACAGTCGATCACGGCGGGCCGCGAACTGCCTGACGGCGCGTACTCGCCGAGCGGAAGCGTGAACTTCCAGCAGGGCAATCGCGTTGCCTCCTTCTCCGTCACGACGATCGATCCGTTGCAGTACAGCGCATCGTGCGCGGCTGGTGTCCAGCAGGGTACGTCGCTCTCGCCCTTCACCAGCGGCCACATCAGGGTCGCCGTGACGAATCAGACGAACAGCGGGTACGCCGACATCACGTACTCGGGCTGCAACTCGGCCACGGTCACGCTCGTCGCCGGGCAGTAATCATCTCGAGTCGTTCCGATCGTCGATGCGGCCTCACACCCTCGGTGTGAGGCCGCATTGCTTTATCGACCCCCGTTGCATGTGCGCCGCTCACCCGAGGGAGGATCGACACCCAGGCGCCGTTCTCGATCCTCACTTGCTGCGGGCGCTCGCCGCGAGCATGATGATCGCATTCGCCATCCTCCCCACACTACTTCGCCACGCCTCACTGGAGTACACCCGTGAAACGCGAAGATCTTCTCCGCTCATTCTCGCTCGCCGTCGGCATGTATGCGATTGCCGGATGCGCGAGCACCGCGGCCACGGCAACGATGGCCGGCGGCCCCGTGCCGGCGCCCGATATGTCCACCAGCGCGCCGACTCCGGACCGGCGAGTCGGCCTGGCACCGGGCTGGTTCAACGCCGCCGAGGCATCGTGGAATCTGCGGCTCGCGTCGACGACGCCGCCCTCCGCGCCCTTCATCAACCGCAAGGATGCCGGGGACAGTCGGATGTGGAACTCGGACATGGCGTTCACGGGACACTATGTCATCCAGGGAAACTTCAGCGGCTACCAGATCTGGGACGTGTCGAATCCGCGGCAGCCGACGTTGTACTCGTCGTACGTGTGCCCGGGGACGCAGAGCGACGTGTCGGTCTATCACAACCTGCTCTTCGAGTCGAGCGAATCACTGAATGGTCGCAACGACTGCGGCTCACAGGGGGTCGCCGACACAGTGAGCAAGGAGCGCTTGCGTGGCATTCGCATTTACGAAATCTCTGACCTGTCGCATCCGAAGCTGCTGACGACGGTGCAGACGTGCCGCGGCTCGCACACGCACAGTCTCCTCACCGATCCCAACGACAGGGAGAACGTCTACATCTACATCTCGGGCTCGGCCCCGGTGCGCTCGCCTAACGAGCTGGCGGGCTGCTCGGCGATGGACCCGTCGAAGGACCCGAGCAGCGAGTTGTTCCGGATCGAGGTGATCCAGATTCCGCTGGCGCATCCCGAGCAGGCGCACGTCGTCAGCAAGCCGCCGATCCTCGCGGCGCTCGCGCCGGTCGACGCGCATGGCGAGGCGCCCGAAGACGTCGCCCACGCGGCGCAGACCGCGGCCGCCGCGCGCGCGAGGGGAGAATTCACGGCGACGATCTTCGACATGGAACGAGTCATCCCGTCGTCGATGACCAAGCCGTTGCTGGACAGCCTCGTCAAGGCGCGCGGCGGCAGCGGCGAGCCGACGTCCGCCGACAGCGCGACGCTGAGGCGTGAGCTGCCGACGCTCGTGCAGCGCATGATTAACGGGCAGGGCCCGCGGCGCGGGCCGCAACAGTGCCACGACATCACGGTCTATCCGGCAATCGGCCTCGCCGGCGGTGCGTGCGGCGGTTACGGCGTGCTGCTCGACATTCGCGACCCGGCGCACCCCAAGCGGGTGAGTGCCGTCGCCGATTCGAACTTCTCATTCTGGCATTCGGCGAGCTTCAACAACGACGGTACGAAGATCCTCTTCACCGACGAATGGGGCGGCGGCACGCAGCCCCGCTGTCGCGCCTCGGACAAGCCCGAATGGGGCGCGGACGCGATCTTCACGCTCCGGAATGATCAGATGGCGTTCAAGGGCTACTTCAAGCTTCCGGCGCCGCAGACGTCGACCGAAAATTGCGTCGCGCACAATGGGTCGCTGATCCCCATCCCCGGGCGCGACGTGATGGCGCAGGGCTGGTATCAGGGCGGCGTGTCGGTGTTCGACTTTACTGATGCCGCGCACCCGAAGGAGATCGCCTACTTCGACCGCGGTCCGCTGAGCAAGGACACCTTGTTCGTTGCCGGCTCATGGTCGGCGTACTGGTACAACGGATACATCTACAGTTCGGAGATCGCGCGCGGCCTCGACGTGTTCGAGCTCGTACCGAGCGGCCTGCTGTCGCAGAACGAGATCGATGCCGCCAAGCTGGTGCACTTCGACGAGATGAACATCCAGGATCAGCAGAAGCTGGTGTGGCCGCACGCGTTCGTCGTCGCACGGGCCTACGCGGATCAGCTGCAGCGATCGGGTGGCCTCTCGGCGGCCCGGCTGACGGCCGTTAGGCAGGCCCTGGACGCCGCCGAGGCGGCATCCGGTTCCGCGCGGAGCACGGCGCTCACACAACTCGCGAGCTCACTGGACGGCGACGTCGGCTCGTCGAGTGACGTGCCGAAAGTGCGTATGTTGGCGAACGAGGTGAGAGAGCTCGCGAAATAGGGTAGAGAGGGTAGGGGGTTGCGGGCAGTGGGTGAAAAATCGGGATAGGGAGTAGGAGAGAAGGCTCTCCTACTTCCCTCCCACACCACCGGACATGCGGGTCCGCATCCGGCGGTTCGGTGAGTTGAGGTTAGCGTTGAGCAAGACGCGGAAGCCCCAGCTGATCGAAATACGTGGT
>DASXPH010000154.1:0-7302 GCA_036493735.1 Gemmatimonadaceae bacterium
GAATGCGCCCTCGCCGCATTCAGCGAGCGTCGCCCCCGCCCATATCTGGTCCCTCGCTTTCGCTCGGGACAAGTCTTATATGAAGTCGCTCGCGCAAGCGCTCGCTCCCTGCTCCGTTCGCCAATTCCTTACATCCATGGATCGACGTTCCTTCACATCATCGCTCGCCCTGCTCGGTGCGGGTACAGTGCTCACGAATACCGAGCAACTCGTCGCCGCGCGGCGTGGGCTCGCGGCGCCGCGCGTCCCGACCCTCCCGCGGACTAACATCACGGTGAAGTCGCGGTACGAGGCGATCGCGCCATTCGACCCGTCGGTATATGCGCGCCGACTCGAGCGTGCGAGGCAACTCACGCGTGACGCGGGCGGGTCCGTCCTCATCGCCACGAGCGGTGCCACGAACTTCACGTATCTCGTCGGGAGCAACTATGGACGCAGCGAGCGGCTCATTGCGCTCGTCCTGCCGGCGGACGGGGCACCCGTCCTGATCGCGCCCTCGTTCGAGGTGGAGCGAGTGCGGCGCGGCTCGCACATCGACGCGCCGGTTCGTGGCTGGGAGGAGCAAGCCGATCCTTTCGCGCTGGTGCGTGACGCCGTCCGCGATGCGAGTGGCTCCAATCAGGGAGCGATCGTCGTCGAGCCAAAGACGGACTATTGGGTAGCGATCGCGATCTCGCGTGCGCTGCCTGACGCGAGACTCGTCGATGGAAGCGGCGTCTTCGAGCAACTGCGTCTCGTGAAGTCGCCGGAAGAAATTCTGCGCATGCGCCGCGCGATCGAGATCACCGAGGACGCGGTCGCCTCGACCTTCGATCGACTGGAGCCGGGGATGCGTGATCGGGACGTCGCGAAGCTGGTCGCCGAAGAACATGCCAGGCGAGGCATCGAAGGTGGGGGCCTCGTTCAGTTCGGGCCACAGTCAGCGCTGCCGCACGGGGGTACGATCGGAACCAAGCTCGAACCGCAGATGGTCGTGCTGATCGACGCCGGCGGCGAGTTCCAGGGCTACACATCGGACATCACACGGACGCGCTGGTTCGGTGAGGCACCACCGGCGCGCTTTCGCGAGGTGTACAACCTGGTGCATGCCGCGCAGGATGCAGCCATGGAGCGCGTCCGTCCCGGCGTCCCCGCGCAGGAGATCGACCGCGCGGCGCGCGCGGTGATCACCAAGGGCGGATACGGTCAGTACTTCACCCATCGGTTGGGTCACGGCATGGGCATGGACGGCCACGAGCCGACCTGGATGGTGGAAGGCAACACGAAGCTCCTCGCCCCGGGCTACGTGTTTTCGGTCGAGCCAGGGATATACATGCCCGGGATCTGGGGAGTCCGCATCGAGGATGACTTCATGTGCACGGACTCAGGCGGCGAGTTGCTCTCGCGGAGAGCGCCTCTCGTCTGAAATGAAGGCGTTAGGCTCGATTAGAACTCAGTAATCCAACGACACGCCTGACGCCTTCGAGGACGTCCTCCATCGGCGCCGCGTACGAGATACGGATCCATTCCGGCGTCCGAAACGCGGCGCCGGGTACGACGGCGACGTCGCCCGTGTCGAGCAGCTCGCGCGCGAACGCCGTGCCCGGCGCTTCGTCGCCCGCCTGCGACGGCACGCGGACGAAGAGGTAGAAGGCGCCGCGCGGATCGATGAAATCGATGCACGCCGCGCGCAGCATGTCGGCTGCGGCGTCCCGGCGGCGGCGGAACTCGGCGACCATCGTCGCGATCGCAGACCGCGACTGGTCGCGGGCCGAGAGCGCGCACAATGCGGCGTGTTGTGCGACCGTGCTCGCGTTGGACGTCGTGTGTGATTGCAGCGCGCCGATCGACCGCGCGACGGTACTCGGCGCGATCGACCAGCCGATGCGCCAACCGGTCATCGCGTACGCCTTCGCCACGCCATCGACGACAATCAGCCGCTCGCGTAGCGCCCCGTCGCCACTCGCCGCGTCGAGCAGCGAGGGCGCGGGCGCTTCGTAGCTGATCTCGCGATAGATCTCGTCGCTGATCACCCACCAGCCGCGCGCGGCGGCGAGCTCCAGTATCGCGCGCAGCTCGTCGAGGCTGTACACCGCGCCGGTCGGATTCGTCGGCGAGTTGATCATCACGCCGCGCGTGCGTGGCGTCGCTGCGCGCGCGAGGTCGGCGGCCGTTATCTTGAGTGAATTCTCACGTCGACCGGGCACCTCGATCGCGCGCGCGCGCGCGAGCGTGAGGATCTGGTAATAGCTCGTCCAGGCCGGCGTCGGAACGAGCACCTCGTCGCCGGGACCGAAGAGCACGAAGCAGCTGTTGAAAAGCGCCTGCTTGCTGCCGGTTGAAACGACGATGTCAGGCGGCGTGATCCCCGGGCTGCCGACGCGTTCGTTCGCCCGCTCCGCGATGCATTCGCGCAGCGGCAGAATCCCTTCGACGAGTGTGTAACGTGTCGCGCCGGCGTCGAGAGCACGCTTGGCTCCCTCCTGGATGAAGGCCGGCGTGGGAAAATCGGGCTCACCCGCGCCCAGGTCGATCACGGCACGGCCTGCGGCACGGAGCGCTTTCGCGCGCGCCGAAACGGCAATGGTGGCCGACTCCTGGAGTTCAGCGACGTTGGAAGACGGACTGTAGCGCACGGACATCGTAGTCGAAAAAGGGCCAGGGCGCGGTCGTTGCGGAATCTAGAATGCTGATTTGGTCGCCCTTCCGGCGATCGCTATACTTGTCGGCCCGGCAAAGGTAGGGACCGTCAAGACGGTGTGCCACGTCGCATCGCGGCCAGAGCGCAGTCGAGGAGTGGAGTGGATCAGGAAGCGAAGGAGCCCGGCGTCACGCGTGGGCAGAACGTGGTCTATCAGATGCCACACGACTGGGCGTCGATCGCGCACATTCTCGCACCGGTACTCGATCGCATCGACGATGCGTCGAATGCCGTGCAGTTGCTGATCGTGTGCGCCGACGCCGAAGCCGCCGCCAGCGCGTCGGCTTCCGTCGTGCGGCTCGCGGGCAGCAGACCACTGCATGCCATTGCCGCGACGACCGCACGTCGTGCCGCGCGACTGCTGCGAAATGGTGGCGCGCAGGTCGTTGCCGGGGCGCCACCCGAGCTCCTCGGTCTCATTCAGGGCTCCTCGCTCAAGCTCGACCAGACACGCGCCGTCATCCTCGCGTGGGTAGACGAGTTGATCGCGGGCGGCGAAGAAGGGATGCTCGAGACGCTGATGGCCGAGGTCCCGAAGGACGCGCCGCGCATCGTCGTCGCCAACGACATCACGAGCGAAGTCGAAGCACTCATCGAGCGCTATGCGCGTCGCGCGCGTCGCGTCGCTCCCCACGCGTCCGAGACGTTGTCCGACGCGGGCGTGGCGCTGCAGTATGTCACCGTCTCCTCGGCCGGGCGTCTCCCGGCGCTGCGCCGACTGCTCGACGACGTCGATCCCGCGCGCGCCGTCGTCTACGTTCGCGGCGACGACAGCGAGCGCGACGTACGCGACCTGCTTCGCGCCCTCGGCTACGGCGACCATCGGACGCCTGACGAGGCGGGCGTGCGCGTCGCGCGCGCCGCCGGGCCGGGTGACTGGGATCTCATCGTGCTGTACGACATCCCGGCCTCACGAGAGGAGCTGAGCGAAGCCGTGGGGCCGCAGCCCACGCGCGTGGTTGCGCTCGCGCAGCCGCGACTGCTCGGCAGCTTGCGCGTGCTCGCTGGCGGCGCTCCGGTGTCGCCGTACACACTGTCCGACGCCGGGCTCCGCGCGCGCAGCCATGAGGAGGTCGTGCGCTCCGAGCTGCGCGACACGCTCGCGTCGGGCGCGTTCGCGCGCGAGCTCCTCACACTCGAACCACTGCTCGAGAGCTACGACGGCATCGAGATCGCCGCCGCGACGCTCCGGCTCCTCGAGCAGGCGCGCTTCGAGCGCGACGCGGCGCGCGCACGCGTGGCCGAACCTCGAGCACCGCACTCGGCCACTGGCGCGCCAGGCGCCATGACGCGCATCTTCGTCAACGTCGGCGCGATGGACAATGCACGGCCCGGCGATCTCGTTGGCGCCATCACCAATGAAGCACAGATAACGAGTGTGAAGGTCGGAAAGATCGACATTCGTGAGAATCACTCGCTGGTGGAGATCGCGAGCGACGTCGCCGACAGCGTCGTCGCGAAGCTCACGGGCAGCTCCATCCGCGGACGCCGCATTGTCGCGCGCATCGATCAGGAGCGCGGCGCGCGACCGACTGGGGGCCGAGGTGGCGGCCGCGGTGCTTCCGACCGCGGTGATCGTGGTCCACGACGCGATGTGGGGACGAGGCGGGACGTGGCGCGCGACCGAGGCGTCGATCGGCCGCGCGACGAACAACGCGAATCAGATCGTTCGGCACGCCCGCGATCCGGAGACAACGAGTGAACTCAGACCTCCACTTCAGTCGAAGCGGTGGATGGATCGAGGTAATCTGCGGGGTGATGTTCAGCGGCAAGAGCGAGGAGCTCATTCGCCGCGTCAGGCGCGCCATCATTGCGCGACGCAAGATTCAGGTATTCAAGTCCCATCTCGACGAGCGCTACGCGGGCATCTATCACATCTCGAGTCACGACGGGCGCAGCGTCGAAGCCATTCCCATCGACACGCCGGAACAGATCGCACGCGAGCTGAAATCGGACACGGAGGTCGTCGCGATCGACGAAGCTCAGTTCCTCGCGCCGTCGATCGTCTCGCTGGCGACTTCGATGGCCAACGAAGGCATGCGCGTGATCATCGCCGGCACGGACACGGACTTCCGCGGCGAGCCGTTCGGCGCGATGCCGGAGCTCCTCGCCATCGCCGAAGTGGTGGACAAGCTCCACGCGATCTGTGTGAAATGCGGTAACCCCGCGAGCCGAAACCAACGCCTCATCGCGGGCCGCCCCGCACGCTATGACTCACCGACCATCATGGTCGGAAGCACCGAGGCGTACGAGGCGCGCTGCCGTGCGTGCCACGCCGTGCCGACGAAGGACGAAGAGCAACTCGTGATGATAGGGGCTACGGGCTAGGGGTTAAGGGCTAGGGCCGGCTGTAGAGATCTCTGCGTAGCTCTAGCCCCTACAGAAGCATTCCTTCCCGTCCGTGAGCCAGATACAGGAACTCTTGCCGGGTGCGGGCGTCGTCTCGGAAGGAACCGCGAACCGCGCTCGTTATCGTCTTCGAGTTCTGCTTCTCGACGCCGCGCATCATCATGCAGAGATGGTAGGCCTCGATGACGACGCCAACGCCGGCGGGCTCGAGGACTTGCTCTATCGCGCCGGCGATTTCCTCGGTGAGCCGCTCCTGAACCTGTAGCCGGCGGGCGAACACCTCGACGATTCGCGGCAGCTTCGACAGGCCGACGATTCGGCCGTTGGGGATGTAGGCAACGTGCGCCTTGCCGAAGAAGGGCAGCAGGTGGTGCTCGCAAAGGCTGTACAGCTCGATGTCCCGGACCATGACCATGTTCCGATGATCTTCGGCGAACAGAGCATCTCCGACGACGTCTTCGACGCTTTCCCCGTAGCCGCGGGTAAGCCAAGTCATGGCATTGGCAACCCGCAACGGGGTCTTGAGCAACCCCTCCCGGCCGGGGTCCTCGCCAAGTAGCGCCAACTGACGCGACACGAGCGAGGCGTATTCCGCACTCAGGGCTGCCGGGTCGAGATCCCAGCCCTCGTCGCCGCTGGGCTCAGTCACCCGTCGTCCGTCGACCGATGGTCGGTTCTCCAGTGAGACTGCAGGCGTTTTCAGGCGCCGGTTACTGGCTGAGTCCTTCTTCACGTTATTTCCCCCCGGTTCGGCTCATGCGTAGGACAAATCGCAGATCGCGCCCGACGTTCCATATGACGGGCACGGCGTTGACGCCTGGGCGCATAAAACCTACCTTGGCGCGCGAGGGGTGTGGTCTCACCGGTGGCGGAGGGGAGAAAAGCGATGCTCGTCGTAGGTCTCACTGGGAACATTGGAAGCGGTAAGTCCACGGTCGCGCAGCTCCTATCGGAGCGCGGAGCAACGATTATCGACGCGGACGTCCTTGCACGTCGCGCCGTGGAGGCAGGTACGCCTGCGTACGATAAAATCGTCAAGCGGTGGGGCACGTCGATCGTGGGCCTTGATCAGCAGCTCGATCGCGCTGCGCTGCGTCGGAGCGTTTTCAGCGACGCGAAGCAGCTCGAGGAGCTGAACGAAATCGTCCACCCTGAGGTCGAGAACCTGCGCCAGCGACTCCTCGACGAGGCTCGCCAACGCGGCGACCGCGTCGTCGTCTGCGACATCCCGCTTCTGTTCGAGAAGCACATGGCCCCGCGCTTCGATCGGATCATCCTCGTCGACGCACCACGGCCGATTCGACTCGAGCGACTCGTCCGTGACCGAGGGCTGCGAGAGACGGAAGCGATGGACATGATCGCTGCGCAGATGCCGGCCGAGCTCAAGCGAGCCGGCGCGGACTTCATCATCGAGAACGCGGGGACGCTGAATGCCCTCGAGCAGCAGGTAGCGGATGTGTGGACGCAACTGCTGCAGGAGGCAGAGGCGGCGGCGTTTCAGACAGCGTGAATCGGGTAGAGGGGTTGCGGGTTGCGGAAACATGAGGCCGACGGCGTTGCCGTCGGCCTTTCCATATTCACCCTCTACGCTCTACCCTCTACCCGCCACCCGTTCCAGCTTGCCCTGCCAAGCCTGGCTGTCTAGACTGCCCCCGACTACAAACCGATCGATCCGTGTCCGATATCCCGAAAGACCTTCTCTATACCGAAGAGCACGAGTACGTCAAACCCACCGAGGACGAGAACGTCGTCGCGATCGGGGTCACTGACTACGCGCAGGGCGAGCTGGGTGACATCGTCTTCATTGAGTTGCCCCAGATCGGAACCAATTTCGGTAAGCATGACGTCTTCGGGACGATCGAAGCCGTGAAGGCGGTCTCCGAGCTCTATTCTCCGCTCAGCGGTGAGGTGGTCGAGGTGAACGATCGACTCGATAAGGAGCCCGCGCTGGTCAACACTGCGCCCTACACCGATGGCTGGATGGTGAAGCTCCGCCTTCGGAATCCGAGCGAGAGAGATGAACTGCTCGGCGCGGCCGAATACGCAACGAGACTTGGCGAGTGAACGCGTTGAGCGTTTGGCGTTGAGCGTTGGGCGTTGGGCGTTGGGCGTTGGGCGTTGGGCGTTGGGAGAATCGGGATAGGGAGTAGGAGAGAAGGCTCTCCTACTTCCCTCCCACACCACCGGACATGCGGGTCCGCATCCGGCGGTTCGGTGAGTTGAGGTTAGCGTTGAGCAAGACGCGGAAGCCCCAGCTGATCGAAATACGTGGT
>DASXPH010000155.1:0-11974 GCA_036493735.1 Gemmatimonadaceae bacterium
GACGGCTTCGCCGTCGGCCCTTCCGAATTCCAATCCTCAACGCGCAACCCTCAACGCTCAACGCGTCGGCCGCCCAGGCGGATTCTCGCTCTTGAAGACGTCCCGGTTGATCTGCACGAACTGCTTCTGGTTCACGGGCACGTCCTCTTCCGGGAAAATCGCCGTCACCGGGCACTCCGGCTCACAGGCGCCGCAATCGATGCACTCGTCGGGATGGATGAAGAGCTGCTGATCGCCTTCATAAATACAATCGACGGGACAGACGTCGACGCACGCCTTGTCCTTCACGCCGATGCAGGCTTCGGTAATGATGTAGGGCATAAGGGGCTGGGTGAGTACGCTCGCCTAAGATAATCGGAGGCATGTCAGACAGAATAGCCTGGTCGCTGGTGATTGGTGGCTGGTGGCTGGTGGCTGGTGGCTGGTCGTTACCAACCACCAGCCACTAATCACCAGCCACCAGTCACTTCTTTAATTCCGGATTCTCCCGGTACAGCGTCGTGGTCCGGCCGATCACCTGGACGACATCCGCGCCTAGCGAACGAGCGAGGTCGTTCGCCGCGTCTTTGACCTTTACTTCGTCGTTTCGCGAGAACTGGATTTTCACCAACTCGTGCGTGCGAATGGCGTCATCGATCGACTGCCGAACAGCTTCGGTGAGGCCCTGATGCCCGACGTGAACGGTGACGGCGAGGTGATGCGCTTGGGCCCGGAGCTCCGCGCGTGCCTTGGACGACAACATGCCGGAAAACTAAGGCCGCTCGCCTTCTGAGCGCAGGATCGAGAACGGATTGATCGGCTCGCCGTTCCAGTACTTGCCATCGTGCGGCATACGCATGATCTGGAAATGCAGATGCGGAATGTCCCTCGGAGCATTCCCGGTCGTTCCGACGAAACCCAGCGTGTCGCCCTTACTGATCGGCATGCCGGCAACGATGGACTCGTGATAGTGATCCAGGTGCGCGTAATAGTACACGATGCGCCCTTCGGTATCCGTCGCGTAGACCGTATTGCCGCCCGCGTTGTTCCAGCTCACGCGCAGCACATGTCCGTCATCCGCGGCGAGCACCGGCGATCCCCGCGGCGCGAGGATGTCGATCGCGCGATGCCGTCGCGAGCCATCGCGTGGCTCGTCGAAGGAATCGGTAAGCTGATCGGGACGGATGCCGGCCACGGGCAACGTCAGCCGGCGCGAGTGCAGATACTCGACGTCCTCTTCCGTACTGCTGCCGAGGACAGCTGCCGTCGCCAGGGGTACCGCGGGCGAGCCGTCGGCCGAGTCATGTCGCGCGGGCTTGTTCGTCTTCGCCGCGGGACCTGGTGCGGTGGCAGGCGCGGTGGTGATCGGGTAGCGAGGACGAGCGCACGCCGCGAGGAGCGTAAGCGCTGTCGCGGACACGATACCGCCAGATCGCAGGAGATCGCGTGACCACCCCGTCATCCTACGACTGACGATTGGCTCCAGCACGACGTCGCAACCTTACTGCAGGAGGCGTTTGTCGAGGCCGACGAGTTGGACGACGGCTGCAAAACGCGAGGAGTGCCGGATGGGATCGAAGAACGGCTCGGCCAACACTTCCGTGCTGAACGAGATGTCGTGCTGTACCGCGGCCCGCTCCAGCGTGGCGAGTGCACGCGTCGTGTCGCCGAGGCCCAGATAGACGCGCGCGGCGCCGCCCGCGGCGCCATTCTGTTTCGACGCGTCGAGTTGTTGCACGATCTTCTGCGCTTCCGCCGCGCGGCCGGATTTCGCGTACGCGTAACCGAGCACACCGAGAATGAAGGGATTCGAATTGTCCAGCTGACGCGCTGGCTCGAGCTCGCGAATCGCGCTCGCGAATCGATTCGCGTACAGCTCGACCGTTCCCGCCATCATCTTCGTGACGATGAGCGTGGAGTCGAGATCGAGGGCATGGCGCACGGCGGCCTGCGCCTGCACGTCGCGCTTTGCGACGCCGAGAGCAAGACCATACGAGCCGAAGGCAACGGGTGACAACGGAACCAGCTCCGTCGCGCGTCGGAGCTGCGCCAGCGCCTCGTCGATGCGGGCGTTGAGCAGCAGCATCTCGCCGTACCACTGATGAGCAGTCGCGTAATTCGGGTCGAGCGACAGCGCGCGCTGATAATCGCGCTCTGCCTCGGGGAACCGCCAGCCGAGCCCGAGCAGGTTCGCGCGGGAGGCGTACGCTTCGGGCACGGTGCTGTCCAGAGCGATGGCCTTGTCGATGCTGCGCAGGCCGAGCGGCAACACCGAATCGACGCGAACGTTCGCGTAGAGCGGGAGCACCGCGTAAACGTCCGCCATGCCTGCGTATGCCTTCGCGAACGAGGGATCCTTGTTCGCGGCCTGCTCGAAGTAGGCGAGCGCGCTGCGCAATGCATCCTCTCCTCGCTTCTGGAAGAAGAAGCGACCGCGGAGGTACAGATCGTACGCCTGCAGGTCTTCGGTCCCACGAGCCGCGGAGGAGCCCGCGAGTGCAACGGTGGCCCCGAGCTCCGGCGAAATCGCCGAGACGATCGCGTTGGAGATCTCGTCCTGCAGCCTGAACAGATCAGTGGCCTGTCGCTCGTACATATCGGACCACAGCGTAGCGCCGTCGGCGATATTGATCAGCCGTGCGGTGACCCGAAGGCGGCCGCTTTCTCGCTGCACGGTGCCCTCGAGCAGCATCGTGACATTGAGCGCCCGCCCCAGCTCTTCTGGCGTGCCGTATTTGTCGTGCGCGGAAGTGGCAGCAGTGCCAGCCGCGACGCGAAGGCCGCGCAGCTTCGAGAGCGCCGTCGTGATCTGCGCCGTCATGCCTTGCGCGAAGTACACGTCGCTCGTATCACCGCCGATGTTTACAAGGGGCAGCACGGCAATCGATTTTGCCGTCGTTAGACTCGCGCCGGCGACCGCCGCGGCCGCACTGGGTGCCTGACGAGTGCGGAAGTAAGTGCCCGCGGCGAGTCCGGCGGCCATCAGTACCCCCACGACGCCGATGAATCCCGCGCGTTTCTGCCACGATCCGGACTTCGCCTTCGGCAGCCGGAGCGACGTGAATTCTCCACTGAACACCGAAGGGTCGTCGAGAAGACGCGCGACTTCATTCGCAGTGCGTGGCCGCTTCGCTGGATCCTTCTCCATCATGCGCATGAGAAGATCGGCGAGAGCGGGCGGCACGTCGTAGCGGCGGCTCGAGATCGGCTTCGGCATCTCGGTGAGCTGCGCCGCCAGCAACGCTTGCGGCGTCCGACCGTAAAACGGTGGCGCGCCGACGAGCATCTCGTATCCAACTACCCCGAGCGCATAAAGATCCGCGCGATGATCGGTGTTCGGGTCGGCTGCCGCCTGCTCGGGCGCCATGTACATCGGTGTGCCGAGCGAGGTGCCCGCCGTCGTGATCGTCGCGCCCTTCCAGCCTCCGCTCGTCGTCTGACCGCCGAGAGTGACGCGTTCGCGCGCGGCGGAGATCGCCTTGGCGACACCGAAGTCGGTGACCATCGCGGCGCCGCCCGAGAGCAGAATGTTATCGGGCTTGATGTCGCGATGGATGATTCCTCGGCCGTGCGCGTACGCGAGCGCGCGCGCGACGTCTTTGAGAACGCTGACCGTCTCGCGCACCGACATCGGGCCGCGGGCCATGCGCGCGCGAACCGACTCCCCATCCACGTACGGCATGATGAAGTACGGGAGCTGATCGGTCTGTCCCGCGCTGAGCACCGGCACGATGTGCGGATGCTGGAGTGCCGCCGAGAGCATGATCTCTCGTTTGAATCGATCGACGGAGACGCTGGCCGCGAGGTCGGGCGGCAGGACCTTGATCACGACTTCACGGCCGAGTGCGTTCTCGGTGGCGACGAAAACGATCGACATGCCTCCACCACCGAGCTCACGCTCGATGGTGTAGGTGGTGCCGAGTGTTCGTTGAAGCTCGTCGCGAATGTCAGCCACTGCCGTCGATACCGAGAGATGCGTGGGCTAAGAATAAAGACCGTGATACTTTAGAGACAGCGTTCGCGCGGTAAGGGTTTCGTCCGCGCTCCACGGCGGACGCGACCTTCACATCGAACACTGGTTCTTTACATTTCGCAGGGCGCGGACCAGCGCGGTCCGCACGGTTTTTATACTACTGTATCGGTAACTACCCGCGTCGCGTTTCGCGGCGCGTACCAGGGACTACGGATGCCATACGTCGATCGTTACGTACCCGCGAATACCAATGGCGGTTGGGGCATCGCAGCGGGGATCATTCTGCTCGCGCTCGCCTGCATCGTGACGGCGACGGTCGTCCACAAGAGGACCTACCGGCATCCAACGGACGTCACTTGGCATGGCCGCGGCGAGCCGGATCGCGCTCGTTAGGTTTCTGGACGCGGAGGGCGCGGAGTGCACGGAGGCCGCGGAGGATCAGACGGCTGTCATCCCGAGCGTAGCGAGTGGGTACCCCCGTAGCGGATGCTGCTTTGCGACCGGCGAGATGAGCGGGAGCACGCGCGGACTGCGCGTGCGACACCAGATAAGCTTGATCAGCGGTGAGCGATAGCGAACCGCAGATCGCGGAGCAGTGAGGTCGCGCTACGCGCGAGCCTCACTGCTCCCAGGCGAAACCGCTCACCAATCGGACAAAGCGCCGAGCGGCGACATCGAGGCGCATGATCGTTAGGCCGCCGCTGCGGTCGCCGTGGCCCCGGGCGGCGAGGTCGTCGATACCATCCCCATCCGCGTCGAACACATAGAGCGGATCGTGCGCGTGAAAGCGCAGATCGACGATCTTCATCGGCACCGTCTTTCCCGTCGAGTCCAGCAGCGCCACCCGCTCGACGGCGAAGTCCATTTCCGGCGTGCGCTTGTTCGCGACGATCAGCGCGCGGCCGATGCCGAAGCAACCCGGCACCCACCAGCTCTGAATCCTGGCCGTCGCCACCTGCCGATCGTATGGCGGCTTCGCCGAATCCGTGAGAAATCGCACCAGCGAATCGCGCACGGCGATCGCGCGCGTCGTCATGTCCGTCGACAGTGTGTCGTGCGTACAGACCATCGGTACGGCAGCGGACTTAGTGCTGTCGGGGTGGGTCGTCGCGACAGTGACAGTGGTCCCGGTCGTGTGTTGGGTCGTGTCGCTCGGAGTGGACGATGTGTGTGCGGAAGACGTGTCGATTCGCGTCGCGGCCGCGGGCAGCATGTCCTCCGAGCGCGCGAGCGAGTCGAGCAAATGCGAAACCCCGAGCCTGGCGACGACGCGACCATTCCAGCTGTCGAATCCAGTGACCTTGGCCTGCTCGTCGACGGAGTAGGGACCGCGCAACCGCAGCACCGTCCCGAGAGGAAGCGGCGACAATTGCGCCACTGCCTCGAGATAGGCGGCACGGGTCGCCGAATCCGACTTCAGCTTGATATCGATGCGGCCGATGTCGACGAGCATGTGCTTGCCGCGCGACGCCACGGGAAACCAGCCCCGATCGCGGGGCACGAACACCAGCCCGTTCGAGATGCTGTCAGCCAGAGCGGAGAGCGGACGGCCGCCGTGGCTATGCAGGTGCAGTCCGGTGCTCGACGGGGCGGCATTCGACGTCTGCCCTTTGGACGCCGTCCCTTGCTGTGCCGCGCCCTGCCTCAACGTGGCGCTGTCGACGACAACGGCGAGCTGTGATGCGGCGGCACTGTCCGCGTCCGCGGCCCGAGCCGAATCGACCCGACGCGAGACGGTGTCGACGGCGTGAACGGTGTCAATCGCGTGAACGGTACCGGCGACCGTGCTGTCGGCCAGTTTGTCGGTGCGCGCACCGGCGACGCACGCGAGGGCGAGACAGAGGGCCCCGACGAGGATCGGGCCGAGGACTAACGAAGCCAGAGAACGCTGCGGCATGCCAACGAAGCAGAGGGAACGCGGATCGCGCCTCCCTGGACGACTCCATGTCCTGCTCGCAACAAAACGAACCAACACGGAGGGTGACTGAACCCGGAATTTTCTGGTTTTCCTCTGCGTGCTCTACTAAAAACGAAACGGGGCTGAAAGGGGTTCTTAAAGTCAATCGTACCGTTAAGCACGTTCGGCACGAAGGTCGCTGTGTGTGGAGATGATAGTCGACTGCCGAGTCTTGAAAGTGACGGGCTTCCTAGCCCGTTCACTTCAGGAGTCGCGCAACCTCACAAGGATTGGAATAGAACGAGAGTAGACGCATGACGTGGCTCGAGTACAACGAAGCGCTGCAAGAACTTCGCGCTGATTCAGAGGTGGTGGTCGGGACCGGAGCGCAGGCCACCTGGCGGTTGCGTCGCGCGGACCTCATGCCGAGGCACTTCATCGTTTCGCCGACGAACGACGGTGTCACGATTTGTCCATTTTCGAGCGAAGCGGTTGTCACCGTGAATGGACGTCAGCTTCCGGTCGGGGCGACTGAGCTCCACGACGGTGACGTCATCAGTGCGGGCTCCGGGGACTTCCGCTTCTGGGCGGGTGCTCCCGGCCAGAGCCCGACCGGCGTGAAAGCACCGCTCGCCGCCCATCTCCTCGAGACGCGCGGTCAGACGGCGTTGTCGCTGCAGCGCATCTCGACGGGCATTGGCAGCGACGAATCCAATGCCCTCATTCTCGACTGCGATGGAGCATCGAGCTTCCACGCCGAATTGCGACGTGAGGCCGGCGGTCACGTGCTCCGGGCGCCGGAGGCGGCCGTCGTGAAGCTGAACGGCCAATCAGTGAGCTCACCGGTCCTGCTCACCGAGGGCGACGAGGTCGAGATCGCCGACCAGCGATTCCGCTATACACGGAAGCCGCTGGCCGACGGCGTCGCCGCCACAACGCAGCATCGCATAACGAGCGGCTCGCGCGGCGAACCGCTCCCCGCTGCATCGCGACACGTGAAGGCGTCGACGGGCACCGACCTCTCGTCCGTGGTCACCCTACGCAGTCCCATGCGGGCGGTCGCGTTCGTGAGCTCGGTGATCGCCGCCGTGGCGATCGCGACGCTGCTCTTCATGCGGCGCTGAGCGTGACGCGTGGAGCGTGATGCGCTGATTTCTCGTGGCTCTTCGCTTCACGCACCACGCGCCACACTATTCAACTCGATCGAACCGTAATCCACGAACCCGCCCGGCGTTGATGACGAAGCCGGTGACGCGTCCGTTTGCGTCTCGTGAGAATTCAATCACGCCTGACGCGGCGCGGAACGCATCCGTATAGAGGGGACGCAGCACCGTCGAGTCGGGCCGGCGCTCCCTCGCCGTGAGCGTGCTGTCACCGGCGACGATGTCGAACTCCGTGTCGAGCTCCGAGCTCCGATAGCGGCCAGCAAACGCCGCGAGCTGTGCCGCCGTCGGCGTGAATGGCGCCATCCGGCGGAAAGCTTGAGGGTGTGCTGAACCGCGGCGTAGCAGCATGGTGCGGCTGCCGTCGGCGGCGCTGTCGAACTGGACCTCGGCGTCCACGCCGCGTACCCCGAAGCGCGCCGCGGAGATCGGCAGGAGCTCGGGACCGGAAGGGTCGCCGAGCGAGAGCTTCCCATCATGGGACACCACCCGCGTAATGTCGCCGGTCTCGCGACGATAGACGCCCGCGAGCGAGGCCAACGTCGCTGCCGGTAACGAGGACTCCCCCGCCTGGCGAGCCTGCGACGGCTCCGGCGCGAGCGCACGGCCGAGGTACAGGTCGGCGACCTGACGGGTGAGCGCGCCGGGGTTGGCGTTGCTCGCGTTGCACAGCGCGTCGACGGCGAGCTGCTGGTCAGGATAGCGCTCGACATCCGCGCGGTAGCCGGCGTCCGCCCCGCCGTGGCCGATCTCACGCACGCCGCGATGCTTGCCGACGGAAAGACCCAACGCGTAGCCAGTCGGCGAACCGTCGTTGAGAGTTCCTTCCTGTTGCATGCGGGTCAGCAGCGCGACCGATCCCACATGCGCGTCGGCGAAGTTCTGCTCCCACTTGAGGAGATCCTCAGCCGTCGTGAAAAGGCTCGTCGCGCCGTAGGTATCGAAGACCGGGATGCTCACGCTCCAGCCGCCGCCCTTCCGTGGGAGATATGCGGAGGTGCGATTCGGCACGACCATCGTATGATCGTCGTGAAAGTGCGTGTGCGTCATGCCGAGCGGCTTGAAGATCTGTTCATCGGCAAACTCACGCAGCGAGTGGCCGCTGACGCGCTTGACGATCACGGCGAGCAGGGTGAAGCCGCTGTTGCTGTAGAGATACTCGTCACCGGGGTTGAAGTTGAGCGCACGCTGACGCGTGACGGCCCACATCACGTCGTCCTCGGTGATGAGATCGTCCTCACGCCAGCCGGCGATGCTGAGCAGCGTCCACTGGTCGCGGATGCCGCTGGTGTGACCGAGCAGGTTGCGTAGGGTGATGCGCTTGCCGTAGTCGGGGAGCTCGGGGATGTACTTATGTACGTCGTCGTCGATGGAGAGCTTGCCCTGCTGCTCGAGGAGCAGGATGGCCATCGCCGTGAACTGCTTGGAGATCGAGGCGACGTGAAAGATGGACGACGACGTGATCGGCCGATCCCGTTCGAGGTCGGCCATCCCGTAGCCCTTCTCGTAAACGAGCTTCCCGGCTCGGGTGACCGCGAGGATGCACCCGGGGGAATCCTGGTGGTCGAAGCGAGAGAAGATGGCGTCGATCTTGGCCGGACTCGGGTCCTGGGCGGACGCGATGACCGGGACGATGAGGGCGAGGGCGAGGAGGCGCATGCTGGCTGGTGGCTGGTGGCTGGTGGAAAAGGAAAGCCTGCGGCCCTCCGCGCCAGTGCGAATTTCAGGGATTGGCTTCAGGCGAGAGGAGCGGGAGCGCGCGCAAACAGCGCGCGCGACTCCATATAAGACTTGTCCAGAGCGTCAGCGAGGGACGGCAAAGCCAGAGATGCCGGGTCGCGGGATGCGCGACCCGGCATCTCTGGCTTTCCCTATGCTATAAATCCGACTAATTTTGTCCGGCATGGCAGCGACCGCTCGGCGCGAGCGAGTCGTTGGGCTTGCTGGAGGCAGCCCGGCGTTCGATGGTCGAACGCAAATCACGGCAGGCGAACGAGTTGGCTGACGATGAGCCACTCGCCTGCGTCGCGCCACCTGGAGCGTTCATGAGCTCTTCTATCGAATCACTCATCACGAAAGAGTACGCAGCCGGCTTCGTCACCGAGGTCGAGTCCGATACGCTCGCCCCCGGGCTGAGCGAGGAAGTCATTCGCACGATCTCGGGCAAAAAGGACGAGCCGGAGTGGCTGCTCGAGTGGCGACTCAAGGCATTCCGCCGCTGGCAGTCGATGCACGAGCCGCACTGGCCGAATGTGAAGTACAACGCGATCGACTATCAGTCGATCAGCTACTACTCGGCCCCGAAGAAGACAAAGACGTTGGCGAGCCTCGACGAGGTGGATCCGGAGATTCTGCGCACCTATGAGCGGCTCGGCATTCCGCTCAACGAGCAGAAGCTCCTCTCCGGTGTCGCCGTGGACGCGATCTTCGACTCCGTATCGGTCGGAACGACAATGAAGGGGGAGCTCGCGAAGCTCGGCATCATCTTCATGTCGTTAGGTGAAGCGGTACGCGAGTATCCGGAGCTTGTGCGCAAGTATCTTGGCTCCGTCGTTCCCTACAGCGACAACTTCTTCGCGGCGCTCAACAGCGCGGTGTTCTCCGACGGATCGTTCGTGTACGTCCCGAAGGGGGTGCGCTGCCCGATGGAGCTGTCCACGTACTTCCGCATCAATGCCGCGGAAACGGGCCAGTTCGAGCGCACGCTCGTCGTCGCCGACGTGGGAGCATACGTCAGCTACCTCGAGGGTTGCACGGCGCCGAAGCGCAGCACCAATCAGCTGCATGCCGCGGTCGTGGAGCTCGTCGCGCTGCCGGGTGCGAGCGTCAAGTACTCCACGGTGCAGAACTGGTATGCCGGCGACAAAGAGGGGCGCGGCGGCATTTATAATTTCGTCACGAAGCGCGGCAAAGCGTTCGAGAACTCCAAGATTTCCTGGACGCAGGTGGAGACGGGATCGGCAATCACCTGGAAATACCCGAGCGTGATCCTGCAGGGCGACAACTCGGTCGGTGAGTTCTATAGCGTGGCGGTCGTGAACAATCGCCAACAGGCGGACACCGGCACGAAGATGATCCACATCGGCCGCAATACGAAATCGACCATCGTTTCCAAGGGCATCTCCGCGGGCGAGGGCAATAATTCCTATCGCGGCCGCGTGCAGGTGCTGCCGAAGGCGAGCGGCGCGCGCAACTACACGCAGTGCGACTCGATGCTCGTCGGCAACCGATGCGGCGCGCACACGTTCCCGTACATCGAGGTCGCGAATAACAGCGCGATCGTCGAGCACGAGGCATCGACGTCGAAGATCGGCGAGGATCAGATCTTTTATCTGAAGCAGCGCGGCCTCAGCGCCGAACAGGCGGTGAGCATGATCGTGAGCGGCTTCTGCAAGGAAGTGTTCAAGGAGCTGCCGATGGAGTTCGCGCTCGAAGCGCAACAGCTGTTGGGAATAACGCTCGAAGGCAGTGTAGGCTGATGGTAATGGTGGCTGGTAATGGTGGCTGGTGAGTAGTGGCTGGTGGCTGGTAGCTACCAGTCACCAGTCACTAGTCACCAGTCACCAACCACCAGCCACCATAACGAGATACTCACGCGATCAATGACTCTCTTAGAAATCCGCGGTCTCACCGCTTCCGTCGGCGACAAGCCGATTCTTCGTGGCGTCGATCTCACTATCAACCCGGGTGAAATTCACGCGGTGATGGGGCCTAACGGCTCCGGCAAGAGCACGCTGGCGCAGGTGCTCGCGGGCAACCCGGCGTACGAGGTCACCGGCGGGTCGGTCAAGTACAAGGGACAGGATCTCCTCGAGATGCAGCCGGAAGTGCGCGCGCAGGCGGGCATCTTCCTCGCCTTCCAGTATCCGGTGGAGATTCCGGGGGTGTCGAACGCGTATTTCCTGCGCGCCGCGTACAACGAGATTCGCAAAGCGCACGGCGAGAGCGAAGTCGATCCGCTCGAGTTCGCGGACCTCATGGAGGAGAAGCTCGCGCTGGTGGACATGGATCCGGCGATGCTCGGACGGTCGGTGAACACAGGCTTCTCGGGTGGTGAGAAGAAGCGCAACGAGATCCTGCAGCTCGCCGTGCTGGAGCCGAGCCTCGGGATTCTCGACGAGACGGATTCCGGCCTGGACATCGACGCCCTGCGTACGGTCGCAGATGGTGTGAACAAGCTCCGCTCGAAGGAGCGGTCGTTCATCGTCGTGACGCACTATCAGCGTTTGCTGAACTATATCGTTCCGGACTTCGTGCACGTGCTGTCGTCGGGTCGGATCGTGAAGTCCGGCGGCAAGGAGCTCGCGCTCCAGCTCGAGGACAAGGGCTACGAGTGGGTGACGGACGGCGCCGCAACGGCCGAGGTGGGCGCGTGACCACGCCCGTTGGAACGGAAGCTGTCGTCGATCGACTCGGTACGGTGACAGCCTTCGATGAGGCGTTCCGCGCGCTCGAGGAGGGTGACGGCAGCGACGCCCCCGCTTCGGTGCAGGCGATGCGCGCGTCGGCGTTCGACGTTTTCCGGCGCATCGGCTTTCCGACGACGAAGAACGAGGACTGGCATTACACGAGCGTCGCGCCGATCGCCGAGCACGATTACCTGCACATCACGACGCCGAGCGGCGACGTTCAACGCCCGGCGCTGCAGCGGTTCATGTTCGGGCAAAGTGAGTGGCCAGCGCTCGTGTTCGTGAACGGCCGTTATTCACCAGAGCTGTCGAGCCTCGACGAATTGCCACGAGGTGTGAAGGTGCTCGACCTGCGCCGCGCCTGGCGCGACGCGCCGGAGCTCGTCCGCGAGCTGGGACAGATCACGCCTTACGAGGGCCGCGCGTTCACGGCGTTGAACACAGCCTTCATGAACGATGGCGCGGTCGTGCACGTCGGTCGTGACGTGGAGACCGACACGCCGATCCATCTCCTCTTCGTCACCGACGCCGTCGCGGCGAAGTCGATGATGCA
>DASXPH010000156.1:0-29308 GCA_036493735.1 Gemmatimonadaceae bacterium
GCCTAACGGCGCGATGTTCGCGACGTTCGCCGACGTCGACAACGACGGCTGGCTCGATCTTTTTGTGATAGACGGGCGCGGCGCGGGGCACCTCTTCAGAAATAAAGGCAACGCGACCTTCGAGGAGGTGACCGCGAAAGCCGGCGTCGCCGATGTGCACGGCGCGCACAAAGGCGTCTTCGTCGATCTCGACCACGATGGGGACCTCGATCTGGTCCTCGTCGGCAACGGCGGGCGCACCGTCTACCGTAACAATCTCGACGGCACATTCACCGATGTGGCCGCGGCGTACGGCGTCGCCGGCACAGGCGACGCGCGCGATGTCGTCTTCGGCGACTTCGACGGCGACGGTCGTATAGACCTCTTCATCGCGAACGCGAGCGGGCCCAACGCACTGTTGCATAACGGGGGCGCCCAGCGATTCAGCGACGTCACGTCGGCAAGCGGCCTGACGAGCACGGGCGGCTCCGGAGCGGCCGCCGTTGGCGACTACAACAACGACGGCTTTCTCGACCTCTTCGTTGCCGGCGCGAACGGCGGCGAGCCAGCCCTCTGGCTCAACAATGGGGACGGCACCTTCCGGCGGGATACCCGCTCGGCGAAGACCATTGCCGCGATGCGGCAGCTCAACGGGGCCGCGGCGATGTTCGTGGATTATGATAATGACGGTTGGCTCGACCTGTTGGTCGTCGGTAGCGGTGCCCGCGGCAGCGCCGGAGGCGTGTTTCTCTTCCGGAACGATCGCAGTGGCCGGTTCATCGATCGCACGTCGCTTCTGCCGCCGTCGATGCGCGACGCGGGCGGCAGCTCGCTCGCCGTGACCGACATCGACGACGATGGTGATGAGGATTTCTTCATCACCGATGCGGGCGGCGCGACGCGGCTCGTGCGCAACGACGGCGGCAATAGCAACCTCGCGGTGAACGTGGCGCTGAGGGCACTCGGCACCGGAAGCGGCAAGAACAACGATTTCGGCATCGGCGCCAGGCTCGAGCTGCGCGCCGGCGACATCTACCAGACGCGGGTCGCGACGTCACGCGTCACCCATTTCGGCCTCGGCCCGCATCTGAAAGCCGACGTGCTCCGCGTCGAGTGGCCTAACGGCGTGCCACAGACCATCTACTTCCCCGGCTCCGATCAGGATGTCGTCGAGAGCGAGATGCTCAAGGGCTCGTGCGCGCTCGCCTACACCTGGGATGGCAAGCGCTTTCGCTTCGTGACGGATGCCATGTGGCGGAGCGCGCTGGGCATGCCGCTCGGGTTGATGGGCGGCGCAAGCGCGTTTGCGCCCGCCGGCGCGTCACAGGAATATGTGCGCATTCCCGGCGACGCCCTGCGCCCCCGCGACGGACGGTACGTCATGCAGCTGACGGAGGAGCTCTGGGAGACGGCCTACGCCGATCAGGTGAAGCTCCTCACCGTCGATCATCCCGACTCGGTGGATGTCTTCGTCGACGAGCACTTCGTTCCACCCGGGCCGGTGAGTCTGCGGCTGTATCAGGTCGTTAGGCAGCGGCGCCATCCCGTGCTCTCGGCGGTGGACGATCGCGGGAACGACGTCAGCGCGGCGCTTCGCGAGAGCGACGACGTCTACGTGTCGAATCTCGTCCCGACGCGCTATCAGGGAGTGGTCGAACCCCACGATCTCATTCTGGACCTCGGTGCCGACGCGGGCGGCGCGGGCAGCTATCTCTTTCTGCGTGGGTGGATCTATCCAACCGACGCGAGCATCAACGTCGCCCTGTCGCAGCAGTATACCGTCTCGGTGAAATCGCCGTCGCTCGAGGTGCGCGACGCATCGGGTCAGTGGCACGTCGCCATTCCCGACATCGGCTTCCCGTCGGGCAAGGACAAGACGATGGTGATCGATCTCTCGGGGAAGTTTCCCACGCGCGACCACCACGTACGTCTTCGCACGAACATGCAGATCTACTGGGACCAGGCGTTCGTGGCGTCGGATGCGGCCGGGAGTCCCGTGACAGTGACGACACTGAGCCCACTGTCAGCCGACCTGCATTACCGCGGATTCTCTCGCATGTATCGCAAGGGTGGTCGCTACGGGCCGTACTGGTTCGCGTACGACGACGTCTCGAAGGACTCACCCTGGCGGCCGATCACGGGCTCGTTCACGCGCTTCGGTGACGTGTTGCCTCTGTTGCGGGAACCCGACGACAGGTACGTAGTCATGGGCCCGGGCGATGAAGCCACCCTCCAGTTCGACGCGTCGTCGGCGACCGCACTGCCGAAGGGCTGGACGCGTGACTTCCTGCTCTACACGGACGGCTGGATCAAGGACTCCGACCTCAACACGGCCTACGGGACGACGGTCGGGCCGTTGCCGTTTCACAAAATCAAATCGTACCCGACGGTTGCGGGCGACAGCTATCCCACCGATGCGGCGCACCAGAGGTATCTGAAGGAGTACGAAACGAGGACGGTGAGACGGTAGCCGGCGCCCGTCGCCCATCGCCCGTCGCCAGGGATTCGCCCTCTACCCTCTACCCCGTCCGAGCATTACCCTCACCCTCGTGCCGAATCCCCGCCGTCCCCGCCCCGCGATTCGGCGCGGCATCATGGCCGTGCCCTTCCTCGCCGCCATCCTACTCGCCATGCGATTGGATCGGGGGCCCATTCGGTCGTCCGCGGACCCGGGGCATCCCGGCTTTTCACTCCGCGATGAGACGAAGGCAGCCGGAATCACCTTCGTCCACCATCGACCGAGCTTCGATCCGAAGATCGCCAACGTCGAGCCGCACGTGGCGGCGCTCGGCGCGTCCGTTTCCGTCACCGATTTCGATGGCGACGGATGGCCGGACCTGTACTTCACGAACAGTCGCTTCGGCGAGCCGAACGCGCTCTACCGCAACAAGCACGACGGTACCTTCGAGGAAGTGGCGGCGACAGCGGGCCTGGCTGATCTGAACAAGCCCGGCGATGGCGTATCGATGGGTGCCGTGTGGGGCGACTTCGACAACGACGGTCGCGAGGACGTCCTCGTCTATCGCTACGGCTACCTCGCCCTGTTCAAGAATCTCGACGGCACCCACTTCAAGGACGTCACCGAAGAGGCGGGGCTGCACCGTTGGCTCAACAGCAACGGCGCGATCTGGATCGATTACGATCGCGATGGGCTGCTCGACCTCTTCGTCACCGGCTACTTCCGAAGCGACGTCGATCTGTGGCATCTGACGACGACGCACATCATGCACAACAGCTTCGAGTTTGCCACGAACGGCGGTGGCAATCTGCTGTTTCACAATCTCGGAAACGGCAAATTCGAGGATGTCACCGACAAGATGGGCGTGCGCGGCAATCGCTGGGTGCTCGCGGCGGCGTCGGCGGATTTCAATGGGGACGGCTGGCCGGACATTTATGTCGCGAATGATTACGGGCCGGAAGAACTCTATCTCAATGACCACGGGAAGCGTTTTTTCCTGTCAAATGCTGGACTGGAAAGTGAATCGAAGAGCGGCATGAGCGTCGCGTTAGGCGACGCCTTCAACCGCGGCCGGCTCGACGCATTCGTCACGAACATCTCCGAGCGCGGCTATCTGTTCCAGAACAACAATCTGCGGTTGAATCAGATGGCCGAGGGGAAACGGTTTCACAATGTCGCCGAGGGTGAGATCGCCGATGCGGGTTGGGCGTGGGGCGCGCAATTCGGAGATTTGAACAACGACGGCAACAACGAGCTGTTCGTCGCCAACGGCTTCATCTCGGCCGATCGTCATAAGAGCTACTGGTACGCGATGTCGAAGATCGCCGGCGCGAACGGTCGGCTCTTCGAGGACGCGGCGAGCTGGCCCGCTTTCGGTGACGCGAGCCTCTCCGGCTACGAGCTGTCGCGCGTCTACCTCAACCGCGGCGTCGCCGGCTGGGTGGACGTGGCGAAACAGGTCGGCGCGACGGACGAGTACGACGGACGCGCCGTCGCGCTCGCGGACCTAACGAATCGCGGCGCGGTCGACGTCATCGTCGCGAACCAGAATCAGCCAGCGCTGCTCTATCGCGACTATCCCGACAGCAGCAATCACTGGATCGCGTTCAAGCTCGTCGGCACGCGAAGCAATCGGAGCGCGATCGGCGCGGAGATCCAACTGGAGTCGGGCGACCTCGTGCAGCGGCGCGTGATCGATGGCGGATCGGGCTTCGCCAGCCAGAATGACCGACGCCTGCACTTCGGGTTGGGACACCGAGAGTGGGTGGATCGCGTCGTCATTCACTGGCCGTCGGGCACGCAGCAGGTTCTGTTGCGCCCGCAGGTCGACGCGATTAACACGGTAACCGAGCCGGCGCGGTGACGTCATGAGCGACGCCACACGCCTAACGGCCGCCGGACGTCCCGCGATTGCGCAGCTCTGGGAGCGCTCGAGCCGGATCGATCCGCGCTATCTCATTGCGTTTCTCATCACGCTCGTTCTCCTCGCCGCGCAATTCCGGTATCACGTCGTCGGCGGCTACGACCGGCTCGCGCTCGCGCTGGTCACCTGCATGGCCACTGAAGCGCTTCTCTCCTGGTTCGACCGCGGGAAGGTCGTCAATCTTCAGAGCGCGTACATCAGCGGCATCAGCCTCACGCTCCTCACCAAACCGCAGGGCGCGGCACTCTGGCCGTTCGCGTTAGGCGCATTCCTGGCTATTTCGTCGAAGTACGTGCTGCGCTATCGCGATTCGCATTTGTGGAATCCGACGAATTTCGCGATCACCGTGTTGCTTCTCACGGCGCCCGACAAGGTTTCGGTGTTGAGCCACCAGTTCGGCAACGATCTCGCGACCAATCTCGTCATCTGGACCTTCGGCCTGATCATCGCCGCGCGCGTCGGCGTTCTGCACATCACACTCACGTACGTCCTGAGCTTCCTCGCGCTCGGCGCGTTGCGAGCCGTGACGCTCGGACAGCCGGTGATGCCGGAGATCGCGCCGCTCACCGGCCCGATGTATCAGCTTTTCGTCTTCTTCATGATCACCGACCCGCGCACCGTCGTGCGCGGCAAACGGAAACAGATTGTCGTCGCCATTCTGATCGCGATGATGGAAGCGCTCATCCGCCTCGCTGCCGACAAGGGCGTTGTGCTACCCACGGCATTCAACGCGGCTCCAGCATTCCTCGCGCTGGCGACGGTTGGTCCCGTCGCCAAGTTCATCGATCTCCGCCGTGCGGCACGCGACGCGGGACGCGGGGCGCGCGCCGCTTGAGCAACGCGGGGCCGCTGATAGCACTGACAAAACCCTGAAACCACTGTACTCTGTGACCGCTTGTCATCGGCGGCTATTGGCTGAATAGGCGGTTTCCAATCCGCGTGCAGGAAACTCCGGCTCCGGTGCCATGCCACGAAGTGCTGGCAAAGCCGCGACCAACTGATCGCGCGTCAGGCCCAGCAAATCGTGACGGTCCACGAGTAGTTCGAGATCCACCGGATAAAGATTGTGCCTCCTTGGATCCGCGAGACCAGCCACATTTCGTGGCGCGATTGACGCGGCGATCCAGTCAACGAATTCCTGTCGAGCATCAGCGCTGCCGACGTCACCGCGCCCTCCAGTGATTGCGCGCAGCCGGCGATGGCTCTCCCGCGGCAGCGACGCCAACACTGAATCTCCAACGCCAAGGAAGCCACTCCACGCCGCCTGCTCGTTCGGCGCGACGCGCTGGCTCACTTCGGCGAACGACACCGTCGCGAAATAGAGCATCGCCTGCGCGCTGAACAGCTCGAAGTGCGCCATGGCCTCGTACGCTCCGGCCACGAGCCGATCGATCTGGTCGGCTTCGGCGATCAATGCGCCCTCGTACCGCGCAAGCTCCGGCAGTTCCACTCGCGCGCCATTGCGTTTAGCATCCTCGAACATCAGCCCGAGGCGCTCCACGGCGCGTAAGCTCCACGCGATCCCGGTCGAGAACAACGGGTCCACGAATGCGAACGCGTGCGGCAGAAGGAGCCAACGGGGCCCGGCGGGGCGCTCGAGCCGATGTTGAATCAACGGCCGAAATGCGATCGGCATTGTCGGCCGCGCCCCGGAGAACGCCTGCGAAAGGGTCGGATATCGACTCAGCGCCGCACGCCACAGCGCGTCCGGTGTGCGTTGCGCTTCGTCGAAGCTCGCCAGACCGCGCGGTGTGAGCAGAAACCCGGCGCTCGTCGTGCCGTGATCGAAGCGCAGCGAGTACATCCAGCCTTCGTCGATTATGTGATGTACCGCGGCCCAATCATCTGGATACGGTCCGTCCGGCAAGCCTGGTACGACATCCTGCATCAGCGCGACATCGTCGAAGTGGCCGAAGACGAGCGCGGACCGCGTTTGAGTCAGCCCGAGCGCAGATCGAATTGCGAGTTGTCGCGCCAGAAAGCCGCCCGGCCCCGACGCGTCGACGAGGAAACGAGCGCGCAGCGCGAACGGAGCACCATCACGCGTCCCCGTGAGTCGTATGTCGCTGGGGCCAAACTCGGCATTCGTTAGGCCCGTGCGATCGTGATACTCCACGCCGGCAGCGACGGCCTCGCGCGCAAAGTGGTGATCGACGTCGGCGCGAAGCCAGTGTGTATCCGACAGCGCGTCGTCGGGACTTGCCCCCACGAGAAGGCGCTCGGACTCGAGGCCGCGATCGGCAAATTGTTCACCAGGATGGTGACGGTAGAATGTGAATCCGCGCTTCAGGCCGCGGCGTAGCTCCGGGCGATTCGACAGCCAGCGGCCGTGGGTGGAAAGCTGATGGCAGTCCGCGAAGCCGTAGCGGACGCCGAGTCGCTCGAACGAGAGATTGGCGAGCGGCGTGGAGGACTCGCCGATGGCGAAGCGCGGATGCGTGCCGCGCTCGAGAAGCGCGACCTCGTAACCGAGCGTGGCGAGAATCCGTGCGACCAGTGAGCCGGCGAATCCGCTGCCGACGATCGCCACCTCACACGAATCCATCACGCCGCACCACACTCGAGACAGGCGACGCGCGGCTCGGCGCAGCCGGTGAGATTGATACGCGCGAGTCTCGCCACGCGGGCGTCACGGCACATGCCGCAGGTTGTCAACCGATCGATGTCCCAGAGATCGGCGGTGATGACACTCGGGTGGAACTGAAGACAGCGATCGAGCGCATCCTCGAGCTGAGCCAGCGTGGGTGGGGCGAACGAGCCTAACGATTGCAGCCGCTCCATCTCGCCGTTTCCACCTCGCACGGGTATCATCGACACCACCGAGGCGCCTGCCTCGACGGCATGCTCGACGCTCCGCACCGTCCACTCGACCGTCTCGCTCACGGGAACGAATGGCGCGCCCAGCAGCACGAATACGCGAAGCTCCATGCCGTGCGATGTGAGCCATCGCGCCGCGGCATCGAACCGTGGGAGATCCAGCCGCTTGTTCAGCTGCGTCATCGCAACGGGGTGAATCGTCTCCAGCCCCATTGCCACCTCGAGCCGGCCGTCGATCTGGCCGGCGAAGGCGAGCGTCTGATCGCCCACCGTGCTCGCATGCGACTCGACGGTCACGCCACTGAATCCCTGCAGCAGCCTCGCGAGCACGGCGCGGTCGGCGACGGGCACGGCGCGCCGGTCGAAGAAGTTGCTCGCGTTATATAGCTTGACACGGTGCGGCGCGCTGGCGCGCCGCACCGTGTTCAGTGCTTGCTCAACCTGGCGTGGCAGCGCACCCGCCGGCGTCGGGCCGTCGAGGGTGTAACGCCAGAGATCGCAGAAGGCACAGGTGAAGGGACATTCCGCGCCGGCGAGAAAGATCGTCAACGCCTGCTCGCGACGACCATCCGGCCGGCGCTCCTCCTCCACCAGCGTCCCGTGGGCCGCGTACGGATCGACCGGCGGCTTTGGCGGACGGAGGCCGCGAATCCGCTCGTCGGCGGCCGTACTGCTCACGCGTTCGCTGCGTGCAGCGACTCGAAATGCCGCCGGTAGCGAAGCTCGTTCTCCGGAAAGAGTCGCGCGATCTCGTTCGCCGATACCGAACCGTGTTGAAAGCGACGTTTGGGGAACACCGGCATCTCCATGCCGAGCACCGATCGCACACCGCGCGAGACGATCTCGCCCTTGAGCGCGTACAGCCGCTCATGCGATCCCTGGGTGAGCTCGGCGAACGGAATGGCTTCGGCGACCGCGATGACCGACGGCCGCGTGTACGGGCTGAAATCCACGAAGCCGTGCGATTGCGCGCAGGCGTAGCCACGAACGCAGCCGCGGCTGTAGCCACCGGAATATGTTAGCGAATGCTTAATCGACTCCACGCCCCACCCTTCCTGATAGAGCATCCGGTTGTTGACGACGCTGCGGATGGTGAGCTCGCTGTTTGCCTCGATCGGATAGTCCTTGAGGTTCTCGTCCCCGCCGTCGCCGTCCACCAACAGACGCCAGTCGGGATACCGATCCCGGACCGCCGCGAGCAGCGCCAGGTTCACCGCCGCGCACTCGACATCGAGCGGCTTGTAGTCCTCGATCACCGCGACGGCCCTCAGGGGGTCGAGCGCGCTCGATGCGACGTCGATGATCTCTCCGAACATCTCGAGGTCCACTCGGCGCAGAAATTCACGCGCCTGGGTTGCGTCGTCGCCGACGCCATTCACCGAGAGCGTGAACGTCTTCAGCCGAGCCGGCGATTGTCCCTCGTTCAGAAGCAACTGGTAGAGGCAGAGAAAGACGGCGCCGCTGTCGATGCCGCCCGAGAACGGAACGCCGATGGGCGCTTTGGAATCCTGCACGGCGAGCCACCGGCGCAGCTCAGCGTAGAGCGCTTCGATGTACTGCTGGCCGATCACGTCCAGGTCAGGCGGTAGCATCCCCCGAGGCGGATCGAAGAAGCGCCGATGGACGGGATTCGGGTCCGGACAGCCGACGAGGCGCAACGTCGTCACATGATGCGCCGGGACCATTCGGGTATAGCTCGGATGGAACTGGTCGCCCCAGCCATGTCTCCGTAGCTCGGCCGCAATCTCGTCGATCCGCTCGGCGACAATCAACGCCGGGCCATCCACGGCCTTTGCCAGGAAATAACGCATCGGCCGATCGAGGCTCCGCGCGAGTAGAACGCGCTCACCGTCCTGCGCCAGGAGGGCAAACGAGCCGTCGATGTCCAGCACCGCGCCGACGTCCATTCCGAGCAGGCGTCTGTGCGCTTCGGCCGCGTCGATTGCCCAGAGACGCTGCGACTGCGGATCGATGAGGTTGATGACGCGGGCTATCGGGTACGGTCGGTTCATGCGTAGCGGGCCTCGTGATGGATTTCGAGCTCGATCACCCGTTGCAAACTACCGAAAGATTTTATCCTCAAAAAGCTCGAACGGACGCTTCTTGACACGGTATGCGTCAGGTTGCTTCTCTTTCTGCTCCCGCCCGCATTCTCCACATCCAACTGCCCGATGCCCCAGCAAGCCAATTCTTTGACCGCGGAGGACGCGGAGTGCACGGAGGGCGCGTAGGAGGACAATGGCGCCATTGTCCTCCTCCGCGTCCCTCCGCGCACTCCGCGTCCTCCGCGGTTTATTGTCGTGTTGCTTGCTCTGGTAACCAGCTGCAAGTTCGCCAAGCGCGACCAACCCGTCTTCGAGCTCTTGAGCCCATCGCGCACCGGCGTGACGTTCGCGAACACGATCACGACCAGTGACTCGCTGAGTGTCCAGACGGATGTCTACATCTACAACGGTGCGGGCGTCGCGGTTGGAGACATCGATAACGACGGACTCCCGGACATCTTTTTCGCCGGCAATCAGGTCTCGAGTCGCCTGTACCTCAACAGGGGGAACATGCACTTCGAGGACATCACCGAGCACGCTGGCGTCAAGACGACTCGTTGGGCAACGGGCGTGTCGATGGTGGACATCAACAACGATGGCTACCTCGACATCTACGTCTCCGTGTCGGGCCCTCAATGGTCCAAGGGTGCGGACCGGGCGAACCTTCTCTTCATCAACAACGGAAACCGGACCTTCACCGAGTCCGCCGCGAAGTACGGCATCGCCGACACGAACTTCACGACGCAGGCCGCGTGGCTGGATTACAACGGCGACGGCTGCCTCGATCTCTTCCTCCTCAACAACTCACCCCAGGATTTCTCGCGCGGCGTCACCAGCCAGCCGACCGGGCTACGCGCAACGACGCCCGGCAGCTATAACGAGCTCTATCGCAACAACTGCAACGGCACGTTTACCAACGTCTCGAAGGAGGCCGGCATCCTCCAGGACCCGGGATACGGCCTGGGCGTAGTAGTGAGTGACTTCAATGGTGATGGCTGGCCTGATATCTACGTGTCGAACGACGGGCCGCCTAACGACGTGCTGTACATCAACAACGGCAACGGAACGTTCACGAACACTGCTGCTCGGTCGCTGCGTCACACGAGCCAGGCGGGCATGGGCGTCGATGCCGCTGATTTCAACAACGACGGCTGGGCCGACATTCTCCAGGTTGACATGCTGCCGCAGGACCCGAGTCATCGCAAGCGGATGAGCGGCTTCATGACGTACGGCAATCTTCTCGACACGCGGAGTCGGGGATTTCGTGACGACTATACCCAGAATTCGCTGCAATTGAACGTCGGCGTCACGCCGGACGGCCACGCGCCGAGCTCCGGCCAGGCACCGTTCTTCAGCGAGATCGCGCGCCTCGGCGGTGTCTCGGCAACCGACTGGAGTTGGAGCGCCCTCTTTGCCGACTTCGACAACGATGGCTACAAGGACATCTTCATCGGCAATGGCTATCCGAAGGGGGTCAACGACCTCGATTATGCTAGCGCGGCAGTCGCTGCGTTGCGCCATGGTGACACGGCGCGCGCGCGCGCACTTCTGAAGCAGCTGCCCGGGATCAGCTTGCCGAATTATGTGTTCCGCAACAATGGCGACCTGACCTTCCGCGACAAGAGCGAAGCGTGGGGCATGAAGCAGCCGAGCTTTTCGTACGGGGCCGCGTATGCCGATCTCGATAACGACGGCCGGCTCGACCTCGTCGTGAACAACATCGACGCGCCGGCATTCATTTACAAGAATGTGCTCCCTCGCGACGAGTCGCATCATTATCTCCGCGTTCGCCTCGACGGTGACCCTCCGAACCGACGCGGTATCGGCGCGACCATCAGCGTCTTCGCGGGTGGGCACAAGCAGTACATCTACCAGACGGTATCTCGCGGCTTCATGTCGAGCGTGGACGACCGCCCGCACTTTGGTCTCGGTGCAGCCACGGTCGTCGACAGCCTGGACGTTGCGTGGCCCGACGGCCGGTATCAGCAATTGACCCACGTTGCCGTCGATCGCGAGATAGTCGTTAGGCAGGCGCAGGCGACCGGGCGGCGCCCCGCGGCCGCGACACAACCACCGATTTTCGCGGCCGCGGACGCCGCGCACGCAATCGCGTACAAGCAACCGTCCGACCACTCGATCGATTACTCCGTCCAACCGCTCTTGCCATACATGCTCTCGCGACACGGGCCGCCCGTGGCCGTGGCAGACGTCAATGGCGACGGCCTCGATGATGTCTTCATTGGCGGCAGCGCCGGCACGCCGAGGAAGCTCTTCCTGCAACAGAAGGACGGCAGCTTCGTGGAAGCTGCTGCAGGTGAGCCGTGGGAAGCCGACAAGGGGTACGAGGATTGGGCAGCCGTTTTCTTCGACGCAAACGGTGACGGGCTGCCGGATCTATACGTGGCGAGCGGTGGCTATGCGTTGACGCCAGAGTCTCCGCTGCTGCAGGATCGCCTCTACATCAACAAGGGCGGTGGGCGCTTCGAGCGGGATCCTCAGGCCCTGCCGCCGATGTTGGCCAGCAAGGGGGTTGTGCGCGTCGGCGACTTCAATGGCGACGGGAAGCCTGATATGTTCGTCGGCGGACGCCTAACGCCGAGCAGCTATCCCTACCCCACCAGGAGCTACATCCTGCGGAACGACGGTGGCCACTTCACCGACGTGACGGAACAGGTGGCGCCTGAGCTGGTGCATCCCGGTGGCATGATCACCGATGCCGTCTGGACCGATTTCGACGGCGATGGACGACTCGATCTGGTGACGGTCGGAGAGTGGATGCCGATCCAATTCTTTCACAACGACGGCAAGCGATTCACGAATGTCACCTCGCATACGGGACTTCCACCGACGCGCGGCTGGTGGTTCAGCCTCGCCGTCGGCGACGTCGATCACGACGGACGTCCCGATCTCGTCGCCGGCAATCTCGGTTTGAACTACACCTACACGACTTCAAAGGACAGCCTCTTCGGTGTCTACGCGGCGGATCTCACCGGCGGCAGGCGGACCGATGTCATCCTCACGAAGGTGATTAACGGCACCGAGTATCCGACGGGAGGCTATTCGCCGTTAGGGCGCGAGATCTACACCCTGGGTCTCGCGTTCCCAACGTACGGTGCCTTCGCCAATGCATCCATACGTCAGCTATTGACGCCGAACCAGCTGGAGCAGGCGCTTCACTATCAGGCAGACACCTTCGCGAGTGTCTACCTGCATAACGAGGGCGGCGGCGTGTTCAAGGCAAGCGCACTCCCGAACGCGGCGCAGATCTCGCCGATCAAGTCTATACTCGCTCAGGACGCGGATGGCGACGGCAATCTCGACCTCATTATCGGCGGGAATCTCTTCGACGCCGAACCCAATACGCCGCGCGCCGATGCGGGGAACGGCCTCTGGCTGAGGGGCAACGGCAAGGGTCAGTTCACGCCGGTCTCGCCGCGGGAAAGCGGCTTTCTCGCGCCGCTGAATGTTTCGGGCTTGGCGTTGATCAACACGCCGAACGGAAAAGCGCTCCTCGTCGCCAACACTGGCGATTCGTTACAGGTATTCGCAATCAGGAATAGCCGCGGACGAGCCGGAGTGCACTGACCGCGCGTAGAAAAAGGGCCAAGGCTTTAAGGCCTTGGCCCCTTTCTCTACGAGCGAAAAACTTACCAGCCCGTGTTCTGCGTCAGCTTCGGCGTGCCGCCAACCTTGCTCAGATCGATCTGAGCGGTCGGAATCGGATACCACATGTGCTTCTGCAGGAAAGGCTCGGCCGCGGCCAGGAAGAGCCGGCGGTTCTTCTCTGCGCCGCCGCCCTCGCCGTTGACAAAGCCATTGATTCTCGCGGCGGCATACGCGAACCCGTAACGGCGAAGGTCGAACATGCGCTGTCCTTCCATCGCGAGCTCGAGCCGCCGCTCGGTGCGAACGGCTTCACGCGCATACGCCTGGTTAGCAAAGACAGGATATTCACCGATGTTGTACAACGCCCACGGCGTCTGCAGCGAAGTCTTTCCAGCCGCCATCGCCGGCATCGCCCACGTTAGCGACGCGCCGTTCGGGCAATTCGCCGCACCATAGAATGCGACCACCGAGGCATCGCCGCAGCCCTGGACCTTCGCCGCGGCTCGATCACGAACCTGATTGACGATCGCCGTTGCCTCGGCGAGACGACCCGCTTCGACATACGCCTCAGCCAGCATGAGGAGCATATCGGCGTAGCGGTACAGGTGGATGTGCACCGAGTTCTCTTGCGTCGGCTGCCAGCCAGCGGACGTGGATTCGGCGCCGCTCACCTTCTCCTGCGCGTTCTTCTTCGGGGCGTACGGACCACCATTGGCAACGTCACGTACCCACCCGTTAGAGAGGCTGAAGAAGCCCCAATCCTTGTAAGGGACGCTATCGCGACCGACCGTGTAGTCGAGCCGCGGATCAATGGGTACCGTCTTCCGATGCCCGTCCAGATTGGCGTTGTCGACATTCCACGTCGTCGAGTCCACCATGTTGGCCGGAAGTCCCGTCGCGGCGTCCGTCTTGAAGAAGTTGACGAGGTTCTGCGACGGCTGATTGAAGCCGCAGCAGCCGAAATGACTTCCCGAGTACGGGAAGTTCAACCGCTCGCCGTAGTTGCCGTTGTTGCCGCCAGGCTCGCCGTCGTTCACCGACGCCTGATATGAGAAGATCTCTTCCGGCCCATTTCGAAATGCCCCGATGCCAGTCCAGACCTCGTCAAAGCTGGGCATGAGACCGTACACCTTACTGGCCACCACGGCCTCGAAAATCGGAATGGCGAGCGCATACTGACCGGTGTACATGAGCACGCGACCCTTGTACGCCTTTGCCGTCCAGGACGTCGCACGGCCCTTTTCTCCGTTGCGCGCCGTCGCCGGTAGCTTGGCGATGGCGTCATCGAGATCCTTGAGAATCTCCGCCGGGACGTTAGCTGCCGTGAGGTTTGGCTTGCGGAAATCAGTGTCATCCTCACGGTAGTACGGGATCCCTCCCCACATGCGATAGGCCTCGAAATGGTAGTGTGCCCGGAGAAACTCCGCTTCACCGGCGATACTACTGGCGTCGGCAGCGCTGAGCGCTCCGGGGCTGGAGGCCTGAACCTGCTTGAGTAATCGCAGCGTGGCGTTCGCCCGGTTTATGCCCTCGTACACGTTCTTCCATTTCGTGTCGAGATAGCTCGACGCGTTCGCCGTCCCCCAGTGATAGCCCTCGACATCGTTGATCGGCGGCTGATCGTCTAGCGTCGAGCCCTTGTACGACTCGTCGGCGGCGACTGTCCCCCAAACCCAATTGCTGGCGGCACAGCCCCAGTCGTTGGATGTGGCAGTCGTGCAATCCAGTGTGCGATAGGCCGCGATCAGCGTGCCCTCCACACCAGCCGCGTTCGCGAGCGTGCTCTGATCCAAAGTTCCTTGGGGCTTCGACGCGTCAGTAAGAAAATTCTTACAGCCGTAGAGCCCCAGCGATACCAACGTCAGGACCGCTGTCCCGACGAGTAGTGGATGCTTTGATGCGATTTTCATCGTCTCCGCTTCCCTCGAGTAGGCGGTTGGTTAGAACGAGGTCACGAACCCAATGCTGAACATCTTATTCGTCGGATACGCACCGATGTCGACGCCGCGATACTGGTCGCGGAGGTCGCCGGCAGCACCGAACACGGACTGCGCTGGCAGTGACGGATCGAGGCCCTGGTAGCCCGTAATCGTGAACAGGTTCTCGCCCTGCACGTACACCCGCTCCGATGCGACCCAGCGAACGAACCGCGCCGGAATGTTGTACCCGATCTGCAGATTGCGCAGCCGCGTGTACGACCCGTCCTTCACGTAGAAGCTGCTGATCTGCTGGCTGAAGTTGTCGTTCTGGTTGACGCGCGGATACTTCGCGTTCTGATTCGTCGGCGTCCAGGAGTTCGCCAGCAGGTCCTTGCGGACGTTCGTTTCGAACTCTCTGAACACGTACCACTCCATCTGGTTCTCGAAGATCTTGTTGCCGTACGAACCAAAGATCGTGGCGCTGAAGTCCCAGTTTCCGCGCCGATAGCCGATATCCAGCCCACCCGTGAACTTCGGATCAGGGCTACCGATGATCGCGCGGTCAGCGTCGGTAATCTGCCCGTCGCCGTTGAGGTCCTTGAACTTGAGCGCGCCGGGCGCGGCGAAGGGCTGGCAGGACGCGGTGCACTTACCCGTCACCTTGTCGGCCGTGTGTGCCACGGAATCGGCGGCGTCGTGGATGTAACCGTTGGCGACGTAGCCGTAGAATGCGCCGATCGGCTGGCCAACCATGTTGATGACCTGGTTGCCGTAACGCGTCGCATACGGGCCGATGAAGGAATTCTGATCGTCCGAGATGAACAGGATCTTGTTCTTGTAGTGACCACCGGTGAGCGTCATGCTCCAGTCGGCGCTGTTATGCCCGACGGAGAAATCGAAGCCGGCATTCCTCACCTTGCCGACGTTCACGATCGGCGGAGCAGCGATGCCCGCCGTTCCCGGGATCGCCGGGTTGAAGAGGAGGTTGTTCGACTGGCGGTTGTAGATGTCCAGCACCGTGTTGAGCATGCCGTCGAACAACTGCGCGTCGGCGCCATAGTTGACCGATCGGTCTTCTTCCCACTTCAGGTTCGGGTTGCCTAACGACGTTTGCCGGAAGCCGGAGACGATGTTCGAGCCCTTGCCGCCGATGTCGTAATAGGTATCGCCCTGGCTGCCGCCGAACTGGGCGACGATGCGACCGGCCGGAATGAGCTGGTTGCCCGTGACGCCCCAACCGAAGCGAAGCATCAGGTCCGACAGGACATGGTTGCCCTGGAGGAAAGGCTCCTTGGTCACCCGCCAGCCGAGGCCGAACGCCGGGAACGTGCCCCACTGGTGGCCCGGTGCCAGGTTCGACGAACCGTCGCGACGCACCGTGAAGCTCGCGATGTACTTGTCGGAGTAGTTGTAATCCAGCTTCGTGAACAGCGAGAGCAGCGCGGTCTGCGTTCCGCTGCTGCCGACCGTCTTCGAGCTGGCATCGCCGAGCGCGTCCTGGATGTAGCGCGAGCTCGGGTCGATGTTCAACAGATTATTGATGCCTCCGCTGAGGTAGTGGGCCCAGGTCGAGTTGGCCTCCTGGCCGACGAGCCACGTGACGCTGTGTTTGTCCCAGAACTTGTGGTTGAACGTCGCGGTGTTACTCCACGTCCACTCCAGGAAGGTGTTCTCGTTGTCACTGAGCCCGTTGCTGAACGTGGCCTCGGCGACTTCCGGGGATGGGCCCGAGTAGTAAGAGGCTTGTCCCTGACCGACGTTGAATCCCAGGCTGCTCTTCAGGTTCAGATCCGGCCGCGCCGCGAAAGCCCCAAAGACGTTGCCGAAGACGCGACTATTTCGACTGATGTTATCGCGGTTGTCGTAGGCGACCTTCACCGGATTCGTGGAGTTGCCGAGCGTCGTCGCCTTTGGACCGGCGAAATTGCCGAGGATGTCGCGAACGGGAATCACCGGCTGCAGCATGATGTTCTTGCCCAAAATGCCGCCCTCGCCCTGAGAGTCGTCCTGTAGGAAGCCGACGTTGTTCTCGATCGACAGCGCCGCGTTCTCGCCGAAATTCAACTTGCCGCGGGTGAAGTTCGTGTTCGCCCGCACGCTGCCGCGCTTGTAGTAGTTGTAGATCGCCGTTCCGCTCTGGTCGTAATAGTTGAACGACACGTTGTACGCGTTGTCGTCGCCGCCGCCCGAAACGTCGAGGTTGTAGTCGCCGAGCGGCGCCTTTCCGAAGACCTGCTTCCACCAGTCCGTGCCCGCGCTCCCGGGCATGATCAGCGCGGTGGGATACGAGTACGAGCTCGTGTTCGCGCCCGTGATCTGACCGAACGAGTTCTTCACCGGACTCGTCGTCGGATCGGCGAAGATGTACTTCGGTATCGATGGGTTGTTCGGATCGCCGTAGATGTTCGTCGGGATCGGAAGACCGGCGTTCGTGTACGCCGCCTTCACGACCTGGAAGTAATCCATCGAATTGGTGATCAGAATGTCATCGAGGCCTTTGACGGGCTGCGCGTAGCCACTGCGAATGCGCAACGTCGCCTTGGGCGGACCGTTGACCCCCTTCTTCGTCGTCTCGATGATGATGACGCCATTGCTTGCACGTGATCCGTAAATCGACGCCGCCGAGGCATCCTTCAGAACCTGGATCGACGTAATGTCATCAGGGTTCAGGAAGTTCACATACGAATCCTGAACCGGCACGCCGTCGACGATGTAGAGCGGATCGTTGTTCTGGAACGAGCTGATGCCGCGAATGCGGACGGTGCTGCGCGAACCCGGTGAGCCACTCGAGTTCACGGTGACGCCCGGCACGCTGACATCGAGTCGCTGGAGCACGCTGGCTCCAGTCTCCTTCTCGATCGTTGCCTGATTGGCGCCCGCGACGGCGCCGGTGATGTCGGCGCGTCGCTCCTGACCGTACGCCGTCACGACCATTTCCTCGAGGAACGCGATCGGCGCCATATTGACATCGATCGTCGAGCGGCCGGCGATCGTCTCCTGAACGCCTCGCTGGCCAAGCAACGTGAAGTCGAGAATGCCGTTCGACGGAGCGGATATCGTATACCGCCCATTCGCGTCCGTGAGTACGCGTGATGTCGTCCCGGACACGTGCACCGACACGCCACGCAGTGGCTGCCCGGCCGCGTTGGTCACTTTCCCGGTGACCGACACTGTCTGACCCCGTGCCGTACCGCTCACTGCGAATCCGATGAGCAGGCCGAGGCCTAACACGCGGATCGCGCGAGCGATGTTCCTCAAGTACGACTGCTTACCCGGCAGCCTCTTCTCCATGGCAATCCTCCCCGTTTGCAACGTGTGACGTTATGAAACCGGTCGTCGCATGGACTGCAGGCCCTGCAACTCGATCAACTGGCGATAATTGATCAGCTGGACATTGCGCGCTTTCACTGCGTCGCGAAAGCGCTGGGACGTGATGGCGTCGAGCTCACCCTGCCGATTCTTGCTCATCTCGGGTAGTCCGCCATCGGTATTCATATCGAGGAGTGCCCCCAGCTCCTCGTTGTCGATGCCGACGTGCGTGACGACGAGATTCACGCCCGGCACCAGCCGAGACACGAACGCCAGCAGGCTGTCCGTCTTCGCTGCCGGCGCGGCATCGTATTGAGGATTTCCTCGATTCTCGGCGAAATAGCCCGATACTGCCAGGTGGTACTCGCGGGCGAGGCGCTCGGTGAGCTCGCGAAACTCCGGATAGCGGGTCGCCGTTCCCATGTGAGGATCCACATAGTCGATCCGGAGTCCACTCCGCTTTGCGCGCTCGATCTGCGCGCGCAGCTCACGCTCCACTTCGTTGATATTAGGGTGATGCTCATGCAGCTCTTCGGAGCTCGCGAAGAAGTATCCCTCGTCGTCGACGAGCGACGGCACGGCCGAGCGGCCGGACACCGGCCCCCAGCGGTAGTTCTTCCACTCCGAGTTGAGCGTTAGGTGAATGCCGACGGAGACCTCGGGATGCCGCTTCAGGATCTCCACCGTCTCCTGGTACCATGGCGTCGGAAACATCACCGACACCGAGAGCGGCATGCCGCTCTGCATGAGCCGCTCGAGCGCCATGTTGACGCTGTGGCTCATGCCGCCGTCGTCCGCGCGGATGACCAAGTAAGTGGGATCGGATGCGGACGCGCCACTCGCGCCCACGGCTTGACCAAAAATGGTGGCCGGGACGAGCGAGAGCGTGAGGCACAGCCGAAAAGCGAAAGACCGGTGCAGCCGCGTGGGGTCCTCCCTAACGAGGAAGCTGGCTTGCCGAATTCACTGCTTCACAGCACTTACAAATAACGCCGGCCGAGTGGCCGGTTTGTGACGCCCTCTATTACGGCCCGGGAAAAGGGTTGTCAAGAACACATCGAGGATTCTTTATCGTGAGGTCACGGTTGCCTCACAAACATCTCGAGGAAGCGCCGCTGCCTTGCGACGCCTCACCGTTAACGACTTGTATGGGTGTCACACGGTGTTACAACCGCGGCGTCCGGTGCGAACGTCACTATGCATTTTCTCGAAGACCGAAGCGCGACTCGCACGATGGCGCCCATGGACGCGCGAAACAATGACGCTCGAGGAGCGCCGCGAACGACGCGCGCTCTCCCCTCACGAGTAGGAGGGCTTTCAAATTCGGGGACGCCGCGCTGCTCCGCGCGAGGCGTGTGTGGTGAGGAAGCCTAGCTAAGGCTTGTTTTACCGCTGCCAGGCAAACTTGTCAAGCAGGCCGCCGTTGAGTGTTTGACGTGTGCTGAATTCTCAGCGGCAACGTCGCGATGGCGGACCCGCGTCATTCATCCCGCGAATCCCGGCGGCCGCTCGCGGGCAACATTGAGCGATCGCTCGAGCGCAAGCCCCGCACGCGCGATCGTTCCCTCACTGAACAACTGACCGATCAGCGTCACGCCGTGTGGCACTCGCCGCGGCGGTGAGAACTTGGGTAACGGATGCGCCGGGTCGGGCGCCCAGTCGCTGCGCGCCTCGGACACTTCGACGAAACCTGTCCGCAGGGTGAGCGACGGATGACCAGTGTTATTCGAGATCACGAGCATCTCGTCGCGAAGCGATGGAACGAGCAGGAGGTCCACCTGCGACATCACACGCGCCATCTCGCCGGCCACTTTCCGCCGCAAACGATCCGCCTGCACGAAATCGACGGCCGAGAGAAAGCGCGCCTCCCGAAAGAGATTTGGCCACGCGTCGGGCACCTGCGCCTTCAGTTGATCGGCCTGTCCGGTCAGCGTCAGCTCCTCGAACGCCGCCGCGGCTTCGGCGAAGAGGATCAGGTTGAGCGAATCGTAAGGCCAGTCGGCGAGCGTAACGGGCGTCGGCACCATGCCGAGCTTTCGCGTCGTCTCGAGCGTCGTGCGGTCTACGTCGGTTGCCGGTGCTTCCTTCATCCAGCTTTCGATGTAGCCTACGCGAAGTCCTTTGACTGGCGCGCCGGCGTCGAAATCGAGCGGCGCCGCCACACTCGCGACGTCGCCCGCGTCGGGGCCCATGACTGCGTGCAGCACGAGCATCGCGTCTTCGACGCGGCGCGTCATTGGTCCGAGCTTGTCCAACGACCAGCAGAGCGTCATCGCGCCGGTGCGCGGCACGCGGCCATATGTCGGCCGAAGGCCGGTGACGCCACAGCGCATGCTGGGGCTCACGATGCTTCCGCCGGTCTCGCTGCCTATCGAGAACGCAACCAACCCGGCGGCCGTCGCTGCTCCGGGACCTGCGCTCGATCCCGACGCGCCTTCCTCGAGCAGCCAGGGATTCATCGTCTGACCGCCAAACCATATATCGTTGAGCGCGAGCGCGCCCATGCTCAACTTCGCGATGAGCACCGCCCCCGCGGCCTTGAGCCGCGCCACGACCGCCGCATCAGCGTTAGGCACGCGATGCTGGAATGGCTCGGCGCCGTAGGTCGTTGGAATGCCGGCCGTGTCGAGCAGGTCTTTTACGCCGTAGGGCATTCCGTGCAGCGGCCCGCGATATCTTCCCGCCGCAATCTCGGCGTCGGCCTGCTTGGCCTGGGCGAGCGCCGCATCTCGAGTGACCGTGATGACGCACCGCAGCTTGTCGTCGTAGCGCTGGATGCGATCGAGGTAGATCTGTGTCAGGCGAGTGGAGGTGAGCTTCCGCGTCTCCATCCATCGCGCGAGCTGAGTGACGGGCGCGTAGGCGATGTCGGCGTCGTTCGTTGGCAGCGGGCCAGGATCGGTAGCGCTCCGAACAAACCGATCGCGCGTCGATCCTTTCGCCTCGCCAGCAAGCGTCGGCCCACTCCCGGCGCCGGAGATCGAGGCCGGCTCCCAGCGCGTGGCCGGGGCGAGCGTCGGCTCGAGGGCAATCTTCCGTGGGCCGGTTCGCCGCTCGAGCAGAGCAGCCATCGAGGTGCGCCAGCTCGTCGCCATCATCTGACGCTGCGCCTGGGTCATCGAGACTTGCGCAAGCTTCTCGGCTTCGGCGAAGGTGGTGGTCGAGACCTCAGGGCCGACGGGTGGCGCGGTATTGAAGGCCGGCGGCGCACCCGGCGTCGGCGTCGCGGCGGTCGTCCCGCCGGCGCCCGGCTTCTGCTCCTCCGCGCGACAGGCAGCGACGGCGCCGAGCAGAGCGACGGGCGCCTGGATGAGAAATTGACGTCGAGAGTTCATATCGAGGTTCAGCCAGGAGTCGAGAGTTGGCGTTAGGCGGGGTGGCTCCGCTAGCGACGAATCGGTGCTCGAGCGAGATCGATCATCTCCAGCTCTTGTGATGCAAAGTTGGTCACGAAGAGCGTGCGGCCGTCCGCGGTCGTGCGAAGCTCGCGCGGAAAGGCGCCCGCCGGAATGGTGCCAATGAGCGCCTGAGCTCCGGTCCGCAGCTTAGCGGCATCGACGACCGCGAGCGGCTGTCGATCACCAATCCCGCCGCCGAAGCGGTTCGAGCTCGTCACCACGACGCGTGCGCCGCTGTCGATCACCGCGACGCCGACCGGTGCGATACCGACCTCCACTTTCCCGAGTAATGCGTGCGCCGTGTCGCTCACGAGACGCTGGGCGTCGAACGCTTCCAGCGTGTTGTCGCCGCGCGAGCTAACGTAGGCGACGTCGCCCGCGGGCGAGAGCACGAGCCGAACCGGGCTGCACCCCGCGGGAACGCGCGACAGGGCCGCGTGCGTGGGATCCGCCACCGTCCGAGCGACGTCGAAGACGATGATCGCGCCCTGCGGATGGTACGGTAGCTTGCCGCGACCATTCGGGTTTTCGGGCTGACAGGAGCGCGGCCAGTTCCACGCTGGTATCCCGACTTCACTCGTCGTGTAGAGAAAACGCCCATCTAGCGAAAGCGTGACGGAGATCGGCGCGTTGCCGACGTCGAGTCGCGCAACGCCACCGCGGCCCTGGAAGCCGTCGGCGCGCGCCTGGGCGAGATCCACGACGAGAATCGCCGCTCCACGCTCGGCCGAGGCGAAGAGATACCGGTCGTCGGCGGAGACATTAGCATAGATGAAACCAATCGGGGAGCCGTCGCCGATGTAGCCCAGCACCGGATCGCCGTCGCCCGACCGCAGGCGAGCGGCGTCCAGAAACGCCAGGTAGCCGCCATCGGCGACGATGAGCAGCTTGTCATCGTGGGTGAGCACGGCGCCGGTGGGATTACCCTTGATGGCGACCGTACGCGCAACGGTCAGCGATCCTCCCGAGCGATGCACGACCGCCACGCTGCCGCCGTCTCCGCCCTGACGCGGGAGTAGCGTCACGAAGATCCAGCATCCGTCACCGGTGACGACGGGCTCGAATGGGCGACCGGGCGTCTCGAGATTGACGATGGGATCTTTCGCGGGCTCGTTGCACGTGCTTTCCTGGGCCAGGAGGGGCACGGCGACAGACAGGAGCACAGCGGCGATGACGCCGACTCGTGCCGTCGCCAGCGTGGAGATTGGGGTTCGCATTTGCTTATTATCGCGCGGCATCCGCGGAAAGCACCAGATGCGCCAGGCGTCGCCACAGGTGACAGCGACAACACCGTTGCTCCGAACGCGACCAGGTGGACTCCGGCCGGTGACAGCGAGTCTCCGACGCCGACAACCTAATCTCTGGCGGCCTGCGGGTCGTCTCGAAGTGCCGTCACCTCGCCGAAATGCCTCGTCACTTGATGTGAACCGAAGTGCGACCTCCTCGGCGAGCCGAGCAAGTTCGTCTCGAAGGCGCGCATGCTCTGCTCGGAGGGCCTGCAAGGTCGTCGGGAGCCGACGCAGCGTCTCCTCGAAGCGGTGACAACAAGGTGAAATCGCCGGCAAGGTCGTCTCGGAGCCCTGACAGTGAACCGGGAAGGCCTGCAAGGTCGTCGGAACTCGCGTACAGTACGACTCGGAGCGCGAGGGTACCTCTCCGAGCGCGGAGGGTACGACTCGACATGATATGGCGTGATCTCGGCGCGCTAAGGGTGCGTGTGGATCAAAAACAGAGCGGCCTGTGCGCGCGCAGGCGCGGTCTCCTTCGCCCACACCCACACCGCAACCGCGACTACCTCTTCCTCATCGTGCTGCGCCTCCTTCTGACCCCGCGAAGGTGACGTCGCCGACGGCTACGGGCGCACGTGCGACCGGTACGCGCTCGGCGTGATGCCAAACTCGTGGCGAAAGGCGTGATTGAAGTTCGACAGGTCGCCGAACCCGCTCGTCAAGGCGACGTCGATCACCTTCGCGTCCGTCGTCGTGAGCTCGGCGGCGGCTAGACGGAGCCGCGCGCGCAGCACGAACTGGTGCGGCGTCACACCGGTGATTCGTCGGAAGGCCCTGACCTCCGCCTCGTTGCTGGTCAAAGAGTGGGGCGGGTACTTCAGTTACTCAGGATGGTTCGGCGGCCCTCGTGACCTTGGCGGTTGGTCAGTTACTCCTACGATTAACTACGCCGACAGGGTCGTGTGGGAACTTAAGGAGGGAAAGGAACCACTCACATCCGACAAGCTGGTTGACTTCTTTCTTGAGCGTTTGCTAAAGCATTTCCACGAAAGGCGCGACACACAGGTGCCGCTATTACGCGGTCGGCCTGACGAGGTCGATGAGGAACTCATGCGCCTCAACCTCGGCTTCGACGCAGATTGACGAAAGCCCGCTCGGGAGGAGATCCAGGGCAGGCTCATTGTTTGACGTTACTTCGGATCATCCAGCGCTGCCCACTCACGGCGCCACATGTTGCGACCACTGCGATCCATGCCTTCGTGAATCCACTTATGGCGGAAACGCTTCCCCTCCCACTCAACGATTTCGTTGTTCTTCGCGTTCGGGAACGCTCTATCGAGGCTTTCCTCCACGGTCGGTTTGACTTCACCTCTGCCGATAAGGACAGCTCGGATAAGTGCTCTGGTTTGCTGAAGGCTCTCTACCGCCGACCGTGCAGCGTTTCGGCGAGATCTTCCTTTCGTCGGATTAGAAAGGCGGTCGTCGCCAATGTCCTGAACCGAACGCAAGTACTCAAGCGCCGCGGTTAGGCGCTCCTCAACGTGCCCAAGGTACCGGGTCGAATAGTAGAGACTCGGATCATCGGCGACGCAGCGTGTGCACAAATCGTCCCAGAGGTGCACCTCAGACGTGGAGCGGTGACACCGTTTGCATTCCATTCTTGAAAATACGGCAGCAATGGGTTGACTCGACTGGCGTTGGCCCTAACCATTCGAGTCATGACCTGCGCGAACGGTCAGGGAGTCCGCGCACAATCGGAGAACTACCATGCCTAGCGTCACTCAGTTACTTCACGCCCCGTCCGGGTACAATGTCGATGTGCGGCCCGCTAACTCCTCGCCGATGGCGCCTGCTGATGGATTCATCACGAACGAGCCAGCGGACATGACGCAGATCTACGTGACCGGTCCGGGTCACGAAACGGTGCTCTGGTTGCGCGTGCCCAATCGATTGGGAGAGAAGCGCATTAGCCACCTAGTGCAGCCGATGTTGGATGAAATAATTGCTTCCCACCGCTGAGCATCACAGAGAGCCCGCCGACCTGCTTGGCGGGCTCTCCTTCATTCAGCGCCGGTGCGCTTCGCGAACCACTTCCGAACTCCGGCAACTGGGAAACGGTACGTCTTTCCCACTTTGAAGCTGGGTGGTGCATCAGCCTTCTTGACCATCTGGTAGATGCGCCACGGCTCGATGCCAGTCACTTCTGCGAGCTCCTCAACGGTCAACGACCGGAGCTCTGCCTTGAGGTCTTCCAACGTGTCACTCACTGCGTCCCTTCTCCTTTGGAGGTACGCTGAGGTAGTGACGACAGCCTCGTCTTATTGAATCATCCACCGCCTAGTGTGACCTACGTCGGCGGTTCCTCACTACCCAGACAATAGATGTCGAAGTCGAGGGAGAGGCCGAGCGCTGCCACTCGCGCCAACAGTTCACCCGGCAAATCGAATCCAGGGTTGCGGCCCTCGCGAACATAGATCACGCACTGAAGGAGCGCCGCATACTTCGAGTGCAGCGCACGAATCAGCTCGGCGCGCTGCTCTAGCATCGGTAGCAGCGCAACGAGGTGCGCCGCAACTGACTCGGTGACAGCGAGCGGGCTCCCGAACTCCCATCGCCCGTGCTTCCGCCGCATCGCTGGACGATGCGGGAGTGGCTCGCCCGCCGCGGCGGCGAACGTCGGCTTGAGGCCCAAGAACTCCGTCACGACGGAAGGGTCCGCGCCGAACTCGGCGACGCTGAGGTATAGTCGCGTCTCGTCCATAGATCTGTATTAGTGGCAACGCCAATTGAACAGCACGATTCACCGACAAACGTAGCGAACGTTATGGTCTACTCCCGTCTAGCCATGGAATCCACGAGGTAGGCACGAGCGGTAGGCACGGACAACAAAAAAGCCCGCCATTGGCGGGCTAAGTTGTGATGGGCCTGCGAGGAGTTGAACCTCGGACCTCACGCTTATCAGGCGTGCGCTCTAACCACCTGAGCTACAGGCCCCAGAGTTTTGGAACGTAACGACTTGCATGCGCGTCTTCAACCCGAAGACCTTCCCCAACAGCCGGTTACTTCCCCTGCTATGACTACTTCCCTTCTTCGCCTGAACCCCTGATGGCGCGACGACAATTCACCGACGCCGACGGCGTTCAATGGGACGTGTACGACCATGTCGCCCTGGCCGCTCTCGGCCGACCCGGCGAGCCACAGCTCGCGCCCCATTCCGAGGTCTTCCGCGCCGCTCGCGCTTGGCTCGTCTTCGAGAGCGCGACCGAGAAGCGACGGTTGGCGGTCATTCCCCAGAATTGGGAGGACGCCACACCCGACGAGCTGCGGCGTCTCCTCCACCAGGCTGACCCGATTAGCAAAGACTCATGACCGCTCCAGTCTGGTCGCCGCGACGCCCGATCGTCCGATAGCCATCGGCCGACCACACCGGCCGACAACGGACAGCGCCTCTATGGCAGTCGCGCGCCGGCTTTCGTAGATTCGGCCCGACATCGCCGCAGGAGCAGCGCATGTCGGATCTGAGAGAGCTGCTTCAATCCAGTCTCGGCGCGGGCTACCGGCTGAGCCGAGAGCTCGGTGGCGGCGGCATGGCGAAAGTCTACGTCGCCGACGATCCAGCGACGGCGCGGCGCGTCGTCGTGAAGCTGCTCGCGCCCGATCTCGCCGCCGGTGTCAATGTGGACCGGTTCAGGCGCGAGATCCAGGTCGCCATCAGTCTCCACCACCCACGCATCGTGCCGGTCCTCAGCGCCGGTCAGTCCGGCGACGAGCTGCTCTACTACACGATGCCGTTCATCGAGGGTGAGACGCTTCGGTCCCTCATCGAGCGCGAGCAGCAGCTGCCGCTCGAACGCGCCCTTGCGATCGCCCACGATGTCGCCGAGGCGCTCGACTACGCGCACGGTCAGAACATCGTCCACCGCGACATCAAGCCGGAGAACATTCTCATCGAGCGCGAGACGGGCCGCGCTGTCGTCACGGACTTCGGCATCGCGCGAGCGATCGAGCGCGCCGCCGACCTCACCACGGTCACGAGCACGGGGCTCACGTTAGGCACGCCGACCTACATGAGCCCCGAGCAGGCGGGAGCCGACAAGCACATCGACGGCCGGAGCGACATCTACTCGTTAGGGTGCGTCCTCTACGAGATGCTCGCCGGCGTTCCGCCCTTCAGCGGACCCACCGCGCGCGCGATCATCGCCCGCCACATGACGGAGCCGCCACCGCCCATTCGCGTCATCCGACCGGACCTTCCGCCGGGCGCAACGCGGCTCCTCGAGACGATGCTCGCGAAAGTTCCGGCGGCCCGGCCGCGCGACGCGGCAACGCTGATCCACCAGATCGATCACCACGAGAGCCTCTCCGCGAAGCCCGTCCGCCGACGTGCCGCACCCTGGGTTGCCGGCGCCGTCATTCTCGCTGTCGCGACCGGGCTTCTGGTGACAGCTCGCCGTCCACGCGAAGAACGCGTGACGCCAGCGCGTCACGACCCCACTCGCGTCGCCGTGCTTCCCTTCGATGCCCCGCGCGGAATGGGAGAGCTTGGCGAAGTGGCACGCGCCATCAGCGGCGATCTCATCTCCGCGCTGCGGACCGGCGACATCAGCGTCATCTCGGCGCCCGGCGTGGCTCACTTCGCTTCCGACGCCGCTCCCGGCGATGTGTCCCGCGCGCTCGACGTCGGCACGCTCGTCTACGGCCGCATCGAGCCGTTAGGCAGCGCCGACTCGCTTCGGTTGCGCGTCCGCCTCGTGGACGACAGCGCCATCGAGCGCGAGAGCTTCGACGTCTATTCAAGGCGCGGCACCACGCTCGCCTTGCGCGACTCCGTAGTGCAGCGCGTCGCCGGCCGACTCTTCGCGCGGCTCGGACGCGAGGCCCAACTCAAACGCTGGCGAGCGGGTACGGCATCGGAGGAAGCGTGGCTGCTTCGGGCGCGTGCCCAGACCTTCATCGACGAGGGACGAAACGCGGACTACCTATCGGTGCCTGACGAGTCGAGAGCGGCGTACGTCGCGGCTGACTCCCTGCTGTTGCGCGCCACCCGCGCCGATCCCAAGTGGCCGGAGCCGTGGATTGGCCTGGCGACGGTCAGCTTGAATCGCTCTCGATCGCGCGACGTCACCGAGCGTTCGATCTTTCTCGATTCGGCTCTCGCGCGCATAGCCCATGCGCTCGCGCACGACCCGAATGACCCGACGGCGCTGACCGTCCGCGGCCAGATCCGGTACGACAAGCGGCAGCACGCGAATGGCGCTCCGGCTTTGCGCGACAGCGCCGAGGCCGATGTCCGGAGCGCCTTGTCGAAGGACTCCAGCCTCGCGATGGCCTGGTACACCTACAGCGCGATTCTGCAGTCCGAGGGCGATCACGCCGGCGCCGTGGCCGCGGCGCGTCGAGCTATCAGCGTCGATGCCTATCAACACGACGTGATTCCCTCGATGAACCGACTCATCATCGCCCAGCTCGGCGCGGAGCACTACGATTCGGCGCGCACGCTGTGCGACCAGGGGGTTCAGCGATTTCCGAACGATCGTGTGATGGGCACGTGTGTGCTCAACGTGCTCGGGTACGCCGGCAGCGGACGAGCGGATCTCGACCGTGCGTGGGCGTCACTGGCGCTCGAGGAGCGCGATGGCCTCTTCGAGCACGTGAATGGCATCTGGCCGCCGGGGCGGTTTTTCATTGCGGCGATGCTCGCGCGCAGCGGCCTGGGTGACAGCGCGCGCGCCGTGATCATCTCGACACGCGCCGGCGAACGCTCCGGAGGTGCACCGAGTGCTGCCGCGCCACAGGAGGCCTACGCGTGGACGCTGCTCGGCCAGCGCGACAGCGCTCTCGCGCTGCTCGAGAGCTATGTCCGTACGCAGCCGGCCGAGCGGACCGCCATCGCTCAACTGCCCTGGTTCCGCTCGTTGCGCTCCGATGTCCGCTTTCAGCGTTTGCTCAACAATCCCTGACCGCGCCAGCGGGGAGCGTCAGAGCTCGACGAGGATTCCGCCGTTGAGGGGTGGGTGCTTCGTCCGGTCGTAGCCTTTGGGCCAGTCCGTCTTCCGGCTGCGCTGGGCGTAGGGCCACAGGAACATTTCCTTGGCCGCGTCGGTGAGGAAGATGGCGTCGGCGTTAGGCGGCAGGGCATAGGTGAAGCGTTGCCGGCTGTTGTCGGCGGTGACAACGACGAGGCTCATCTCGACCGAGGCCTCGAGATCGGCAAGCGCCCTCGAGCTGTACACCGGACAGCATGGTTCGCAGGTGATGAGGTGCGTGCAGGGGTGGATGAGGGTCGACATCGTACGCCTCCAGTCTCGCGGTAGGGGAAGGGATGCGACGCGGTCCGCTAGCAGGCGCGACCATTCTATCTGCACTGGAGGTACTGGGCTAGCATTACTTATGAAGAAACACAAAGCGCCCCGGGGAGACCCCGGGGCGCTTTGTAAGTAGAGCAATCGAGTGTGAGGTATCGTGAGGTGGCGCGACATCAGAGCGGTTTTCCGTGTGAACAGCAGATCCGTCGGGCGAGGCCCTCGGGATGCCTTCGGCACTTACTCACCAATCCGTTAAGGAGGTGATCCAGCCGCAGGTTCCCCTACGGCTACCTTGTTACGACTTCGCCCCAGTCACTGC